>DVDX01000056.1 GCA_015295985.1 Synechococcus sp. M44_DOE_062 | reverse complement strand
GCCCCAGTTGGGGGGGAATAGGCCCAGAGAGCTGATTGTGATCCAAAAACAGGCCCTTGAGGGAGCTCATCTGGCCCAGTTGGCCGGGAAGGGTGCCGCTGAGGCGGTTGTTTTGCAGGATGAGGTTTTCCAGATGGCGCAGTTGCCCCAGTTGGGGGGGAATAGGCCCAGAGAGCTGATTGTGATCCAAAAACAGGCCGCGCAGGTTTTGCAACTGCCCCAGCTCGGCTGGAATGGAGCCGGAGAATTCGTTGTAGTCTAGAAACAGGTTTTCCAACTGGCTGAGTTGCCCCAGCTCGGGCGGAAGGGGGCCGGAAAGCTGGTTGTGGCTGAGGGACAAGGCTCGCAACCGGCGAAATTGGCCTATGGCAGGCGGCAGGGATCCCCTTAACCCCTGGCGATCCAGCACCAGTTGGACAAGGCACTGATCCGAATCAAAAAGGGCCACCTCCTCTACCTTCACCTCCGGGCGGCCCACAGCTGCCAAGATCTGCCGCAGCAAGAGGGGATCCCGACAAAGGGGAGCAGACCAGGTCCCCACCCCCCAGCTCAGCCAAACCCAGATTGCCAACAGGCCCACCGCCCACCTCTTGTGCTGAGCCCTTCCTCTCTGCTGCTTCATCCTTGCTCTCCAAAGAATCTTTGCCAAGGTAGCATCCTACTCTGTCCCGCCTCTGCCGGGGTTGTTGCTGTGGGCAGGGGAAGCGCAACGCTGTCGGCGAGCGGCAGGGGTAGGGTTCTGGCAAGGACTTCATCCCGCTAGCGCAAACAGCTACACTGAAAAGCCGATAACCTCCTCTCTAGCAAACCCCCATGGCCAGGATCAACGACCACTTCCTCAAGCTCAAAGCCGGCTATCTCTTCCCTGAAATTGCTCGGCGGGTGCAATCCTTTGCCGCCGCCCATCCCGAAGCTCAGATTATCAAAATGGGCATTGGCGATGTTACCGAGCCGCTGCCGGAAGCCTGTCGGACGGCCATGATCCGGGCGGTGGAAGAGATGGGGGAACGGGCCACCTTCCGCGGTTATGGGCCAGAACAGGGCTATGAGTGGCTGCGCCAGGCCATTGCCCAGCACGACTTCCAGGCCCGGAACTGCGATATCGACGCTTCTGAGATCTTCGTCTCCGATGGCTCCAAGTGCGATTGCGGCAACATCCTGGATATCCTCGGCCACGACAACATCATTGCCATCACGGATCCCGTCTATCCGGTTTATGTGGATACCAACGTGATGGCGGGCCATACGGGATCGGCCAATGAACGCGGCGAATACGAGGACCTAGTCTATCTGCCCATCACCGCCGAAAATCACTTCACCGCCAGCCTACCCAGCCAAAAGGTGGATGTGATCTATCTCTGCTTCCCCAATAACCCCACAGGCGCAGTGGCCACGCGGGAGCATCTGCAAAACTGGGTAGACTATGCCCGTGCCCACGGATCCCTGATCCTGTTCGATGCCGCCTACGAAGCCTATATCACCGAGCCCGGGATCCCTCATTCTATCTATGAGATTCCAGGGGCAAGAGAATGTGCCATTGAGTTTCGCTCCTTTTCCAAAACCGCTGGGTTTACCGGCACCCGCTGTGCCTTTACGGTGGTACCCAAGTCTGTGCGGGGGCAAGCTGCGGATGGATCCTGGGTGGATCTGTGGAGCTTGTGGTATCGCCGCCAATCTACCAAGTTCAACGGGGTGTCCTACATTGTGCAACGGGGGGCAGAGGCAGTCTACTCCGAAGCGGGGCAAACGCAGGTGCGAGGTCTGGTGCAGTTTTACCTGGAGAATGCCCGCATCATTCGCGAGCAGTTGGCCCAAGTGGGGATCCAGGTCTACGGCGGCGTGAATGCCCCCTACGTCTGGGTGAAAGCGCCCGCTGGGCTGAGCAGTTGGGAGTTTTTCGACAAGCTGCTGCACACCTGCCATGTGGTGGGTACCCCTGGCTCTGCTTTGGCAGCGCCGGAGAGGGCTACCTGCGCCTGTCAGCTTTCAACAGCCGCGCCAACGTGGAAGAGGCGATGCGTCGCATCGGCAGTGTGTTTGCGGGGGCTAGAGCCGTTGGTTAGTTCGGTCGTAATTAAGTTGTTTGTAATTAGTCGTAATCAAATTAGACTCTGCGTTGTGTATCTCCCCTCTCCGCCTGGCAGAGGGGGCAGGGGTAAGGGGATTGCACTCCCTGTTCCCTTCGATTGGGATCAATCCTGAACAGGAACCACCTGCTGGGTTTGGGCAGAGCGCTCGGCTGCCTCGGCCACTGCCAGGGCATGGAGCATGTTTTCAGTATTGATATAGAGGGGTCTGCCGTGGCGTAGGTGATCCAGCACCATGTGGGTATCTTGCTCGAAGAGGCCGTGGCGGGATCCTGTCTCCAGAGGGTGGGCGCTGCCGGGCCGCAACAAGGTTGCCTCTTCGCCGTTGATCAATAGGCCCCCCCGTTGGCCGTGGAACTCCAACAGCCGTTGGGAACACCATAGGGAGTCCCCCTTGCCATACGTCAACACCGCCAGCAACCCATTGGCAAAACTCAGTTGGGCTGTGCAGTAGCAACTGTTGTAGCGGTGCGGCAGATCCGGCCCGTCGTAGCGCAGTTGGCAGCTCACCCGTTCTACCTTGCCCAACAAGTCCACCAAGCGGTGGATGCGAGAAACAGCCCCCATGAGGGGGAAGCCAAACAACTCAGGCCGATAGGTCCAGCGGTCGGGGGCGGGGTGGGCGGCAGTGAGGGTAATGTAGCGGACGGCAAACACCTTGCCCAGCCCTTCCAGCTCTCGTTTCAGCAACAGGTGGACGCCGCTGATCAGCTCAATGTGTTCGACGTGCAGCAGCACCTGCCGCTCGGCTGCCAATTGCACCAAAGAACGCGCTTCGGCAGCGCTCAGGGCAAGGGGATATTCCACGACGGTGTGGATCCCTGCCTCCAGAGCAGCACGGGCAATGGGGGCATGATCCCGATTGATGGTGCTAACAAAGACCAGATCCAGCCGGTGATCCTGGAGCAGAGAAGACCAATCTGGACAAGCCACCGCCCCAAATTCAGCCGCTAAGGAGCTTGCCCGCTCTAGATTTCGACCGGCAATACCCACAATCTGCGCTTGGCCATCTTTGCTCACTGCCTCAGCCCGTGAACGGGCTGCGTAGCCGGTGCCGATGATCCCCACCCGCAAGGTCTGTTCCCTCCCCTCGCCTAGCCCTGTCTTCAGCATCACACAGCAGGGATCCCTTCCACCACCCGGCAATTCGGATCTCGCTCCGCCTGGGTCTGCTGTGACAACCCCTGCTGCACCCTTTGCATTTCCTGCCTACCCCACAGAACTGTTTGCCGACAGGGGTCAGCATGGGCGTTAGGGAGAAGCCGTTGCCTCAACCTGCTGTACCGGCGACGCAGCAATCGGAAAATGTCGCTCCAACAAAGCCGGGATCCCCTGAGGGGAAACGCCGCTATAACGAGCCTTGTCGGGCATAAACACCACATGGGGGCCCCGTTTACAATCTTTCATGCAGCCCACCCCCTGCACGCAAATCGAACTGGAGTAGGCGGCCAAATGGGAGTTCAAGGCTTGCATCACCGCTCCGGCCCCCCGCCGATAACAGTCGGATTTCTGGCAGACCAGCACCTTACCTTTGATGGGTGTGATGTTTGGAGCAACCGGTTCGGGAGCTGGCTCGGCCCCAGAAGCTGCATCTACCGTCGAAGACGAACACTCCACCCTCTCTCCAAGGGGAACCACGCGGTAGAGCACCCATTTTTCTCGCCCTTTGTGCAGATCCACCTCCCGCTCCCCACAGATTTGCAGGATATCTCCGGGTTTGAGGGTGCGGTAAAGGGCAGAACGCAGGGGCTTGGGGATCTTGCCAGAGAAAATATCGGCTCCAGCCTGCCAACTCAGGTACTTGAGCTTGCCATCTTTATCGGGAAGAAATCCCAAAAACCGGCCTTCCGACTCAAACGGGATCCCTTGCTTAGGAAACTTGCTCATCTTGACCCCCAGTCTCCATGTTGAGCTGCCAACAAGCCTCTAGGCCATCCAACAACTCCTGTCGCCGCGCTGTGTGCTGACGGATCACGCTGCGCACCTGCAGAACGGCCAATGGAGTACTCGCCTCCACCTGCAGACGACCATCTCCCGTACAAACTGCCGGGATCCCCAATTCCACCAGCCGCCGACCGACGCGCCAGCGTTCGCCCAGAGGAATATTCAAAAGATAGCCGCGCTCAGAGTCCTGAAAGACGGGGTTCATGGCCGGGATCAGCACCTCAGAGGTAAAGAATAGCAAAAAAATGAACTAAATTCTCAATAGCTTTTCAAAAAAAAGCCGAAGGATGGAAACCAGGCAGGCTCAAGCCCACCTGTAGACCTTCTGGCTAGGCTCTGCCGTTCATCAAGCCGAACACCAGGCTATCGTTGGCTAGGAAGTGATGGAGATGGAAGGCGCGATCCTCTGTTTTCAACAGGATTTGCTCGTAGAGGTAGCGGGTGGCCCGATCCCCAAGACTCTCTGCCTGGGCTGCCTGCCGCCGCAGCAGATCGATGATGGCCTGCTCTGCCGCCAGGTCGTTCATCAGCATTTGCCGCGCCTCAAAAGCTCCATCCGGCTCAGGGGTAAAACAGCAGAGCTGGGCTAGGGTGGCAAAGCTGGCTACCGGCACACCTCCCAGCCCTTCTAGACGTTCTCCCAGGTCGTGGACATGCTCCCTCGCCTGCTCGTAGTGATCTCTAAAGAGTTGGTGCAGCGGATAGAACTCGGTGCCCTCCACCACGAAGTGATGCTTTTGATACTGCAAATACAGCCCCTGGAAGCTGGCCAGCAGGGCGTTCATTCCCTCGCAAACCGGCTGGGTTACCTCAGTACCGAGCAAGACAGGATTCTCGCGCACGCTGTTGAAAGACTGGCGCAGGGTTGAAGTTTCGGACATAAAACTCTCCAGCACAAGTTAAAAGGAGCTGTGAATCCGAGAGGGCCCGCTGTGACGAGCCTGGGATCCCTGTGTAGTCGTCTCTAAACTTAGCATAGTGCGGAAAATGGCTCTTGTGAATAACTCTCAATAAACCTGTTGTTGCGGATCCCTCCGGGGCGGGATCAGGGCGCCAACAGATTTGCTCTTTGCTGGGGCAGTCTCCTGCATAGGAAGAAACTTGGCAGTAGGATCCCCCCTGAGCTACCCTTGTGGGGCTATCAGCCTCAGGGAAGCCAGAGCAAGAAGCATGTCTCAGAAAGGCCCATCCCTCCTAGAGAAACTGATTGACCTAACCCGTCAAACGGTTGACCGTGCCCGAAGCAGCCCAGAAGCTTTTGAATCTCCCTGGAAGTGGCTGTTTCAGAAGGAGAGCTTCCCAGAAGTGCAGGCAGAGTTAGGCCGCTGCAACGTCATGGTGATTGGCAAAACGGGGGTAGGCAAAAGTACCCTGGTCAATGCTGTTTTCAAAGATGAGCTGGCCAAAACCGGTGTCGGCGAGCCTGTTACCCGTCATATTCGCAAATACTCCAAGCAGGACTGCCCGATTACCATTTACGACACACCGGGCATGGAATTGGCGAATACCGAGATTCGCCTAGAGGTGGCTAAGCTTATTGAAGAGCTGCGTTTTCAGGAACCCGAACATCACATTCACATAATCTGGTACTGCATTCATCATGAGCTGAAGCGGCTAGAGGAAGCTGAGCGAGAATGGCTAAAGGACTTGCATCTGAAAGGTGTGCCGGTCATCCTAGTTTTAACTCAGTGCTTGGAATACCCCGACCCAGAAGAAAGTGAGTTCTACAGGTACCTGGAAGGCCAAAACCTACCTGTTAAACAGATTATCCCCGTCTTAGCTCTGGACAAAGCCATTAATCGGCAAATCACCATTCCTTCTCATGGACTAGAGCGCTTGATCGGCTGCACCGCAGAGCTGTTGCCAGAAGTGGCGCGTATTGCTTTTATTCAACAGCAGAAGCGGCGGATAGATCTTAAAGTCAAGGCAGCTTTTAAGTATGTACAGGGCTATGTGGCCAGCGCAGCCTTCGTTGGAGCAACTCCCATTCCCTTTTCCGATGCGCCCCTACTGGTAGCTGCACAAGTCAGCATGATTGCTAACATTAGCTCGATTTTTGCCTACAAGGCTTCCCCTCAATTTTACTACTCCTTGATGGCGGCCTTGGCGGGCACTGGGGCAGCAACGCTAACCGGGCGGGCTATTGTCTCGAACTTGCTGAAGTTCCTTCCCGGCGTGGGATCCATTGTAGGTGGCATTATCCAATCCACCACAGCAGCCACCCTTACCCTTTCCCTTGGCTTGGCCTATATTGAGCTCATGAAGGCCATTGCCCGCGCTGAACTAAAGGGGATCCAGCTATCTGAGTCTCAAATCCGGGAGATTTTCCTGAGCAAATACCAAGACTATGCAAAATCTGGACGCAAGACCCTCAAAGGAGATGAAGAAGATCCAAGAGGTGGAGAATCTTCTCTTAACCCAGAGTTAGCCCAGGTCTGCAGCTTGCGGGCCACCGGAGCTAGCTAATCTTTGAGTTGCTAGGGGGGACAAGGCTTGCTTTGCCTCAAATCCCCACGCTCTCTCCACCAAATAAAGAGGTCGCCCCTTCACCTCTTCAAAGATGCGGCCCAAGTATTCCCCAATCACGCCCAAGCTGATCAACTGGATCCCACCCAAAAACAAAGTCATCACTGCCAAAGAAGCATACCCAGGCACATCGGATCCAAACAGCAAGGTACGAATGACCAGAAAAAGACCGTATAGCAAAGCCAGCACAGAAATCCCCAAGCCCAAATAGCTCCACACCCGCAAGGGCCAGGAGCTGAAGGAGGTGATCCCTTCCAAAGCTAGGTTCCAGAGCCGCCAATAGTTCCACTGGCTTTTGCCGCGAAAGCGAGGAGCCCGATCGTAAAAGATGGCCACTTGACGATAGCCCACCCAGGCAAAGATCCCTTTCATAAAGCGGGTGCGCTCCCGCAGTTGTTTAACTGCCTCCACCACCTGCCGATCCAGTAGCCGAAAATCCCCCGTATTGCGTGGGATCCGCACCTGGCTGAGTTGTTCGATTACCCAATAAAACCCGTTGGCAGTCAGGCGTTTCAGCCAGCTTTCCCCCTGACGGCTGCGCCGCACTGCATAAACCACCTGATAGCCCTGCCGCCACTGCTGCAGCATCTCCGGGATCAGCTCCGGCGGATCTTGCAGGTCGGCATCGATGGGAACGACAGCTCGACCAGAGGTGTAATCAAGGCCAGCAGTAAGGGCAATCTCCTTGCCAAAACAACGGGAAAGGTTCACCACCTTGATGCGGGGATCCTGACGGTGAAAGGCGATCAGCTTTTCCAGCGTGTTGTCTTGGCTGCCATCGTTGACACAAACAATTTCATAGGGGATCCCTAAAGGATCCAAGGTCTGCCGTAGACGCTCAAACAGGTGTTCCAGGTTGTCCGCCTCATTTTTACAGGGGACAACAACCGATAATTCAACCAACTCAACCGGGGGCTCAGGAGCAGTTGGCTCAGACAACATCGAGGGGTGTCAGAAAAAGTAATGAGGATCCCGTAGTTGGCCATCATTTTGCCATCAGGGGGTGGCTGACATCTCCGCCACAATCGAGCGCAGCTCATCCTCTGAGATACGATAAACCTCGTTGCAAAATTGGCAAACTGCCTCTGCCCCCTTGTCGGTGTGGATCATATCGAGCAACTCATCCCGCCCTAACATGCGCAGCGCCCCCTTCACCCGATCGGAATTGCACTTGCAGTAGAAGCGGATGGTGCGCATTTCCGGCGCGATTTTCAGATCCAAGTCGCCCAGGCAAATTTGCAACAGCTCCCGCAAGCCGCCGCTGCAAGCCAACATCGGGCTGAATTCTTCCACTTTGGCTAAACGGGTCTCCATCTCCGGGATCAGACTGGCCGGCGCCCCTGGCATCAGTTGCAACAACACTCCACCAGCGGCGCGTACCCGCTGCGAGTCGAGATTGACTCCCAGAAGGACTGCCGAGGGAATCTGCTCTGAGGAGGAGAGGTAGTAGGTGATGTCATCTCCCACCTCTCCCGAAACCAGCTCCACCGCACTGGTGTAAGGCTGGCCGTACCCCAGATCCCGCAGCACGTGTAGGTAGCCATAGCGCCCAACGGCTTGGCCCACATCCAACTTGCTCTCGGCAGTGAGGGGAAGCTCAATGGCGGGGTTGCTCACATACCCACGTACTGTGCCATCCAAGCCGGCATCCACCCAGATGTTGCCCAAGGGGCCATTTCCCTTCAGTTGCAGGTTAATCCGCGCCTGGCGTCGCTTTAGGTTGGCCGCCAGCAACAGGGCTGCACTCATGGCCCGCCCCAGAGCCACCGTCGCCACATAGGACAGCTTGTGCCGCTCCCGTGCCTCTTGTACCGCCTGGGTAGACACCAAGCCCACCACCCGAATCTTGCCTTCTGCTGCCGTGGCCCGGATCAGGTGATCCGGCAGAGATGAGGGCGTACCCTCAGAAATACCTTTTGCTCGCTTCAATCCTTCTGACCCAGAGGCATCCGTCATCGCAACCTCAACGCATGTCTTAAGTCAAGCCTGCAGGGATCCCCTGGCAACTTAACCTTCATTCTCCTTCATTCTAACGTTAAGATTGTAGCCCTCTCTCGCCGGACTTTGGGGAAGGAACTGCCCCATCGGGGCGGGAATGAGACTATCCGCTCTGAAAGACCTACGCAACACTGGTCGCGCCAGCGGGACGGCCCTTTTCTGGGAGAGATTTTAAGAAGTGTGAAGATCTGAGATGGCAGACGGCAAGCATATCGGAAAATAGCTTGCGGGTATGCTCGTCATACTCTTTAAAAAATCGACTTGAGGATGGATATCCATGAGTGTTGTTACGAAATCGATTGTGAACGCGGACGCGGAGGCCCGCTACCTCAGCCCGGGGGAACTGGATCGGATCAAGTCCTTTGTCGCCTCGGGCGAGAAGCGGTTGCGCATCGCTCAAGTCTTGACCGAGTCTCGTGAGCGCATCGTCAAACAGGCTGCCGACCAACTCTTCCAGAAGCGCCCCGACATTGTTTCTCCAGGGGGCAATGCCTACGGGGAAGAGATGACGGCGACTTGCTTGCGGGATATGGACTACTACCTGCGCCTGATCACTTACGGTGTCATTGCTGGCGATGTCACCCCGATTGAAGAGATCGGCCTGGTGGGTGTCCGCGAGATGTACAACTCCCTGGGCACGCCCATTCCGGCGGTGGCTGAGAGCATTCGTCAAATGAAGCAGGTGGCCATGGGTCTGCTCTCTCCTGACGATGCGGCTGAAGCCGGCTACTACTTCGACTTCGTGGTGGGGGCAATGGGCTAATCCCGCATTGCTCTTGCCGCACACTCCTTTGCTGTTCATCGATTTGGATTTAGGAAGCTCATCATGCAAGACGCGATTACCGCTGTGATCAACAGCTACGATGTCCAAGGCAAGTATCTGGACAGCTCTGCCATGGAGAAGTTGAAAGCCTTCTTCGCCACGGGCGAGCTGCGGGTGCGGGCGGCTGCCACCATCGCTGCCAATGCCTCCACCATTGTTAAGGATGCTGCTGCCAAGGCGTTGCTGTACTCCGATCTCACCCGTCCCGGTGGCAACATGTACACCACCCGTCGCTATGCCGCCTGCATCCGTGACATGGACTACTACCTGCGCTATGCCACCTATGCCATGCTGGCCGGGGATCCCTCCATTCTGGATGAGCGGGTGCTGAACGGACTCAAGGAGACCTACAATTCCCTAGGGGTACCCATTGGGGCGACCATCCAGGCCATCCAAGCCATGAAAGAAGTGACTGCTGCTCTGGTGGGTGCCGAGGCCGGCAAGGAAATGGGGGTGTACTTCGATTACATTTGCTCTGGCCTGAGCTAACTGCCAGCGTCATTGCCTCGGCGTGAGGTTCATTGTCCAACGAGCACGACGGGCGATTTGCCACAGGGATCTGGTGTGCTAAGGGGGTACGCGAGCTTTCTGAGGTGAGTCGCCTGTTCTGCTGGTCGAGAGACGAGATAGCCCATTTCGTTGTTGAGCAGGGATCCCATATCATGCGCATGTTTAAGATCACGGCCTGTGTGCCCAGCCAAACCCGGATTCGCACCCAGCGGGAGCTGCAAAATACTTACTTCACCAAGCTGGTGCCCTACGACAACTGGTTTCGGGAGCAGCAGCGCATCCAGAAGTCGGGTGGCCGCATCCTGAAGGTGGAACTGGCCACGGGCAAGCCTGGGATGGACGTAGGACTGCTGTAGTTCCCCTATCTGTTCGTTCCTTTCCCTCAGATACTGA
>DVDX01000070.1 GCA_015295985.1 Synechococcus sp. M44_DOE_062 | reverse complement strand
TGGATGGCTTGAATCAGCCACTGCTCTTGCTCGGGCGTCATGGTTACTGAAACACTACAGAATAAGGAAATCCTACCACCACCAACTCTTCTCTCCTCCTGGGAGAGGGATCGGGGGCAAGGGATCCAAAACTCTAATGGAGAGTAGGGAACTCGAATCCCTGACCTCTGCGGTGCGATCGCAGCGCTCTACCAACTGAGCTAACTCCCCATAGCATTACCAGAATAACCCGAATCCGCAGCCAAGATCTCCCCCGCCTGCAACTCCAGCTTGGGAAAGACCTTTGAGGATACCGGATCGGATCCCTTCAGCTCCAGCACATCGTACCAGCCTTCATGAAGCGGCAGCAGGCTTACCTTCTCCTCCAAGGGATCCACAATCCAATACTCGCTGATCCCCAAAACGCAGTACTCTGCCCGCTTGGCTCGGTAATCTGCTGCCCGACTCGACTCACTCACCACCTCCACCACCAGCAGGGGAGGCGGCTCCTCTAGGCGGATCAACGCCTCCCGGGATCCCATCCCCTGCCACTGTTCCAAAGGCAGCACCACCACATCCGGGATCCGCACCGTATCCCACCGATTGCCCCGCGGCGACTGGATCCCCAGGCCTCCCTGTATCGTTGTCCAGGGCAACTGCTGCCGTGCAATCTCTGCCTCAAAAACTTGGCTGAGAAACTTTTGAATTTGCACGTGCCGTCTGGTTGGAAGAGCCATAGGAACCAACTCCCCCGCCACCAGCTCATAGCGGG
Source organism: Synechococcus sp. M44_DOE_062 (assembly GCA_015295985.1). Taxonomy (GTDB): domain Bacteria; phylum Cyanobacteriota; class Cyanobacteriia; order Thermostichales; family Thermostichaceae; genus Thermostichus. The sequence goes on along the minus strand of DVDX01000070.1, from coordinate 507 downwards.
TATCACTGCCATCCGAATAAATAAGGTATTCCGCCAAACTCAGGCGAGCTGTTGATGGTGCAGAAATGGATCCCGTTGCCAAAGCCATAAACTGTCTCGGCCAAAAGTTTCTCTGTTGCCATGCTAGCCCTGTATCTCACACAACCCCCCTCTTTCCCTGGGGGTGGTCGCGTCAGCGGCGTGGAGCACTTGGGCTAGGACTTGTAAAAGTCAACGCCGTTCCAGAAAATCGCGGCGCAGATCCCGAATCTCTTGCCGCATCTCCCTCATCTCCTCCGCCATCTGGTCGGTGCGCCGTTCCAGTGCTTCTGTGCGCCGTTCCACAGCTTCCGTGCGCCGCTCAATGGCCCGGGTGCGCTCATCAAACCGATCCATTGACTCGCGAAAAAACTGGGCCAGCATCGCCTGCCCTTCCCTTAGTTCTTGAATCAAAACCTGCTGGTTTTGTTGGACAAGGCGCAGCTCCTGCTGGGCAGCTTGCAATTCTCTCTGGGAGGCTTGTAGCTC
>DVDX01000001.1 GCA_015295985.1 Synechococcus sp. M44_DOE_062 | reverse complement strand
CATATGTGATATCCTAGGCTCTAGGGGTAAGGCACAGTTATCACGGACTGCTGCCTGATCGGGCAAACAAGAACGGGGCACTCATGGGTTATTTTCCTGCGGTGAAGATCCTCAAAGCAGGGGAGGCTGTGTTTTTTCCCTAGAGCTTCTTAGCACCCAACTTTTTAGCACTCAAAAGTTAGCACTCAAAAGGTGAGCTGTGGACAACCCAAAGCGACTGTTGCTCATCGATGACGATCCGAACTTAATCCTTCTGGCTAAGGATTACCTGGAGTTTCGCGGCTACGAAGTGGTGGCGGCAAGCAACGGTCTGGAGGGGTTGGAAGCGATGCGCCATTTCACGCCGGACTTGATTATCTGCGATGTGATGATGCCGGAGATGGATGGCTATACCTTTGTGGAAACCATTCGCTCCAACAGTGCGACGGACTGGATCCCCGTGATTTTTCTGTCGGCGCGTGGGCAAACGGCAGACCGGGTGCGCGGCCTGACCACAGGGGCAGATGTTTACATGGTCAAGCCCTTTGAGCCAGAAGAATTGGTGGCGCAGGTGGAGTCTTCTCTCAAACATACGGAGCGCCTGTTACAAATGCAAAGTGCGGGCATTCAACCCATCATGAAACTGGATCGGGAAGTTGAGCTGACGCCAACAGAAACCAAGGTCATCCAGTACGTGGCCAGAGGCATGTCCAACCGCGAGATTGCCGAAACTCTTGGGGTGAGCCAGCGCACCGTCGAAAGCCATGTCAGCAACATGCTGGGCAAAACCGGCCTGCACAACCGCACAGAACTGGCCCGCTGGGCAATAGAAAGTGGTCTGGGCAAAAAACCGTTGTAATTTCCACCGTCCCTCTTGACGGCGTAAGAACTCTATCTCCTCAGCGCGATTGGAGATAGGGTGGTAGCAGCGCTTGCAAAGCAGAGTAACCATGGTGGGCAAGTTTTTTCAAAAATTGGCAGGAGGGGATCCCTTGTCGGGTCGGCTACCCCCTGGGCAGCATTTGGCGCGAGGCTTTCCGGTGCTCACCTACGGCGATACGCCGGTGATCCGGCCAGAAGAATGGCGGCTGCGCATTTGGGGATCTGTGGAACAAGAGGTAGTCCTCACCTGGGAGGATCTGCTGGCCTTGCCCCAGCATACGTTCACCGCCGATTTTCATTGTGTTACCCGCTGGTCAAAGTTGGATGTGACTTGGACAGGGGTGCGGATCCCGGACGTGTTGCAGTTGGTATCCATTGACCCTGAAGCCAAAGCAGTGATGCAACACTGTTATGGCGGCTACACCACCAACCTGACTCTGGAGGAGTTCATTCGCCCCGAAAACTACCTGGTTCACACTTTGGAGGGACAGCCGCTCCCGGTGGATCACGGTGGGCCGGTGCGCACTTTGATCCCTCACCTATACGCCTGGAAAAGTGCCAAATGGATCAGCGGCCTGGAGTTTCTCCCCCAAGATCAGCCGGGCTTTTGGGAGCGCAACGGCTACCACATGCGCGGTGAACCCTGGGCAGAAGAACGCTACAGCGATTCATAGAGGCTCCGAGATTTTGCCCTCCTTAGGCCAGGGATCCTTGAAGTTTTTGCCGCTGTCTGCCGTTTTGGCCGCAAACTGAAAAGGGTGCCTGCATCTTCAAGAGATCAAAAAGAGATCAAATCGAAAGCCTCGAAAGACCCAGTAAGCAGAGATCATGGGATCCCGTTCACCACGTCCAGCCCGGCCCATCCGTTCCGGCCACTATCCGGCCAAGGAGCTGTGCAGCCAGTGCGGCCTTTGCGATACCCGCTACGTGGCCCAGGTCAAAGAAGCCTGTGCGTTCTTGAACCAGCAACTGACCCAATTAGAAGAACAGACCCACGGGCGATCCCGGGAATCCCTGCGCTCAGGATCCCTCGCCGTCACCGATACCGATTACTTCGGTGTCTACGAGGCAATGTTTACGGCCCGCAAACGGGATCCGATCCCTGGTGCCCAGTGGACGGGCATTGTCAGCAGCATTGGCATGAAGGCCCTTACCACGGGTTTGGTGGAAGGGGTGGTGTGCGTGCAGGCGGATGCTCAGGATCGTTTCCAGCCCCGGCCCATCTTGGCGCGTACCCCCGAAGCAGTCTTGGCGGCGCGGGTCAATAAACCAACCCTGTCCCCCAATTTGTCGGTGCTGGAGCAGGTGGAGCAGAGTGGCCTTAAGCGCCTGTTGGTGATCGGGGTGGGCTGCCAAATCCAAGCTTTGCGGGCTGTGGAAAAAAAACTGGGCCTAGAGAAGCTGTATGTGTTGGGCACGCCTTGTGTGGACAATGTCAGCCGCGCCGGGCTGCAAAAATTTCTAGAAACCACCAGCCGCTCCCCAGAAACAGTGGTGCATTACGAGTTTATGCAGGATTTTCGTATTCACTTCAAGCACGTAGATGGCTCAGTCGAGAAGGTGCCTTTCTTCGGTCTTAAAACCAAGGAATTAAAGGATGTGTTTGCCCCCTCTTGCCTCAGTTGTTTTGACTATGTGAATGCTCTGGCGGACTTGGTGGTGGGCTATATGGGATCCCCTCTGGGCTGGCAATGGCTATTGGTGCGCAACCAGCGGGGGCGAGAGCTGTTGGACTTGGTTTGGGAAGAGCTGGAAACCCAACCGGTGATCTCCCAGGGATCCCGGCGGGCGGCGGTGCAACAGGGGATCCCAGCCTATGACCGAGCCCTGACCCTACCGATGTGGCTGGCCCAGATCATGGGGGCGGTCATCGAGCGGTTTGGGCCACGCGGTTTGGAATACGCCCGTTTTTCCATCGATTCCCACTTCACCCGTAACTATCTCTATGTGCGCCGCCACTATCCGCGCAAGCTAGAGCAACATGTGCCCCCCTTTGCCCGGCGCATTGTGGAGCAGTATCAACTTCCCAAGGACTGAGAATTACAGTCATTTCGATTCAAGCCAGGACACTGCAACCACCCTAAAACTTTGAAGGCACGGGTCTATAGGGCTTTTCTCAGTGGCGCAGGCGTCTCACCCTAACCTGAAACGACCATACGTGGTCACTTCAAGTAGCCAATCAAAGGGTTTGTCGCGTTGATCCCTAGCTCCCCCTGAGAGAGGGGCCGGGGGTGATGGAGGATCGAGAATGGCTATTGATCTTGATCTAAATCTCCTTGCCAGAAGGGATCCTCACGGTTCCTTCATCCTATGGATCAGCAGTAGCGGATCCCGGCTTCCGCCCAGCGATCAATGGCCTGACCCAGGCGCTCGCAGTCGGCAATCAAGCTAATCCGCACATAGCCTTCTCCCCCTTCTCCAAAAGCATTGCCGGGAGTCACCACCACGCCGGTGGACTCCAAAACCCGCAGGGCAAACTCTGTGGATCCCTCAGGGGTGCCATCAGCAGTGCGAGGAGTAGGGATCCAAAGATACATCGTCGCCTGAGTCGGTGGGATCTGCCAGCCCAGTTCCGCCAAGCGGCCAATCAAATAGTCGCGACGGCAGCGGTAGCGTTCCTGCACCTGCTGCAGATAGCTATCCGGCAGTCGCAGGGCGGCTTCGGCAGCCTTTTGGATGGCACCGAAAATGCCGTAGTCGAGATTGGTTTTTAGAGTGCGCAGGCTTTGGATGATCTGGCGATTGCCCACCACAAATCCCACCCGCCAACCGGCCATGTTGTAGGTTTTGGAAAGGGTATGGAACTCCACTGCCAAGTCCTTGGCCCCTGGGATCTGCAGCAGGCTGGTGGGCCGGTAGCCATCAAAAGACAGCTCGGCGTAGCACAGGTCGTGCACCAGGATGAGATTGTAGCGGCGGGCAAACCCCACCACTTCCTCAAAAAAAGAGCGGGGCGCCACCGCAGCTGTTGGGTTGTTGGGGTAGTTGAAATACAGCACCCGCGCCTGCTGAGCCACTTCCGGCGGTATTTCCTGCAAGTCAATCAGCCACCCCTTCTCCGGTCGCAGCATCATCGGGTAGATCTGCCCCCCCGCAATCATGGGGCCGCGAAAATGGGCCGGATAGGCAGGGCTGGGCACCAACACCAGATCCCCGGGATCCACATAGGCCAAAGCCAGATGGGTCAGCCCCTCTTTGGATCCCAGCAGAGGCAGCGCCTCCCCATTGGGATCCAGCTCCACCCCATAGCGACGCCAATACCAATCCGTAATTGCCTGGCGAAAACTGGCCGTGCCCTCAAAGGGCGGGTAGCCGTGGTGGGTGGGATCCGCAATGGCTGCCTGGGCTGCCTCCACCACCGGCTGTGGGGTGGGACCATCGGGGTTGCCCATGCCCAGATCGATCAAATCCAACCCCTGCTGGCGGGCGCAGGCCTTCAGCTCATCCAACCGGGCAAAGACATAGGCAGGCAGCTTGTTCAGCCGTTGGGCGGGGATGAGGGCACGGTTCATAGCAAGGATGGGGAAGGGGCGCAGCCGGTGTTTGACTGTGGGGATAACTACCTAACTTACCGCCAGACCTGCATCCAAAGCAATGATCGAGATCGGCAGGTTTGGGCATCCGGGATCCGGAACGGCTAGGATAGATATCTCATCCCAAGTTATCGACGAGCCGAACAGTGCCCCTACCACTTGTGGCTATTGTGGGTCGCCCCAACGTGGGCAAATCCACCCTCGTCAACCGCATGGCGGGGGTACGTTCGGCCATTGTGCACGATGAGCCTGGGGTGACCCGGGATCGCCTGTACCAGGAGGTGGAATGGAATGGGCGCCGCTTGCGGGTGGTGGATACCGGCGGCTTGGTTTTCGGGGATGACAGCGAATTTCTGCCCCACATTCGCCAGCAAGCGATGGCAGCCATGGCCGAGGCCCAAGCCGTGATCTTTGTGGTGGATGGCCGAGAGGGACTGACACCCGCCGATGCAGAAGTGGCCGATTGGCTGCGCAAACAACCCCTGCCGGTGGTGGTGGCTGTAAACAAGTGCGAGTCGGCGCAGATGGGCCTGGCTCAGGCGGCGGCCTTTTGGGAGCTGGGGCTGGGGGATCCGATCCCCTGTTCCGGCATTCATGGCAATGGGGTAGCCGAGCTGTTGGAGGCGGTGCTGGCTCACTTGCCCGAAGTGACCGAAGAAACGGTAGGTGAGCCGGATCCCATTGCCGTCTCGATTGTGGGGCGGCCCAACGTGGGCAAATCCAGCCTGCTCAATCGCCTGGTGGGATCCGAGCGAGCCATCGTCAGCCCCATTTCCGGCACCACCCGTGATGCCATCGACACCATGGTCACCTGGGAAGGACAGCCCTATCGCCTCATCGATACTGCCGGGATCCGCAAAAAAAACCGCGTGGAGTACGGAATCGAGTTCTTCAGCATCAACCGGGCCTTCAAGGCCATCCAGCGCTCGGATGCAGTGCTGCTGGTGATTGATGCTTTGGAGGGAGTTACCGAACAGGATCAAAAGCTGGCCAGCCGCATTGAAGAAGAAGGCCGCGCCTGTATCATCGTGGTCAACAAGTGGGATGCAGTAGAAAACAAAGATACCTATACCCTCAACGACTTTACCCGCGAGATTCGCGACAGGCTTTACTTTATCGAATGGGCACCGCTCCTCTTCGTCAGCGCCCTCACCGGGCAACGCACCCACAAAATCTTTGAGCAGGTGAATACTGTGGTGGCTGCCCACCGCAAACGGGTTCCCACCGCCGTGGTCAACGAAGTGCTCCAGGATGCTCTTGCCTGGCAATCACCCCCCGCCAACCGCCAGGGCAAGCAGGGCAAAATCTACTACGGCACCCAAGTGGCGGAGCGGCCCCCCACCTTTGTTTTGTTTGTCAACGATCCCGATTTGTTCAAGGATAATTACCGCCGTTTCCTAGAAAAGCACTTCCGACAAAACCTGGACTTTACCGGTACCCCCATTCGCTTTCGCTGGCGCGGCAAGTCCGAGCGCTTGGTAGGGCGGGCGGTGCGAAAATTGGAGGGATCCCTAACCTCTCGTTAGGCCCTCTGGAGGACGAAGCTCTACTGAAAGCTTATGGCTGTGGATCCCAACGTCAAAACCCTGGTTGACAACCGTCGTGCCCGCTTCGAGTACGACATCTTGGAGACCTATGAGGCCGGGATCCAACTGACCGGCACGGAGGTGAAATCCATACGAGCAGGCAAAGCCAACCTACAAGATGCTTTTGCCCTCTTTCGGGATGGAGAAGCTTGGCTGCACAACCTGCACATCTCCCCCCATGACACCGCCAGCAAAGTGTTTAACCACGACCCCACCCGCCGCCGCAAATTGCTGCTGCACCGCCGCGAGATCGATCGCCTACGGGGCTTGGTGGAACAAAAGGGCCTGACCGTGGTTCCCCTCAAGCTGGTACTCAACCGTGGCTGGATCAAAGCCCATCTGGGCGTGGCCCGCGGCAAAAAGCTCCACGACAAGCGACAAGCCATCAAAGAGCGGCAAACCCGGCGGGAGATTCAGCGGGAACTCAAGGAACGGTGAGCAGATCGGTGGATTGCTCCCTGAGCCCCTGCTGGCTGCGCACCTCGTTTGCCAAGCGCCTTTTTGTATTGTCAGATACAGCTATCTGCAGCGGGATCCCGATGATGAAGGTAGTCTTTTGGCTTTGGATCCCTGTCCTGTTGGAGCTGCCTGTGAACTGGAGTCTTATTCGCGCTTTTTCTCCCTTGAAAGGTTTGGCTGTTGGCCTATCGGTCGCCGCTTTACTGGGATCCACCCCCACAACGGCGCAAGAGACCTTCCGAGTAGGCATGGTGCTGGTGGGGCCGATGCAGGATGGCGGCTGGAGCCAGGCGCATGTGGAGGGCAGCGAATACGTCAAGGCCAAGTTACCCGGTGTCGAGTTTGATTACCTGGACAAGGTGAACCCGGCGGATCGGCCCAATGTGCGCGCCTCCCAGGTGGCGGATGACATGATTGCCCGAGGCGCCAAGGTTATCATCTTTACTTCCGATGACCACAAAGACGACGCGATTGAAACGGCCCGCAAACATCCCAAGATCGCAGTTATCCATGCTTCTGGGGACATGGCCTGGAAGGAAGGGAAAAATTACATTGATCTGCCCAACTTGGCCAACATCATGCCCCAGATGGAAGCGATGCGCATGGTGGCCGGCTGTGCAGCAGCCTTGGGATCCGAAACCGGCAAAATTGGTCTGTTGGGGCCTCTGATCAACGACGAGACCCGCCGTTATGCTGCTGCTGCTTACTTGGGGGCCAAATACTGCTGGGATACTTACCGGGATCGTCCTGAAGAGTTGCAATTCCGGGTGACCTGGATTGGCTTTTGGTTCAACATTCCAGGGGTCACTTTGGATCCGAGCAAGGTTGCCGATGACTTTTACAACGGCGGCTTTGACGTGGTGATGTCAGGGTTGGATACACCGGAGGCGGCGGTGCAAGGCAAACGAGCTGCTGAAGCCGGAAAGCGAGTGCGCTACACCCACTACGGCCTGGCCAGCGGTTGTAACTTTGCCCCCGAAATTTGCCTGGGGGTTTCCTACTACAACTGGGGGCCTGGCTACAAGCAGTTGATCGAGGCGGCTCGTGCGGGCACCTTCCAGAGCCAATTCCTACGTCCGCCCATTGACTGGTCAGACATCAACAACCCGGACACCTCTTCGGCAGGGTTCATCATGGGAGAAGCCCTGAAGCCGGAAGACAAGGCCAAGCTGGAGGAGTTCATCGCCGGCTTGGGGAATGGCAGCATTCAGCTCTTCAAGGGGCCACTCAACTTCCAAGATGGCACGCCTTTCCTGGCTGAGGGGGAGGTGGCCAGCGAGGTCGATATTTGGTATCTGGGCCAGTTGCTGCAGGGCATGGAGGGAGCCAGCAACTAAGGGTTTCATGCTCCGGGTAGGGGGAAGAACCGGTCGGTTGCTTTCACCCGCTGACACCAGGCTTGGATCTGGGGAAAGGGCTTAAGGTCAAACCCACCCTGCTCCGCCACATGGGTGTAGGTGAAAAGGGCAAGATCGGCGATGGTGTAGCGGTTGCCCACAAAAAATGTTTTCCCCTGCAGGTGGCTTTCCATGATCTCCAGGGCCTCTGTTCCGGATTTTAAGTTCTGGGCAATCGCGTCAGCATGGGCCTCTGCTTGGCCGGCCCGCACCCAGAAGCGAGTGGTGGCGATATAGCGGGCAATGCGGGTTTGTTCAAAAAGCAACCACTTCAAAATCTCGGCCCGTTCCAACTTGTTTTGGCCGTAAAGGGGGGTGTCCTCTGCCAGGTAGACCAAGATCGCGGCGGACTCCGCCAAGACCGTTCCATCTTCGAGTTCCAAAGCCGGGATCTGGCCCAGGGGGTTCTTGGCCAGGTACTCAGGGCGGCGGTTTTCTCCAGCCCTGGAGTTGACTTCAACCGTCTCATAAGGGATCCCCAACTGCTTAAGCAGCAGCTCCACCTTGTAACAATTTCCAGAGGTTGGGATCCCGTACAGTCGCAACATCGCGATTAACCTCAGCCCAAAACGCTCTACAAAAGACTCCGTCCGAGTAGCGCGAACGGCAACAAAACCAGCAGTAAAAACCCTCTGCTTTTAACACTTTAGCTAGACCGCCGAGAAGCCCCGCCCTCTATCCGTAGGACGGTCGCGTAAGCGTCGCGTAGCGTTCGCGTAGCGTTGCGTAGCAACATAGGGTCGGGATGAAAGGCGGGCATCTCCTGTTCTATAATCAACCTGGCTGTACAAAACGGCATGGCCGGAATCTGGTACAGCTACGCGGTGGGACATCCCGTGTCTGCGTGCCTACGGCACGGCTTCGCCGAACGGGGAGGGTTCTTGCGTAGGCTCCCCGTTGAAGCGAGAAGCCCGCACTCTTTCACTTTAGCGGCGCGGAGCGCTTTGCGTCAGCATGAGTGCGGGAGTATGTCACCGGCTTTGTTCTTCCAACTCCTGCATCTGACGGCGGTATTCCCGCCCAAAGGCTTGCAGCAACCCTTCTGCATGGGAAAGAGGCCCTGCTTCATAGGCACGGGATCCCACCCCCTGCTGGGTAAGCTCGCACAGGTGCCAGTCCTGCCGGTTGGTGCGATCCCACAGTTCGACCACCTCGCTGGGATCAAACCCATCCAGCGCCAGGGTCTCCGGCTCAAACAGCCAATCGCAGACAACCCGCGTCCGGTCGGATCCCTGCGGCCACAGGGTGTGGGTCATGACATAGTCCGGCTGCAGGCTCAAGAAGAGATTGGGCATGAGGGTGTAGTAGTAAGCCCGCCGTTGGTTCTCGCCGCGCACGGTGGAGATCAAAGGCAAGCTGCGTTGGCCACTCATGTTTAGGCTGGTAACCTTTGGGTTGAGCAACATGTAGCCGCCCAAAAAGGGGCCTTCCATCAGGTCGTTGCGACCGCTGCGAGCCGGTGAAAGACGGGCCAATTCTGGGTGAATGAGGGGGCAGTGGTAGCACTCAGAGTAGTTCTCAAACAGCAATTTCCAGTTGGCCTGAACGTTGTATTCAATACGATGACCTCGCCGCAGAGCAGACAGGTTCCACTCTTGGAAGCGGCCTTGCAGCGGGGCAAAAACCTCATCGAAGGGCTGCGGATGGCGGCTGAGATTGACCCAGACAAAGCCTTCCCATTCTGCCAAGGCGGCGGAGTGGAGGGGGTAATCTTCACGGCGAAAGTCTTCCACCTCGTGCATCTGGGGAGCTGCCAACAATCGTCCATCCAGCCCATAGCGCCAGCCGTGGTAGGGGCAAAGGATCCCATCGGCAAAATGGCCTTGGGGCTCGCTGCAGAGCCGGGTTCCTCGATGGCGACAGTGGTTGAAGAAGGCATGGGCTTGTCCCTTGGGATCCCGTACCAGGATTAGGCTTTCTCTGAGCACCTGCACCTGCAAAAAGTCTCCGGGTTGGGCCAGATCGGCACTGCGCCCCACGCAGAACCACTGCCGATAAAAAATCTGCTCGATCTCCGCCTCAAAACGGCTGGAGGAGACGTAGTAGTGGCCCGGCAAGGTGCGGGCGCCAGGTTGAACCGTAGCGGGATAGAAAGCAGTCATGGCACGGAGCAGCAAAGCAAGATGAGAAAAGCTGCTGTTGAACTCCAGAGGCTTTGCTATCCAAGCTAACGCAGGGATCCCATCCGGCATCTATTCCAAGCAGGTCTAGGGCACGATGACTTGAAGCATTCCCCCCAAGCACGCTGTGCTGCTCGTGCAAATACCCCAGTCTCCTACCCACAAGGAAAGAGGAGGGCATAAGAACTCCGTCCTGCTGACGCAAATGGCTTATTCCCGCTAGGGGCGCGTAGCGCTATAGCCCAAGTCGCGCAGAAGGTGCTCAGAGCGCCGCCAGTTGGGCTGCACCTTGACGAACAGCTCCAGGTACACCTTGCCCAGGATCAGCTTTTGAATCTGCAGGCGAGCTGCCTGGCCGATCTGCTTGAGCCTTTCCCCCCCTTTGCCGATAAGGATCCCCTTTTGCGAGTCCCGCTCTACATAGAGGGTGGCCAAGATGCGGGTGACGTTGGGGGTTTCTTCCACCTGGTCGATGGTCACAGCCACCGAATGGGGCACTTCCTCGCGGGTCTGCAGCAGTACCTGTTCTCGGATCAGCTCCGCCATGATGAACCGCTCCGGCTGATCCGTCACCAGATCCGGCGGGTAGTAGTAGGGGCCGGTGGGCAGCAGATCGATGGTGGCTTGGATCAGGGGTGTCAAACGGCTGGGATCCAAGGCAGACACCCAAACCACAGGGGTGCCCGGGCGCAGGGCTTGGTAACTCTCCTGGTGAGCTTGGCGCACGGCAGCATCCCGAGGCAGCAGATCCGCTTTGTTGCAAACGATCAGGCAGGGGGAAGCAGCAGGGATCCGCTCGGCAATAAAAGCATCCCCCCGTCCTGCCGGCACCGAGCCATCCACCACGAAGAGGATCACATCCACAGCGGCAATGGCTGCCTGGGCGTTGTGTACCAAAATTTCCCCCAGGCGGTGGTGGGGCTTGTGAATGCCGGGAGTATCCACCCAGATGATCTGGGCTTCCCGCAGAGAGAGGATCCCCTGTAGGCGGTTGCGGGTGGTCTGGGCCACGGGAGAAGTGATGGCAACCTTTTGTCCCACCAGGGCGTTGAGTAGGGTAGACTTGCCCACATTGGGCCGCCCGATCAGCGCCGCGAATCCCGACTTAAACCCCGGCGGAGCAACTGGGATTGCAGACAGCTCCCCACTGCTGATACGACCGGGTGCCGATTCCACTTGTGCTGCAGAAGCCGGGGACTCCGTCCGAGTAGCGTGAACGGAGCTTTGTTCTTCAGGGGAGGGATCCCTCTCGTCTACAGGAGAGTAGGAATGTGCGGCACTTTGCTCTCGTAGCTCTTCTTTTGCCATAACTTCACTGAATCTCTAGCGGATAGAGTAGGCTGCTGAGGCGGCAGGCAACTGCAAGGAGAGGGATCCCAGCGGCACCAAGGTGGTGCCGGGGTAGTAAAAAGCGAGGATTTGCGCCGCGTTAAACCCCTGCCGAGCCAGGGTATAGGAGCCGTACTGGCTCAAGCCCACCCCATGGCCAAAGCCGCCGCCAATGAAGCGATAGCCCGTCAATTGCTCCCCTTGTTTCAGAGGCTCTATTCGAAACAGGGTGCTGTACAGGCGGGGAAAAGCCAAGCGTACCTGATCTTTGCGCAAAAGAATGGAGTGGATCCCTTCTGCCGTCTGCAAGTCCAATTGCATCGCCTGCACCCGGCCACTGGCGGAGCGCTCCAGGATCTGCATTCCCGCGATGCTGCTCCAGGTGGGCATGGGGATCCCCAGGTAGTCTTGGCCAGCCCGCAACTGGGTGTTCAGCTCCTCCAGAGATAGGGAGAACTCCCAGCGGAATAGGCGGGATACCCCTGCTTCGTTGAAGCCCTCTCGTTGGGCCAAAAATGCCTGGAAGCTGCTCTCCTGTCGCAAATCCAAGGGCTGACCTGGTTGGTGGGCAATATCCGCTTGCGGGCGCAGGTAGGGGCGCGGATCCCCGTCCCAGACATCTTCAAAGGCTGCTGAGATGCCGCCGTTGGTGGAGGAATAGACAGCATCCACCAGCTCGCCGTTGTAGGTGAGCACCAGGCCGCTGGTTTGGCGAATGGCTTCGTCGGCCCGTGGGTGAGTTCCCGTCAATCCCTTGTAAACCTGGCAGTGGGTATTGGCGCAGAGCTGATAATCGTCAACCTGAAAGCGGTGGAGGTTCTTGAGGGCATAGGTGCGCGCCAAAATCGCCTGGGCGGCCATCGCGGCAAAAGGGGCCCCTGGCCCCACCTCGTGGGGTACCACCCCCCGCAAATAGGTTTCCAGAGGCACAGCATTGACTACGGTGTAGCTGCCGTAGGCATTGGGCTGAAAGGTGATGGATCCAGCATAGTAGCGGTCGTTCACCCGCAGATAGCCAGCATCGGAGGTCACCCTGAGGCGGGTGCGGTGGTAGCGAAAGTGTTCATGAACCCAACTCAGCTCCGCCCGTTGGCGCCGCTCCTGCACCTCGAGCCGCACATGGGGGATCCCTTCTCTCTGGGCATACTGCTGAATCTGGATTAGTTGTTGGGGGGTGTAGGCGCGGTTGGCCCACACCTGCCATTCTTGCGGCTGGGCAATCTCGGTGCTGATGCCCAGAGACTGCCAATGGTTGGCGTTGGCCTCGGCACTCTCAAAGCTTTTGTGGCTGCTGAGGATTAGGCGATATACAGTTTCCGGGTTGGTCAGGGCGCGATTGACAATGCCAATGCTGACCCGAGGCGTTCGCTGCGTTTGGGTGCTGCCGTCTGCTTGAGCAAATTCCAGGGTGAGAAGGGATCCCGTCGGCGCTGCCAGCTCCACCTGATCCGTCTCAGAACGGCCAAAGCGTTGCACAATGCCTATGTGCAGGATCGGGTTTTCGGGGGTGGCTGCCGTAGCAAAGGTCTCTTCACGAACCCCAGTCGCGCCAGCGGCATGGAGCGCCAAGGTCGTCAGCAACAGGCCCAAGCCGGAAATGAGGGTGCTCTGTGTCCCCAAAAACCGACGAGGTTTGGCAGAGAGAAGCTGACAACTGGCCATGGCCGCTTTATCCTAAAACACACCCTGCCGATTTTACCCGCATCTTTTCTGGCCCACCTGCGGCGGTGCAGCACAGTATGGATACTTTTCCTCGCATGTCTGTTCCCGACGACGGGTTCCCAATCGCCACGGCGGGACGCTGCCCCTCTTTGCACAAGGGATCCGGCTGGCGGCTGGGCTGGGATCCCACCCGTTCCCCCTTTGTTGCCCTGGTGGGGGGAGAAACCTGGGCGCTGGAGCTCACTCAGGAGGAGTGGCAAGCGTTTGTGCAGGGGGTGCAGCGCCTGCAGCAGGATATGGAGGCCATCGCATCTCAACTGATGGCGGAGGAGGGGATTACGCTGGAGCAGACTTTCCCCGCTTTGACTTTGATAGCCAGCGGCAGCGCCACCGCCTGGGGCCTCTATGTGCAATTGCATCAAGGGCGACGCGGAGAAGGTTTTTGGCCTGCTGATGTTGTCCCTGAGCTGTGCCAGGCCCTCGCCCAATGCTTTGAGGAAGCTCTCTAGCCCCCTGAAGCCCACAGTCTGGATCCCTGCCCAGGGTTTTTGGGGCGAAGCTACAACCCCTTGATTCCCTTCAGCACCTGAGAGAACCTATGGATCTGCACCATCTGCACACCTACATTCGTCCCCAACAGCTTGAGGACTTGACCGCCTGGGATCCCGGCTGGAACTGGCTGGCCGGGGGGACTTGGCTCTTCTCCCAGCCGCAACCCCACCTGCGGGGACTGGTCGATTTGCATCCTCTGGGCTGGAACGAGCTGGAAATCAGCGCAGAAGGGCTAAAACTGGGGGCAACCTGTACCTTCCAGCAACTGCTGCAATACCCTTGGCCGCCCCATTGGCCGGGGATCCGCGCCCTGTGCGAGGGAATGGCGTCTTTGGCCTCTTTCAAAGTGGCCCACTTGGCCACGATAGGGGGAAATCTCTGTCTGGCCTTGAGTGTCGGTGTCGTAGCACCCGTGTTGATCGCCCTTGAGGCCACCTACACGCTGATCGATCTGCAGGGATCCCTGCGCCACATCCCCGCTCAGGACTTTCAAACTGGCCCCCAACAAACCCTGCTGCAGCCGGGGGAAGCCTTGCGATCCATCTGGATCCCGGCCCAACGCCTGCGCGGCCCCAGCACCTTTCAGCGGCTCGGCATCACCCAAACGGATCCCGCCCTGGTGATCGTTGCCGGATCCCGTGATCCCGACTCAGGCAACTATCGCTTCGGGCTCAATGCCGCCCTTTCGCCCCCACAACTGGTACAGATGGGATCCCAGCCCGATCCAGAACACCTTTCCCAACTTTTGGCAGAGCAGATCCACGGCTGGATCGCGGATTTTCGGGCCAGCGCCCTTTACCGCCAACGCATGAGTGAAGTGTTGATTCGCCGCTGTCTAGACATCTTGGGCTAGTCGGGGTGTTGCCCCATCCCAGCAGGGGGCTGAGAACAGCGTACCCATCCTGCCAAAGCTCCCGCCGCTCTGAAAGTAAAGGTTTTAGGTGTGGGTCAGTGCCCTAGTTTGAATCGAAATGACCATAAGCCCGACATTCCTGTCCATAGGATGGAGATAGCCACAGGCAAAAATTTATCTGTTGCTGTTCCAAAAATGGGTAACACATAAAAGTTTGGGGCAGTAGCAACTGGCAGTGTCACTCCATAGACAACCGCGAAAACAGTTCACAGTGAACTCAGCTTTATCTAAACTTAAAACTTGAGGCCAGTTTATAAAAAGTTTATCCACAGTTGATAGCCAGTGGGGTTTTGGACTCAGGAGTTCACATGATTTGAAGGGAAAGTTTTGGGTCTGCGAAGGGTAAGCTGAGACCAAGAAAAGGCTTGAATACCATGGCAAGCTCCTTTGGGTTTAGCCGGTTGCCTGATTTCTCCCGAAGTGGGACTGGGACTGCCATGAGTCGGTTTTCCCCTTATGAAGTGTATCTCCGGAGAATCCTCTTCCGTCTGGCCACTGCGGCTCCTCGTGGCATGACATTGATCGAGTTGCTGGTGGTCATTGTGATTGTCGGTACTCTCTGCGCGGTGGCCATTCCCAACCTGCTTAACCACATTCGCCGCTCCAGAGTTGCTGAAGCCCAAACAGCTTTGGCGACCATTGGCCGTGCTTCAGAAATCTTCCGCATGGACTTTACAGTTTATCCTTCCGGCTACGCCGATATTGAATTCGGAGGGATCCACGGGGATCGCTATTTACAAGATCCCTGGCAAGCCTACAACTACCGTCTTCCCGAAGTTGTTCCTCCCACGCCTGGCCCAGCCGGCATTCGTTGGATGACAGAGTCTCACACCTACACAACTGCGGGTGGGGATCCCCTGCGCTGTGACATTGGCCTTGGGGATCGCCAGCAAGAGGTTTTGGTCTCTGGCTACGACCTGCACAACTCCTGCAACCTCTATCATTGACTTGCCTGGGCGAGATTTGGCGGCTTGAGGAGACGGGACTGGGCGGACTTGAACCGCCGACCTAGCGCTTAGGAGGCGCTTGCTCTATCCATCTGAGCTACAGCCCCTTGCCGGGCATCCTACCGATCTTAGCCCCCATCCCAGATTACAGCTCTTTTGCGAATGAGGTGGTGCTCAGCCAATTCTTAACGCGCTCCGGCTGGGGTTGGTGTTATTCTGAGAGCGCCTTTGAGGGAGGGCGGAGCTTTGTCCGGCGATTTGCTGATCCGAAATGCTGAGCTGTTGGTGCCGGAAGGGGATCCCCGGCGGGGAGATGTGCTGGTGCGGGAGGGGCGCATCGCCCAAATCGGTTCAAACCTCTCGCCAGAAGGGGTGGCAAGGATCATTGACGCCGAGGGCCATACCCTGATGCCGGGGGTCATTGATCCGCAAGTTCACTTCCGCGAGCCTGGCCGCGAGCACAAAGAAGACCTGCAAACAGGATCCTGGGCCTGTGCCCGGGGCGGGGTGACCAGCTTTTTGGAAATGCCCAACACCGATCCGCTAACGATTGACCAAGCGACGCTGGATGACAAGTTGGCCCGTGCGGCCAGCAAGTGTGTGGTCAATTATGGCTTTTTTATCGGGGCCACCGTCGATAACCTAAAAGAGCTGCAAACGGTGCAGGGAGCCTGTGGCATCAAAATCTTCATGGGATCCATGCATGGCCCCCTCTTGGTGGATGATCAGGCGGCGCTAGAACGGATTTTCGGGGAAACGGATCCCAACTTTTTAATTGCCGTCCATGCCGAAGATTTGTCTCGCATTACAGCTCGTAAGGCCCTGTTTGCCGGACGCACAGACGTAGCCGTTCACTCGCAAATTCAGGACGAGGAATCGGCCCTAATTGCCTCACGGCGGGCTTTGGACTTGGCCACCCGCTACCGTCATCGCCTGCACATTTTGCATCTTTCCACCGGTCTAGAGGTCGAGCTGCTGCGCCGGCACAAGCCGGCCTGGGTGACAGCAGAGGTGACCCCTCAACACCTGCTGCTCAGCACTGCTGACTACACCCGTCTGGGATCCCTGGCCCAGATGAACCCCCCCCTGCGGGATCCCACCAATCTGGCCCAACTGTGGCAGGGGCTGCACGACGGGATCCTGGATTGCATTGCCACTGACCATGCCCCTCATACTTTGGAAGAAAAGGCTCAGCCCTATCCCCACTCCCCTTCCGGTATGCCCGGCGTGGAAACCGCTTTGCCTCTGATGTTGACGGCAGCCCAGCAGGGGCGCTGTACGCTGGCGCAGGTGGTGCGGTGGATGTGTGAGGCGCCGGCCCGCCTCTACGGGATCCCTAACAAAGGACGACTGCAGGTGGGCTACGATGCTGACTTGGTGTTGGTGGATCGCCATACCCCCAAGCCGGTGCGGCGAGAAGAACTGTTGACCAAATGCCGCTGGAGCCCCTTTGAAGGGTGGGAGCTGGTAGGCTGGCCACTGCTAACCATCGTGGGCGGGCAGATCGCTTTCCAAAATGGCCAGGTGGATCCCTCGGTGCGGGGAAAAGCCCTGCAATTTCAGCGCTAGCCAAGGATCCCCGGCGTTTCATCTAGGTTTAAAAGTTATGGCTGCTCGGAATAGCGACGAGATATAGCCTCTCCAATATACCGGTAAAACGGTTCCTTGCTCTGCTTCTCATGTTTGCAATGACCCCACACCTCGACCTGCTGGATCCTAGCAACCCCCGTTAGGGAATTCGTGTTACTTTGAAAGTGATAATCACCGATAATCAAAGTTGAGAAGAGCAAGGAGGGCCTCATTGCCTACGTGTTCACCCATCCTCGCTGCGGCACCTATAAGTTGGGCCAGATGATCCTGCCTCAGCTAGAAGTAGGGGTGCATGGAGCGGAGGTGGTGGGCATGTTCTTTTTCGACGACAACTGCTTTGTTTTGCGGCAGGGGGATCCCATTGGCGAGCGCTTGGCCAAGGTTGCCCAAGAGCAAAACATCCTGCTGATGATGTGCGACATGTGTGCCCTGGAGCGCAACTTAGCCGAAGGGGAACCCCGCTGGTGCGACGCCCAAGGACGCGGGCGCAAGGAACCGGCCCAGTGCATTCCCAAAAATGTAGTGCAAGGGGTGCAAGTGGGCTGCTTCCCCGACCTCTACGAGGCGTTGAAGAACAACCCACCTGACCAGGTGATCACCCTGTGAAGGATCCCTCACTTTAGCTAGACCGCCGAGAAGCCCCGCCCTCTGTCCGTAGGACGGTCGCGTAAGCGTTGCGGAGCGTTCGCGTAGCGTTGCGTAGCAACATAGGGTCGGGATGAAAGGCGGTCGTTGTTCTGTCGCGCTAGCGGCGCGTAGCGCTGTCGCTTTAGCGGTGCGTAGCACTATAAGCAACTTGGCTGTACAAAACGGCATTGCCGGAATCTGGTGCAGCTACGCGGTGGGGCATCCCGTGTCTGCGTGCTTGAGGCACGGCTTCTCCGGTCGCGTAAGCGTTGCGGAGCGATAACGTGGAGGGTTCTTGCGTAGGCTCCCCGATGAAGCGAGAAGCCTGCTCCGTTCGCGTCAGCGGTGCGTAGCACCATACTGCCAGCAGTCGGAGCGGGAGTATGTCACCTGACGGCCACAGCAGCAGGTGGCTCTTGGCTGGGCTGAGAGCCGATCTTGCGGAAGATCAACCGCTCGTTGGCTACATCCACCAAAATGCGGTCGCCGGGCAGGAACTCGTTCTCCAGCAGCTTGGTGGCGATGGGGTTTTCGATCTCCCGCTGGATCACCCGCTTCAGCGGACGGGCCCCGAACACGGGGTCGTAGCCCACCTCTGCCAGGTAGTCTTTGGCTTCTTCGGTGAGAAGGATCTCGATTTGCTGATCTGCCAGCAGCTTTTCCACCCGCTGCATTTGCAGGCTGACAATCTGGCGAATTTGCTCTTTGGTAAGGGCATGGAAGATGATCAGCTCGTCCACCCGGTTTAAAAACTCCGGTCGGAAGTGGTGCCGCAGCATGGCCAGCACCTGAGTTTTCATCTCCTCGTAGCGGCTTTCATCGGCCCCAATTTCCAAGATGAGGTCGCTGCCAATGTTGCTGGTCATGATGATGATGGTGTTTTTGAAGTCCACCGTCCGCCCTTGGGAGTCGGTAATGCGGCCATCGTCCAGCACTTGCAAGAGGATGTTGAAGACATCAGGATGGGCTTTTTCCACCTCGTCAAACAACACCACCGAGTAGGGGCGTCGCCGCACCGCTTCTGAGAGTTGCCCCCCTTCCTCGTAGCCCACATAGCCCGGAGGGGCCCCCACCAAACGGGAGACCGAGTGCTTCTCCATATACTCGGACATGTCGATGCGTACCATTGCCTCGGAGGTGTCGAAGAGGAACTCCGCCAAGGCACGGGCCAGCTCGGTTTTCCCCACGCCGGTGGGCCCCATAAACAGGAACGAGCCGATGGGACGATTGGGATCCTTCATGCCGGCCCGGGCGCGCCGAATGGCTGCCGCTACGGCGGCTACCGCCTCGTCTTGGCCCACCACCCGCTGGTGCAAATGGGCTTCCAGGCGCAGCAGCTTCTGCTTTTCCGATTCCATCAGGCTGGTGACCGGGATCCCGGTCCAGCGGGAGACGATCTCAGCAATATCTTCGGGAGTCACTTGCTCCCGCAGCAGCGGCTCGCCGTTGGCCTGCAGCTTGGCCAGGTGAGCTTCCTGCTCTTGGATTTGCCGCTCCAATTCCATTAGCTTGCCGTACTTAAGCTCGGCAGCGCGGTTGAGGTCATATTTCTGTTCAGCCTGCTCAATCTGAAGCTTAACGGCATCCCGCTCAGCTTTAAGACTTTGCAGGCGTTCAATAGCCTCTTTTTCAAATTGCCAGCGAGCATTCAACTCCCGTTGCCGCTCCGTCAGGTTGGCCAGCTCTTGCTCAATTTTGCTGAGGCGATCTCTGGAGGCAGCATCATCTTCTTTTTTCAGGGAGAGCTCCTCCATCTGCAATTGCATGATCCGCCGGTCAATTTCATCCAATTCGACGGGCTTGGAGGTGATTTCCATTTTCAGCTTGGCCGCCGCTTCGTCCACCAGGTCGATGGCTTTGTCGGGCAGGAAGCGCTCGGAGATGTAGCGGTTGGAGAGCACTGCTGCTGCCACCAAGGCGGAGTCGCTGATTTTCACCCCGTGGTGCAGCTCGTAGCGCTCTTTGAGGCCGCGCAGGATGGAGATGGTATCTTCCACCGAAGGCTGATCCACATACACCGGCTGGAAGCGGCGTTCTAGGGCGGCATCTTTTTCGATGTGCTTGCGGTATTCATCCAAAGTGGTGGCACCAATACAGCGCAATTCGCCCCGTGCCAGCATGGGCTTCAGTAGGTTGCCGGCATCCATCGCCCCCTCCCCGGCTCCAGCACCGACAACGGTGTGCAGCTCGTCGATGAAGAGAATGATCTGGCCTTCGGATTCGGTGACCTCTTTGAGCACGGCTTTCAGGCGATCTTCAAATTCCCCCCGATATTTGGCTCCGGCGATCATGGCGCCCATATCCAGGGAGATCACCCGCCGGTTCTTCAGGGATTCCGGCACATCGCCTCGGTTGATGCGCTGGGCCAGCCCTTCCACAATGGCGGTTTTCCCCACGCCGGGCTCGCCGATGAGGACGGGGTTGTTTTTGGTGCGGCGGGACAGCACCTGAATGACGCGGCGGATCTCTTCATCTCGCCCGATCACCGGATCCAGCTTCCCTTCGCGGGCCGCCTTGGTGAGATCGCGGCCATAGCGCTCCAGGGCTTCGTAGCGGGATTCGGGGTTTTTGTCGGTGACCCGCTGTTTGCCTCGCACCTCTTTGATAACCGGTTTGAAGCGCTCTACCGTCAGGCCCAAGGGGGCCAGAACCCGCTTGCCCACCCGATCATCCTGCAGGGATCCCAAAAACAAGTGCTCCACCGAGATGAAGTCATCTTCATATTCCTTGCGGAATTCCTCGGCCCGATCCAGGGTGGTTTCCAGGCCGCGACCCAAGTAGAGCTGATCCACCCGCGCCAACTTGGGTTGCTGGTTGATAAAGCTTTCCACTTTGTCCCGCACCAACTTTGGATCGATACCCGCCCGTTGCAAGAGGGTTTGGGTGAGCCCCCCTTCCTGATCCAGGAGGGAGATCAGCAAATGCTCGGTTTCCAACTGTTGCTGCTGGTGCCGCCGGGCCACGTCTTGGGATTGAACGATGGCGCTCCAAGCTTTTTCGGTAAATTGATTGGGATTGGTAGGCTGCATAGAAGTTCGGCAGAGCTTTGCTACTCAGTATAGGAAGGCAATACAAACGCAGGAGGTACCCCCGGCCTTTTCTGGCCGACAGAGCTGGGTATTGGAAGCTCCGGCAGGATCTTCCTGATCTAGGTATCGCCTATTTTGCCAGAGCCAGAGTTCGCGACAACCGCCCTCTGCAGCCTCAACCCATGGAGGGATCCCCGCCTTATTCTTCCTCCTCGTAGGGACGGCCTTCCCCGATCACCGCCAAGTCGATTTGTTGGCGGTAATAATCCACGTTCTTAATCCGCACCTCCACCCGATCCCCCAGGCGGAACTGGCGTCGGCTCTTGCGCCCCACCAGCGCTTGCTTGCGGTACTCATACCAGTCGTTTTTGAGAGTGCTCACCCGCACCAAGCCTTCCGCCAAGATGGGATCCACCTGGACAAAAAAGCCGTAGTTCTGGACGCCAATGATTAGGCCGGGGAACACCTCTCCCAGGTGCTTTTGCATGAACTCAGAGCGCTTCAGGCCCATCAGCTCCCGTTCCGCCTGCTGACGGATCCGGTACCCCTCCTGGATTTTGGGCAATTGCGCCTGGAGAAACGCCTGCCATTCCTCCTGCACCTTTGGCGGCAACACTGGCCAGTCGATTTGGCCGTAGCCGCTGGGGCCGTGCAGATCCACCACAGTTTTGGAGCGAGGGCTGCGGCGATTGCGTCCTTTGCTCAGGGCCAGATGCAGGGCACGCAAATTGAGCAAGTCGGCATAGCGGCGCAAGGGGGCCGTAAAGGTGGCGTAGGGTTCTCTGAGGCCCAAGCCAAAATGGCCCAGGTGTTCTTCCAAAGGCTGGAGACGATACTCCACCGGGGGTAAGGTGGCCAGCATCTGCGCCACCAAGGCCGGGCTCGCCCCAGAGGCCAGCACATCGGGAGCCGTGATGCGGGTGCAAATCCGCTGCCAGTCCGCTAGGGTTACAACAGCCGGATCTTGCAAATTCAGATCCAGCTTCATGGCATTGGCCAGGCGCAAAAAGCTTTGCAAGGCTTCGGCGGCAGGGGCAGGCTGCACACGGGCCAACGAAGGGATCCCCAACTGACGCAAATGGTGGCCCAGGGTTTGGTTGGCCAGCAGGAGAATTTCCGTCATCAGGGCATGGGCGCCAAAGCGATCGCTGATCAAGAGGGGGCCGTAGCCGCTTTCGTCAGCAGAGTGGGGAGTGAGCAAATCCAACAGGGGCAGGTCAAATCCCCCCGCTTGGTGACGTTTGGCCCGCAGGGTCTGGCTGAGGCGTAGCAGGTTTTGCAGCAGGGCCATCAACTCCGGCACGTCTTCGTCGGGGCCTAAGTCGGCAGCGGTGGCCAAGAGAGCCTGCACCTGGCCATAGGACAGGTGAGCCCGCGATTGCACCAGGCTGGGGTAGATCTCGAAGTTTTGTACCACCCCTTCGGGGTCGAGGGTTAACAGCAGGGAATAGGCCAAGCGCTCCTGCTGCGGCAACAAAGCCAGGCGGCTATGCACCTCCGGCGGAAACAGAGGCAGCACCCTCGTATCCAGGTAAACAGTGGCTATCCGCTGCTGAGCTTCTTGTTCCAAGGGGTGGTCGGGATCCAGCCAATGGGCGACATCGGCAATGTGGATCCCCAGCAGCCAGTGGTTATTCTCCTGCCGCTGCAAGGAGACGGCCACGTTGGGTTCCAAGCCGTGAGGATGCTGCAGATCCAAAGGCTCCAGAGTAATACAAAACCAATCGCGTAGATCGCGGCGGCCCTTTTGGTCAGAGCGGCTGAGCTTTTTGGGCAGAGCTGCTGCTGCCTCCAACACCAGGGCGGGAAACTCCTGCGGTAGGTCGTACTTGCAACAGACTAAATCTGCATCGATGGAGGCTTCTGGGCCGTCGCCCAAAATCTTGCGAATGGTTCCGGTCGGGGGTAAATCCCCCAGCGGGTAGCGATTCACCTCCACATAGGCCACCTGACCTTCTGCCAGCTCGACAGGGGATCCCTCTGTCAGGGCCAGCTCAAACAGCAGCCGGTCATCCAAGGGCACCACCCGAAAACCCTGTTCCGTCTGTTTGAGGCGACCCACCAGGGCAGAATTGGCCCGCTCCACAACAGCCACCACCTCTCCCTCAGGGCTGCGGCGGCGGTTGCCATCTTTGGTGACCCGCGCCAACACTTGATCCCCATTCCAAGCGCCGCTGAGGTTGCTGCCGTGGATGTACACATCCTCCACCCCCGGCTCGTCCCGAATGGCGAAGCAAAAGCCTTTGCTGGAGCAGCGCAAACGCCCCACCACCAAAGATTCGTCCGGCTTGCGCCGATAGCGGGGGGGATCCCCCAGTCGTTCCAGAAACCCGGCCCGCACCAGGCCATCCAAGGCAATCTCAAGCATTTCCGGCGCTTCTGGATCAGGGGACTGCAAGAGGGCAAGAAGAGTATCTTTGTCGGTCAATTGATCAGGAGGCTGAGAGAGAAAATGCTGAAAAATTCGAGAGAAGTCCATTTTGGGTATTGGCAAAAGAGGAAAGAAGAAGAGGGGTTAAGACATCGCAGGATCCAACCCATTGGCGTTAGTCACGCTGGCCGGTGACGATAAAAGCCACCCGCTGACCGATGTTGGTGCTGTGGTCGGCCAGACGTTCTAGGTAGCGGATCGACAGCAACATCAACAGGATAGGCTCGATTGATCCTCTGATGTCCGATTGCTGCGCCAACGTATTGTAAAGGTTGGTGTAGTCTTCATCAACAGCGTCGTCTTCCTGCTTCAATTGTCGGCCCAGGTCGGCGTCCAATTCTGTCAGGGCCACCAGGCTGTGGCTGAGCATTTTCTGGCAACGCTGCATCATCACTTGAATACGACCCAGCTCCGGAGGCGGCGGGTACATGACCAAGCGCAGAGCCACTTCGGCCAAATCTTTGGCATAGTCGCCAATCCGCTCCAGGTCGCGCACCAGTTGCATGAGGGTGCTGATCCAGCGCAGATCTCGCGCCACTGGGGAGCGCAAGGCAATCAAGTTAATACAATCTTTCTCGATTTGACGATAAAAACGGTCAATTTGCTTGTCTTGAGCGATCACCTGCTCCGCGGCGGCCAAGTTCCGTTCAAATAGGGCCTGCTGGGCCAAGACCACCGATTTTTCCACCAGCGCCCCCATGCGCAGCACGTCCTGCTGTACCCGTTTGATGTGAAGTTGCAGCTCAGGTTGCCCCATGGCTTTCTCCCATGGATGTGGTCAGGGAGGGAATGTCCGCAGTCGGTTTTGGATTCAGCAGAACCAGTTGCTCTCAATCATGGCAAACTTCACCTGGAATAGAGGCAGAGAAGACGGCCAACTTAGGGGAAGATGAAAACAGCGGCTGCCCTCTGAGGGGGATTCGTCTGTCTGGAGTTCTCGGGTTGCTTTGTCGATTGAGACGGTCTTATGGCTCTTCCCCCCATCATTGTGCTGGACGATGACCCCACTGGATCCCAAACCGTTCACAGTTGCCTGCTCCTCACCCGCTGGGATCCGGAGACCTTGAAGCTGGGGCTGCAGGATAGTTCGCCAATTCGCTTTATCCTCACCAATACACGGGCTCTGCCACCGGCGAAGGCCGCAGAGGTGACGCGGTCGGTATGTGGGGCGTTGAAGGGAGTGATGGCGGAGCTGGGGTGTGAGCAGGCCATTTTCGTCAGCCGCTCCGATTCAACTCTGCGGGGGCACTACCCCTTGGAAACCGATGTGATGGCAGCGGAGCTGGGGCCCTTCGATGCTCATTTTCTGGTGCCGGCTTTTTTTGAGGGGGGGCGCATCACGCGGGAGAGCACCCATTACCTGCGGGTGGAGGGCCGCTGGATCCCGGTGCATGAGACGGAGTTTGCCCGCGACTCGGTGTTTGCCTACCACCACAGCCATTTGCCCGATTATGTACAGGAGAAAACGCAGGGGCGGATCCGGGCTGACCAAGTGGAGCGATTTACCCTGGAGCAGATTCGCTCCGGCTGTTTGCCGCGGCTGCTGGCCTTGCAGGGGAATGTCTGTTGTGTGGTGGATGGAGAAACCCAAGCGGATCTGAATCGCTTTGCCCAGGATGTTTTGGCGGCAGCCTCTCAGGGCAAACGCTTTCTGTTTCGCAGTGCCGCTAGCCTCCTGACGGCTCTGGCGCAGTTGCCGCCGCAGCCCATTCCCCCGGAACAGATGGGGCAGTTTGTTTGCTCCTCTCGACCGGGGGTGGTGATCGTGGGATCCCACGTGCAAAAGTCCAGCCAGCAGTTGGCCCGCCTTCTGCAGGAGCCTGAAATCCAAGGCATTGAGGTGGAGGTGAGGCGGCTGTTGGATCCCGACGCGGAGCTGCTGCCAGGGATCCTGGCCCAAGTTCACAGCACCTACGAGAAGGGCCTGACGCCGGTGGTCTACACCAGCCGGGAGGAACTGACTTTTGAGAAGGACTCCGTAGAAATGCGCCTAGCTTTTGGGCAAAAGGTTTCGCGGTTGTTGATGGGCGTGGTGCAGGGGTTACCGCCGGGAATTGGCTACCTCATCAGCAAGGGTGGCATCACCTCCAACGACACCCTCAGCATTGGCCTCAACTTGCCGGCAGTGCGTCTGCTGGGGCAGATCTACCCTGGGATCTCGATGGTGATCACCCCGTCAGAGCATCCCCGCTTTCCCAACCTGCCGGTGGTGCTGTTTCCGGGCAATGTCGGCGAGGCGGATACGCTGGTTTTGATTCATCGTCGCCTCAAAAGTCGGGGCTTAGTCTAGAGTGAAGAGGTTCCTTCTGCCGATGGCTGAACTCGTCCCCCCGCCAGAAGCCCTGCCTGCCCTGGATCGCTGGTGGGGATCCCTGCGGCAGTTGCAGGCGGAACTGCCCCCGGCGGTGGTTCACCCTTCTTCCACCCGTTTGGGCAGCCAACTCCGGGATGCCGACGTGGTGATTGCCGGCGGCACCTTGGGGATCCTCCTGGGGGCGGCTTTGGCCAAGCGAGGCTGGCGGGTGATCCTGCTGGAGCGAGGGATCCTGCGGGGCCGAGAGCAGGAGTGGAACACCTCCCGGCAGGAATTGCAGGTGTTGCTGGAGCTGGAACTGCTCACCCTAAGGGAATGGGAGAAGGTGCAGGTGACCCATTATCCTGGCGGGCGGATTGGCTTTGGGGATGGCCCCAGTTGGTGGGTGGAAGGGGTGCTGAATGTGGGGGTGGATCCCGCCCGCTTGCTGGAGCACTGCAAAGCCCACTTTCTGGAATGGGGTGGCCAGTTGCGGGAAAACACTTGCTTTCTGGGCGCTACCGTTCACCCGGATGGGGTCTGCATTCAAACGGACACGGGATCCCTCTCTGCCCAGTTGCTGGTGGATGCCATGGGGCATCGCTCCCCCCTCGTGGCCCAGGCCCGCCAAGGGCAGCCGCCGGATAGCGTGTGTCTGGTGGTGGGATCCTGTGCCCAAGGGCTGCCAGACCAACCCACCGGGGATCTCTTCTACAGCTTTACCCCGGCCCAGAACGGCTATCAGCCCTTTTGGGAAGCCTTCCCCGCCCGCGATGGGCGCACCACCTATCTGTTCACCTACTGCGACCGGGATCCGGAGCGGCCCAGCCTCCACACCCTTTGGCAAGATTACTGCCGGCTGCTGCCGGCCTATCAAGGGGTTGAACTGGGGCAGATCCACTGGGTGCGCAAGCTGTGCGGCGTTTTTCCTGCCTACCGCCGTAGCCCTCTGCAACTGCCCTGGGATCGCCTGTTGGCAGTGGGGGACGGCAGTGGCAGCCAGTCTCCTCTCAGCTTTGGCGGCTTTGGGGCCATGCTGCGCCATCTGGATCGCCTGCAACAAGGGATCCACGAGGCCCTTGCCCAGCAGCAGTTGAACCGGGCGGCCCTGGCCCTGCTGCAACCCTACCAGCCCAACTTGGCCGTGACCTGGCTCTTTCAGAAGGCCATGATCCCCCCGCTGCGGGAGAAAAGCTGGGATCCCAATAGCATTAACCGCTTGTTGAGCAGGGTGTTCGAGGCCATGTTTGCCGCTGGCCCCCAGGTGGTGAAGCCCTTTTTGCAGGATGTGGTGCGGTTCGGCGGCTTGGCCCAGGCCCTGTGGGGGGCGATGAGTCGGGATCCCCGGCTGGTGGCCGGACTTTTGCCCCAGTTGGGGTTGCCGGAGTTGGTGGAATGGGCGGGCCACTTTGGCGCGCTCGGCCTCTACGAGCTGTTGCAGAAGCTGACGGATCGCCCGGAGCTGGAAACTGACCCCCAAGACTACTTCTGGAAGCGGCGCCGCGAGGCTTGGCGCTACGGCTGTGGTCGAGATTACCTTTTGGGGAGCCATTCCGGTCGCGTCAGCGGGACGGAGTCCTGTCGCGTTAGCGGGACGGAGTCCTGTCGCGTTAGCGGGACGGAGTCCTAAACAAACTTGAGATATTCGCCTAGCACTCTGCACCGCCAAAGCAAACGCTTTCAACCCCTCTTCCAACCAGGGATTTCTTAAGCACTCCACACCGCTACAGACAACCACTTCCAACCTTCCTCTCATA
This sequence comes from Synechococcus sp. M44_DOE_062, assembly GCA_015295985.1. Classification (GTDB taxonomy): domain Bacteria; phylum Cyanobacteriota; class Cyanobacteriia; order Thermostichales; family Thermostichaceae; genus Thermostichus. Next base: position 61,569 of record DVDX01000001.1, on the reverse strand, counting down.
AGAATTAAGATGCTCCGCTCACTCACAAGAGGAGAGGGGAGTAGAAAGCCCGCAATCGGCTTTACTTCAACTTAAAATATGGTCTCGATCCAAGCTAGGACAATGTGACCACACCTAAAATGTTCACATCTAAAATAATGTTGAATGCACGGAACCAGAAGGCCTTTCCCAGTAGCCCAAGCGTCTCACCCTAACCTGAAAGGCCATAGCTGTAATTAAGACATTCAAGACATCAAAACATAACCAATGTGATCAAACTCACCATTAAGTTCTACTACGTTTGATATCCATAGTGGGAGAGCTGGGAATTCTTTATCCATCCACTCGTCAGGGTAGGAGTTAACCATGGTTATTCTCGACTACAGCGAAGCAGACAGTGGCTTCTGGGCTTCGACTCCCCAAGGTTGGGTGGAGGTGATCAAGTTTCAGAATCACTTCTACGCCCCTCGGCAAGTGTACAAACGCGCCCAAGACGCGATATCTGCCTGCCGCGCCGACATTGAAAGGGGATTTCTCAGCATCGTGGTGCAGTTTGAGAACCACGCGGAAGTATGGGCTCAACTGTCGCCGGGCGTACCCATGCAGTCCCAACCAGAGGCTGCTCCTACAGGCAACCCTGCCAAACCCAAGCTGACCTATCGCGGCCAATCGATGAGCAAACTCTCCGGAAATCCCAGCCTCGCCCGCAGGCCCTTGCCTGACTCTCTCTATTTCCGCGGCGCGAAGATTGGCTAAACCGTTTCCATTTGCCAGGTCTGGAGCGGTCGAGATTTCCCTTCTGGCCGCAGCCATCTGTGTTAGCGGTGCAAAGCACCATAGAGGCCCACGCCATAGCCCAGTACATCAACGGGATCCCCTTGGCTTTCTGCCGGCAGTTGGGATCCCTTTCCCAACCACTGGGCCTCGTGGCTGTCCAAAAGCTTCTCCCAGGTGCCGCCGGGCCAATGGGCGTAGGTGGCCGGCTGATCAGGGCTGAAATTGAAAAGGGCAAGCAAAGACTGGGATCCATAGCGGCGGTGCAGGGCAAGGCCGGAGCCCGAAAACAGCTCCACTTCCACTCCATCCCGCTCCAGGTGCTGGAGAGCCGGTTGAGTTTTGCGCAGCCGGATCAGGGTCTGGTACCACTTCCAGAGAACCTGGTGGTGACCGGCCTTTTTCAACTCCCAATTCAGCTTGGAGCGCAGGAAAGTCTCCTCAGCTTGGGGATCCGGCGGCTCTCCCTGCCAGGCAAAGGCACTGAACTCGCGGCGGCGTCCCTGGCGTACCGCTTCCACCAAATCGGGATCCCCGTGGCTGACAAAATACAGAAAGGGGGCCACCTCTCCGTATTCTTCCCCCATAAACAGCAACGGCAGCATGGGAGCCAACAGCAGGGCAGCAGCAGCCAACTTGAGGCCCTCGAAAGAGGTGAGCTGACTGAGGCGCTCTCCCAACATGCGGTTGCCGATTTGATCATGATTTTGGATGCAGACCACAAACTGGGAGCCTGGCCGTCCGGTGGCAGAGTTGCCGTAACGCCTAGCGCGGTAGCGGGAGTATTGGCCGGAAAAGACGTAGCTTTCTCGGTAAGACTTGGCCAGTTGCTCCAATTGGCCAAAATCCTGGTAGTAGCCCGCCGTTTCGCCGGTCAGCAGGGTGTGAACCAAGTGGTGAAAGTCGTCGCACCACTGTCCATCCAGGCCGTAGCCCCCTTGCTCCCTGGGGGTGATGAGGCGAACATCGTTGAGGTCGCTTTCGGCAATGAGAACCCTGGGCCAGCCAGTGCGAGCTTCCAGGGCATCCACCCGCTCCGCCAGCTCCTGCAAAAAGGGCCGGGCACTGAAGTCATAGATGGTGTGAACGGCATCCAGGCGCAGCCCATCCAGGTGAAATTCCTCCAGCCAGTACTCGGCATTCTGCAGGAAAAATTCCCGCACCCCGTCAGAATGGCGGTCGTCGAAGTTGAGGGCTTCTCCCCAGGGGGTGTGGTACTTGGTGGTGAAGTAGGGGCCAAAATCCCGCAGGTAGTTCCCCTCCGGCCCCAGGTGGTTGTAGACCACATCCAAGATGACGGCCAAGCCCAGTTGGTGGCAGGCGTTCACCAGGGCTTTCAGATCTTTGGCCCCCCCATAGGCAGTCTGCACCGCGTAGGGATAGACGCCGTCGTAGCCCCAGTTGCGTCCCCCTGGGCATTGGGCCACCGGCATCAGCTCCAGCACGTTCACCCCCAACTCCACCAGTTCCGGCAGGCGAGGGATCAAAGCGGCAAAGGTGCCCTCAGGGGTAAAGGTGCCTACATGCAGCTCGTAAAGGATCCACTGGGGCAGCGGGATCCCCTTCCACCCCTGATCCTGCCAGTCGAAGTGGGGATCCACCACCCGCGAGGGGCCATGAACGCCATGCGGTTGACAGCGGGAGGCCGGGTCTGGTCGCTCTACCAACCCTGCCTGGGTGTACAGACGGTAGAGATAGTCCACCGGCCCAGACGGGATCCCGTCCACCTCCAACCGCCAATAGCCCTGGTCATCTTGAGCCAGAGGAAGGCATCGCTCAACAGGGGTGAGCAGCTTCAGCTCCACTCGTTCAAGCAGAGGCGCCCATACGGAGAAGCGATAGCGGCCTTGGCGTAGGGGATAGGCCCCAATTCGCCCGATCTCTGCGTGTTGCAAGGGAGTGGAGAAAAGGTGTGGCACGAAACTCACCCGCAAAACCCGGTTTCTACTATAGCGGGGCTTGATCTCAGAAGTCTTCAGGGTGAGTTTCCGGCTTCTCCCTCTGCCATAGTGGAATGAGTCTCCAGTGCTTAGGTTCTATGCTCAACTATCCCCCCAGCCATCCGGATCCCACTGTGGTGGACATCTACCACGGGCAACCGGTGCCGGATCCCTACCGCTGGCTGGAGGATCTGGATTCGCAGCAGACGCGGGCCTGGATCGAGGCGCAAAACCAACTCACCTTCGACTACCTGAGACAAATCCCGGCACGGAAGCGGCTGCTGGAGCGCCTAACGCAGTTGTGGAACTACGAAAAATACAGCCAGCCCTTCAAAGAGGGCAACCGCTACTTCTATTTCAAAAACGACGGTCTGCAAAACCAAAGCGTTCTCTATACCCAAGAGAGCCTGGAGGCTGAGGCTAGGGTTTTGCTGGATCCCAACACCTTCTCGGAAGACGGTACGGTGGCTCTGTCGGGCATTGCCATCAGCCGTGCTCGCGACAGCAGTGCGGAGCACGCTGGGCGGTATTTGGCCTATGGTCTCTCCCGCTCCGGCTCCGACTGGCAGGAATGGAAGGTGCGGGACATCGAGACCGGCGAGGATTTGCCGGATCACCTCCGCTGGGTCAAGTTTTCCGGGGCGAGCTGGACGCTGGATGGGCAGGGATTTTTCTACAGCCGCTATGATGAACCTGCTCCGGGCAGTGAATATGAAAGCGTCAACTACTTTCAAAAGCTCTACTACCACCGCCTGGGCACTCCCCAGTCGCAAGATATCCTGGTCTATCACCGCCCCGACCAAAAGGAATGGGGGTTTGCCGGCGGGGTCACCGAAGATGGTGATTACTTGATCATCTCCGTCTGGCGGGGTACGGATCCCAAAAATCTCATCTTCTACAAAGACCTGCGGGATCCCCAGTCCCCCGTGGTGGAGCTCATCCGCGAGTTTGAGGCGGAGTACAGCTTTATCGGCAACGATGGCTCCCGATTTTGGCTGCTCACCGATCAGGGCGCTCCTCGCCGGCGGGTGGTGGCTGTTGACCTCCAGCAGCCTGAGCAGTTGCAAGAGGTGATCCCCCAGGCGGAAGAAACCCTGCAAGGGATCAGCTTGATCAACAACCAGTTTGTGGCCTTCTACCTCAAAGATGCCCACACCCAGATCAAAAGGTTTGCCTTGGATGGCCGCTTTTTGGGAGAGATTCCCCTGCCGGGGTTGGGATCGGCGGGCGGTTTTGGCGGCAAGCGCTACGACACAGAGACTTTCTACACCTTCACCAGCTTCACTACCCCTCCCACCATCTACCGCTACGATTTCACCACCGGCACCAGCACCCTCTTTCGCCAGCCGCAGGTGGACTTTGACCCCAGCGCCTACGAGGTCAAACAGATTTTTTACACCAGCCGGGATGGCACGCGGGTGCCGATGTTCATCACCCACAAGAAGGGCCTGGAGCTGACCGGATCCCATCCCACGCTGCTGTACGGCTATGGCGGCTTTGGCATCTCCCTCACCCCCAGCTTCTCGGTAAGCCTGGTGGCCTGGCTGGAAATGGGCGGCGTCTATGCCCAGCCCAACTTGCGGGGCGGCGGCGAGTATGGGGAAGAGTGGCACCAAGCGGGCACCAAGCTCAACAAACAGAACGTGTTCGACGACTTTATTGCTGCTGCCGAGTGGCTGATTGCCCATGGCTACACCAACCCCTCCCGGTTGGCCATCTCCGGTGGCAGCAATGGTGGCCTGTTGGTGGGGGCCTGCATGACCCAAAGGCCGGATCTGTTCGCGGCGGCTCTACCGGCGGTGGGGGTGATGGACATGCTGCGTTTTCCCAAGTTCACCATCGGCTGGGCCTGGATCTCGGAGTACGGATCCCCGGAAAACCCAGAAGAGTTCAAGGCCCTCTATGCCTATTCCCCCCTGCACAACCTCAAGCCCGGCACCGCCTATCCCGCCACCTTGATCACCACGGCGGATCACGACGACCGGGTGGTGCCTGCCCACAGCTTTAAGTTTGCTGCCGCCCTCCAGGCTGCCCAAGGGGGATCCCAACCGGTGCTTATCCGCATCGAAACCAAGGCAGGGCACGGGGCCGGCAAGCCCACCACCAAGCTGATCGAGGAAGCTGCCGACCGCTGGGCCTTTTTGGTGCAGGTGCTAGGGATCCCTTGGGACGGAACGGGAAGTTAGCGAGCCTTGGGGCCCAGACCCACCCGACCGGCATAAACTGCTGCTTCTCCCAGCTCGTCTTCGATGCGCAGCAGTTGGTTGTACTTGGCAATGCGCTCGCTGCGGCAGAGGGATCCGGTTTTGATCTGCCCGGCACGGGTGGCCACCGCCAGATCGGCGATGGTGGTATCCTCGGTTTCGCCGGAGCGGTGGCTGATTACAGAGCGAAAACCCGCCTGGCCGGCCAGTTGAATGGCCGAGACGGTCTCCGTCAGGGTGCCGATCTGGTTGAGCTTGATCAAAATGGCGTTGGCGGCGGCGCTGTCGATGCCCTTCTGCAGGCGGGTGAGGTTGGTTACAAACAGGTCATCCCCCACCAGTTGCACTCGGGATCCCAGTTGAGCGGTCATGGCTTGCCAGCCGGCCCAGTCTTCTTCCGCCAGCCCATCTTCAATGGAGAGGATGGGATAGTTGGCCAGCAGTTGCTCGTAGTAAGCCACCATCTCAGCCGCGCTGCGGGCTTTGCCCTCAAAATGATATTGCCCATCCTGCAGCAACTCGTTGGCAGCCACATCCAAGGCCAAGGCGATATCTGCTCCCGGTTTGTAGCCTGCCTGCTCAATAGCCGTCATCAGCAGATCCAAAGCCGCCGCGTTGGAAGGCAGATCGGGAGCAAATCCGCCCTCATCCCCCACACCGGTGGCCAACCCTTTCTGCTGCAGCACCGTCTTCAGCACCGCAAACACCTCTGCCCCATAGCGCAGCGCCTCGCGAAAGCTGGCCGCCCCAATGGGCACCAGCATAAACTCCTGGATGTCCACGTTGTTGTCGGCGTGGGCGCCGCCGTTGAGGACGTTCATCAAAGGAACCGGCAGCAGGTTGGCAAAAGGCCCCCCCAGGTATTTGTACAGAGGCAGGCCCACCGCTTCCGCAGCCGCTTTGGCCGTCGCCAGAGAAACTGCCAAAATGGCATTGGCCCCCAGGCGGGACTTGTTGGGGGTGCCGTCCAGGTCGATCAGCAACTGGTCAATACGGGCTTGGTTGAGGGCATCTTCGCCCTGCAGCTCCGACTGGATGGGGCCAAGGATGTTTTCCACTGCCCTCAGCACACCCTTCCCGCCGTAGCGTTTGGGATCCCCATCCCGCAGCTCGTGGGCCTCAAAGGTACCGGTCGAAGCGCCGCTGGGAACCTGCGCCAAGCCCGTCGCCCCATTGGCCAGACCCACCAGGGCTTCTAAGGTGGGGCGTCCTCGCGAGTCGAGGATCTCATGGGCGGTAATCCACTCGATGGCCGTTTCCACAGTTACACCTCAGCAATTGGCTAGACAGCTCTGGCCAAAGCCAGATCCCCCCATAGGCTAGTGGATTCTTGCCCGGGATCCCCTCAGCTTCCAGAAAACTTTAAGGGATAATCGGCAGTCTGTCCTTCAAGCACAAGGATCCTCCAAAGCTGCAGGGGTGGATTGAACATCGGCTGGGTTGAGCTTCAATCAGTCGTCGAGCGGCGCCTGTCTCGGCAGGGTGAGATTGCCGCTCAGGAAGCGTGCTCCTCTTCCTCCTAGGCAAAGCGATGGCTCAGTCGCATTGGGTCGTGTACGGTGATCTTTTTCTTATGAATGGAAATATACTTCTTCTTGCGCAGCTCTCCCAACAGGCGGGTGATGGTGACGCGGGTTGAGCCAATGGCTTCGGCGATGGCCTGGTGAGACAGTTTGAGATCGATGGTGACCCCATCTGGGCCAGGCACCCCGAAATCACGGCAGAGGATCAACAAAAAGCTGACCAGACGGGATCCCATGTCGCGATGAGCCAGCGTCTCGATCATCATCTCCGTTTGCAAAATGCGGGACGACAGGCTCTTAACCAGCAACATGGCCAGCTCGGCGTTCTCCTGCAGGGATTTTTCCACCTGCTCAATCGGCAGAGAGAGCAACTCAGTAGGCGTAAAAGCCACCGAGTGATAAAAGCGGTCGGAGCGCTGTCCTGTGATAAAGGAGAGCACGCCGAAGATGCTGTTTTCGCGCAGGAGGGCGACGGTGATTTCCTCCCCCATTTCGTAGACCCGCGAGAGCTTAACGGCTCCCTTCACCAAAAAGTAAACCCGCTCCGCCGGATCCCCTGGAAAAAAAATGGTCTTCCCGCGCTCAAACGTTTCGATAACCGGAGGATGGTGAGGGCCTCCCAATTGCTTGAAGGCTGTGATCAGAGATTTTTCCGCTACGGCCACCGCCATACTCATCAACCTTTTAAGGTCAGTTTATACCTAAGATCAACCTATTAAGATCAATCTAGAAGCATTAGGCTAGGTTGCAACCCATTAACTTCAGAATCGATGACGATACCAAGATTTACCCTAAAGTAGAAGGTTCTGCCCAGACATCTTTGTAGCACGCGCTACATTTTTGAGTCTCCTTTCTGTTCCAGAAAGGGATCCCCAGCCGAAGGCAGGGGTTAGGATAAGAGCCATTGCCGCAAAGGACTGCGCCGATCCTTAGCGGCAGAGAGTGGGATGGGTTGGAACATTCTATCTATGGGGATCCCGGAGGCCGTTGTTGCTGCATCTTCTCGACTGAGCCGCCAGCATTTCACGGTGCGGATGCCGGATCCGGCCAATCACCTGCTGGAGGTGGAGCTGCTGCTCCAAGAGGTGGATCCCAAGATGCCTTTGCGGCTGCGGCTGCCGGTGTGGACGCCGGGATCCTACCTGGTGCGAGAATATGCCCGTCATGTGCAGGAGTTTCAGGCGGCAACCGAGCAAGGGATCCCTTTGGCCTGGCGGAAGGTGGACAAGAACACCTGGCAGATCGATCCGCCGGGCTGTTCTGCCGTGAAGGTGGGCTACCGGGTCTATGCCTATGAGCTGACGGTGCGCACAAACCATCTGGATTTGACCCACGCCTATTTCAACGGGGCAGCGCTCTTCCTCTACGTGCCCGGTCGCGAGCGGGAACCTTACACCTTGACGGTGATCCCCCCCAAGCCGGATTGGCGCATCGCCACCAGTTTGCGACCTTTGACCTCTCCTTCTGGGGATCCCACTTCCGGCCAGTCTTTTGTGGCAGAAGACTACGACGAGCTGGTGGACAGTCCGGTGGAGGTGGGTCTGCATCGGATGCAATCGTTTGAGGTGGAAGGGATCCCCCATTACTTTGTGGTTTGGGGGGCGGGCACTCTGGATGTGGATCGGGCTGTCGCTGATGCCAAGGTCATTGTCAAAACCACAGCCGCGTTTTTTGGTGGGCTACCCTACGACCGTTACTGGTTCATTGTGCATTTGTCACCGGGAGGATTTGGTGGCCTTGAGCACAAGTACAGCACCACCCTTCTTTACTCTGGGCTAGAGCTGCATCAGCCGGGGCAGTATCGGCGCTTTTTGTCTTTGCTGGCCCACGAGTTGTTTCATGCCTGGAATGTCAAGCGTCTGCGTCCGCTGCCATTGGAAAAGATCGATTACAACCAAGAAAACTATCTGGAATGTCTGTGGTTTTGCGAAGGGGCGACCAGCTACTACGAAAATGTCATCTTGTTGAGGTCAGGGATCCTCAGTGCCAACGATTTTTTGAAGGTTCTTTCCGAACAGATTGGCCGCTTGCAGCGTACTCCGGGCCGGGCCGTGCAATCACTGCGGGAATCCAGCTTCGACACTTGGATCAAACTCTACCGCCCCCACGAAAACAGCCTCAATAGCCAGGTTTCTTATTACTTAAAAGGAGCTTTGGTCTGTTGGCTCCTGGATCTGCACATTCGCCACCTTTCCGGCGGTCGGGGATCCCTGGACACGGCATTGCAGGATCTGTGGCAGCGCTTTGGTCAGTCAGGGAAGGGCTACAGCGATCAAGATTTGCGGGAGGCGTTTGAGCGGGCAGCCGGTGCCGAACTTGGGCAGTTTTTCGCAGCCTATGTGGAAGGCACAGAAGAGCTGGACTACAATGCCTACCTACACCCTTTTGGCCTCACCCTCAAAGCCCACTTCAGCCGCCCTAACCCCAGCCCTTACTTAGGCCTCAATTTCAACGGCGAGGGCAATCGCATTAGCGCAGTAGAGATGGGATCCCCGGCGCAAAAAGCAGGCATCTGGGCCGGCGATGAGCTGGTGGCCCTGGATGGCTTCCGGGTAAGCGCTGCTAACTTGTCAGAACGCTTGGCGGCCTATCAGCCCCACCAGATCATTTGTTTGAGCGTTTTTCAAGCGGATCAGTTGAAACACTTTTGGATCCCGTTGGATCCCCCTCGGCCCGATGTCTACACATTAGAGGTGTTGCCTGAACTGACTCCTGCTCAAGAAGCCCTCCAGCAAGGCTGGCTGGGATCCCTCATTCGCACCTAGCTCCTCAGCGGCCAAGGGCAAGCCCCCTCCACTTGAAAATTCGCTCACCTCCCCCTAGCATGTTGAGGCAGGCGGGTAGCCCAGTCAACTTGAAAGAAAAGCGACGGCAGCAGAGGGCAGGAGCACCTGATGGACTTAGTTTTGATTTTATTGATTGGGGTAGCTATCGGTTTCTCGGCAGGTATTTACGTTGCTCGTCAGTATAAGGAAAATCCTAAACTAGAGATTTGGAAACGAGAGATTATCAGAGAGATATCTTCACAGCTAAGCCAACATAGCCAAAAACTTAACGACGCAAACGAAGCGCTAATCAAGTTGAGCGAAGGATTAGCAGACAAAATCTCTCAAAAGCTACAGGATGGCCAAGCTAATCTTGAAGAGTTTAAATTTCGCTTTGCCGATAACTACCAAAGCTTGCTGCAAGACTGGGGCAGGAACCTTCTACAGGCCATGTCTGTAAAGTTAGCTGAGTATGATGATCAACTAAATAATCAACGAGCCATTCTGGAAAACTTAGTAAAAGAAGCCGAAGATATTTATCAGCGACTACGGTCTGCTATTCAAAGTTTTCATGGATTAGAGATACGCCAAACTACAGACCAGAATTTCCAGAGCGATCAGGTTATTCAGGTTATTGATAAAGCATTAGAGCCTGAGTCAATAGATAACGTACCAAGAGACAAGGATGGAACAGCTACTGTTGATATATCAAAGATAGAGTTGTTCTTAAACTCGAAAAACATAAAGATAAAAAGTATAGCTGTGTAGGAAAAAGAGGAAAAGCTAGATCAAATAGCTGCCTCTATGGGCAGCCGATACTCTTTGATTAAAAGATTTTATGGAATGATTAAATCAAATATGAATAGCGGAAGCTCTTTTTCCCTAAACCTTAGAGATGAACCTCCACAAGTAATCAGTGCAACTTGCCAAGTTGCTAAAGAGTTGCACGGCATCGCATTTTTGGAAGAGTACAGATACTTTAGGGCACCTAGATATCTCTTGGTAGCAAGACCCAGTAGGTCACCCCAAGCGCTGAATTTTCTGTCAGGAAACTGGCTGGAAAGATATGTTAGGTGCAACCTAATCCGCCTTGTTGCAGCTTACACCGGCAAGTTCAGTTTTTCTTACATCGCAAATGCTCAAGTTACTTTGTCAAACGGAGTTGACTTTGAGATAGATCTTTTCTTCCATATCAACAATCAATTCTACTGGGTAGAATCGAAGACAGGTGAGTATCAGGATAAAATACAGAAATACTCCAGGATTGCTGATGAACTTGGTCTTCAGAGAAGCCAAGTTTTCATGGTTTTAACTGATGTTAGCCAAGATATAAGAAGCGATCTTTCTTCCCTCTACCATCTGTCAGTGATCGGCGTTGATGAGGTTAAGGCTACCTTTGATGGGATTCTAAAAAACCATCTCTAAAAGTCTGAAAAAGTCCCTGGGAGCATTGGCTCAGGCCACAATCTTGACGGCTTGTTCCATGCACCACCAGGGATCCTCGGCAAAAGCCGGCATGGGAGTGCTGCCTGCCTTGCCCAGAATCGCCAGCCTTACTTCTCGATCTAGGCGGGATCCGGATCCGTAGGGATCCTCGGAGGGGGGGTCTAGCCGTTGCCCTAGGGGGGGCATCACCATAATGCCTGGCTGCATGCTGGTGCCGCTGACCCAGATTTTGAAGTGATCCACTGCTACATCCATCCCTTCTGGCAGTTGCATCTGCAGCAAGTAGCGGGGGCCAGAGCCGATCAACAGGCTCTCGCTGGGGCGCAGACGGGCAGGCAGATCCGGTTGATAGGGGTAAACCAAATCCACGCTGTACCGCCGCTCGTCAAAGACAGTGACATAGACATGCACTGGGGTGGGGGCTCTGTTTCTCAGGGCAATGGCCAGGTTGCGGCCCGCTTGGATTTGCACCTGTCCCTGGGGATCCCGCGGCAGGGGGCTTACTTCGGCAGGGGCAGAGCTGCTGGCCGGGGTTTCCAGTTGGAGAAATTCCACTTCCAAGATGCTGCTCAGCGCCTCGCTGGGAGGTTGCAGATTCAAGAGGTTGCCGAAGGCGGCCACGTGCTCCAACAGCCGCACCAGCTTGCGAGGCAGGGCCTGTAGCTTTTTCACCGGGATCCGGAAGGCTGCCAGAGCCACCTCTTCCCCCCGCCGGTAAAAGTGATAAATGGCATCGGGCAGCAGCTCTACCCGCAAGTCCGCTGCTTCCGGGTCTGTGTAGGCCAGAAGCGGTGAGGCCGGCAACGCTGCCAGCAAATCGGCAACGGGCATTTGGACTTGACTGGGATCCGCACAGGTGAAAGCCACCCGCAACGGCTGGAATCGGACAGAGGACATGGGGCAATCCTGCAAAAACCTGGAACGGAGTCTGCCGTGCTCTCCTGCTCTGAGGTTGCCGGGCAAGCAAGCCAAGCTCTATATTACCTGCTCAGTTTCCCCAGCCTCGACCGGGCTGTGACCAAATCAGCTCCCGGCCAACAGACTCCCAACCAATAGGCCATAGCTCCGCAATCAAACTTAACATCAAGGCAAATAGAACCATTGGGAAACTATTTTGGATCCCCTCTGCAAATGATCTCTTGATGGTCTATTCTTGATCCTGGTGTCGGGTTTGTGGCTGGAGTGGAGCCCACCTCTCCTCTTTCTAGGCTGATCTACGGAGAACCATGTTTAGCAAAGCTTTTTCTTTTCAGAAGGTGTTTGCGCCAGCGCGTCGTCGGTTGCTTGTCCTGCTGTTGGCTGTATTGATGGCCGGGTTTGGCTGGGGTCTAGCTCCGGTGTTCGCAGCTAAAGATATTCCTGCGGTAGCTCTGTCGCCAACTGAGTCCATTACCTTTACCGAAGCCCAGTTGGCCAAAGGGAAGAAGCTGTTCAACGCTGCGTGCGCCCAGTGCCATGTGGGCGGCCAGACCTATCCCAACCCGGATGTGAGCTTGAAGCTTTCCGATCTCGAGGGGGCAACTCCCCCACGGGATAATGTGCTGGCAATTGTGGATTACATCAAAAACCCGGTCACCTATGACGGAGTGGAGTCTCTGCTGGAGTATCACCCCAACACGCAGCTCATCAGTGAGTATCCTCGTCTGCGCAACCTCACTGACGAGGATCTGAAGCTGATTGCAGGCTACATTCTGGTGCAGGCCAAGACCATCCCCGGCTGGGGCGGTACCAAGAATGAAAGCCACAGCGACCTATCGGCCTATCTCTAATGCCGCATCTGCATTGCAAGTTGCCTACGAGTTGGCGGATCCCGTCTCGCCTCTGGTCTTGGGTCGGGATCCTGGCTTTGTTGTGGCTGGGGCTGGCCAGTCCGGTGGCGGCTCGTATTGATCCTTACGTGAATCAGTATTTGCGGGTGAGTGGCCCGGTGGAATTGCCTTTAGATGCTGCAGGGCACACCCTCACCTTTACCCCAGAGCAGCTCACGGATGGCAAAAATCGTTTTCAGTCTGCCTGCTTGAATTGTCATGTGGGCGGTGCCACCCTGCCAGCTCCCAACATTTCCCTCTCTTTGAGGGACTTGCGCGGTGCCACTCCACCCCGAGATACTCTCCAAGCCTTGATGGAGTATCAGCGGGATCCCCGTAGCTACGATGGTTCGGATTCCAGCTTTGGATGCCGCCCTGTGCCCCCTTCCTGGATGGACGACGAAGCCCTGAGAAACCTGGCTGCCTTTATTCTCAGAGCGGCTCAGGTCGCCCCCGGCTGGGGATCCAACGATTTGATTGATGTCGGCTAACCGGCAAATAGGAGTGGCCAATTGCACTGACATGGGAGCCTGGGGAGTTGACTGGGGCATCCATTCTCGGGATCATCTGTATCAGGCTGGACAGAAAGAGGTCTCCAGGATATCTAGGCTCTGTACAAGCACTCACAAAGGCCTGGATTGATGAAAGAAAAGCCTTCCGCTTCAGGGGGCAGCATAGTTTGACGCGCTCCTCACCCTACTGGCTTGCTAAGGCCCACATCCGCTAAGGGGAACTGCCTGGCAGTAGGGCTAGGATTCTGAACTCCTGGTTCTGCGACAGCACTTACTCTATCCAGTTGACCTGCTACTCGCAGCAGCGGAACAGACTCCCTAGCAGGGGTGCTCATCTTCCCAGGCGTTAGCTAGCCCGCCGGGAAGCCCCGCCCTCTCTGCAAAGGACTACGTCCCGCTTTCGCGAACAGCAGGAGGGTCGGGATGAAAGGCGGACATCTTCTGCGCTACAATCAGCATGGCTGTATAAAACGGCGTTGTCGGAATTGGGTACAGCTACGTGATGGGACATCCCGTGTCTGCTCGCAGAGGGTTCTTGCGTAGGCTCCCCGTTGAAGCGAGAGGTCTGTGCTCTATCCCTTAGGGTGAGCGTCGGGAGTATGTCACCGTTCCCTTATGCCGAGTTACGGCAGAGCCACGTATCGCACAGAATAAGCTAAGGCTTTTACAGCAGCGTAGAGTTGCTGGCTCCCTGGGCCTAGGCCCTAAGGCTCACATTGGGTTAGGCTGGAAGCCCCGTACCTTAGTGCGGGGAGGAAGGCTCCTTTGGCAACTTCAGTTGCCTTGTGTTATTACAGTGGCGCGGGCACCAGAAACGGTTGTTTGAGGCACTGGTAACGGTCGTTCGCGCTAGCGGCGCGGAGCGCGCTTGGGGGTGCTGTAAACCACCCCGGGGGCTCGTGGTTGGCTTATCAACTGCAGAGCTACTGAAAGCTCCCTGCTTTAGCTGGGAGTAGTTTATGTAAGCAGGCTGTAGCGCTCAGAGACGGGGCTTTAGACCCAGTTTTCGGGTAAGCCCCGATGCTTTTTTTCTCAGATGGGAATACTTTGACTGTAGAGGTGTTGCACCTGAGATCCTACAGTGACCAGCTTTTCCTGGGCCCAACTTGCCAGACCCGAGATGCCCAAGCTGCCTGTGACAGCTGGGATCCTTGTCACACCTTCTGGGGATGAGGCGGGTCACCTTTTGATCGTGGATGATCAGCCCAACAGCCGCCTACTGCTGGGGGATCTGCTGAAAGGCATTGGCTACCGGGTCAGCGAGGCTGAAAGCGGCAATCAAGCTCTGCAGATGTTGAAAACCTTCCAGCCGGATCTAATCTTGCTGGATGTGATGATGCCGGGGTTGGATGGGTTTGAGGTCTGTCGGCGCATCAAAGCCAATGACGAGACACGCTTGATCCCGGTGGTATTGGTCACAGCGGCCAGCGATCGCAAAAATCGCGTGCGCGGTATTGAGGCTGGGGCAGATGATTTCTTGAGCAAGCCCTTTGACGAGTCGGAATTGTTGGCGCGGGTGCGTTCCCTCGTTCGCCAAAAGCACCTCAATGAAGACTTGGATCATGCTGCCCAGGTTTTGTTCGCCATTGCCCGCAGTGTGGAAAGCCGGGATCCCACCACTGGGGATCACTGTGAGCGCTTGGTACAAATGGCCAAGAGCTTCGGCGAGTTTTTACATCTGCCCCGTCCCCTGATCAAGGTGCTGATGTGGGGAGGTTACCTGCACGACATCGGCAAAGTGGGCATACCCGATGCCATCTTGAGTAAAACAGGCAAACATACCCCGGAAGAGTGGGAGGTGATGAAATCCCATGTTTTGATTGGGGAGCAGATCTGCCGCCCACTGCGCACCATGAGAGAGGTGCTGCCCCTCATCCGTCACCACCACGAGCGTTGGGATGGCAGCGGTTATCCCGACGGCCTCAAGGGGGAAGAGATCCCCCTGGTGGCTCGTATCTTCCAGATCATCGACATCTACGACGCCCTCACCTCGGAGCGACCTTACAAGCGAGCTTTCACTGCTCAAGAGGCTATAGACATTTTGCGGGAAGAAACAGCCAGGGGGTGGCGGGATCCCCAGTTGGTGGAGTGTTTCTTTGAGTTTCTGCGATCACGGGCGCCAGATTTGGAGTAGGCTGGATAGAGCTTGCCTGTAGTGTATCAGCAGGATCGAGTCTTTTGCCGGGTGCCGATCCCCTGCGCCGTTGTGTAGGCTGTCGCCAGTTGTTTCCTCGCTCACAACTGTGGCGGCTGGTTAGGCAATTTGATTCCCACCAAGTGCTTTTGGATGAGGGTATGGGGCGTTCTGCCTATGTCTGTCGTCGGCTAGAATGTCTGCAGGCGGCCAGACGCAAGCAGCAGATCAACCGAGCCCTCAAGGCAGCTGTGCCTGATTCGTTGTTTCAACGGCTGTTGGATTCTCTTGAGCAGGATCCCCAGGGACATCTCCTCCAAAAGCCTGAGCCTTAGAGGTATTCCCAAACATAGGTAAGAAACATAGGTAAGATATTTAAACGCTCTTTTGGGTTCATCAGGTTGCGAACTACACGGCAGCCCCCCTCAATTGTCAGAATGGGAGTTGGCCGGAAAACTGAGGTCAGGCTGGAGGAGCTGCAGAGAGGTTATTCTGGAGGCGCTGTTTCCACCTATTCTTTCCCCGGCTGCCCTACTGGATGTCCCCTGCGGATGTTGCCAGAGCAGCTTCAGACCTGAGTTCCCTCCAGTCCGGATCTCTAGAGGATCGCCAAGCTGTTCTCGATGCACCGGAGGAAGCCCCCGCAAGCCCAAAAGGTTCGGCCCAACCCAATAACCGGGTTCCCGTTGACTTGGAGAGTAAAACTGACGAGGAGAAAGGAGCAGAGGCTAGCAGACGAATGACCGACAAAGTTCGACTCTATGACATTGCCCGTGAGATGGGGCGTGACAGTCGGGAGGTGCTGGAGATTTGTGAGCAACTGGGGATCCCTTTCAAAACCCACAGCAGCACCATCTCTCCGGAGCAAGCTGAGTTGGTGCGCAGCAAGCTGGGCGCCCCCCGCATTGTGAGACCGCCTCGACCCCGGCCCAAATCCCCATCTGAAGACCCGCCGTCGGCGCCTCCTGCTGAAGCCAAAGCCAGTGAGCGCCCTCAGCAGAAAGTGCCCGGCACCACTAGCGCGATCGTCGGCATTCGTCGGCCCGCACCTGTTCAGCAGCAAGCCCCAGTTGGCGAGACCAAGACGGCTGAAACTCCGCCGGCTGCCAAGCCCTCGCTATCTCGACCTGAGCGAGTCTCCCCTGAAAAGGGATCTGGTGCTCAGCTCATCGGCCCACCGCGGCGGCAGGTCACCCCTCCTGTCCGCTCGTCTGAGGCCCCCCAAGAGCCGGAGACTATTTCTCAAGCGGCAACCCCTCCCAGTCGCCCTGAGCCTGCTGCGGCCAAAGCCAGGGGCTCGGAGCCCAGTCCTGTGGCCAAGCATCCAACTGTGCTCCCTCCCCCTCGACGAGCTACCTCCGAGACAGAACTGCCGGCAGAGCAACCCGAACCGCCGCAAAAACTTCCTGAGCCCAGTCGCCCCAGCCCCTCAGAAGCAGCATCCCCCAGCCGCGCCCGTGCTCCTCAGCCTGCGGAAGAAAAAGCTCCTTCTCCTCCACCTGCGCAGCGACCGCGTCCACAACTGGTGGGCGCACCCGTTCGCCCTGGCACACGCTCCCCGGCGACCAAAGAAGACACTTCCAGCAGCAGCAAAGTCGGTGAAGCCCCTCGTCCACAGCGGCGAATGGAATTGGTGGGGCCCCCTACCCGTCCTGTGGCCAAGCCGACTTCCCCTGACCCAGACGCCGCCTCTCCCCTGCCAGAAAGGATCCCGGGGGAACGTCCCAGCCCGGTGTTGGCGGAGGCTCCTGTAAGACCTACCCCGCCCAAGGTCAAGCGCAAAACGGAAGAGGAAGAGGACGAGGAGCTACAAGCTCTCAGTCGACGGGCTGCTCGCGCCCAAGCCAAACGCAAACGCAGTTGGAGACGGGGGGAAGGAGACGGAGATGGTTTGGATTTGGATCCCATGACCCTCATTCCAGTGGTCAAGCAGGCTGAGCTGAACGCCCTCAAGCCTTTGGCTCGCCCCACCGCCAAGCCCCCTTCCTATCGCCCACCCGCAGCAACGGCTGCTCCCACTGCTCGCCCTCGCCCTGCTGCCCGTTCGCAGCAGCAACCCACCTCCGCTGAAGCCAGCGCTGCCAATCGGGCTAGCGGGACGGAGTCCTTTGGTCGCCTGGCCACAACAGAGCCCCTGCCCGAAGAGAAGGTGTTGTTCTTGGATGGCAGCCTCACCGTTCAGGAATTGGCCCACCGCCTGCGCGTGGCCGAAACCGAGATCATCAAAACCCTCTTTTTCAAAGGGGTGATGGTGACCATCAACCAAGTCTTGGATGAGTCGCTGGCCGAGTTGGTGGCCAAAGAGTTGGGCTATGAGATTCGTCGGCCTGAGGCAAAACTCGAGGCCAAAAAAACCGAAATGCTGGATGTGGAGGACATCGACCATCTGGTCTCCCGTCCGCCGGTGGTGACCATCATGGGTCACGTGGATCACGGCAAAACCACTCTCCTCGATGCCATCCGCGACACCAAAGTGGCGCAGGGAGAGGCGGGTGGGATCACCCAGCGCATCGGTGCCTACCATGTGGATGTGGACTTTGAAGGCCAGAAGCGGCGCATCGTTTTCCTGGATACTCCCGGCCACCAGGCTTTTACTGCCATGCGTGCTCGGGGAGCCCGTGTGACTGACATTGCGGTTTTGGTGGTGGCCGCCGACGATGGGGTACAACCGCAAACTCTGGAGGCAATCAGCCACGCGCGGGCAGCTCAGGTACCGATCATTGTAGCCATCAACAAGATCGACAAACCCGGCAGCCAGCCGGAACGCATCAAGCAGCAGTTGGCGGAGCACGGCCTATTGCCAGAAGAGTGGGGTGGGGATACCCCGATGGTGGAGGTGAGTGCCCTCACCCGCCGTAACCTGGATGCTCTGCTGGAGATGATCCTGTTGGTGGCCGATGTAGCGGAGCTGCAGGCCAATCCCAACCGCCCCGCCCGTGGCACGGTGATCGAGGCCCATCTGGACAAAGCTCGCGGGCCAGTGGCTACCCTCTTGGTGCAAAATGGCACTTTGCGGGTCGGGGATACCCTGGTGGCCGGGGCCGTCCTGGGTCGGGTCAAGGCAATGATGGACGATCGCGGTCAGCGGTTGCAGGAAGCCGGGCCCTCTTCGGCAGTACAACTGCTGGGCTTGGATGAAGTCCCCGCAGCCGGGGATGAGTTCCAGGTTTACACCGACGAAAAAGAGGCCCGTCGCATTGCCCAAGAGCGGGCAGAGGCGCTGCGGCAAACCCGTCTGCAACAGGCGCTGCTGTCTCGTCGCGTGAGCTTGGGTAGCGTTTCCGCCAAAGCCCAAGAAGGTCAGCTCAAGGAGTTGAACTTGATCATTAAGACGGATGTCCAGGGATCCGCCGAAGCCATCCAGACGGCGCTGCGGGATTTGCCCCAAGAGGAAGTCCAGTTGCGGGTTCTGCTGGCGGCTCCTGGCGAGATCACGGAAACCGATGTGGATTTGGCTGCGGCCAGCGACGCCATCATCCTCGGTTTCAACACCACCCTGGCCCCCGGTGCCCGCCAAGCTGCCGATGATAAGGGCGTGGATGTGCGGGAGTACGACATCATCTACAACCTGCTGGACGATCTGCGGGCGGCGATGGAGGGCTTGCTAGAGCCGGAAGAAGTAGAGGAGCCGCTGGGTCAAGCAGAGGTGCGCATGGTGATCCCCATCGGGCGCGGCGCGGTTGCTGGCAGCTATGTGCTCTCGGGCAAGGTGCAGCGCAATGCTCTGGTGCGAGTCCGCCGCAGAGGGGAAGTGGTTTACGAAGGACGTCTGGACTCTCTGAAGCGCTTCAAGGACGATGTGCGGGAAGTGGCTGCTGGCTTCGAGTGTGGGATCGGCATCGACAAGTTCCAGTCCTGGCAGGAAGGCGACATCATCGAGGTGTACCAGATGGTTACCAAGCGGCGGACACTCACTCCTGCCTAGCTTCACCCAAGGGGATTTTAGGTCGGTCTGCCCCAGACAGGGCGGGAAAGTTTGAGCTGATCCCATCAGTAGGACGGAGTCCTTAGAGGGAGGGAAGGGATGCAACAAAGCCAGAGACTGAGCCAGATGCTGTTTGTCACGCTGCGGGAGGATCCCGCTGAGGCCGAGTTGCCGAGCCACAAATTGCTGCTGCGGGGCTGCTTTATCCGGCGGCTCTCCCCAGGGATCTACACCTATCTGCCGCTCCTCTGGCGGGTGCTGCAAAAGATCTCGGAGATCGTTCGCCAGGAGATGAACGCCATCGGTGGGCAAGAATGTCTGCTGCCCCAGTTGCAGCCGGCGGAGATCTGGCGGGAATCGGGGCGGTGGGATGTGTACACCCAAGCCGAGGGGATCATGTTTGCCCTCAAGGACAGGCAGGGGCGGGAACAGAGCCTCGGCCCTACCCACGAGGAGGTGATTACCCTGCTGGCCCGCGATCTCATCCGCTCTTACCGGCAATTGCCCCAAACCCTCTACCAGATCCAGACCAAGTTCCGGGATGAGATTCGGCCCCGCTTTGGCCTGATGCGAGGGCGGGAATTCATCATGAAAGACGCCTACTCCTTCCACGCCAACGAGGAAAGCCTGCGCCAGACCTACCAAGATATGTACCGAGCCTATAGCCGCATCCTCAAGCGCTGTGGGCTGGCGTTTCGTGTGGTAGATGCCGATGCCGGGGCAATCGGGGGGCCGTCGGCGGCCTCGCAGGAGTTTATGGTGCTGGCCTCTGCGGGGGAAGATGAGATCCTCTACACGCCCGATGGCTCCTATGCTGCCAATGTGGAAAAGGCTGTCTCCATCCCGCCGCAGGCTGCAGATTCTCCCTACAGATCTTTTCAGGTGTTGGATACACCGGGGACGGAGACTATTGACAAGCTGGCCGATTTTTTGAAGATTTCCCCTACCCTCATTGTCAAAAACGTCCTCTACCAAGCCCTTTACGACAACGGCCTGCGAGTGGCAGTGCTGCTCAGCATCCGCGGGGATCAAGAAGTCAACGAGGTCAAACTGGCCAACCACCTCAGCCGCTTGGCGGAGCGCTACCAAGCCAACAAGCTGCTCAAGCTCACCTTGGCGGATGCCGAGATCCAAAACAGTTGGCAGGGGGATCCCATCCCGGTGGGCTACATCGCTCCTGATTTGCCGGATAGCTGTTTGGGCCGGCAGAAAAACCTTGCCCCCCAGATCTTGCGCTTGGCCGACCAGACGGCAGCTCTGCTGCAGAACTTTGTAACCGGTAGCAACCACGTGGGGCGGCACGTGGTGGGGGCCAACTGGGGCGAGCAATATCCCCTGCCGGAAGTGGTGGATGTGCGCAAAGCGCAAGCGGGGGATCGTTCCCTGCTCAACCCCGACCAGATTCTGGAAACCGCTCGTGGCATCGAGATCGGCCATATTTTCCAGTTGGGCCTCAAGTTCTCACTGCCGATGCGGGCCACCTTTACCGACGAGCAGGGATCCGAGCAGCCGCTGTGGATGGGCTGTTATGGCATTGGGGTATCCCGCTTGGCCCAGGCGGCGGTGGAACAGTCCCACGACGCCAATGGCATCATCTGGCCCGTGGCCATTGCCCCCTATCATGTGGTGGTGGTAGTGCCCAACATCTCCGACCCCGAGCAGATGAGCGTGGCGGAAAAATTGGTGCAGGATCTCGCTGCTGCCGGCATCGAGACCCTCTGGGACGACCGAGACGAGCGGGCTGGGGTGAAATTCAAAGATGCGGATCTAATCGGGATCCCTTACCGCATTACCACCGGGCGCAGCCTCAAACAGGGCAAGGTGGAACTCAGCGAGCGGGCCAGCGGCCAGGCCACGGAAATTCCCATTGAAGAAGTGGTGACTACTCTGAGAGAGCGAATTGAAGCAGCTCTAGCTGTGCCAGACTGAGCGTGGCTCCTCCTGAACCCGATGCTAAACATCTCCATTCTTAAAGAAAACGAATCCTATACTTTTCGCTCTTATTTTGAGATGCCCTACGAGCCAGATGAAATCTTGGCTCAGTTTGGCTATCAACTGGAAATTGGGGAGTGGACATGGCCTGTTGCCCCTGCTCCGCCCCAAACCCCAGTTCTCAAAGATCGGATCCGACAATTGTTACCTTTGGTTAGCCTCACTAGCGAAACAGCGCGGCGGGAATTGCTGGTGGCTCCTGTGCTGACCGAAGTGGCTCTTCATTGTCGAGTTCCTTTGCGGCTGGAGTATCCCCTGATGGTCAACAATTGGCTGAAGGGCAGCCTCGATTATCTCCTGCGAGGAAAGAACATCCTGCTGGTGGTTGAAGCCCAAAAGGACGATCTAACGCGGGCCTTTGTGCAAATGGCTGTAGAAATGATTGCCCTGACGCAGGTGGAGCAGCAAGCTCAGATCTATGGTGCAGTGACGATGGGGCCTATCTGGCAGTTCGGACAAATTCTTGCCGATCAGCAGGTGATCAAACAAGACTTAACGCTGTATCGAGTACCTGAGGAGCTAGAAACCATTGCCGGCATTCTCACCGCTATGGTCAGCAACCCTAGCCAATCGTGAATTAAAAGTAAGTCATGGATCGAAAAACAGTCTGGTTTGCCCTGAAGCTGATGCTGGCTGCCGCTGGGATCAGCACAGCCATCAAATACGGTGGCCCTTACTTGGCCTTGCCGGAGCAAATGCCAGTGGTGATCGGGATGATCGTTTTGCCCACCCTGATCATGGCCGGGATCCTGTGGCGCTGGCAAATGCAGTCTCCTCTATCAAAAACTTCCCTACAAGCTGGCAAGGGATCCCTGGGAATTGAAGATGATAGAGCTTTCACCCCCAGTTCCTCTTCCAGAGAAGAGAGGGAAGTCTGAGCTGCTGGACATGGAAGGCTGCCCAGATCCCCTGATGGGTGGGAGGAAGGCTATCGGGATGGATTGGGATCCCTTGAACCCCTCACTGCTGGGTAAGGCGCAAGGTTACCGTTGGGCTGGTTTGGTTGCCGGAAGTGGCCGTGAGATTCACCTGATACACCGTGCCAGAGGCCGGAATGGGAGGCCGAACGGTGATGGTGAAACGGCCCTGGGCATCTGCCTGCACAGTTTGGTTGGTCACGGTCTGTTGGGCGCTGATGATGCCACCCAGAGAGGTGGAAGCTGTTACATTCACCCGCACCGAAGCATTGGGAGCTGTAGTGCCCTGCAGCGTAAACGAAGAACCGGAAACCCGATCCCCATCCCGCAGGTTGGTGATTTGAGGCAAGAGTGGGCTGGGGGCGCTGACCGTAGCAGAAACCTCTTGGGTGGTCAGCCGCTGGATGCCCCCGGTGGCCCCTTCAATCAGGCGGGCCGGTTGTTCGGCGGTCATGAAGCGCACTTGGCCACCATTTTCCAAGCGGGCGACAACGATCCCTTCACGGGTGGTATCCTTCGCCTCGATTAGAGCATTCACCACATAGGTGCCACTGGAGACTTCCTGAGCCGGCAGGGTTTGCACTTGCCGTCCATCCTGGATGAGGTAGACCGTCACCCGGCTGGAAGGAGTGCCTTTGACGGTAACCAGCAGGATTTCCCCCGCTGCCAAGGGACGACTGCCGGCATTGTGATCCACCAGGTCGATGGAAGCGCGGACAGGGTTACCCACAGTGAAGCTCCAGGTCACGCGGCGGGTCACCCCTTGGGTATTGGTGAACTCCAGCAAGACTTCCCGACGCCCCGGCGGCAGAGGTTGGGCAGGGCGGTAGGTGAAGAAATCGCGGGTGATCACCGACTGGGACGTGACATCTTGACCATCCACAAAAACCCTCACCGTTTCCGGGCGTACGCTGACACCATCCTGGCTGCGGAAAGAAGCCGAGATCGGGGAGGTGGGTTCAACATTAGTGGCCGCCTGAGCTGGGCTGGGATCCGTAATTTGCTGAGCCCTTGCAGGCAAGCTCGACAACCCCACAACCGCAGCGCCAATCACCAAGGCCCGGGGAAACCAGGAATACAAGTTATCGCTCATGAGACCATCCAAGAAAAAGACAGAGTACAGACAGATCACACAGACAACAAAAGGCTAAACAGAGTCTGGGAGAACATTGGCCTCGATATCCTGTTCGCATCCTGTCACAGAGGATAGCTCCTGTCGATACGCCTAAACCTCTGATTCGCTCCCCAATCGACTCAATCCCAGCGTCAAAACCGGGCAAAGTCAACTGCCATCTGCCGTGCGGGATCCCGCATCCATCTTGGCAAAGGCCAGAAGGCAGCCATGAGTAAAGATGTGAAGGGATCCCTTTTCCGGGTCTGGCCAAGGTTCTGTGCTAATGAGATTAATTCCAACCACAGGAGCATGGTTTCTGCTCAGGTGTATCAATGTACGGGTAGGGCAGGGCACGGGGGAAAAGGCTGAGGGTTGCAGCTTGCGGAGCAAAAAGCGATTTCACCTTGAAAGAAGCCCGTGCTAGCCCTGGGATTTTTTGTACCAAGTGATACAAACACTTCTTAAGCAATCTGCAATCAATGGGTAAATGTCTGTAGGATGAATGCTTATAAAAGGTAAAAGGTAGAGCGTACTGCTGAGCTGTCTCTTGCGACTCATCCTTCCTATTGCCCAATCTACTGGGTACCTCTAGCCTATGGTTGAAAGGGGGACTGCTGGGCTAGATCAGGCTGGCGGCGTTTATGATGCGCTGGCGCGGGCTGGTCTGTGGAATCCCCAGGTCATGTACCGTGGGCGCCCGGTGCCGGTTCGGGGGCGGGCTGTGCTGCGCACCATGTTTGAGAGTGTCAGCGATGGGTTGTTTGTCCTCGAGTACCTGCCCCCGGAGCCAGAACAAGGCTTACGCCAGCCGCGCTATCGGTTTTTGGTGGGTAACCCGGCCTTTCGCAGGATGTTTTTTCTCTCCTCTCGACCTATCGAGGGAGAAGAGCTCCAGAGGTGTCTACCCCCTTCTCTAGCTGAGCAGATTCAACTGTACACCGAGCGCTGCCTCACCCATCGCCGGCAAGTGAGCTTCGAGCTGAGCTTAACTGCCTCTGCCGCTCCCGACCCAGAGCCGACCCATGTTCTGATTGTCACTCTTTCTCCGGTTGCTGAGGAGAACAAGCCGATCAGCCGAATTGTCGGCTCCTGTCAGGACATCACAGCACGCAAACAGGTGGAGTGGCAGCTACAGCGCAGCCAACAGCAATTGTTGGAGCACAATCGGGCTTTGATGGAACTCACCCGACACAAGGCCCTCAGCCAAGGAGACTTACAAGCTGCTCTGCGGCAGATTTGTACCACAGCCGCCCATACCCTGCGGGTGGCACGGGTGGGGGTCTGGCTCTACACGTCGGAGCGCTGCAGTATTCGTTGCATCAATCAGTTTGAAATTACCCCGGACAACCCCGAGGGATCCCATACTCAAGGGGCGGAGATCTGGGCCAAAGACTATCCCCGTTATTTTCAAGCCCTGGAGCAAGAGCGCACCATTGCCGCCGACCAAGTGGTGGCGGATCCCCGCACCGCCGAGTTCAGCAATTCCTACCTGACGGCAATGGGAGTGGTCTCGATGCTGGATGCCCCCATTCGACTGGAAGGACGGATGGTGGGAGTTCTCTGCCACGAGCACATTGGATCCCCTCGCCACTGGACCTTAGAAGAGCAAAACTTCGCCGGATCCCTGGCGGATTTGGTGTCTCTTGCCCTCGAGATCTCGGAGCGCCGGCAAGTGGAAGAGAAGCTGCGCCAGGCTGAAGAGCGCTATCGCAATTTTTTCGAGAATGCGGTAGAGGGCATTTTTTTTACCGATGCGGCAGGTCGGTATCTCTCCGCCAACCCGATGCTGGCCCAAATCTGCGGCTACAGCTCCCCCGAAGAATTGATGCGCGAGGCGAAAGAGGCGGGCAAGCGGCAGTTCTATGTGGATCCCAGCCAGTGGGAGGAATTTGTGCGGCTATTGCAGGAGCAGGGATCCGTACGCGGCTTTGAGTACCGGCTGCGGCGGCGGGATGGCTCGATCATCTGGGCACGAGAAAAAGCCCGTTTGGTTACAGATAAAGCGGGAAACCTCCTCGGCTATGAAGGCATCTGCGAAGACATCACCGCCCAAAAGCAGAACTTAGCCTACATGGAGTTTCGCGCTCATCATGATGCCCTGACAGGTTTGGTGAACCGCGAATCCTTTCGGGAGCGGCTGCAGCAGGCCCTGCAGCAATACTACAGTGAATCTCTGGCCCTCTTCTTTGTGGATTTGGATCACTTCAAAGACATCAACGATACCTTCGGCCACAGTGTCGGCGATGCCCTGTTGCAGGGGGTAGCTGAACGGTTAACCAAGTGCGTTCGCCCTGGAGATATCGTCGCCCGCTGGGGGGGCGATGAGTTCACCCTGCTGTTGCCCCGAATTGGCAGCCCCACAGTGGCAGCGCGTCTGGCTCAGCGGATTGTCGATGCCTTTCAAACTCCCTTCTCCTGCGAGGGCCATTCCCTTTCCATGACCTGCAGCATTGGCGTCGCCCTCTACCCCCAAGACGGAGTGGAGGCATCTACCCTTTTGCACCATGCCGACTTGGCCCTCTACCAGGTCAAAGAAAAGGGTCGCAGCGGCTTTCAACTCTACCGGCCAGTTTCAGGGATCCCGGCAGCAGTTCACGACACTATCCTGTAAGCTGGTTGGGTCAGAGCCCTTTCTGATTTGTAATTTGTAATTTGTGCATCCGGGTCGTAGCTATCGCCGTCTCATTCCCTTTATTCGGCCCCACCTGTGGATGTTGCTGCTGGGGCTGACTTGCACCCTGGGCTTTGTGCTGACCATGCCCGCCCTTGCCTACTTGATTGAGTGGGTGGCCCGCTCCATCGGCGCCGGGGATCTGGAGCAATTGCGGATGCTGGCCTTGATTGGGGTGGTGTTTTTCTTGGTGCGCGGCGCTTTCCAATATGGCCAAGACACCCTGATGGCGAGGGCCTCCTTGCAAATGGTTTTGGAACTGCGCCAACAGATCTATGCCCACCTGCAGGCGCTGGATCTGGATTATTTTTCCGGCAGCCGCACCGGCGATCTGGTCTATCGCCTCACGGGGGATCTGGATCGGGTGGGAGAAGTGGTGCAACGATTTTTCCATCGCTTCATCCCCAGCGTGCTCACCATCTTGGCGGTGGTGGCCTACCTGTTCTATCTCAACGGCATTCTCACCTTGACCACCTTGCTGATCGCCCCCCTGATGGGAGCCTTGATCAGTTGGTTTGGGGATCGCCTCTTGTTTCGCTCCCGCCTCAACCAAGAGAAGATGTCGGATTTGGCCGCCCTCTTGACAGAGGTGTTTGCCGGCATCAGCCTCACGCGTGCCTTTGCGGCTGAGGACTACGAAATTCGCCGCTTCAGTGCCATTGCCGAAAGCAACCGCCTGGCCCGGTTTCAGACCGAACAGGTGAAAGCCATCCAAGACCCGGTGGTGGGTTTCCTATACGCCATGAGTGTGTTGGGAGTGTTTTGGGTGGGCGGCTGGCAAATTAGCCAGGGCAACCTGACCGGCAGCCAGTTTCTCGGCTTTATTGCCGGCGTTGCCATGTTAATTGACCCCATTGTTCACATCACCAACAACTACAGTGAACTGAAACAGGGTGAGGCTTCGGTGGAGCGGATTTTCGAGCTGCTAAATACCCGCTCCCAGATCCGGGAGCTGCCCGGCGCTCGTCCCATGCCTCCCATTCAGGGTTGGGTGGAGTTCGACCAAGTTTCCTTCTCCTACAAACCGGATCAGCCGGTGCTCAAACAGATCAGCTTTCAGGTGTCTCCCGGCGAGATTGTAGCCTTAGTGGGATCCTCCGGTGCCGGCAAATCCACCCTGGTGAGCCTGATCCCCCGCTTTTACGATCCCCAGCAGGGCTGTATCCGCATCGACGGCATTGACATCCGCACTGTTACCCTCAAGAGCCTGCGCCGGCAGATTGGCATTGTGCCCCAGGAGATCACCCTATTTTCGGGAACTATTGCCAGCAACATCGCCTACGGACAGGAGGATTTCGACCTGGAAGCGGTGCGCCAGGCGGCCCAGGTGGCCAACATTGACACCTTTATCGAGAGCTTGCCCGATGGCTACGCCACCCGCGTGGGAGAACGCGGGGTCACCCTCTCGGGTGGACAACGGCAACGGCTGGCCATTGCCCGCGCCGTGTTGCTCAACCCCAAGATCTTGATCCTGGATGAGGCCACCTCGGCTTTGGACAACGAGTCGGAAGCGTTGATCCAGGAAGCGCTACAACGGCTGATGCAACGCTGTACTGTTTTTGTGATTGCCCACCGCCTCTCGACAGTGCGCACCGCCCACCGCATTTTCGTCTTGGAGCAGGGGCAATTGCTGGAGCAGGGAAATCACCGAGAATTGCTGGGCAAAGGGGGGCGCTATGCCCAGTTTCACTTGCGCCAGTTTCACTAATCCCTTGGCCTCTAGATCCCCCACGTCTGCCGGAAGGGCCGGTAGAACTCCGGATCTGCAGGCGCTCCCCCCGGGATCCCGCAGATGGCTGCCGCAAATTGCACGGCTCGTTGCACTAGAACTGCCTCCGGCCATCCCCGCAATAGCCCCAGGATGGCCACGGCGCTAAACGCATCTCCCGCCCCCACCGTATCCACCATTTGAGGCACAGGAACCGGGTCGGCCCGATAGACCTGAGCAGGGGTAATCAGCAGTGCGCCTGCCGCCCCCAGAGTTAAAAATAGACCTTTCAGGTTCAGATGGGCCTGTAGGATCTGCCCTTGCTCCAGCAGGTCTCCGGCAGGGATCCCTTCTAGCCGGGCTACTTGCTCCAGCTCTGTCTGGTTCAGCTTCAGCCAATCACAGGTGCGCAGCATCTCCCGGATGGCGTCTGGATGCCACCAGGGATCCCGCAGGTTGAGATCCAGAAACACGGGACAGCCCAAAGCCGGGATCCCCTCTTGAAAGTGGCGATGGGCTGCCTCCCGGCGGGCTGCCAGGCTACCCCGGTAAAGCAGGCTGGGCTGGAGAGCTTGCAGAGCCCCGATCTGCAACTGAATGTAGTCGTAGGCTTGGTCGGGCAAGATGGCGAAGGTGGGGATCCCTTGCTCATCCAGGGTTACCTGAACCTTACCGGTGGGGTGAACAGAATCCTGCTGCAAACCCTCCAGGCGTAGCCCCTGCCGTCGCAAGGCCCCCAGCAGCTCTCTGGCGGCCTCGTCCTGGCCAACACGGCTGAGCAAGAGGGGATCGGATCCCAGCCCCTTGAGGTTCCAAGCTACATTCAAAGCTGCCCCACCCAGCACAACCTCTGTGGGGAAGCAGTCGAAAAGCACCTCTCCCAAGATGAGCGGCAAGCCCAGGGGCACATCAGAGGAATCCATCATGGGCACTCAGGAAGCAGCCGTTTGCGTCGGCGGTGCAGAGCCCGATCCCTGGAGTTCCAGGATCTGCTGATAGGTATTGCTGCGGAACCAACGCTCGATTTCTCTGGCCCGCAGCACCGGCAGCGGATGGGTGCGCCCCACCGTTTGCATCTGCTTCAGCTCCATCTGCCACAGATCCCCGTCCAGCTCGTCATAAGTACGGGCCTGCTCCAAAAAGGCGTCCACGTTCAGCTTAGAGGCCAATTGCGGGGATCCCCCACACAATTTCATCAACACCGAGATCACCGTCTTGGCATCCTGGGTTACCAGCAGCGCCGCCCGGTCACAGGTAAACTCGGCACACCGCAGCCAGTGCATTAGCTGATCCTGCAACGCCTGGTAAAACAATCCGCCGAAGGGGAGCAAGCTGGTGGAGAGCATGAGAATATTGGCCATCGTCAGGTAGACGCCGTGATTGCATTTCAAATGGCCCAATTCATGGGCGATCACGGCCTGAATTTCCGGCGGCTCCAACAGATCCAGCAGAGAGCTGTGCAAGACGATGAAGGGCTTTTTCCCCTGCATGGCAAAGGTATAGGCATTGGGCGTGGGGTTCTGCCGCACGTAGAGCTGGGGCACCTCCAGATCCAAGATGCGACAGGCCTGCACCAAAAGCTGATGAATTTCCGGCAACTGATGCTCGTTAATTTGGATGCTGGAAGCGATGTTATCCAGATAAAACATCTGTCCTGCCGTTGAGCCAAGCCAATTTTGAATCAGCAGGCCCAGCCCCGGCACTTGCTGCAGAGAGCGGGTGGCTTGCAGATCCACGGGATGACGAAATTGGTCGGCCCGCAGGCCCAACAGAATGCGAGGTTCTCGTTGAATGGGCGACATAAGACAGCAGAGGGGGAAAAACTTCCGGTTACAACTCCTGGGGCACAAACTGGCAGTGGCGATGCAACAAAAATAGCCGCTCCGGCGGGGGATCCGGCAGAGTTGGCTGGTCAGTCAAATCAAAGGGGTTCTCTCCAGAGAGGATCTTCCAATGGATCCCATGAGCCTGAATGGGAGTGCTGTCGGTAACAAAGCGCCTGGTATCGGCGGTAGCACGCTCAGCGCGGCGATAGAGTTGCCCTTGCCAGTTCAAGCGCTGGGGCAGCCCCAATCCCAAAAACAGTTGCTGCCGGCTTGATTCCTGGTTTAACACCGTTTGCAGGCATCCGCCCAGATCCTTGCCAGATCTGTTGGTTGGGGAGCAGCATGAGCCTCTGCATCGGCTAGGGTCATCTCCAGGTTCAAGAGAATGCGGGCAGCTTGAGCTGGGGGATCCCCACTGCCTGTCGTCGAGGGATTGGAACTGGGGATATCCAGACTAACCTGCAACTGAGGGCTGTTGGCCTGTAGCAAAATCTCTTCCAACCGTTGCTTCAGCAGACGGAGACGGGCAGAGGCATCGGGGGTGCGCAAGGTCAAAACCGGCTCACTCCCCACCCGAAACTCGCTTCCTGCCCAGGTTGCCATCCTTGCCGGCCCCTGCACTGGGGTTGAAGCGCTCCTCTGTGGCCTTGAAAAGTTCACCAACCTCGACCCTCTTCTGCATGGCTTCTTGATCTTAGCCGCTACCCTGGATACATCTCTTCTCTTGACCCTATGCCGTTCGCGAGCTAGGCCCCTCTGTCGTTGTTCTAAGGTCATCATGCGGATCCCGACTTCCACCTATCGCATTCAGTTTCATGCTGGGTTTGACTTCGAGGCAGCACGGCAAATTGTTCCCTACCTGAAGTTGCTGGGCATCAGTGACTTGTATGCCTCTCCCATCTTCCAAGCCCGCAGAGGCAGCACCCACGGCTACGACGTGACGGATCCGAGGCAAATTAACCAGGAGCTGGGGGGAAGCGAAAAGTTTGAGCTCTTGTGGGAAACCCTCAATCAGCAGGGAATAGGCTGGATCCAGGACATTGTGCCCAATCACATGGCCTACGATGGTCAGAACCAGATGCTCATGGATGTTCTGGAGAGCGGCCCCAACTCAGATTTTATTGACTACTTTGATGTGAATTGGAATCACTCTTACCTGGGGATCAAGGGCAGAATCTTAGCTCCCTTTTTGGGAGATTTCTATGACAAATGCTTGGAGTCGGGACAAATCCAGCTCCGCTACGATGCCGATGGCCTAAGCATCAACTACTACAACTTGAGATTTCCCCTCAACATTGACACCTATGCGGATGTTTTTACCTACAACCTGAGTAAGCTGCGACGAAAATTGGGGCGGAGCCATCCCGACTACATCAAGCTGCTTGGGATCCTCTTCAGCCTGAAATTCATTCCCAGCAAGGAAGATCTCCTAGAGCGCACCGATCAAATTAGCTTTGCCAAGCATTCTTTGTGGGAACTCTACACCTCTAGCCAACCTATCCAGAGCTTTTTTGACGAGAACATTGCCATTTTTAACGGCAAGCCAGGGAATCCATCGAGCTTTGACCTACTGGATAGTCTTCTGGCGCGGCAACATTTCCGCCTTTCCTTCTGGAAGGTGGGTGCTGAGGAGATCAATTATCGTCGTTTCTTTACCATCAACGAGCTGATCTCGCTGCGGGTGGAAGATCGCGAAGTGTTTCGCAAAACCCATCAGCTCATCTTTAAGCTTGTAGAACAGGGGCGATTTAATGGTTTGCGCATTGATCACATCGATGGCTTGTTCAATCCCGAAGAGTATCTCCATCGCCTGCGGGAACGCTGCCCAAATCTTTACATCGTGGTAGAGAAAATACTAGGGGCCAATGAAAGTCTGCCCCAAAGCTGGCCGGTTCAGGGCACAACGGGTTACGATTTTTTGGCTAAGCTCAACGGCCTCTTTTGTCAAGAAGAAAATGCAGAGGCTTTTGATTCTCTCTATCAAGATTTCACAAATCTGCGACACACTCCAGAGCAGGTTATCGAAGATAAAAAACGCTTGATCATCGAGCGCAACCTGTCAGGGGATATGGATAATCTTGCTATTTTGCTCAAGCAGATCACCAGCCATCATCGCTATGCCAATGACTTTACCCTCTACAGCTTACGTCGAGCTTTGGTAGAAGTTTTGGTGTGCTTCCCGGTTTACCGCGTCTATATCCATGAAGGGATCCTCAGCCCAGAAGGTCAACAGGTTATTCGTCAAGCCGTAGAGAAGGCCAAAGAGAACCTGCCCGTTTTGGTGAATGAGCTGAATTTTATTCAGCGTTTTCTCTGCCTGGAGTCTCTGGACAACTTGTCAGACCAAGAGAAAAATGAGCAGATCTATTTTGCCATGCGCTTGCAGCAGTTGGCCGGCCCCCTCATGGCTAAAGGGGTAGAAGATACTGCTTTTTATGTATACAACCGCCTTTTATCTCTCAATGAAGTCGGCGGGGATCCCTGTCGCTTTGGCCTTTCGGTGCAAGAGTTTCACCGCTTTAATCAAGAGCGGGCAGCTCGGTGGCCTCTGACCATGAATGCTTCCGCCACCCACGACACCAAGCGTGGCGAAGATGTGCGGGCTCGACTAAATGTGCTTTCTGAGATCCCCGCCGAGTGGGAAAAGCACATTAACCTTTGGCATGAGCTGAATCTCGGCTACAAAGTCCGCAGCAAACAAGCTAAGCGCTCAGAACTGCCGGATTGCAATGACGAGTATTTGCTCTACCAGACATTGCTCGGCTCTTATCCCTTCCAAACGGAAGAGGTGCCCCAGTTTGTACAGCGGGTCAAGGATTATGCCATCAAAGCAGTGCGGGAAGCTAAAGTTCACACCGCTTGGCTTCGCCCCGACACCGAATACGAAGAAGCCACTACTGCCTTTATCGAACGAATCCTTCAAGCCCCCAACCCCTTTTTGGAGTCCTTTTTACCTTTCCAACGAAAAGTTGCTCACTTTGGCATTTTTAATTCCCTCTCGCAGACCCTGATCAAACTTACCAGCCCTGGGATCCCGGATATTTACCAAGGCACGGAGCTGTGGGATTTGAGCATGGTGGATCCCGACAATCGTCGGCCTGTGGATTTTTCCCGTCGCCTCGCCTATCTAGAAGAAATTCAACGGCGGGTTAAACAGGATCCTCTCCAACTCATTACGGATTTGTTGCTGCACCGCAGCGACGGACGTATTAAGCTGTTTCTGATTCATCATGTGCTCAAGGCCCGCCAGGAACAGCCCCAATTGTTTCTCGAGGGCAGCTACATTCCTCTGCAAGTCAGCGGATCCTATGCCGACCACATTGTGGCTTTTGCCCGTCAGCACGGCAAGCAGGTATTGCTCACGGTAGTGCCGCGTTTTTTAACAAAGTTGATCGACGAAACCCAAGATCCTTTGGGGGAATCCATTTGGTCAGATACCGAAATTTATCTGCCGCGTTGGAAGCGGCTGGACTGGGTGAACGGGCTAACCCAGGAAAGGATCCCTGCCGGTGAAACCTTACCGGTGGGTGTTGTCTTGAAATCCTTCCCGGTGGCCCTGTTGTGGGGACAATCCCGCTAGCGGCCTAGGCGGGGGCTAGGGCCTGAAAATGGACGATGCGGGCAAACTCTTGGGGGTCTAGGCTGGCCCCTCCCACCAACACACCATCGACCTCAGGCTGGGCCATCAGCTCATCAATGTTGCCGGCCTTCACCGAGCCGCCGTACAGAATGGGCAGTTGGGCATTGCCCAAGTGTTGGCGGATCAAGCCGATGACCCGGTTGGCCTCTTGGGCTGCGCAAGTATGGCCGGTGCCGATGGCCCAAATGGGCTCATAGGCAATCACCAAGTTCTCCAGATCGATCCCTGGCAAGGCGCGATCCAACTGCCCCACAATCCATGACTCGGTCAAGCCTTGCTCCCGCTGCGGCTGGCTTTCTCCCACACAGAGGATGGGGGTGAGACCATGTCGCTGGGCCGCTGCCAAACGCCGATTGACGGTTTCGTCCGTCTCACCGAAGTACTGCCGCCGTTCGCTGTGGCCGACGATGACATAGCGCACCCCCAATTCCACCAGCATGGGGCCGGAAATTTCCCCGGTAAAGGCCCCTTGATCCTCCCAATGCAGGTTTTGTGCTCCCACGGCTATGTCGGATCCACGGCTTTGCTCTGCCACCACCGCTAGGTCTGTGAAGGGTACACACAAGATGATCTGCCGCCGGGATGCTGACCCTGAGGGCAATGATCGTAAAGCCAGGCCCAGCTCTCGCAGAAACTCGCGAGCCTCAGCCTGAGTCTTGTGCATTTTCCAGTTGCCGGCGATGAGGATGGGGCGCAAGATGAGATCCTCCTTTAGAGACAGCAGAAAGAAGGGATCCCGCACGCAGAAAGCCCAAGGACTACGTAAGGACTCTGGGAAGAACAACAGGGATCCCAGCTTTGTTTTTTCGTATGACACAGTTTACCAGCAAGCCATCCCCAGCCTCTCAAAGCCCGACGATCTGAGTGCTTTCAAAAGTAGCCAGAATTTCATCCAGATCTCTGTTCTGGAGCGAGTAGGTAGCAGTGGCATCGCTGCCAAACTGAATCTCGTCTCCGTCCTTAAGATCCCAAAATTCCACCCGTTGCCCGCCCACATAAAGGCCATTGGTGCTGGGGGTGCCCTGAATGTCTCCGTCGATGATTTGGTAGGTGAACCCATCGGGAGAAGAGGGAGATTCTGTTTTGACCAAAATGGCGTGGTAGCGAGAGGCGTACTGGGAGTCAATGCGAATGCTGTTGCGTGGATCCCGGCCCAAGGAGTAAAGCTCAGCCGTCAACCAGTAGGCTTTTGGCCCATGACGATCCTTGACGATTAGCACGTGATTGAGGGCTGGTCGGCGAGGGGGCGTGGTCATGAAAGGCACCCGCTTGCACAACACCGAGGGCAGGATAGTCAAAACATAACATAGGATCCCCATCTCTATACCTCCTGGATGAGTCTCTTCAGGAGCGGCAGAGCCTGCCCATCACCCTGAGCTGGAGCGGGATCCCCTTGAGCAACAGGAAAGGGTCTGAGTAGATTTTTGTAACAATTCCTCTCATAATAGGATCGACGATGCGGATGGCTCCCTGACCATGAATGGCTCGCAACCGGATCCCGGTGTTCAGCCCCGTTCTCCCAAGACACCGAGGCTCATTGAGTTGCCGGAAGACGAAACCGATGCGCAGCTCAGCGATCCCCTGCGGATGCAGCGCTACGAATGTCGTTCTTGTGGCTATGTTTACGAACCGGCCAAGGGGGATCAGCTCAATCGGATCCCGGCGGGCGTGCCGTTTGAGGAATTGCCAGCCGATTGGAAATGTCCGGTGTGCCGAGCCAACAAGCGCTTGTTCCAAGCAGTGGGTGCCAAGGGCAAGCCTTCGGGTTTTCAGGAGAACCTGCGCTACGGCCTGGGGGTGAACGTGATGACCCCTGCTCAAAAGAACCTGCTGATCTTCCTGGGACTGGCGCTGGGATTTTTATTTTTGATGAGTTTCTATTTCGTTGAGTGAGGGTCAAGATGTTCAAACCCCTGAGGCTGGTGCTGCTGATTGCTGTCTCGGTGCTGCTGATGGCGGCGCGGATGCCAAACATGCGGGTGGTGCCCTGGGAGCAAGTGGAAGTGCCCACCCAGAACACCTTGTTGGACATCACCTTCACAGGCGACTCCCTTTCCCATGGCTGGTTGGTGGGAGACAAAGCGACGCTGCTGGAATCCCGCGATGGGGGTTTGCACTGGCAGGTGCGGGAGCTGCCGGGTCTGGAGCCGGAAGCCTACCTGGCCTCGATTAGCTTTGTCGGAGCAGAGGGCTGGGTGGCCGGGCAGCCGAAGATCCTCCTCCACACTCTGAATGAGGGATCCGACTGGACTTCCATTCGCCTCAACAACCAACTGCCGGGTGAACCGTTGCTGATCCAGGCGCTGGGAGCGGGGGCGGCTGAGCTGGTGACCAATGTGGGGGCTATCTACCGCACCGAAGATGGCGGGCAGACCTGGCATGCCCAGGTGGATGAGCCGATTGGGGTGATCAAGAACATTGCCCGCGGCCCTGCGGGCGAATATCTGGCAGTGTCGTCGCGGGGCAGCTTCTACTTTCTGTACACTCCAGAAAGTCGGGCCTGGAAGCCCTACCCGCGGGAAAGCTCCCGCCGCATTCAAAACATGGGCTTTGGCCCCCACGGCAGCGCTTGGAAATTGAACCAAGGGGCGGAGATTACCTTCACCGATGACTTCACCTCCGGCCAGTGGTCGTCACCGCTGCGTCCAGGGCGGGCCCTTAGCTTTGGCTACCTCAATGCCGCCTACCAGAACGACCACGACCTGTGGGTGGTGGGGGGTGGTGCTACCCTGATCCACAGCCCTGATGGTGGCAAAACCTGGGAACAGGCCAAGAAACTCAGCAACATCCCCGCCAACTTCTACAGCATTGAGTTTTTCGGCCCCGAGCAAGGGTTTATTCTGGGGCAACGGGGCACCCTCTTGCGCTATGTCAGCTCCAACAACTCCTGAAGGTCTCAGGGATCCCTAACCGGCACACGGGTGGACACACGCGCCAAGGATCCAGCTTCACGCCCTCGGCTGCTGGTTGCTGCCAGCGGCACTGGTGGCCACATTTTTCCGGCCTTGGCCGTTGCCGAGCAGTTGCCTGACTGGCAGATCGAATGGCTGGGGGTGCCGGATCGCATGGAAGGGAAGCTGGTGCGGGAGCGGTATCCCTTGCACCGGGTCGTCATGTCGGGCTGGCAGGGATCCCCTCTCCGCAAGCTGCAAGCCTTGGCCCAACTGGCCCGCGCCACCCTGCAAGTGCGCCAACTCCTCAAGTTGGGACGGTTTGACGTTGTTCTGACCACTGGCGGGTACATTGCCGCTCCGGCCATTTTGGCCGCCCGCTCGCTGGGGGTACCGGTGTTGCTGCACGAGTCCAATCGGATCCCGGGCAAAGTGACCCGTTGGTTGGGGAGATTTTGTCAGGTGGTGGCGCTGGGCATGGCAGAGACGGCAGAGCATTTGCCAGGGGTGGCTGCCCAAGTGGTGGGTACGCCGGTGCGGGCCGAGTTCTACACGCCCCAGCCTTTCCCTGCCGACCTCCCCATTCCTAACGGGGATCCCCTCATCCTGGTTATGGGGGGCAGCCAAGGAGCGCGGGGCCTCAACCGCATGGTGGCCGCCTGCGCTGAAGCTTGGTTGGAGACGGGGGCCTGGATTGTGCATTTGACCGGCAGCAGCGAAGCTCAAGATCCGGAAGCTGGGATCCCCACCCATCCCCGCTACCGGCGCTTTCCTTTCCGTCGAGATGTAGCTGCCCTACTGCAGCGGGCCAACTTTGCCATTAGCCGGGCTGGAGCCATGAGCCTGGCGGAGTTGCTGGCCACTGCTACCCCGGCCATTTTGATCCCCTATCCCTTTGCTGCTGAGGATCATCAGTATCAGAATGCTCTGGCCTTTGTGGGGCGGGGTGGGGGAGTGGTCATGCGAGAATCCGAAGAGAATCTGGACTTGCTGCGGCAAACCGTGTTGACCTGGTTGGCTCAGCCACAGGTGGTTGCCCAAATGGCCGCTTGCTTGCAAGCCGCAGCTCCTCCCAATGCCAGCAAGGCCGTCGCCCATCTGTTGCAGGAGATCCGCCAAAGTTCTGCCCGTTAAGCCGTGGTACAGCCAAGATTGGACAGCCTTTCCCAACGCCCGCCTGTGCCCGCCAAAGTAGCGGAGTCCCCAACCCTGCTGACAGAACTCCCGCCCGCCGACAGGATAGAATCGCTGTTGATGCGGCTAGAGCAGTGCTTCGGGATCCCCCAACAGGCTCCCGATAGGCTTTCCCCCCGCCCGGATCTCCTGGACGAGTTGGTGGGCGCGATCCTTTCCCAGAACACCACCGATGCCAACAGCAGCCGTGCCTTCCGCACCCTCAAAGCCGCCTTTCCCTCTTGGGAAGTGGTCTTGGCCGCCGATCCGGCAGATCTGGCCCAGGTGATTCGCCCCGGCGGCTTGGCCCACCTTAAGGCAGCCCGCATTCAGGAGATCTTGGCCGCCATTCAAGAACGACAGGGATCCCTGAGCCTCGACTTTCTGCGCGACCTGGACGACGCCGGCGCCCTCGACTTTCTGCTCTCGTTGAAAGGGGTGGGGCTGAAGACCGCCACCTGTGTGTTGTTGTTCGGCCTGGGTCGGGATCTCTGCCCGGTGGATACCCACGTGCATCGGGTGGCCAACCGTCTGGGCCTGGTGCGGGCCAAACATCCCGACGACACCTTTGCTCAGCTTTCCCCTCAGATCCCCAGGGGCAAAGCCTATTCCCTGCATGTCAACCTCATCCGGTTGGGCAAGCGCATCTGCAAGACCCGCATGCCCGAATGTGGCCGCTGCCCGCTGCGTCCCACCTGCCCTTCTGGGCGGCAGCGCTGATCCCCGTTAACAGGACGGAGCTCTACTCTGCAGGCGCAACAGAAGCATCCGGGATCCCCTCTTGTCCGTTCCTGCCGCCGTTTCTCTCTGCTGGGGGAACTTCCGGCTCCAAGGCTTGCCGTACCGACTGAATCTCTTGAGAGAGCAGCACCCGCTCCCGATCCAACAGGCCGACAATCTGTTCTGGGTCTTCCCGCGAGACCACCGGCAATTGGCGCAAATCGTATGCGTACATCGGCTCGGCTGCCACCGCTACCGCCTCATCTGGGAAGGTGGTAAGAACCGGAGATTGACTGACCTCCTGCACGGTTAGCTTCGCCAACTCCGCCGCCTCCTTGTGGGCCAAGGCCCGCTCCAGGTCTTCCAGGGTGAGAATGCCCCGCAGCCGCTCCTGTCCGTCCACCACCAACGCGCTGTGGCACTTCTGCTGCAGCAAACTCTCCAGAGCTTCTCGCAGCGGTGTATCTTGGCGAAGCAAGAGGGACGGCGGCACCATCACCTCTTGCACCGTCAGCTCTTTAGGCTCCCGCCCAAGGACTCCTTCTCCCGGAAGCATGGCGTGGCGAGAACGACGGGCAGAAGGGTAGATGGCCGGCGAATGCAACTGCTCCGTTAGCCAGATGCTCAAACCCACTGCCGCCATCACCGGCAGGGCAATGTGGTAGTCCCGCGTCATCTCAAACAGCAGCAAAATGGCCGTCAGCGGAGCCCGCACACTGGCCGCCAACACAGCCGCCATGCCCACCATGGCGTAGGCAGCAGGGGGAGATAGGGCAATCGAGGGCAAAGCTTGGGATAGCACCTGACCGTAGCCTGCCCCCAGCACCGCCCCCATGAACAAAGCCGGGGCGAAGGTTCCCCCCACAAAGCCACTGCCCAGGCTCACAGCGCTCAGCAAGAGCTTGCCCAGTAGGAGCAAGCCCAGATGGCCAAGAGAAAAGGGCACCGCCTGCAAAATCGACTCAATGGTTTCATAGCCCACTCCCAGCGCCAACGGGATCCCCAAGCCCGCGCAGCCCAGGATCCCACCTCCCAAAATGGGTTTGCTCCAAGCCGGCCAAGCCGCCAGGGGGCCACTGTTGAACAGGTGCTTGCCCCACTCCAGGGTGTAGCTAAAGGCCATAGAAACCAGGCTGGCCAAAAAGCCCAAGCCCAGATACAGAGGCACCTCCAGCAAGCTGTGGATCTCGTAGTCCGGCAAGACAAAAGCTGGCTGGGTGATGGTGGGCAAAAGAAAAGCAGGCTGTGCCCCCAACCCCACCTGGGCAATCAAAGCGGAGACCACCGCCGCCAACACCACCACACTGACAGCAGAAGTGGTAAAGGTGCGGGCCAAGGCCAGCTCCAGCGCCAGAAACACCCCGGCAATGGGGGCATTAAACCCTGCCGCCAGGCCAGCCGCCGCTCCGGCAGCCATCAGCAGTTGCACCCGCTCCCGCGAGAGGCATAGGTTTTGCCCCAGCAGGGATCCCAGCAAAGCGCCACTTTCTACACTGGGAGCCTCAGGGCCAAGGGAAGCTCCCGCACCCAACGAGATGGCAGCCGCCAGGAGCTTGAGCGGGATCCACCAGGGCTGAAGTGCCAAAGGACGAGCAGGACTCACCAAGCTGGAGAGGCTTAGGTTGGGAAAGGGCACAACTGCCCCCAAAGCGCCGATCAGCAGGCCCCCCAATACCGGTGCCAAAGCCAGCGGCCAGGATCCCAGCAGCCACAGGCCATAGTGTTCTGCGGCCTTACCGATGCCATCCACGAGGGTGTCCTGCAGCAGATAGCGCCACCAGCCAATTAAGTAGCGAAATCCAACCACCGACAGCCCCGTGCCCAACCCCACTGCCGCCGCCAGCAGCAGCAGCAGGTTCTCAGAGGAGAGGCGCAGGCGGAGAGCGGGAGCGCTGTTCATGATCGGCTCAGGGGCTTTGGGAAGGCAGGGTCAAGATCTCTACACCGGTTTCGGTAACGGCGACTGTATGTTCAAATTGCGCCGACAGCTTGCCGTCCAGAGTGACCGCCGTCCACCCGTCGGAGAGCACCTTCACCTCCCAGGTGCCCTCGTTGATCATCGGCTCGATGGTGAACACCATGCCGGGGCGGAGTTTCTCCCCTTTTCCTCGTTCGCCGTAGTGGGGGATCTGGGGAGCAGTGTGGAATTGCCGTCCCACCCCATGGCCGACAAAATCCCGCACCACGCTATAGCCCTGGGCCTCGGCATACTCTTGGATGGCAGCGCCAATGTCGCCAACTCTCCCCCCTGGCTTTACAGCAGCAATGCCTCGCCGCAGACATTCTTCGGTCACCTCCACCAAGCGCCGCGCCCGCTCAGAAGGCTGTCCGACAAAGAAGGTTTTGGACGTATCGCCGTGGTAGCCATCCAAAACCGGGGTGACATCGATGTTGATGATGTCGCCTTCTCGCAGGATCTGCTTGGGGCTGGGAATGCCGTGGCAGACCACGTGGTTGACGCTGGTGCAGATGGACTTGGGAAAGCCATGGTAGCCCAAAGGGGCACTTTTGGCCCCATGCGCCTGTGTCCACCGCTCGGCCTCGTCGTTGAGCTCTTGGGTGGTGACCCCTGGCCGCACCATCGGCTCCAAGTGCTTGAGCAGATCTGCCGCCAGGCGACAAGCCCGCCGCATTTTCTCCAGCTCCCGCGAAGAGAGCAACACAATGGGCTGAGGGGCTTGGGTGAGCTGGCTCATGCCCGTCTGCAAAGCGGATCCCAACTGCTCCCCCCATCGCTGAGAGCGACGGCTGAGGTCTGTCAACAATGCTCGCATGTCTTCCATCATTGAACCTTTCTGTGAAAATCTCTGTGAAAACCGATGAATCTCTGCACCTGCAGACTGTCTGAGATTGGGTTCTCAGTTGGGATTCCGAATCGCCTTGCGCCCACTCACAGACCTCTGCCGGCCATTCTCTGCCGCCGACGAATCCGCTGCACCAACCACAGCCCCAGAAAATAGCTGACGAGGGATCCCCAAAAACCGACAAAGGCGCAGCCGACAAATAGCGTGCCCGACATTTCCAAGCCCCACTGCATCCAGTTTTGCCAAGTAGCCGCCACCAGCTCCGTGGTGGGAAGGGCGGTTCGGGATCCCAGCAGCCATTCTCCCACCTGGTAGTTAAATGCATAGATGGGCACATAGGTGAAGGGGTTACTCACCCAGGTTCCTGCCGCTGCCGCCAGCTTGTTGCCCCGAAAGGGAACAGCCAACACCAGAGCAGCCAACGTTTGAAAGCCAAAGATGGGGAAACAGCCGGCAAAAACCCCTACCGCCAAGCCGCGGGCAATTTCCTTGGGTGACGATTGCAGCCGCAACAGGCGTAGGTAAAGGTAGCGCAGCCAACGCTTCCAGGAAGGATCCCGGCGGGCCAGGGTCGGCCCTGGCTGAGATCCAGAGTAGGATCCGGAATAAAGCCTAGGGGATCCCGGCGAAGGCCAGGAGAAAGAGGGCAGCCTCAACCAAAAGAGGGGGCTCATGGTGGCAAGGGGGCAACTGAGAGAAGGTGTTAAGTCCTGTAAATCCAGTGTATCTTTCCTGCCCTTGGCGACAAAGGGCCATCGGCAAATCTGGGCCAGCAGCAACGGGGTGACGCTGGCATCCCAGGCTGCTTAGCTGAGCTTGTCCACCAAGGCCAGCACGAAGTTAAGACCCAAGTAGGAAACCAGCACCACCAAAAACAGGAACAGGGCAATGCTCAGCCCGGATCGCAGGGCAGAGGGCAGGGATCCCGATTCCATCTTGGGGTCAGGCTTTTCGGGGGGAGTTGTCATCTGGAGTTCTGAGGAAGACTGCGACTCTAGGATCCCATCTTGGCTGTGCAGGTGTGCCCATCGACTGAACGCGGAGCAAGCCCAGTTCCTGGTCCCCGGCCAATGGGAGCGATTGGATCGAGAATACCTGGCTGAGGAGATCGCATCTCAGAGAACACAACGGCGCCGGGAGCCATCTGAATCGCTCACCTGTTGAAGTGGCAGCTTCAACCTGTGTTGCGAAGCAAAAGTTGGGTTGCCACCCTGCATGTTCTAAACACCTTCTAAAGACGAGAAGTGCAAGACTTGCCAAAGTCCCATTTGGTGGAGATCTTGCCTTGAGCTTTTGAGCAGGGGGTGGATCAGGTGGTCAGAGAAACTCCCCTCAACGACAAAGACCTGCCCAGCACCTTGAGCCGCGGCTGGGAGCAGCTTTGGGATAATAGGCTTTTCCCCGACTGACAGTGGGCAGGGATCCGGTGTCGGCAGACTGAGTCAACCTGCCGTCAAAATTGCCTCCAACAAGGGATCCGCCCCAAAGCGCACCACATCCGTACAGGGCCGTCCGGTCTCGGCTTCCGCCTGGCGGATCTGTTCTAGGGCCGCTTCTTCCTCCCAGCCGAAGGTATTGAGGGCAACCCCTACCACGGGTGCAGGGGCAAAGGCCCCAGCAGCCGCTGCCACCTGTTCATACAGCTCGATTACCTTGGATAGAGGTGGAATGGGCACGTAGTCCATCCCTTTGATGTGGGTCTGGCCAGCGCGGTGTACCAGGATAAGGTGGGTGGGCTGGGATCCACGCAACAGGGGCAAGGTGGCCGTAGAGGCGGGGTTGAGCAGGGATCCCTGACCTTCCAGATGCAGAATGTCGTGGTCAAAGCCATAGCGCATGATCAGTTGCTCCACCGCCCCACTGGCATAGTCCACCCGCACCGCATCCAAAGGGATCCCCTCGCCGCCAATCAGGATCCCGGTTTGCCCGGTGGCCAAAAAGCGGGAGCGCAGGCCCCGTCTCAGGCTAGCCCGGTGCAGCTCCAGGCTGGTGGACATTTTGCCCACGCTCATGTCGGTGCCCACCGTCAACACCCGCCTGCAGGGCAAGGTGCGGGCCAGGGCTTTCCCCACCGACAAGTTGGGGGGCTCGCGGCGAATATCCCAGATCCAGGCCCCCGGCTGCAACCACTGCCGAAACTGGGGATCCTCGGCCAGAGGCGTGTGCAGCCCATTCACCAGAGATAAGCCAGCTCGCAGGGCCAGGCCCAACTCCTCCCGCCATGCTGGCGGCAACTGCCCCCCGGAAGGGGCGATCCCAATCACCAAAACTTCAGGCCGGTAGGCCAGCGCCTCCTCCACCGAGGCCACGATGGGGATGTCTTTGGCTATTCCGGTCAGATGGGCCAGGGATCCCCCCGCCTGCTCCCGGTCGATTACCGCCACCACCGGGAAGGAGCCGTAGCGCAGCAGCCCCAGCCCCGTTTTCCCATGCTCCCCCAGCAACCCCCCGTGGAGCAGGATGGCCACGCGACTTTCGCTGGACAGGGATCCCGGCCTTCCCATTATTCCCCCCTCAGCTCTACCCCCAAACCCGGTCGATCAGTGGGGAGCAGACAGCCGTCCTGCAGGATGGCCCCGGCGAAGGGATCGTCGGTGAGGTTGAGGTGGCTATCCAAGTCCAGGTAATCCACCAGAGGAGCCAAGTGGGCTGCCGCCGTGTTCCCCAGGGCTGTGTTGCTGTAGCAGCCCAACATCACCTGCAGGCCGTGGGCTTTGGCGGTGTGGATCATCCGCCAAGCTTCGCTAAGGCCCCCGCACTTCATCAGCTTAATGTTGATCCCATGGACGCGATCCGCCAGAGGGGGGATGTCGCGGCTGTCCATACAGCTCTCATCCACAAAAATGGGCAGCTTCGACTCGTGCCAGAGGGTGATCAGCTTCGCTTCTTGCCCCCTCTCCAAAGGCTGCTCCAGATAACTCACCCCTTGCCCTGCCAGCCAGTTACTCATGCTCAGGGTTTGTTCCACCGTCCAAGCGCCGTTGGCATCCACCGTAATCAGGGATCCCAGCGGGATCACCTCCTGCACGGCAATCAGCATGTTCTGATCCGCCATCAGCCCGAAGTTGCTGCCCAGCTTGATCTTAAAAGCCCGCGCTTGGGTCTGCTCCATCCAGGCCAAGGCTCGCTGGCGGGCCGCTTGCGGGGTGGAGATGCCAATTGTCATCGTCGTGGGCGGAA
This sequence comes from Synechococcus sp. M44_DOE_062, assembly GCA_015295985.1. GTDB lineage: Bacteria > Cyanobacteriota > Cyanobacteriia > Thermostichales > Thermostichaceae > Thermostichus. The sequence goes on along the minus strand of DVDX01000001.1, from coordinate 17,923 downwards.
TGCGGGAGCGATCCAGCCCCCACAACTGCCACAGGGGCTGCCCCAGCCGTTTGCCCATCCAATCGTGCAGAGCCATGTCCACCGCCGCCCGCGCTGCCGAAGGGATCCCGGCCTGCAGCAGTTCCGCCTCGATTGGCTGGCGCTCCCAGGGGGAGTGGCGGCGTAGGATCCCTTTGGCCACGTCCAGGCCCATCAGGATGTCGTCCAGAGACTGCTGGCAATCCTCGCTCACTGAAAAAGGGCAAGCCTCTCCCCACCCTTCAATTCCCTCCTCCTCAATCCGCACCCAAGCCAGGGTTGTCTCGCTGTGGGTGCCCCGGCTGATGGTCAAGGCATAGCGCTTGTGAACGGTGAAGGGTTCGACGTAGAGCCGCATGGGCATTTCCAGAGGGGGGAGCTTGAGGGGACAACTGGGCCTAAGCCGCCCCTTTGAGCTTAGCTTGCTTCCCACCGCCCACCCAGCCTGCTCCCGTCTCCAAGCCCAGGAAAAAAGTTATCCCTTGCCCCCTCCGCCGTCTATGGTGGGATCCAGATCCATCCTTCTCCGTACCCTTGCCGCCATGAATACCGCCGAACTGCTGGTTCGCTGCCTGGAAAATGAGGGGGTGCAGTACATCTTCGGCGTTCCCGGCGAAGAAAACCTGGAAGTTCTGCAAGCCCTGCGCCGCTCCTCGATTCAGTTCATCACCACCCGCCACGAACAGGGGGCTGCCTTCATGGCCGATGTCTATGGTCGGCTGACGGGCAAAGCGGGGGTGTGTCTCTCCACCTTGGGGCCGGGCGCCACCAACCTGATGACCGGAGTTGCGGATGCCAACCTGGATGGAGCCCCCTTGGTGGCCATTACCGGCCAAGTGGGCACCGACCGCATGCACATCGAATCCCATCAATACCTGGATCTGGTGGCCATGTTTGCCCCCGTCACCAAGTGGAATGCCCAGATTGTCCGTCCCAGCATCACCCCGGAGATCGTGCGCAAGGCTTTCAAATTGGCCCAAACCGAGAAGCCTGGAGCCGTTCACATCGACCTGCCGGAAAACATCGCCGCCATGGAAGCCAGCGGCACTCCTTTGAGGAGAGATCGCCTGGACAAAACCTACGCCTCCTATCAAAGCCTGAACGAAGCGGCATCCCTGATCTCCCGCGCCCGCAACCCCCTGATTCTGGCCGGCAATGGGGTCATTCGCGCCCAAGCCAGCAATGCCCTCACCGAATTTGCCACCCGCCTGAATATCCCCGTGGCCAACACCTTCATGGGCAAAGGGGTGATCCCTTATACCCACCCCCTATCCCTGTGGGCCGTTGGCCTGCAGCAGCGGGATCTGATCAGTTGTGGTTTCGACCGCACCGATCTGCTGATCGCCGTCGGCTACGACCTCATCGAATACTCCCCCAAGAAATGGAATCCCGACGGCACCATCCCCATTGTTCACATTGCTGCCCTGCCGGCAGAAATCGACAGCAGCTACATCCCGCAGGTAGAGGTGGTGGGAGACATTTCCGACTCCCTGATGGAGATCCTGCGCCGCTGCGATCGCACGGGCAAGCCGGATCCCTATGGCGTCAGCCTGCGGCAGAACATCGTCCGCGAGTACACCTGCTATGCCCAGGATCAGAGCTACCCGATCAAACCCCAAAAGCTGATCTACGACCTGCGCCAAGTCCTGGAACCGGAAGACATCGTCATCTCCGATGTTGGTACCCACAAAATGTGGATGGCCCGCCTCTACCACTGTGACAAACCCAACACCTGTCTCATCTCCAACGGCTTTGCCGCCATGGGCATTGCCATTCCGGGGGCCTTGGCCGCCAAACTGGTGCATCCCGACCGGCGCGTTGTGGCCGTGACTGGAGATGGGGGGTTCATGATGAACTGTCAAGAGCTGGAAACTGCCCTCAGGGTGGGCACCCCCTTTGTCACCCTCATCTTCAACGATGGCGGCTATGGGTTGATCGAGTGGAAGCAACACAACCAGTATGGCGAGGCTGCTTTCGTCAAGTTCGGTAATCCAGACTTCGTCAAGCTGGCGGAGAGCATGGGCCTCAAGGGCTACCGTGTTGAAAAGGCTGCCGAGCTGATCCCCACCCTGAAGCATGCCCTCGAGCAGCCAGTACCCACCCTCATCGACTGCCCTGTCGATTACAGCGAAAATCTTTACTTGACCCAGCGGTCGCAAGCGCTGGTCTGCGAGGCTTAGGGAACCAGATGGATGGGAAGGCGAGATTTGAGCCGAGTTGGGGCATAGTAAGCCCAGGGTTGGCGGCATCTGGGCAGTCCAGACCTATGTATCTTCACCGTTGACCCTTGTAGCCAAGTGCAGTGAAATAGAGTCATTGTGGGTGGCCTGCTAGCATGAACGATCTTCCTCCCCCTCCTTTTACCTCGCGCCGCGCTGGCGCTGCCAGCAAAGCTCTGGCTATCGCCAACGTCAGCATTACCCCCTTTGGCCGCAAGCTAAAGGAGCTGGGCTTTGCCGATGATAAGCAAATCCAGGACATTCAAAATGCCCTCAAAGCAGATCGAGAGGGCAACAGCAAGGCCCTGGCTCTGGTGGTCAAGGATATCGTGGGCAAAGAGATCACCCCTGACCTGGAGCGGGCCTACAAGCGGCAACAGCTTTTTGAACTCAAAATTATCTACGGGATCCCCTCCCTCGACATCGACCTGGAGCCGGTGGAGATCTCGGAGATGATTGGGCTGATCGACTCGATCCTGCCCCTCGACATCTGCAACCGCTACAAGTTCTTGCCCATCCGCCGCCAGGATAACCAAGTGATGGTGGCAATGGTCAAGCCGGACAACCTGCAGGCGTTGGACGATATCCAACGGCGCTTTCGCATCCAAGGGCTCAAGCTGCAGCGGCGGGTCTTCACCCAGCGGGATTTCGAGACCCTGATCAACCGCTACATGGATGTACAGGCAGATCTGCTGGCCATCAAGGGGATCAACGACGTTGCTGCCCAGCAGGAAGAAGAGGTGGTGGTCAATACCGCCGAAATCGATCTGGACAGCATCGAGGATGTGACTGCCGATGAGGTTGGCGAGGGATCCCTGGAGCAGCAGGTCAAATCGGCAGATGATGCCCCGATTATTAAACTGTCCAACCAGATCCTGGTCAAGGCCTTGCAGGACGGGGCGTCTGACATCCACATCGAGCCGCAAGAAGAATACCTGCGCATCCGCTTCCGCAAAGATGGGGTGTTGCGGCAGGCTTTTGAAAACTTTCCCAAGAAGATCGTCCCCGCCCTCACTGCCCGCTTCAAAATCATCTCCAACCTGAATATCGCCGAGCGGCGCATGCCCCAGGATGGGCGGATCCGGCGGGTCTTCAAGGGGCGCAAGGTGGACTTCCGGGTCAGCACCCTGCCCTCCCGCTATGGGGAGAAGATCGTGCTGCGGATCCTGGACAACTCCGCCACCCAACTGGGACTGGATAAGCTGATCACCGACCCAGAGACCTTGGAAAGTTTCAAGGAGATTGTCAGGCGACCCTTTGGCTTGATCTTGGTGACCGGGCCAACAGGATCCGGGAAGACCACCACCCTCTACTCGGCTCTGGCGGAGGTGAACGATCCGGGCATCAACATCAGCACCGCCGAGGATCCCATTGAATACTCGCTGCCGGGGATCACCCAAGTGCAGGTGATCCGAGAAAAGGGCATGGACTTTGCCATGATCCTGCGCGCCTTCCTGCGGCAAGACCCGGATGTGATCCTGGTGGGGGAAACCCGCGACCACGAGACGGCCAAAACCGCCATCGAGGCCTCCCTCACGGGCCACCTGGTGTTGACCACCCTACACACCAACGATGCCCCCGGTGCCATCGCCCGCCTGACGGAGATGGGAATCGAGCCTTTTATGATCTCCAGCTCGTTGCTGGGGGTGCTGGCTCAGCGCTTGATGCGCCGAGTGTGCACGGCCTGTCGGATCCCTTACCACCCCACACCTGAGGAGCTGGCCCGCTACGGCCTTACCCTCAGCGGCGACGGCGAGCAGCTCACCTTTTACAAAGCCAACAAGCTCTCCCCCAAAGAGGTAGAACAGCGCAAGGCCACCGGCAAGCCCATCTGCGAGAACTGCGGGGGCGTGGGCTACAAAGGCCGGATAGGGGTGTACGAATTCATGCGCATGAACGACCGCCTCGCGGATTTGATCAACAAAGAAGCCCCCACTGAGGTGATCAAGGAAGCGGCGGTGGAAAGTGGCATGAAAACCCTGCTGGCCTACAGCTTGATGCTGGTGAAGCAGGGCCTCACCACGCTGGAGGAGGTGGATCGGGTGACCCTTACCGACAAGGGCCTAGAAAGCGAGCTGAAGGCCCGTGCCAAGGCTCTCAGCACCTGCCGCAACTGTGGCGCAGCCTTGCATGTAGACTGGATGGATTGCCCCTATTGCCTGACGCCGAAGTTTTAGCAAGTCGACTTGGCCCTTGACGATGCTAGAGTGCCGACTATAACAGTCCTATACAGTTGCCTCTCTAGCGTGGCTTTGGCCGACAACTCTTTTGATTTTGACAGATAGCTCTACTCGCCTTTGGAGAACCCAACCCTATGCCCCAACTGATGATCGAAGACCTAATGGAAGCAATCGTCCAGAAGGGCGGTTCTGACATTCATATCTCAGCGGGTTTGCCTCCCTACTTCCGCATCAATGGTCACCTTGAGCCGACAGAGCATGAGCCTCTCTCGGCAGAGGAGGTGCAGCGGTTGATCTTCAGCATGTTGAACAATAACCAGCGCAAGCAGTTGGAGCAAAACTGGGAATTGGACTGCTCCTATGGGGTGCGCGGGATCGGTCGCTTCCGCGTGAATGTCTATCGCGACCGCGGCACTTATGCTTGCGCCATGCGGGCTTTGGCTTCTGAGATTCCCAACATTGACAAGCTGGGCCTGCCGGATGTGTGCAAGGAAGCAGCTCGCCTACCGCGAGGCTTGGTGCTGGTAACCGGCCCAACGGGATCCGGCAAATCCACTACGCTGGCCTCCATGATCGACATGATCAACCGTGAGCGGGCCGAGCACATCCTCACCATCGAGGATCCCATTGAGTACATCTACACCCCCATTCGCAGCATCATCCACCAGCGACAACTGGGGGAAGACACCAAGAGTTTTGCCAATGCCCTAAAGGCGGCGATGCGGGAGGATCCCGATGTCATTCTGATTGGGGAGATGCGGGATCTGGAGACCATTCAGTTGGCCATTACTGCTGCTGAGACCGGCCACCTCTGCTTCGCCACAGTACACACCAGCTCTGCCGCCCAGACGGTGGATCGCTTGGTGGATGTGTTCCCACCCGAGCAACAGCAGCAGATTCGCGTGCAGCTCTCCAACTCCCTCAAAGCCGTCTTCTCGCAAACTTTGGCCCGCCGCCTTAACCCCAAGCCGGGCGAGCCTGGACGGGTGCTGGTGCAGGAAATCATGGTGGTGACGCCGGCCATTGCCAACCTGATTCGGGAGGGCAAAACGGCCCAGATTTACTCGGCCATCCAGACGGGGGGCAAGCACGGCATGAAAACGCTGGAGCAGGATCTGGCCAACCTCTACCTACAGGGCAAGATCGACTTCGATACGGCCATGTCCAAGACCTCCCGCCCTGAGGAGTTGCAGCGGCTTTTGGGCAACGTTACCGGGCCCTCCCCAGCCGCGGCTGCCCAACAACAGCGGCCAGCAGCAGTTGCCGCCCGTCGCTAAACTTCGTCCCCACCGGGCAGCGCAGGGATCCCCGCATAAGGGTTCATCGCCCATCTCTAGCCTCTGCCTCAATTTGTGGCTAAGCTCTAGCTGAAAGAGTTGTTGCTCTGCCCAAGGGTTGGGCGGGGATCTTTTTTTACACCTGCGAAACACCTAGAGCCATTTCGTTAGAACGATCTAACCGGGGGTAGAGCTATGCCGCGCTACAAGGTTCGGGGGTTAAAGGCCGGTCAGCCGGTACGCCTGACGGTGGTGGCCAACAACTTGACTGAGGCCCGCGCACGGCTGCGCCGAGACGGGATTTTCGCCAAACAGGAGGACATTCAGGAAGAAAAGCCCTTTTTCTCCTTAGAGACGTCTTTCGATTTGTCGATGCTGGGATCCATCGACATTCGCGACAAGGCGGTGTTTTCCCGGCAGTTCGCTGCCCTGATCAATGCCGGCGTGTCGATGGTGCGCTCTCTTACCATCATGGAGGAGCAAACCGGCAACCCCAAGCTCAAAAAATACCTAAGGGCCATCCGCTCAGACGTGGAAGCCGGGAAGAACCTTTCCGACTCCATCCGCCCTTTCCCGGATGCCTTTGATGGCCTCTACTGCAGCATGGTGCAGGCCGGAGAGGTGGGGGGGGTTCTGGATGAAGTGCTCAACCGTCTGGCCAAGCTGCTGGAAGACATGGATCGCCTGCAGAAGCAGATTAAATCGGCCATGACCTATCCGGTGGTGGTGACGATCTTGGCCATTTTGATCTTTCTGGGCATGGTGCTCTTCATCTTGCCCACGTTTGAGAGCATCTACAACGACCTGGGGGGGGAGCTGCCTGCCTTTACCCAGTTTTTCATCAACATCAGCAAGTTTCTGCGCACGCCCCAGTACAGCTTGGGGTTGGTGGCCTTTTTGGTGCTTGTTGCTTTTGTTTTCCGCCGCTTTTATCGCACTCCCGCCGGCAAAGAAACCATCGACGCTCTGGCTCTTAAGCTCCCCATTTTTGGGGATCTAATCCAGAAGTCGGCGGTGGCCCGCTTTTGCCGCACATTTGGGGCCCTGACCCGCTCTGGAGTGCCGGTGCTGACTTCTCTGGAGATCGTGCGCGACACTTCCGGCAACCAGGTGGTGGCCAACGCCATCGATGCCTCGCGGCAGGCCGTCTCAGAGGGAGGGCAGATTGCCCCCGCCCTGGCTAAGTCTAATGTCTTCCCCATCATGGCTGTACAGATGATCAGTGTGGGCGAAGAGACGGGCGAGCTGGATGCCATGTTGATGAAGACGGCAGACTTCTACGAGCTGGAAGTGGAGGAGGCGGTGCGCGCCCTGACCAGCTTGATCGAGCCGTTGATGATCGTGATCCTGGGGGGTATGGTGGGCTGCATTATCGTGGCCATGTACTTGCCCATGTTCCGCGTGTTCGATTTGGTGAAGTAGCCGGAAGGGATCCCTCGAAGTTGGACGGTAAATCCTACACAGGTTCTGCTGCTGGCTCCTGATAGCTTGGGTCGAAAGAGGCAAAGTCAGAGCAACGGAGGAGAGGGATCCCATGCTGAGGCGATCGCGACAGCGGGACGTAGTCCTTTGGTTGGCGGCCCTGGTGCTGTTTTTGGGGGTGGGGCTGGCAGTTTTGCTTTCCGAACAGCCGACGGGATCCCTGGCAGGACAGGTGGAGCTGCCGGCAGGAGTGGTGCCGGAGGATGTCCGGGTAATTGTGGCTGGCCCGGTTACTCGCAGTGCCAGCTTGGCCTTAGACGGCGAATATCGCTTGGATCGATTGCCTGTTGGGGAATACCAGGTGACGGTGCAGGGGAGCGGCCTGGAAACGGTGGGCAGCGAGGGATCCGTTCTGGTGCAAGAGGGGGCAACGGTTCGGATCCCCACCTTGCGCCCCCAGCTTGTGGCCCCTGGTCTCTATCTCTACAGCACCAGCCAGGTGTTCACGACCGCAGAACCGGTGCGGCTGCAGTGGCGGGCCACCAGTCTGGGCTGGGTGCAGTTCAGCCTCTATCGCTTTTCCCTAACAGAGTTGCAGGGATCCTCTCTCTTACAGGATTTGGCGGATGCTGGTTACGGATCCTTGGATCCGGCCCTGTATCCCACTCTGCGGCGGGAGCTTGTACGCAGTTGGCAGCAGCCGGTACCGCGACGGCCAGGAGAGGGGTGGGCAGTCCAAACTGTGGAGCTGGGGATCCTGCCGCCGGGGGCCTATTGGGTGGAGGCGGAGGGCCGGGAGCCGCTGGTGCAAACGGCTGCACCTTTGCCCCGTTCCGTTCGCGTCAGCGGGACGGAGTCCTTTCATTGGTTTTTGGTGAGCGATCTCGGCCTGATCCAAAAGCAAGATGCCACTCAGTTGGTGGTGCAGGCGGTGCATTTGCGGGAGCTGCGCCCTCTGTCGGGGATCCAGATCCAGGTCTTTGGAGAGTGGGGGGATCCCTTGACGGCCACCACTGATGCAGAAGGGCTGGCCCGCTTTGGCCTGCCGGCGGGAGAGGGTTCTTCCGTAGTGGTCTATGGCCGCAGCGCCGACAACACATTACAGGCTTTGTCCCGCAGCTACGCCTATGGCTGGAATCAGCCCCACCGAATCTACGCCTACACCGATCGTCCCCTCTACCGTCCTGGCCAAACCGTTTATTTCCGCGCCTTGGTGCGAGAGCAAACCCGCCTTACGCCGCCCCCGGCAGGGCAACCGGTGCAACTGACCCTCACCGCTCCCAACGGGGATGTGTTGAGCGAACAAACCCTGGCCACCAATGCTTTTGGCAGTGTGCATGGGGAGTTTCAACTGCCGGAGGAGGCGCCTCTGGGCAGCTACGGCCTGGAGTGGCAGGTGTCACAGCCCCAGGGATCCAGCCGCGAATACACCTCTTTTCAGGTGGAAGCCTACCGCAAGCCGGAGTTTGCGGTGGCGGTGGTGCCCGACCGACCTTGGCTGGTGCGGGGGGGATCCCTGAAGGTGCAGGTGGAGGCCAAGTATCTTTTCGGCGCGCCGGTGGCCACTGCCCAGCTCCGCTACCGAGTTTACAGCAGCCCCGACTGGAGCCTGCGCTATGGGCTGTTGCCCCGCTCTGCCGAGGAAGACTATTTCGCTGATGACCTGGGAGAGGAGCAGGGCTACTACGGCGGCTACGGCCAGTTGGTGGCGGAAGGAGAAGGGGTGACGGATGCCCAGGGACGGGCCGCCTTTCACCTACCCCGCCTGTTGGCCAATCTGGACTGGGAAGAAGACAGCTACTGGGGCCCCCAGGAGGTGCAGCAACTGCGCATCGAGGTGGAGGTGACCGACATCAGCCGCCGGACGGTAACAGGATCGGCGCGGGCCTGGGTCACGGCTGGCGAATTTGCCCTGTTTGCGGAAGTGAACCGCCATCTGCCGGCTCCGGGGGATACCCTCACCTACCGGCTGCAAGCCCGCGATTACGATGGCCGCCCCGTCAGCGCCACCGGAGAGCTGAGCCTGGAGCGCTGGCGCTGGGATCCCAAGAGCAGCACCTACCAATGGCAAGGTACCCTGCTGCGGCAGCCTTTTCAGATTGTCAACGGGGAGGGCAGCCTCACCCTCAGCTTGCTCGCCGACCTGGAGCCGGGAGACTACCGGGTGCGATTGACGGCCTGGGATCCCCGCCGTCAAAGTGCTCTGCACCGCTGGCGCGAACGGGTGCAGGAGGTGGACTATCTCTGGGTGGTGGAGCCGGGCAGCCCCCTGCAAAGTTGGGGATCCCTGCCCAGTCTGGAGGTGGTGGCGGATCGGCAGATCTACCAGGTGGGGGAAGAGGCCCAGATCCTGATTGTCTCACCGCTGCCGGATGTGCCGGTACTGGTGGGCATTGAGGGATCCCGGCTACACCAAGTGCAGGTGTTGCGTCTCCAGGGGCATACGGCCACACTGCGGCTGCCCATCCGCGGCGACTATCGCCCCAACCTCTACGTCACTGCCACTGCCATCGGCCCAGAGCGGCGGCTGTACCAAAACGAGACCCTGCTGCGGGTCTCCCCCCTGGATCGCTTTTTGCAGGTGGAGCTGCAAACCGACAAACCCACCTATCATCCGGGCGAGACTGCCCAAATCCAAATCCGCACCTGCGACGCCCAGGGGCAACCGGTGAGCGCCGAGGTGAGCTTGGGGATCGTGGACAATGCCCTGTACCTGCTGCGGCCCGATTCCACCCCGGATATCCGCCGCTTCTTCTACGGGCGCCAGGACAACCAAGTTACCACCACTACCTCTTTCCCTCAGCAATATCCCGGCGGTGCCGACAAGCTGGCCGGACAGGTGCGGGAGGACTTTCGCGATACCGCCGCCTGGTTTCCGGATCTGGTCACCGATGCCGATGGCCTGGCTCAGGTGCAGGTGCGCTGGCCCGACAACCTCACCACCTGGCGCTTGACCGCCCGCGCCGCCACTGCCGACACCCAGGTGGGATCCGCTCTTGCCACAGTCTCGGTTAGCAAAGACCTGTTGGTGCGCTTGGCCGCTCCCCGCTTTTTCCGGGTGGGGGATCAGCTCACCTTAGCAGCCATTGTGCAAAACCGCACGGGTCAAGCCCAAACGGTGGAGGTGCGGCTGGAAGTTCCTGTTCCTGCCGGTGGGATCTTGAAATTGCAAGGCCCAGAACGACAACGCCTCACCGTGCCAGCCCAAGGAGCGGGGCGGGTGGAATGGCCTCTCCAGGTTCTGGGGGCCGGAGATACCTCTCTGCGGGTCTGGGCGGGAGGGGATGGGCTGCAAGATGCGTTGCAACTGCAGATTCCCAGCCAGCCCTTTGGGGCGGCGCATCGCTTCTCCCAAGTGGGCCAACTGGGGACTCCGTCCGGCTTGCGTGAAGGGGACTCTAGCAGTCTGGAGTTGCCGCTGGATTGGCCCGCCACCTGGGTGCCGGGATCCCGGCAGCTTCACCTGGAACTGGCCGCTAGCCCGGCAGCAACCCTCCTGGGGCCGCTGGATTACCTGGTGGAGTTCCCCTACGGCTGTACCGAGCAAACCCTGAGCCGCTTCTTGCCCGCCCTGGCCGTCGCCCAAGTTAGCGAGCAGTTGGGCTTAAACCTGCGCTGTTGCTATGCCTACGGCACCCTGACGGGAACCGCAACGCCGACGCGACTGCAAACCCTGGAGCGGCTGCCGCGAGTGCTTCGATCCGGCTTGCAGCGGCTGGAGGAATCCCAGAACTACGATGGGGGTTGGGGCTGGTGGGCCTATGACCGGAGCAGCCCCTACCTGACCGGATACGTCCTGCAGGGATATCATCTTGCCCAAGCCGCTGGCTATGCCCTCAAAGATTGGCGAGTGCGGCAGGCTTTGGACTATCTGGCCGCTCAACTGGCCCAGCCCCAAGCCCTCTCCCCCGATCTGCGGGCTTTTGTTGCCTACAGCCTGTCCCTCTGGGATCCCGCCTTAGTGACTACTGACCTGCCGCCACCGGCCCAGCTTTCCACCTTTGGCCTGGCCTACCGCGGCCTGGCTGCCCTGCAACTGGGCCAGAGGAACACTGCCCAGGCGGATCTGGATCAAGCCCTGCAACGGCGGCAACAGGATCCCCAAGGGCGCTGGTTTATCCCGGCTGCCTCTTCCAAGGACTCCGTCCCGCTAACGCGAACGGCGACCCAAGAGCGCTCCACCTACGATGACATGGAGGTGGCTGGCCCCCTGTTGCAGTTGGCCGTTCGGTTGCAGGATGACCGGGCTGCCCAGATTGCCGATGCCCTTCTCCAGCAGCGGCAAAACAACCGCTGGCGCACCACCAAAGCCACCGCCGATGCTCTCCTCGGCCTGTCCGCCTACTACCAAGCCCAGCAGCAACAGCTTCCCGGCCCCGGCGAGGTGCGGGTGTTGGATGGGAAAACTGGAGCCCTTCTTGATCGCTGGCAGGCCAGTGCTGGGGATCCCCGCTACGAGTTAGATTGGGCCGATGCAGAGGTGGGGAACCTGAGCAGCCTGCGCCTGGAAAAGTCCGGCGCTGGCCCCCTTTACTACAGCTTGAGGGGAGAAGCCTTCGTCCCCAACCCTCTGCCCTCTCAAGCCCAAGGCTTTGCAGTGAGCCGTAGCTACTTCCGCCTACAGCCCCAGCCCCAGCTCAACGGGGAGATTCGCTATCGGGAACAGCCGCTGCGTCCTGGCGACGCAGTACGGGCAGGAGAAATGCTCTTGGCTCGGTTGACGGTGGAAGCCGAGCGGGATAGCCACTACGTGGTGATCGAGGCTCCCTTGCCCAGCGGTGCCGAGATCGCCTCAGGGACTCCGTCCCACTGGCGCGAACAGGATCCGCGAGAGTTCACTGCTCCAGACTACTGGTGGGACTGGTTTTGGACCCATCAAGAGAATCGGGATGACCGCGTGGCCTTTTTCAGCACCGAGCTCAAGCGGGGCCGCCACGAGTTTGTCTATCTCTTCCGTCCGGAGATCCCCGGCCAATTCCAGGTGGCTCCTGCCTTGGCCGAAGAAATGTACGATCCCAGCCGCTACGGCCGCAGCGCCCCTTACTCCCTCAGGGTTCTTCCTTAGATCCCTCAAGCCTGCCTGGGGCAGCCACTTGGCCAGAAACAAAACCAGCGGTCGCGTCGGTGTTGGCAAGGGCTAACGCAATGAGCGGTTGTGCACGGCTGGGCCGCCCCCAAAGCACCTGCTCTTGCTTGTAAACGACCATGCCAGGCGGGGATCCCTTGGGTTTGAACACCAGTTTCGGGCGGGTATAGACCACGGGTACCTGTTCGCTGAGGCGACCGCGGCTGAAATGGGCCGCCAAATCGGCAGCCGCCTGCAGATCTTCGCTTTCTGCTACAGCGCCGGGGGGCAAGCGCAGCAGCACATGGCTACCAGGAATCTCCTGGGCGTGAAACCACCAATCGTGTTCCTGGGCCACGCGAAAGGTGAGCTGGTCATTTTGCAGATTGTTGCGCCCCACCCAGATGGAGAAGCCACTGGGGCTGGTAAAGCGGTAGGGGTTAAAGGTTGCCGGTGAGGCATGTTTTGAGCTCACCCCCAGGAACTCCGTCCCACTGTTGCGAGTGGGACTCTCCAAATAGCGCTGTTGAATCAGCTCGGTCTCAATTTCCTGGAGGGTGGTTAAGTCTTGGGGATCCCGAAAGGACTCCGTCCCGCTGGCGCGACAGGTGTCTAGCTGCTGTAGGGATGCTTCCACCTGCTCAAGGTAGAGGATCTCTTGGCCGAGCGCTTCTTGCAAAGGTCGGAGGGCATCCTGAGCCCGTTTTTGTTTGCGGTGCTTGCGGTAATAGGCTTGGGCATTAAGAATGGCATTTTTCTCAGGGTCAAGGGGGATCTTGACCGTCTGGCCGCTGGCAAAATCCGGCAGCTCAATGGAGTGCAGCCCTGGCCGCCAGAGGTGGAGGTGCGCCATCAACAGGTCGGCAGCCTGCTTGGAGGCTTCCGCCTGGGTAGAGTCGGCCAGCATTGCCTCAAATTGCTCTCGCCGCTGATGGAGCTTTTTCAGCAGAGTGGATACCTTTTGCAGCAGGCGGTGGCGCCCTCGCTCAAACTGTTCACGGTTAAGCTGAGCCTGGTAGTAGCTTTCCAGAAGTTGGTGCAGGTTGGGTGGAGAAGATTGCTGCCGGGATTCCGTCCCGGCACCGCTTGCCCAGCCGAGAACAGTGTATCCCTGGGGAGTTGGAGCTGGGTCAAACTGGCCGGTTTCCAGACGAGTTAACCAGTCTTGCCACCTGGCAAACAGCGCCTGCCAATCCTGGGCAGAGAGGTGATCGATGGGGGTTTGCGGCGAGATCCCAGCCTGATGGCACATCGCTTCCACCAGGTGTCGACTGAGGCCGCGATAACAGTGCAACAGCCGTTGACCAATGGGGCCAGGGATCAGGGCAACGCGCTCTTGCCAGCAGGAGAAGGGTTCGGATCGCTGCGGGATCGAATTGGTTAGGGCGGGGGGAGCTTCGTAGGGCAGGCCCGGTTGCACTGGACGGATCCGCGATTGGCGCTCGCTTACCCCATGGCCACTGGCCAAAATCATGCCTGCCTCGTCCACCAAAATGGCGTTGCTGTGCTTGCCCATCACCTCTAGATAGAGATGGCGATGAGGGGGATCCCCAAGCCGAAGGGCAAAGCGAAAGTCAACCACCCGTTCCCAATCGTCCAGCAGAGCCAACTCCGTCAGAGCCAAACCCTTCAGTTGCCGTTGGAGGAATTGGCTGAATTGAAAGCCATCCGACTCTTTGGGAGGAGGCTGACAGAGGTGGAGACGGGCCGCCTGAGGGTGCCAGGACAACAGCAGGCAGGGGCGGGCGGTGAGGGTGCGCAAACCGATGACCACCGTCCACAGATCGGTCTGTTGGATCCATTCCACACGGGCAGGCAGCACTGAATCCCGACCTGTCTTGTCCTGGGTCAGATCCGCCAGCACAGCACGCAGGGTGGTCAGATCAACCGGTTGCATCCCTGTTGCTCCTTATCGCTAGGCAACGCTCAGACGGCTAGGGCTATCTTCATTCTGACAACAGGCGTGGGGCGCACTCCTCAGCTCCAGGATCCCTGCCGGAAGCCCGAAACCGTCCCTCAGCAGATGTCGGGGCGCGTTTGGAGTGGCCGACGAAAAACTCCGGGAAAACTTTCCCAGGCACTTCCGTTGCCTTTGCCCGCCAGCCGCGTTGGCTTGGCAGAAGTCTCTAACCCAGCAAAACAACAGGGGTTGATCCCCTAATCTTCGTCCTCATCTTCTTCGTCATCTCCGTCTTCCCATTCCTCATCCAGATCCAGCAGCAGAGCATAGAGCTGATCGAAAAGCTCTGGCGGCTCATCGGGGGTGAGCAGGTAGGGATCCCCCTCGTCGGGCAAAGCGGCGTAGAGCAAAACAGGATCGAGGGGAGTAAAAATGCCGTATTTCTTCTCTTGGTAGAAAAAGGTAGCCAGCAGTTGAAACTCCTGGGCATCTTCCTCGCTCTCGCCCAGCTCGAACACATCTTCTTCTTCGACTGGGGGCAATTCCCCCTGAACCGTGAGGATGTCGAAGCCATTTTGCTGCAAGGTCAGGTTCAACTCCCCCAGAACAGCCTGGATGGTGGGCAGGGCGGCCTGTAACTCTTCAGGATCCGGCTCGTCCAGGATCCCTTCCGTATCGGCATCGCCGTTCACCGCTTGGCTGGGTTCCTCTTCCCCTTCCCAAACCAGCACTTTGATCACAGCATCAACGGGGGTTACCAGGGCATAGGTCTGCTCATCGATGACCACTTGCCGCAGGATTTCGCACTTGAGAGGCTGGTTTTGCTCGTCGCGGAGCACCAAGGTTTCATGGGATCCAGTCATTGAAAACAGCCCAGGAAAGATGGGGGTGTACAGAAGCTCATTCTCCCATGTTCTGCCCCCTCCCAATGTTCAGGGATCCCTTTCCAGCCCACCATCAGCACTCTGTGCTTCGGCTTCTCGTTCCGCTTGGGTTAAGGCTTCCAGGGCCAGCAAAATCTCTTCTTCTCGACGGGCGTAGGTTTCTTCGTCAATTTCTCCCAAATCTAGCTGAATTTGCAGGGCTGTAAGTTCTTTTTGCAGGTTTTCTTTGCTATCTAGCTGTGCTTCGGCGCGTTCTTGGATCTGCTCCGCTAGCCAAAGCAAGCTTTGGGCTGGCCACGTCAACAGTTGCCAAACCATCCCAGGCCCCCTGAAGCAGATGATGGGTCTTCGCCATCCTATCAATTTGGATTCTCAGGTGGCTATTGCTCCGGCCTAGCTGTGAGCCTTTTTGTTCCCCTCATCCCACTCCCAGCAGCCTCTTCAGGAAGACTACTGGTCCCGGCAGTGCTTCTCGATCCAATCCATCAGCTCCCCATCGGAGTGGGTACACAGGCGCTCCCCTGTGATCGGGTCTTGAACAGACCACCAGACCATGCCGCTGCCATCTACCCACTGCCGCACACGCAGTTCATCGCGGGCCGCCAAGACTTCCTTCAAGCTCTGCCAAAGATGGCGCAGTCCTCTGAATAGTGCTGGAGAGGAAGGATCCCTCCTGCCATACTCGGCTGCCAGTTGCCGCTCTTCTTGTTCCAGCAGCTCCACCAAGCGGGTGTTGTTGGCCGCCCTAGCTGCTTCCAAGCGATGGGCCAGGGAAGCTGCTATGTTTTGGCGATGGCGGGCAAGGAAACTGGTTCCACTCATTTCAGCGGCTGCATTCATAGGGCTGCTCTACATCGCTGGTACCTCTACACGATCAATCCTACCAAAAAATCTGTAGTTAAGGATACGAAAACGGAAAACTGCTGGTCATGCATCCTAGCGTGTGGAGTCCGATCCCAGTGCCCTGCCTGAGAGCTGCCGGAAGTTGATCCAAAAGGGTTCACCTGAGCAGCTCGGAGCAATCGGCGGCTTTCCTGGGGGGGACAGATCCGATATGAGCTGACCTACAGGCGGCGAATTCAAGCAGAGCGACGATGAGAGCTTTTCCGTGTCTTGCAGGAGAAAATGCTGCCAAACCTACTTCCCCAGAGCTGCCACATCTCGGAACGAGCCAGCCGAATCAGCTCAGGCATGAGGAAGGGATGAAGGACTATCGACTTCAATGGGACCTAACCCTCTCTTTTGAACGATGGTCTGTAGCTCCTGCATCAACTCTTGATCTTGAGAAGCAGTACGTGCTCCTGACTCGGCAGCCCATTCTTTCAGGCTTTGAATTTGGTCGCGGGCAATGGCGGCTAGAGGAACGGTTTGGTGAATGGCGGTCAGGATATCTTCTTGGGTGAACTCGCGGGGTGGATCCTGATTAAAGGCCATGTGCATGGCATCGTAAATGGTCTGTTCAATTTCCGCCCCGCTGAAATCCTCTGCAGCCACGGCCAGCTCGGTATAGGAAAAGTCTCGTACCCGGTTGGGTCGTAGCCGTTGGACATGGACTCGAAAGATTTCTTCGCGCTCCCTTTGGTTGGGTAAATTAACAAAGAAAGTTTCATCAAACCTGCCCTTGCGAAGCAGCTCGGCGGGCAAGACGCGGACATTGTTGGCAGTGGCAACAATAAAAACAGGCTTGGTCTTTTCTTGCATCCACGTAATCAGGCTGCCGAAGACCCGCTTGCTGGTGCCCGAATCACCAGAAAACTCGCTGCTGATGCCCCCAAAAGCTTTGTCTAGTTCGTCAATCCAGAGGACACAGGGGGCCATAGCTTCGGCAATTTGGATCATCTGGCGCACACGGCTTTCGCTTTCCCCGACAATGCCCCCAAACAATCGTCCCACATCCAGCTTGAGCAGAGGCATTCGCCCCTGGCGGGCGATGGTTTTGGCACATAGGGATTTGCCGGTGCCCTGAATGCCAACCAGCAAAACTCCTTTGGGACTCGGCAGGCCATAAGCATGGGCCTGAACACTGAAGCTGTTGCGGCGTCCTCTAATCCAAGCTTTGAGGTTTTCCAGGCCACCAACATTTTGCAGAGTTTCAGAGGGATTGTAAAACTCCAGAATCTCAGTTTAGCGGATGTATTGCTTTTTCTCTTCCAAAACGAGATCAATATCCCCTTCGCTGACCTTACCCTTAGCAGCTAAAGCACGGGCTAGAATCCGCTCGATGCGCTGTCGGGTAAGTCCTTGGCAGGCTCGGATCAGTTGTTCAAGAGCAAGACCGCTCACCTGCAGTTGATTGGCAGGAATAACGCTGGTAATAATTCGTTCAATTTCAGGAATGCTGGGCAGAGGAAAGTCACAGACCACCATTTCCTCCCTCAGGTCTGAGGGCACAACCGCTTCTTGGCCCATGAGAATAATGGATTTGCGGCTGTTGCGGCTCTGCCTGGCTAAGGTTTTCAGGTAGCGAATGACGGGATAATTATCCGAGCGTTCGGGATTTCTCAGGGTAGGGTTAAAGTCTTTCAAGACACAAATCACGGGTTCGTCTTCTTTGATGGTGCCAATGCGGCTCAAGGCAGGCATCAATTGCCCCTTGTTCTGGCCGTTATCTGACCAGCCAGAGACAATATCCTAGATCAAGAGCTTGCGCTTGGGCTTCAGAGAGTCGGCCAAGATTTGCAGCAATTCTTCCGCAGGAGCCTCTTCAGATGTGACCAGATAGAGCAGAGGGTAGCGGGCACGGATCACCAAGTCCAGCAGCGTAAAGATGTCTTGGTGGTTGCCGGTAAAAGAGAGACCTGGAGCGCTCATAGGGTTCAGCTAGAACGGCTGTAAGCAGTTTAGCCAGGGAAAAGTTAGGGATGGACTTCCCCATCGGGAAGAATTGTGCCTGTTAGATCTTTGAACCGATCCCATCCAGGATCGAGCACTGCATCCTTTAGGTTTGCCCCTCTTAGC
>DVDX01000012.1 GCA_015295985.1 Synechococcus sp. M44_DOE_062 | reverse complement strand
GCAACGCAATCCGGTGATGCCTTGGGAGTTTCGGGAGACGGCCACGCAAACCTCGGCCTTTGCGGGGGTCAATGTTTTGGATGGTTCCTTGATTCGGGAAAATCCAGTGGCGGCTGCGGGTGTAGGTATCGCTACCGCGGTGGTGATGGTGGGTCTGAGCAAGGTGCTGTGGAGAAAGCCCAGCCGACAAAGGGTGAGCATCCGGCAGATGGAGCGGGATCTGAAACAATTGCAGCGCAGCCTGACCACAACCCTAGCCAGTCGCAAGCAACTGGAACGGCAGTACGACGAAATTTTGCAAAAGGCCGAAGATTGGTTTATTAGGGCTGAGAAAGCCAGCCAACAGAACCAAGATGACCTTGCCCGCGAGGCTTTGGTTCGGCGCAACCAGCACATGAGCGCAGCAGAAGCGGTTCGCAAATCTTTGGATGAAGTTGAAGCGCAGGTGGCAACCCTTCGCGAAGGCATTTCCCGCCTGGAAAGCCAGATCTCAATGGCCAAACTGGAGCGGGAGATGAACAACTGACGCGAACGCGACCCAGCTCAACTCTTCTTTGGGAAAGGGGATCCCCGGATCCGCGCACTCAGGCTACGGCAAGGACGGGGGCAGGTTTTGCAGGATGGTGCGGACGACTGCGGCTGAGTTGAGGGCCGCCGTTTGAAAAAAGCTCAAGAAATCCGTATCGTCCCCTGCATCGCTAACCGAGCGCACCAGCAAACAAGGGATCCCGGCTTCTTGCGCTACTCGCACCACGGCTGCCCCTTCCATCTCCACCACCAAAGCTCCGGTGCGTTCTCGAATTTGTCGGCGCAGGTCTGCATCGGCCACAAACACATCGCCAGTGGCCACCAAGCCTTGATGGATGACGGGATCCCGGCCTTGTAGGGGATGGAGAGGGATCCGCTCGGGGTGGGCCACGATCAGGTCGTAGAGGGCGCTATCGGCCTCTGCCAGGGGGTGGCGCAGCTCCGGGATAAAGTCGATCCCCAAGACAAAGCCTTCTGGACGCCCGGTGCCGAAGTCGTGCTCAATCGCCGCGTGGGCCAGCACCACATCTCCCATGTGCAGGTGATCGGCCAAGGCCCCGGCCACCCCGGTAAAAATGATCCCCTGCAAAGGGAAATGGGCCACCAACAGAGCCGCCGTGGTTGCCGCCCGCACCTTGCCCACTCCGCCCCGTACCACCACTACCGGTTGCCCAGCCAGGGATCCCTGGTGGAACTGTCGCCCCAGATGGGTATGGATGGAGCAGGTTTCCATCGCCGCAGTAAGCATGGCCACTTCCTCGGGCAGGGCTCCGAGAATGCCGATGGCCTTTTGGGGGGGATGGGCTGGAGATTCCATAGAGCTTCTCTTAGGTTCTTCGAAAGATTTTTGAACAGGCTCTCCCTTCAGTTTGCAAGGGGGGGATTACTTGCCCTCGTCTGTCCGGCCACTTGGTAATCCACTGCCAACGGTTTTATTCTCGCCTGAGTTCAGGATCCCAAAGCGATGACCGGATAGGTCGGAGTCTTAGGCGGTATAGTTAAGGTGGTTGGATAGGGAATAGGGGAAAGACCATGGTCTACAGCGAGCCGCTCATGAGCACCTTTAACCCTTCGCCAGAGGTTTTTCCGGAGCCCGTTCGCTACGTTGAGGTTGTCTCGGCAGTGGTTTCCAGCCTCAAAGAGGATGCCGCCTACGAAAACCATGAGCAGGGACACACCTGGAAGTTTACCTACGGCACGGCAGAAGTGTTCGTCCATTTGAGCGGCGAATCCCCAGAAGACACCCTTTTGGTATGGTCTCCCGTTCTCTCTCTGCCGGTGGCAGAACCGGCTAAGCTGATGCAGAAGCTCCTGGAGAAGAATTGGAGCGACACCCTAGAGGCGCGTTTTTGCATTTGGAACGACCAAGTGGTGTTGAACCACTATCGCACCTTGGAAGGGATCACAGCCGGCGAAATTTCCCGGGCCATTACCATTGTGGCCAGCTTAGCCGATGAATACGATGAGTCCCTCCAGGCCGAGTTTCCCAAAGTTTAAGGTCTGGCTTTGCCGGGATGGGATCCCAAGGATACTGGCTGCCCTACCGTGTGGCCTCTGGGGCCTGGCAAATGGAGCAGGACTTCCGGCTTTTGCACAGGCTTCGTCGGGATCCTCAGCCCTGCTTGCGCTTCTACGGCTGGGATCAGCTCACTCTCTCGCTGGGACGGCATCAGGTTTGGGATCCCCCAGCAGGGATCCCGGCGGTACGGCGACCCACGGGGGGAAGGGCAGTGTTGCATCAGGCGGCTAAGGATGCCGCAGAGCTAACCTACAGCTTGGTGTTGCCCCTTTCTTACTTGCAAGCCAAGTTGCCCAGTTTGCAGCGGGCCTGTGTGTACGACTTCTGCTGCCGCTTTTGGGTGCAGGGGTTGGCCGAGCTGGGCATTGCCACAGATGGGTCTGCTTTTGCTCACTGCCCAAGCCACCGAGATCCCGGCTACCGCAACAAGACCAGTTGCTTCGCCTCTCGTACCCGCGCTGACCTGAGCTGGCAGGGCAAGAAGCTGATGGGCAACGCCCAATTGTGGCAACCTTGGGGGATCCTCCAGCAGGGATCCCTGCTGTTGCGGCCCAACATCGAGCTGTGGGAGCAGTATCTGCCCGGCTCTCAGGTGGTTGGTGTCTATGACATTTGCCCCAGCGCGCCAGGGATCCCCGGCTTGGTTGAACATTTTCTGCAGGTGGCGGGACGGTGCTTTGAGGTGGATTGGCAAAGGCGAGCTTGGATAGATTTTCCTGATGAGAAATCGGGCTAAGACTGAACCCCATCTGAGACCGGAGAGGGCCAACTTAATGGTTCCTGATCGTTCATCCAACTCATGATTCCCAATTGTTGATATGGCTTGTTGCTACTCTGTTCAGCCCCCTCTTCGTTGCGAAGGCGCTAGTGATCGAGTTCTTCTCTATCCATGAGGGTAGGGGAATGTTTCCAACCCATCTGGAAAGTGAGTATAGAATCAAGGCAGCCGTTGGCTCAATCCAACCATGCTGAAGACTTCGGCGGCAGTTCTGCTGGGTGTGTCGTTGTTCCTGCCAGGGCTTGCCTGGGCAATCCCCCTCGAGCAAGTACCCAATCCTCGTCGCAGCTATGGGGGGTGGGTTTCCGATACGGCCAACATTCTCAGCAGCAGCACCGAAAGTGAGCTGGATCGTCTCATCACTCAGCTTGAGCGGCGCACCGGCGCAGAAATGGCGGTGGTCACTGTGCCAAATACCCAGGGATACACCACGCCGAAAGATTTCACCACTCGGCTGTTTAACTACTGGGGTATCGGCAAGGCAGGCCGAAACAACGGGGTTTTGGTTCTCGTCTCGGTGGGGGATCGGCGGGTAGAAATTGAAACAGGCAGTGGTCTGGTGGCCGTTCTCCCCAAGGCTCGCGTTCAAGAAATTATTGATGCGCAGATCCTGCCTCGGTTTCGCAATGGGGATTTTGATGGCGGCACTCTGGCGGGGGTGCGGCAGTTGACCTTGGTGTTGCAGGGCCAGCCCGTTGCAAATGTTCCTGCGGCAGCTTCTGGAGTTACCACCTCAACGATTGCAACTCCTTCTGGGACGGTAGCCCAGGGCATTGATTCTTCCCTGGTGGAAGGGATCCTGCTGCTGCTGGGGATCATCATTTTGGGGTTGGGGTGGCAGCGCTCTCGCATGCCCGTCTCTCTAAGGGCCGAGCGAGGGGGAAGACAAGTCCTCTCCCTGACACGCAGAGATCCAGGTGCTGCGCTCTCTTCGGTTCAGAGCGGCCCCATTCGTCTCTTCCTCTATTCGGGATCCCTCTGCCTTGGCCTGTTCCTAGGATTGTCCAGCGGCAACTGGCTGGGGTTCGCTCTACCGGTTGTGGCTGCTTTGGCTACTGATGGCACCTTGGGCCTAAAGCGTGGGATCCCTTTTCAGCCGGTGGTTTGTCAAGCATGTGGCCGACCCATGCGGCCCATCCAGCCCAAAGTTTTGGATACGCGCCTCTCTCAGCCGGATCGCCTGGCCAAAAGTCGCGGCAGAGCGCAGTACTACGGCTGGTTTTGCCCTGCCTGCCAGGGGGTTGCTGTGGTTGTTCGCGAAAGAACATCCTATCGCAACCATTACTGCCCTCGCTGTCAAGCTCTTACCCTTGATCTCCAAGCCGAGACCATTAGGAGAAACCTCTATCCCTACACCTTCAGACGAGAAATCTTGACCTGCCCCATTTGCCAATACCGAACGGAGCGAGAAGTTGAAATCCGAGAGCCTGATGACAGAGATAGCGATTGGTACACGGACAGGGACAGATACGACAGTAGAGACCGAGACAACGACTTTGGTGGCGGTAGCAACAGCGGCGGTGGGGCTGGCGGCAGTTGGTGAGACCCAACTCTAGAGATTTCTCTATCGATCTAAAAGGGGAGTCGGGCTTCTCTTAAATCCGCCAGGACAGTACAGTGGTAAGGGAGCAGCGATAGCGATTGATCAAGGACGAGCATCCCATGACCCTCGGAGAAGGCGTACAACTGGTTACGTTTGTGGTGCTATCGGCGATGGCCATTGGGTTTGCGCTGGGAGTGGTTTGGGCCCCCAGCATTGTCTACTCCGGTTTTCTGCTGGGGGGGGTTTTCTTGAGTATGGCCGGGTTGTATCTCCTGTTGAATGCCGATTTTGTGGCCGCAGCGCAAGTCCTCATCTACGTCGGCGCCGTCAACGTGCTGATCTTGTTCGCCATCATGTTGGTGAATCGGCGCTACACCTTTGCTCCCCTGAAGCTGGGCTGGCTGCGCAACGGAGTAACGGCAGTTGTGTGCTTGGGGTTGTTTGCCCTTCTGACGGCAATGGCTCTGAATACTCCCTGGCAGTTGGAGCCGATCCAACCCACGAGCAGTGTGTTGGTGATGGGCGGGCATTTCTTCAGGGAGTATCTGTTGCCTTTCGAGCTGGCCTCTGTCCTGCTGTTGATGGCCCTGATTGGTGCTATTGTGCTGGCGCGTCGAGAGTTTGTCATTCCCCAGGCTGGAGAAGGGGATCTGAGCTTGCTGGAGCGGGCCCGACCCCAGCTTGAATCAGAGTCGGAGCGGCAAGCAGAGCTGGTGAGCACTCGTTGAAGCTACCTGCTCTCGATCACAAAATCCAGAGTTTTCCCAGTGCCCCTCTCATCCGTCTCTACTGGAGCCTATCGCGATGTTGCAACTGCAGTTTTTCTTGGTGGTGGCAGCGGTTCTTTTTTGTATTGGCATCTACGGATTGATCGTCAGCCGCAATGCGATTCGCGTGCTGATGTCGATTGAGCTGATGCTCAATGCGGTGAATCTGAACTTTATGGCTTTCTCCAACTTTGTCGATTCAGCTATGATTCGTGGCCAAGTGTTCTCGGTGTTTGTCATCACCGTGGCGGCTGCTGAGGCGGCTGTGGGCTTGGCCATCGTGTTGGGGATCTATCGCAATCGTGCCACTATTGATATGGAGAGCTTTAACTTGCTCAAGTGGTAGACTTTAGTCTCTCAAGCGCGGGGGGGTAACGGCGGGCATTGGATCCCAGGAACTAGGGATTCCAGCAAGCCGCTGCAGGCATCCCAGAGCAGCTCGATCACATAATGGAATCCGGCCTCACCCCCGTAGTAGGGATCCGGAACTTCCTCATCAGAATGGGAGCGGCAATAGCTGCACATCAGGCGCACTTTCTCGGCATATTTTCCCTGGGGATCCAAGCTGAGAATGTCGCGGTAATTTTGTCGATCCATGGCCAGGATCAGGTCGAACTCGCGTAGGTCGGCGGGTTGGATTTGGCGGGCTTTGCCCTGCAGCTCCAGGCCATAGCGTTGGGCTGCTTGTCGCATGCGCCGATCTGGGGGGCTGCCGATGTGATAGGCTGCCGTACCTGCTGAGTCGCAGAGAATCGCTTCCGAAAGGCCGCTGCTGCGCAAAAGATGATTGGTGATGCCTTCAGCAGTGGGAGAACGACAGATGTTGCCCAGACAGACGAACAGAAGCTTTTGGTTCATAGATTGCTAAATAGGTTCATAGATTGCTAAATACCAGTGAAAAACTCCTCCCACCCTACAACACTGCCTGTCTGGATCCATCTAGTGCTTCTTTGCTCTGAGCAGAGAGGAGCCCAGAGAACACCCGACAACATCCGGGATCCAGTCTCATCTGCTGCTGACGGTAGCAGGCCGAATTTCGTGTGTCCGTGCCGCCCACCACAGAATGTTGCCCCTCACAACAGTAAGACGGAGTCTTTTCTCATTTTCCACCAAAAGCTGTCGCAGTGTTCTGCCGGTAGCGATCATAACATCCCAGATTCAATCAAACCGACAAGGGATCCCCAGGCACTGCTGCAATAGCTTCAGGTACTCTTGTCCATCCATGAGAAAGGCCCCGAAACGGGCCAGATGCGGGTTCATCAACTGAGCGTCGAAGAGGCGAAAGCCCCGCTCCCGCAAGTGCTCTACCAACTTCACCAGGGCCACCTTCGAGCCGTTGGGAATGCGGTAGAACATGGACTCGCCGATAAATGCCGCCCCAAGGGCAATACCCAGGATCCCGCCTGCTAAGGTCTCTCCCTGCCAGGTTTCAAAGCTGTGGGCAAAGCCGGCCTGGCGCAGAGCTGTGTAAATCTGCTTCAGCTTGGGGCTAATCCAGGTTTGGGGACGAGCGGCACAGCCCTCTACCACCTGCTCAAAAGCACAGTTCAGCCGCACCTGAAAGCGATCGCTGCGCACCAAGGGTCGCAACGAACGGGGGCAGTGGAATCGCTCATCGAGGGGGATCACCGCGTGCTGGTCGGTGCCGTACCAGGCCAGGGATCCCGTCTCTTCATCGGCCATCAGAAAGTAGCCTTGGGCATAGCCTGCCAGGATGGGGGCCAGATCCACCTGCATTGCCTCGGTTGCGCTCCTCAAGATTGCCATTCTGGAGAGAGGCTGGCAAAATCCCCCCCATTGGCCCTGGGGTGACAATCCACACAGCCGCTTACCCGCACGGGAGTGGGAAACTCCACTTGCAGATGCAAGGCACGGAAATAGCGGGAATCTGCCAAGCGATAGGGCACCTGTTCCCCTTGTCGCAGGGGTCGGGAGTTGGGCCGCAAATAGCCCCAGGCCAGTTGTAAAGCCACGCCGCTCAGGGGCTGGATCTGCTGGCCATAGTGGTTGGGATCCTGCAGCAGCCGCCGCCAGGTTTCGGTGGGCAACACTTGGGCCGGCAACGCCACATGGCAACCGCCACAACTGCGCACATATTGAGCCTGCTCCAGTTGGGTTTGAGTCAGGCTCTGCTGCGCTTGTGCCCCCAAATTCTGTGCTGATCCCGCCAGCAGGGATCCCATAAACCCGGACAGGATGACTACCATGCTCCAAATCCAAAACCGCCGGCGTCGTCCTTGCAAAGGAGCCATGCTCTCACACCCACTGCCCATGCTTTCCCACTCTAGATCAGGTGGTTGCCGGCGACAGCGGGACGGAGTCCATAAGATCCGGCCTCAACTGTTGGGATCGGCTGGGTCTATCCTCAATGGTGCGGGTGCGCTCGTCAAAGCAATCTAGAGCTTCTCGAACATACTGACCCAGCATTGCCTGGCCTTCTCGAATTTCGGCAATCAACACCTCGTGATTCTGAACAACTCGGTTCAAGGCTTCCAAACCTTGGGACAGGCTGGCTACAGTTTGGATCAACAAGCTTTCCCGCTCAGGGATCACCTTGCCCTGGCTCCTGGGGATTCGTTGATCTTACCTTTTCCGGTTCTGATTCAGAGTCTTCGTTGTCGCTGGCGACGGTCAGGCTTTTGGATCCCTCTCAAACTGAACCCGGCCAGAACCAGAAGGGAATCTGTCTGGGCTTAAAATAGCGAGGCTGAAGACTTTCCCGCCAAGCGCTCATGAACTTGCCCAGCTTACTCTGGCCCGATCCCGACGGGATCCCAGTGCCCTCTCAACCGGGGATCCTCGGCATTTTGGCTTCCGGCAATGGCAGCAATTTCGAGGCTATTGCTCAAGCCATTGAGGCTGGGGAACTGCAGGCCCAGATTGCTGTGGTCATCACCAACAACCCCAAAGCCTATGTGCGGCAGCGGGCCCAAAAGCGAGGGATCCCTTGCGTCTTGCTCAACCATCGAGACTACCCCTGTCGCGAAGATCTGGACGCCGCTATCGTCCGGGTGCTCCGACAGCATCACGTGGAATGGGTGATCATGGCCGGGTGGATGCGCCTGGTTACCCAGGTGTTGTTGTCTGCTTACCCGGATCACGTCTTGAACCTGCATCCCAGCCTGCTGCCCAGCTTCAAGGGCCTGCGTGCCGTAGAACAAGCCCTGAAGTGCGGTGTGAAAATCGCCGGCTGCACCGTTCATCGGGTCACCCTGGAAATGGACAGTGGCCCCATTGTGGCCCAAGCAGCCGTGCCGGTTCTGCCCGAAGATACCGTGGAATCCCTATACCGGCGCATCCAGGCCCAGGAGCACCGTCTTTACCCGCTGGCCATCCGCCTCTGCCTGGCAGAGGGATCCCTGCTACCCAAGTCTTCAGAGAAGCTGCACAATTGGGGTTAAGTCCAGCGCTGGCGCATCCCATGGCCGAGATCCCGCCTCTTCTCGTCTTCGATAGCCCTGTGATCCTGGCCGGTCGTCTAGCCCTGTGGCAAGAGTGGGCACGGTTTGGGATGTGTGTGCTGCCGCAGGCGGTGATGGCCGAGCTGGAACGCCTGACCCGGCAGGCCATTCATCCCCAAGAAGAATCAACAGCCCGCGAATTTTTGCGCCACTGGCCCAGCCTGGGGTTTGCTGTCTCCGAAGCCCGTGCCTTGGTGGGCAGTGCCGGTGCCGGCGACCAGTCCATGAGGGTACGCTTGGAAGAAGCGATTGCCGAATGTGCCTATGCCCTGGCCCAGCAGCAGCCGGGAACGCTGGTGGTCTTGGTCAGCAACGACCGGCCTTTGGTGGGGCGAATTCAGGATCTGGGTCTCAACAACCTCTGTGCCATCTCCCTGGCAGAGCTGAACCGGTGGATGCGTCAGCAGCAGCGCCCTCAGGCTGTGGTTATGGCTTTGAATCGGTTGCCAGGGCCGGCCATTCCTGCCGCCAAGTTGGCGTCTTCCACCCTCCCTCCCTCTACCCGTTCCTTGAGTCCCTCTCCAGCTTCTGGGAAGCCACCCGCTCAGTCTCGGCAGCGGTCTGGAGCTGCTCAGGTGAGGTCGAGCACAACCCGTCTCTGGCCCCTTTTGAAAAGCCTACAGAATGCCCTTGCGGTGTTGCTGGCCCTGGTTTTCCTCTCGGCAGCCGGGTTGCTGGCCTGGCGCCTGCTCGATCCAGAAGGAAGTGAAGGGATCTGGCGGCGGCTACCCCTCTCCCGGATCCCTTGGATTCGGGATCTATAGCTGGTTATTCTGAACCCATTTAAGACCCTTTCCAGTCTTTAGCCAGCTACAGTCATTTTGTCTTATAGTCGTTCCAGTCTTTCGGGTTAGAGTGAGAAACCGGGCCACCGAGAAAAGGCTTCCGGCTCTTTACACTCGATGCTTTAGCTGTGAGCGCAGTGTCCTAGTTTGAATTGAAATGACCTTAGCATTAGCATCAGATTTTGGCACCGGTCAGCAGCAACGGGGTGGCCAAAACTATTGCTCAGCAATGGTGACGTTAAAGCCCTTACTTTTCAGGGTTTCCGCATGATAACGGGCATATTCCAGTTGTTCAAATGCTGCCAACTGCACAAACTTCTGGCCAGCTACATCTTTCACAAAGGCCCCACTGGAAACTTGTCGGGCGCGTGCCAGACTCTCGGCCCCCGAGTAGGTGGTGAGCACCAAGAAGGTTCCCTCGCCGCGGTTCGGCCCTAGAGAGTCTACGCTGTTATCGCTCAAAGGCACCAGGTTCAGGGATCCCGCAGAAGTAGGCGATGAAGGTTGGGATGGGCGCTCCAGGCTGGCTGCCAACTGCTCTACCGTTTGTGAGCTGGGGGGAGAGGCTTCCTTAGAAGCCAAGGCCAAGTCAGTTTGCAGGCTATCCAGCAGGTTGGGAACGTCTTGAAGGGGATCCACCTGCAAGTCCTTCCAGTCTGGGGTGGCCGCCAAGCCCAGTACCAGCCGATCCGGATCCAAGCCACCGGAATAGAACTCCTCTCCCACCTGCCCTTCCACCGGTTCCAGTGGGATCAGGGGCAACTGGGCCAGATCCACCTGGGCGGGGATCCCTTCTTTCGCCCTGCTGGCAGCACCTTGGGGCAGGGACAGTTCCTCCGGCCAGATCAGCCAGCGCACCCCAAGGCCGATCCCCGCGCAGGAGAGCACCCACAGCAGCAAGACCCAGAGGGGCGAAAAGGATCCCCGTGGCATCTCTTCCTCTTCCAGGTCTTCCACCACCTCTTGAATAAGCACAGGTGAAGGACGCTGTGAGGAGCCGGTATTCCTAAGCTGACCTGCTCGCGGCGGCGGGACAGAGTCCATGCGCTGCAAACGCTGCCAGAGACGAAATCGCTCCAGTTCTTTCAGCACATCCAAATGCAGATGGCTCAGCGCTTCCTGAAGAGCAGGTTGAGGAACCTGATGTGAATGGGACTGCTGTGGCGAAGATAAGGGTTGGGTTGCGTCTGGGGGAAGCGGAGAAGGACTCATAGACAGCCCACACTCAACTTGAAACTTGAGATGAAGTCTGACGGCAAACAATGCCAGTCTGCTGTTACAGCCGGAAACAGCATGAACTACCCCACCGCGTAGGCGGGTGGGGTTTCCCCACTCGCGTGACGGTGAGATTTTTGTCTCTTCCTCTGCCCCAGTTGCTTCAGAGACCCGCAGGTCTTTGAAGTAGTGC
>DVDX01000006.1 GCA_015295985.1 Synechococcus sp. M44_DOE_062 | reverse complement strand
GAGATCAGATCCACCTCGTCAACCTTGACTTTTACCGCCTTCCAGGAGAGCCAATGAGAAAGCGTGGGTTTGTGGTTAGTGCAACGGCTGCGGTGATGACAGCGGTGTCGCTGGTCGGCGTGCAGCTATCCATGCCGAGTTGGGCGGGGTTTCGCCGGGATCCCAAAGAGGTGGTGGACGAGGTTTGGCAAATTGTCAATCGGGAATATGTGGATCCGTCTTTTAATTCCCTGGATTGGGAAGCGGTGCGGCGAGATCTGCTCAGCCGAGAATATGCCACCCGAGAAGATGCCTACGCGGCCATCCGGGAAGCCCTGAAGAAACTGAACGATCCCTACACCCGCTTTCTGGATCCGGATCAGTTTGCCAGCATGCAAATCGATACATCCGGCGAGCTGACCGGGGTGGGGATCACACTGGGCATGGATCAAGAGACGAACGAGCTGGTGGTGATCTCCCCCATTGAAGGGTCTCCTGCCGACCGGGCTGGGATCAAATCCAAAGACGTGATTGTGCGCATCGACGACAAGTCCACCGAAGGCATGGACACCAACGCTGCGGTCAACCTCATTCGAGGCGAGCCGGGTACGCGGGTGCGGCTGACCATCCGCCGCGAGGGGGAAGGGCTGAAGGTGTTCGATTTGGTGCGGGAAAGAATTGAGCTGGCCACCGTGCGCTACAAGGTTCACGAGGAGAACGGCCTGCCCATCGGCTACATTCGCATTACCCAGTTTTCCGGCAACGCCGCCGAGAAGGTGCGCCAAGCCATTCGCGAGCTGGAAAAACAAGGGGTAGCCGCCTATGTTCTGGATCTGCGCGCCAACCCAGGGGGACTGCTCTACTCCAGCGCCGAGATTGCCCGCATGTGGATCAACCGGGGCAGCATCGTCTCGACGGTGAACCGCCAAGGGGAGCAGGATCGCCTGACGGCCAACAACACGGCCCTCACCGATAAGCCTTTGGCCGTTTTGGTGGATGGTGGCTCGGCCAGCGCCAGCGAGATTTTGTCGGGAGCTCTGCAGGATAACCGGCGCGCCGTGATCGTCGGTACGCAAACTTTCGGCAAGGGCCTGGTGCAGTCGGTGCATCCCCTGTCCGATGGCTCTGGGCTGGCGGTAACCATCGCCCGTTATCGCACCCCCAACGGCAACGACATTGATCACAAGGGCATTACCCCCGATATTTTGGTGGAATTGTCCGAGGAAGATCTGAAGCGGCTTAGCCAGAACCGAGAGCTGGTGGCCACCCCAGCCGACCCGCAGTACGCTGCTGCCATCCAGGCTCTGCAGGCTCAGATCTCTGCCCGTCGGCAACAGGCCCAAGAGGCCATTCGCTCTTCTTCGCGTTAGCTGGGGTGGGGGTCGATTTGGATGGGTTTGAGATGGACATTCCTGAAGCCGTAGTTGAGGGAATGACCAAACTCTTGAGGACTGTCAACCAACCCTGGGTTGGAAATGCTTTTATTGTTCGTATAGGTGGCGCGTAGCACGATGACGGGGTCGAAGTTCGCAGGATCCATAAACTTGGCCGGACGGGATCTGCTCAAGCTCAGCGACCTAACCCCGGCAGAGCTGTCGGCCCTGCTAGCCCAGGCGGCTGAGTTAAAGCGGGATCCCTATCGGGTGGAGCTGCGGGGTCGGGTGTTGGGGTTGTTGTTTCAGAAAGCTTCTACCCGCACCCGTGCCAGTTTTACGACAGCCATGGCCCAATGCGGGGGCAGCACCCTCGATCTGGTGCCAACGGCGATGCAGGTGAGCCGTGGCGAGCCCCTGCAAGATACGGCCCGCGTCCTCTCCCGCTACCTGGACGTGATCGCCATTCGCACCTACCACCAGAAGGAGCTGGAAACCTTCGCCGAGTATGCCGATATTCCGGTGATCAACGCCCTCACCGATCAGTTTCACCCCTGTCAGGTGTTGGCCGATCTGCTCACCATTCAGGAGAACTTTGGCCAACTGGCGGGCCTGACCCTGGCCTATTGCGGCGATGGCAATAACGTTGCCCACTCCCTGCTGTTGGGCTGTGCCATGAGCGGGATCCACATCCGTGTTGCCACCCCTCCCGGTTACGAGCCGGATGCAGCAGTGGTGGAGCAAGCCCGTGCTCTAGCCCAGGGATCCCAGGTGTTGGTGCTGCAGGATCCCCAAGAAGCCGTTTCTGGATCCCAGGTGGTCTATACCGACGTGTGGGCCAGCATGGGTCAAGAAGCCGAAGCCGAGGCCCGCAAGACCACCTTTCTGCCCTACCAGGTCAATGCCGAGCTGATGCAACAGGCAGATCCGGAAGCCATTGTGCTGCACTGCCTGCCGGCCCACCGGGAAGAGGAAATCACCACTGAAGTATTGGAGGGATCCCAGTCCCGCGTGTGGGATCAGGCGGAAAATCGCCTACATGTGCAAAAGGCGCTCCTGATCCAGTTGCTGGGCGCAGGATGACCCCTCCCTCAAGAGAGCAAGTCAGCAAATGGCTTGACCAAAAAACTGGGTCTATGCTCATTAACACTTGACAAAACTGGCCCAAATCCTGAGCTGGCTACCGATTATTGCTGGGGCGACGGGCTGCAATCGCCAGGCTGACATTGGGCACCCGCTGCAGGGCATCCATCACCTCCACCACCTTGCCGTGGGAGAGGGCCAAATCAGCGTTGATCACCACCAAGCGGCGCCCTTCAGCCGGCTTCTCGGCCAGGATGCGCTCCACTGCTGGGATCAGGGCAGAAATATTGGCAATCTTCTCCTGATTGACGGCAATCTGTCCTTCTGCTGTCACGCTCACCGTTACATCCGGCTGCAGACGAACTTCGGCTGTGGTGGCATCCGGCAGGTTGACATCCAGAGCCTCGGAGCGGGTGAGCACCAAGCTGGCAATCACGAAAAACACCAAGATTGAGAAGATAACATCGATCAAAGGCACGATGTTGATCTCGCCGGATCTGAAGTTTTCTTCTGGGATTCGCATAGGCTACGAGGGCTCAAGCGATGAGTAGGGGGGAAGGGTAGAGCTACCGCTGGGGCTGGGCTTTGGGTAGGGGCACTGAGAAAGCTGTTGGGCCTGCATTTCTTGCCGTTGCCGATGCAGCAGCTCCAGCTCCCCGCCGTACTCCTGGATCTTGGAAAGTTGCCGTAGGTACAAAGAGCGGAAGACATTGGAGATTAACAGGGTGGGAATGGCCACGATCAGCCCAAACGCCGTCGAGTACAGAGCCTCGGCGATCCCCTGACCCACCCCCTGCGTATCGGTGCCGCCGATATCCCCCAGTTGGATGGAGCTGAGGATCTGGATGATGCCGGTGACGGTGCCCAGCAAGCCCAGGAAAGGGGCGACGGTGATCACCGTGTCGAAGACTGTGTTGAAGCGCTTTAGCAGGGGCACCTCCGCCGCCAGGGCTGTTTCCAGGGCCAACTTAAAATCTTCCGGGCTGGCCTCATTCAGCTCCAGCCCGGCCAAAAAGATGCGGGCAATGGGCAGATCGGCATTTTGCTCTAGCAAATACTGGGCAGCGCGCGGGTTGCGCCGGTACTGGCTCAGGGCCTGCCGCACCACCTCTTCCTGCCGATGGGTGACTTTCCACCAAAACAGCACCCGCTCAATGCAACAGGCCACCGAGAAGACCGAGAACGTCAACAGGGGGATGGAGTAATACCAACCCTGGATCAGGAGCTGCAAGACTCTATCCATCGATCCTCATTCCCCCCTTCTGGCGGCAATTTACGCTCATCTTGTCATAGCACTTTCTTGGCAGGGCTGGGATCCCTTCTTGCGCGGCGAAGGTTGCACCTTTTGGCAATTTTGCCCCCATGCCGGATCTCATCTCGTCAATTGTCAATCCAGAGGGCATACTGGTTGCAACAATTTTGGATCCCGAGGGCGTGAATTATGAAATTCAGACGCTGGTTGGGTCTTTGCTGCGCCGGCTTGATGGCCTTGCTGTTGACGGCTTGCGGCAAGGGATCCACCCCCTACGACAGCATCGTGGTCAATTTTGTAAACACGGCCACCCCCAGTCAGATTGCTGCTATCGCTAAAGAGTATCACTTGACACTCCGCCCCAGCAGTAACAGTGCTTTTGCCCGCCAAGAGGCGATCTATCTGTTTGACGTGGATGCCGACCACCTGGGATCCACGCGGCGGCTGGTTAAGCGGCTCACCGACGAACCCTTGATCGAGTACGCTCACCCCAACTATCAATTCCAGGCGGCTTTCGTGCCCAACGACCGCCTCTATCCTCAGCAATGGAACCTCAGGGCCATCCGCATGCCGGAAGCCTGGGACATCTCCCAAGGGGAAGGGGTAACGGTAGCCGTGGTGGACACGGGAGTAACCCGAGTTCCCGACCTAGCCCAAACCCAATTTGTGAAGGGCTATGACTTTGTGGATGACGATGAGGATCCGGAAGACCTCAACGGCCACGGCACCCATGTGGCGGGAACCATCGCCCAATCCACCAACAATGTCTTGGGTGTAGCCGGCATCGCCTTCAAGGCCAAGATCATGCCGGTGCGGGTGTTGGATGCCAACGGCTTTGGATCCCTGTCGGATGTGGTGGAAGGGATCCGCTATGCTGCCGACCACGGGGCCACAATCATCAACCTCAGCCTGGGTAGCCGCGCTTCTGCCCAACTGATGGAAGAGGCGGTGGCCTATGCCCACAGCAAAGGGGTGACGGTGATCGCAGCCGCTGGCAACGAAAACTCCAACCAGGTAAGCTACCCGGCCCGCTACCCCCATGTGATTGCCGTCTCGGCCACGGGGCCCAACGGGGAGAAAGCTCCCTACTCCAACTATGGGGTGGGGGTGGACATCTCTGCTCCCGGCGGAGCCAAAACTCCCGATCACCCCGAATACGGCATCCTGCAGCAAACCATCAACCGTCGTAACCCCAACGAGCCGGTCTTTGCCTACTTCCAAGGCACCAGTATGGCCACTCCCCACGTAGCCGGTGTGGCAGCCCTGATCCAGGCTCAGGGCATCAAAGACCCGGACAAGGTGGAAGAAGTGCTGAAAATGTCGGCTACCCCGGTACCCGGCGACAAACAGAACTTCTACGGGGCCGGTCGTCTGGATGCGGCTAGGGCGCTGGCCAGGGCCACAGGACGGCAGGAGGAAAACCCCTTGGTGCTCTGGTTGAAGGACTTCCTGCAGTACCTGAACAACAATGGCTACCTCAACCCGCGCTTCTGGTTCGATGGCGGCCCGATTGCCCTGGTGCCCAAGCTGCTGATGGTGGTGGGCGGCTACATCATCCTGGTGCTGATCCGCTGGTGGCTGGCTCCCAAGCGGTTGCTGCAGACGGTGCCTTTGCTGGCCGGGATCCTGTTGGGCAGCGCCGGTCTCTTCCCCCTGCAGGGGCTGGCGATTGTCGGTGGCCCCCGTTGGCCCTTCCAATTGGCGGGCAGCTCTCTGCCGGAGTTGGGCACCGCCTTTGCCCAAACCCATGCCTTGAACCCTCTATTTGCCAGCGTGTTGATCCCGGGCCTGTTGATGTTGCTGCTCCTGGGCCATCGGCGCTGGCGCTGGGCGGTCATCGGCCTGTGCATTGGCATGGCCTCGCATCTGCTCTTGTCCGGATCCCTGTTCTATGAGGGGGTGCTATGGCTTGGATCCTCTGCTTGGTTGGGTCGCTCCTTCTTGCTCTTCAATGGCTTGCTCTGCCTGGGCCTGGCCTACTTGGGAGCGCAAGCGGCTACGGAATCTCAGTCCACGGCAACCGAGCTGGCGCTGAGGCGGTGATGCAAGAGTACAGCGGTACCATCCAGTTCCTGGATATTGAAGGGGGGGTGTGGGTGCTGACGCTGCCTTCCGGTGAGCACTACGCCCTTTTCCGTGCCCCCAAAGAGCTCTTGCAAGAGGGGCTAGAGGTCACCATCCAGGGACAGATCAAAGAAGACATGGTGACGGTGGCTCAGGTAGGGCCGGTTTTAGAAGTCAAGAGCTTCCGGCGGCAGCCCTAGCTTGGCTTGCGGCTCCGGCCAAATAAAATGGGGATCCCCACGTGGGGATCCCTGCTTTTTGATGTTGGAGTGCTTTTCCCTCAGGGGGATCCCCACTAAGAAAACACAGCTTCTAGCTCTTGCAACGTCTTTTTCACCTTGGCCTGGGCTGCTTCCACCTCGGGTTGGTCGTAGGCTTTGGCGGCAAAGTCCAGTTGTTCCAAGCTGCGGCCCATCTCTTTGGCCAGGCGCAGCACTTCCCGCTTTTGTTTATCTGGCAGGGTAGCCGCCAGGCCAGTCAAGGTTTTACGAGTAAGGCCCATCGGCCCGTGAATGTAGGAGCGGATCTCCAACCAGTCCTCCGCCTCCACCAGGCTTTGCAACCGCTCTACCTGTTGCTCCAGTTGTTGCAGCTCTCGGGGCAGGCCAGCAGCCGCTTGCCCAGGAAGGGATCCCAGCCACAGCCCCAGGGTCAGGATGGCAATCAGCAACACACTCCGCCAGCGACAGATCATCACAACCTCCCACATGCCTGCAACAGGCTTGATTTCTCGTCCATCATTGCCACCAGCTCTTTGGCAATCATTTGGCAATCCTTGGCGATCAAATGAATAGTTTACCTGCTGGCTGCACCTCAGCCCCTTGGCCGCCTCTCGAAGAGCACAGCCAATCGGCTAGGCTAGAGAAAGATGTAAAAGAATGTAAATGGCCCTCTTATGCAACGCATCATCCTCATGACCGGCAAGGGCGGAGTCGGTAAAACCTCGATGGCGGCGGCCACCGGCTGGCGTTGTGCCGAGATTGGCCTGAAAACTTTGGTGCTGAGCACAGATCCAGCCCACTCTTTGGCCGATAGCTTCGATCAGCCCTTGGGCCATGAGCCGGTCGAGGTCAAACCGAACCTTTGGGGGGCAGAGTTGGACGCCCTCAACGAACTGGAGCTGAATTGGGGATCTGTCAAAACCTACATTGCCCAGGTGTTGCAGGCGCGAGGGCTGGATGGGGTGCAGGCCCAGGAGCTGGCAATTTTGCCGGGAATGGATGAGATCTTTGCCCTGGTGCGGGTGAATCGCCATTACGACGAAGGTAAGTTCGATGTGTTGATCATCGACTCAGCCCCCACGGGCACGGCTCTGCGCCTTTTAAGCCTGCCAGATGTTTCCGGCTGGTACATGCGCAGGTTCTACAAACCCCTGCAAGGGCTGGCGCAAATGCTGCGTCCCATTGCTGAGCCGATTGTGAAGGGGCTGACCGGGATCCCCCTGCCCAATGACCAGGTGCTGGATGCCCCCTATGAGTTCTATCAGAAGATCGAGCGGCTGGAGCGCATCCTCACCGACAACCGCATCACCTCGGTGCGGCTGGTCACCAACCCCGAAAAGATGGTGATCAAAGAATCACTGCGGGCCCACGCCTACCTCAGCCTCTACGGGGTGGCCACCGATTTGGTGATTGCCAACCGCATCTTGCCGGATGGAGTGGTGGATCCCTACTTCGCGGCTTGGAAGGCTGCCCAACAGAAATATCGCCAGGAAATCCACGAAAACTTTGCCCCCCTGCCGGTCTTTGAGATCCCACTGTACTCCGAGGAGTTGGTGGGGTGGGAAGCCCTGGCCCGCCTGAAAAAAGACCTCTGGGGGGATCGCAACCCAGCAGAAGTGCTCTATGCCGAGCAAACCCTGAATGTGGTGACCGACAACGGCCAGTACCGGCTGGATCTTTACTTGCCGGGGATCCCGAAAGAGCAGGTGGAATTGACCAAAACTGGGGATGAGCTGAACATCCGCATCGGTAACCACCGCCGCAACTTGGTGCTGCCCCAGACTTTGGCGGCCATGACCCCGGCCCGCGCCAAGATGGAAGAGGACTACCTGCGCATTCATTTTGCCGCTTGAGGCTGCAGCCGCTCTTTCCATCTGCCCAATAGGCCAGTTCTCCCCATCTTTGGGATCCCTGCACGTGAGTTGATCTTCTGGGCTTTGCTTGAAGCGCATGCCAGCCCACGCTCTTCCCTCCCCACCTCGACCCTGGTTGCGTCAGTGTTGAACGGCAGCGGGGCAGCGTCAGCTCCGAGATGGAGTGCCAACTGCCCTCATTCTGCGCTCTGGGAACCGGGCAGAGCCACAAGCAGGGCCTCCAGCACCCGCTGCACCCGGCTCAAGCGCAGTCCATAATTCGACAAAACAGGGCTGTTGGGAATGATGGCGTGGCGGAACCCCAGCTTGCTGGCTTCTTTCAAGCGCT
Source organism: Synechococcus sp. M44_DOE_062 (assembly GCA_015295985.1). Lineage (GTDB taxonomy): Bacteria > Cyanobacteriota > Cyanobacteriia > Thermostichales > Thermostichaceae > Thermostichus. The sequence goes on along the minus strand of DVDX01000006.1, from coordinate 2,639 downwards.
GCTCCAACTGCGCCACCGGGCGCACCTGTCCTCCCAATCCCACCTCGCCGATCAAGACCGTCAAGGGATCCACCTGTCGATCCCGGAAGCTGGCGGCCACAGCCACCGCCACCCCCAAATCGGCAGCCGGCTCGGCCACCTGAATACCGCCGGCAGAGGCAATGTAGGCATCGTATTTGGAAAGAGGGATCCCCACCCGTTTTTCCAACACGGCCAAGATCTGCAAAAAGCGGTTGATTTCAATGCCGGTTGAGGTGCGGCGGGGGGAACTGTAGGTGGTGGGGCTGACCAGAGCCTGCACCTCCACCACCAGGGGACGGGTACCCTCACAGGCAACGATGGTGGCTGTTCCGGGTGTGGCCTGATCCCGGCTGCTCAAGAAAAGCTGAGAAGGATTGTCCACCTCCACCAAACCGGATGCGGCCATCTCGAAAACCCCAATTTCCTGAGCGGCCCCAAAGCGATTTTTGACGGCGCGCAACAGGCGGTGGCTTTGGAAGCGATCCCCCTCGAAATACAAGACTGTGTCCACCAAATGCTCCAGTACCTTCGGCCCGGCCAGGGAGCCATCTTTGGTGACATGGCCCACAATGAGCAAGGCCACCCCCAACTTTTTCGCCACCCGCATCAAGAGGCCGGTGCATTCCCGAACCTGGGAAATGGATCCCGGCGCTGAGGTGAGCTGGCCCCAGAAGATGGCTTGAATGCTGTCAATTACCGCCACCCGCGGTTGCAGAGCTTGGATCTCTGCCACAATGGTCTCCAGATCGGTTTCTGCCAGCAGGTAGAGCTGCTCGCTTGCTACCCCCAGCCGTTCGGCGCGCAGCTTGATCTGTTGGGCCGATTCCTCCCCCGACACGTACAAGATGGTTCCGCTTTTGGCCAGGTGGGCGGCGGTTTGCAGCAGCAGGGTGCTTTTCCCAATGCCCGGATCCCCGCCAATCAGCACCAAGGATCCAGGCACAATGCCGCCTCCGAGGACACGGTCAAATTCCCCATAGCCGGAGAGGAGACGGGGATGATCATCTGGGCGCACCTGGGTGATGGGGAGAGCTGCCTGCGGGATCCCGTTGGTGCGGCTGAATTTGGGAGTGAGGGCTTGGGCTCGCGGAGACTTGGGGGATGGGGCGACGACCACTTCCGTCAAGGTATTCCAAGCGCCGCAATTGTCGCAGCGACCCAAAAACTTGGGATAACGCTCGCCGCACTGGCTGCATTCCCAGACGGTTTTGGCTTTGGCCATGAATGGGGATCCCCGCTCTTTGAGGAGTGAGAAGGGAGAAGTGAGGATCCACTCTCTTTGCTCTTTCCTCTCTCCTCTTCCTACTCAGGATATCCGCCAAGAACTCTGTCCAAGTATCGCGACCGGCTGCTGCTAGCTGTGGGACACAGGAACAGCAGGAATGGGCAACTCCGGCAAGGCCAGGGATCCACACTGGGCGTGGTGGCGCAGCAGATGGTCACAGAGCACCAGGGCCACCATCGCCTCCACCATCGGCACCGCCCGCGGCAGCACACAGGGATCGTGGCGTCCCCGCGCCGCCAAAACCGTCTCTTGCCCGTCGAGGGTAACGGTGTTTTGGGCCTGGCGAATGGTGGCGGTGGGTTTAAAGGCCACCCTCAGGAGGATATCTTCTCCGTTGCTGATGCCCCCCTGGATGCCGCCGGAGCGGTTGCTGCGGGTGCGCCAGCCGGCAGGGGTCATGTAAAACTCGTCGTTGTGCTGCTTGCCCGTCAAGTAGGTGCCGGCAAACCCAGAGCCAATCTCAAACCCTTTGCTGGCCGGCAGGGACATGACCGCCTTGGCCAAGTCGGCCTCCAGCTTGTCAAACACCGGGGATCCCAGGCCGCGGGGCACATGGCGGGCCACACATTCCACCACACCCCCCAGGGAATCCCCCTCCCGCGCTGCCTCTTCGATTTTCTGGATCATCGCCGCCGCCACTTCTGGATCGGGGCAACGGACGCTGTTGGCTTCCACCTGCTCTGCCGTCACCGAAGTGGGATCCACCTGGGCTTCTACGTCTTTTACCCGCTGCACGTAGGCCAGGATCTCTACCCCTGCTGCCAGGCGCAGGATCTTCTTGGCGATGGCCCCTGCCGCCACCCGGCCAATGGTCTCTCGCGCTGAAGCCCGTCCTCCCCCCTGCCAGTTGCGGATGCCGTACTTGGCTTGATAAGTGGCATCGGCATGGGAGGGGCGAAAGGTGGTGGCCATTTCGCTGTAATCCTGGGGGCGGGCATCCTGGTTGCGCACCAGGATATGGATGGGGGTGCCCAGGGTGAGGCCCTGAAAGACTCCTGAAGTGATCTCGCAGCGATCGGCTTCCTGGCGGGGCGTGGTGATGGAGCTCTGGCCAGGGCGACGCCGATCCAGCTCCGCTTGAATGTCAGCCTCCGTCAACGGCAGGCGGGGCGGACAGCCATCCACCACCACCCCCACTGCCCCACCGTGGGACTCGCCGTAGGTGGTAACCGAAAACAGGACGCCAAAGGAGTTGCCGTTGGCCATGGGATCCCGAACTTTTGGGTTTGCAACTTTATTCTGCAACAGGGATCTGCCCGGCGGCGCGGTGCCACTGACGGCAGCAGGCGATCCCCCGCAACACCAGGTGAGGATCCCAATGCAGTGGAGTGAG
>DVDX01000084.1 GCA_015295985.1 Synechococcus sp. M44_DOE_062 | reverse complement strand
CAGGTAGATAACCTCACAGACCGAGTAGACAAACTGACCAACAGGGTGGATAACCTCTCCCAAAGTGTCAGCAAACTTTCCGCTGATGTCGATAAGTTGGGCTACAAGTTCGACACTGCTCAATCAGTGGGGGAGTGGCTAGAGCAGCTGGCAACCAGTTTGATTGCAGGAGCCACGATTAGCATCATTGCCGGGGTTATCCTTGTGTTGCTCAGAGAGGGATCCCGTTAATTCTTTCCCGCTGCCTCGATGGAAAAATAGGGATCCCAACCAATGGGATCCCCGGTTATCCTTCCTCTAGTGTTTCAGTCCTCAACACGCCTTCCCTGTGAGATGCTCTGATTCTGAGAGCCGACCGGTGAAAAAGTCGTGAAATGGTCGGATGTAATTGCTCCAGATGAGTTTGCGACGTTTTTCCACACCTCTCCCAAGGGTGGAAAAGTAAACCTGGGCTCACTGCCGCCCAGAACACCGATGATCCAGGGCTAGGCCTTGCTCAGGTGGTCAGGGATCCCGTCCGGGCAACGAGCGCCAATTCCACTTGATTTTCTTGGGGCTGCTCCAGTTGCACCTCCACATCTCGGCCAAAGAAACCTTGCATTTTTTTCTGGTAGCTTTCCTGCCATTGTTGGAAGGGAACCTTGGGAGAATCGAACAGAAGCACTAGGGTGTACCGGCCATCCCGCAGTTCTTCTCTGTACCCTCTCACTTTGGGCAGATCTGCTTCTAGGGGGCCGCGCAGACCCAGAAACTCCAGGGCATCCTCCAGGTGAGCATTGGCCCCGTAGCTATATTTGGTGATATCGGCGCGGACTTGCTTTTGAATTTCGGTGGCCTGCTGAGCGCGGGCTTGAATGACCTCAGGAGAGGGAGTGGCCAGGGCAGGTACTGGCTTGAGTTCTACCACCTTCATGGTCGCCCCTCCCAACAGCAAGGGGATCCCGGCGAAGAGGCCGATCAAGTTCAAGGTAGGATCGTCGTAGTGGGCAAAGCCCCAAGCCGTGGCGGCAACTCCGGCCAACAAAACGAGGGTACTGACGGGGAAGGGCAATTTCTCGAACATCGCAGGCAAGATTGCAGAAGAAGAAGAAAGGCAACCTGAAAACCCAGGCTAGCAGGAAAAGTGCCGGCGGTGGACTTAACCTCCATTGGGATGGATAATCACAGAAATGTCCACCTGGTGTGTTGAGGAGTGGTCTGTGGTTCTCTCCGATCTGTCCAAAATCTCCCGTCATTTGCGCTCGCTGGATCGCAAAGCCCAAGAGCGAGCACCTCTTTTTGAGGCCATCCGCCACTATTGCAGCTTGGACAAAGCTCCTTTTCATACGCCAGGCCACAAACAGGGGCGCGGGATCCCTGCCGAGCTGCGGGCCTTTCTGGGAGAGAACGTCTTCCGGGCGGATCTGACCGAGTTGCCAGAGGTGGACAACCTCCACGATCCCGATGGAGTGATCCGGGAGGCCCAGGAGCTGGCCGCAGTGGCCTACGGCGCCGATCGCAGTTGGTTTTTGGTCAACGGTTCCACCTGCGGCGTGGAAACGCTGGTGATGGCGGTGTGCGATCCGGGAGATAAGATTCTCTTGCCGCGCAACTGCCACAAATCTGCCATTGCCGGGGTGATCCTCTCTGGGGCGGTGCCGGCCTATATCGAGCCGGATTTTGACCCAGAGCTGGGCATTGCCCACGGGATTACCCCAGCCGGTTTGGAGAGGGCCTTGGCGGAGCATCCCGATGCCAAAGGCGTTTTGGTAGTCAGCCCCACCTACTACGGGGTCTGCTGCGATGTGCAGGCTTTGGCCTCCATCGCCCATGCCCATGGCCTACCGCTATTGGTGGACGAGGCCCACGGGCCCCATTTTGGGTTTCATTCGGAATTGCCCATTTCGGCCTTGGAAGCCGGAGCCGATCTGGTGGTGCAGTCCACCCACAAGGTGATCTCCGGCATGACGCAAGCCTCGCTGCTCCACCTGCAGGGATCCCGTATTGACCCCAACCGAGTGCGCAACGTTCTGCAACTGCTGCAATCGACTAGCCCCAGTTACGTGCTGATGATGTCGCTGGATGTGGCGCGGCGACAGATGGCCTTGGAGGGAGAAGCCCTGCTAGGGCAAGCCTTGGCTTTGGCAGATCAAGCCCGCGCCCGCCTCAACCGCATCCCCGGCCTGCGCTGTTTTGGCCCAGAGCGTATCGGCTCTACCCCCGGTTTTTTCGATTTCGACCGCACCCGTCTCACGGTAACGGTGACAGAGCTGGGGTTGTTCGGCTTCGACGCTCACGACTGGGTTAACGATCACTTCCACGTGCAGCCGGAGATGTCCACCCTGCACAATGTGGTCTTCATTGTCAGCATTGGCAATACCCAGCGGGACATTGATCGCCTGGTGGAGAGTTTCGCTGCCCTGTCCCAACAGTTTCAGGGATCCCGCCCATCCAGAGCGGCAATGGAAAAAATGCAGCGGCTGGCACAACTGCCCCGTCCTTGCTTGCCACCGCAACGGCTATCCCCTCGGGAGGCTTTTTTTGCCCCCATTCAGCGGGTGCCTTTCCAGGAAGCAGTGGGCCATATCTGCGCCGAAATCATTTCCCCCTATCCACCTGGGATCCCGATTTTGGTGCCGGGAGAAGAGGTGACCCAAGAGGCGGTGGACTATCTGCTGTTGGTGCATGAGGCGGGAGGCTTTATCAACGGCCCAGAGGATGTGCGCCTACAGACCCTGAAGGTGGTCAAAGCAATGGCCTAATCCTCTCCAGCAGGTTTATGGTCGGGTTTTTGCCGTTTGCGCCGGGGGGAGCAGCGGCAGGGGGTTTGCCGAAGTGCCAGAACGGCGGGCTACCTTCACCCGATCCACCCGTGGCCCCTCCATGCGCACCACCTGAAACTCCATGTCTTGGTAGGTGAACTTTTCCCCGGCACGTGGGATCTTCTGCATGTGATAGATCAAAAAGCCCCCCAGCGTCTGGTAATCCTCGTGCAGGGGCAGGTTGAGGCCGCAGCGCTCATTGATCTCTTCAACATCCAGCTGAGCCTGAATGAGTAGGGTATTTTCGTCAAGTTCTTGGATGTCCGGCTCCTTGGTGTTGGGATCTGGGCCATCGGAGAGCTTGCCGACGATCTCCTCCACCAAGTCTTGAATGGTGATCAGGCCCGCCGTGCCACCAAACTCATCCACCACCACCACCATCGGCCAGTGGTGCTGCCTCATTTCGGGCAACAGTTCGGCAATCGGCTTGTTCTCCGGCTCAAAGTGGGCCTCGCGGATAAACGGCGTGATGGAGCTGTGGAGGTCGATGGATCCCTTGGCCAACTGGCCGATCAACTCCTTAACGTGGATCAGCCCGCGGATGTCATCCAAAGACTCGCCAAAGACCGGATAGCGGGAGTGCCCCGATTCCGCCACCTCCGCCAGCACCTCTTGCACCGTTGCAGTTTCCGGCACAGCGTCGATGCTGGTACGCGGGATCATCACCTCGCTGGCCACCGTCTCGCCAAACTCGAAGATGTTGCTCAAAAGCTCTCGCTCTTCCGCCTCGATGTTGCCCGACTCCACCGAGGAGGCAATCAACAGTTGCAGCTCCTCCACCGTCATGGTGCTGTAAAAGGAGCTGGCTTCCGGGATCCGGACTCCCAAAAGCCGCAGCACGCATCGAGAGGAAAAGCGGGGCAGCTCTACAAAAGGCCTTAGGACACGGCTGACCAAACGATTGAGCCAAGCCAGTTGCAGTGCAATTGGCTCGGAATAGAGGATGGCCAGAGTCTTGGGGATCAGCTCCCCCACCACGATCTGAAAATAGGTGAGCAGCGAAAACACCACCACCACCGCCACCCCCCGAATAAGAGCCGGATCCACACCCTGAAACCAGGCCAACCGGCTCAAGGCCAAAAACAGCGTGGGCGAAACTTGGGTAGCTCCAATCCAACCCAGCAATACACTGGCCAAAGTAATGCCCAACTGTGTGGTGGAGAGGGCATATTCCAGTTGTTCCTGGGCTTTCTGAACAAGAGCTGCCTGACGGTTCCCCTCGCTGGCCAACTGCACCATTCGGGAGCGCCGCGCCGATACCAAGGAAAACTCGACTGCGACAAAAAAAGCGTTGATGATTAAAAGACCGATGACCCAAAGGAGACTAAGCGACGCATCTCCCCACGAAAGCTCAGGGTTGGGGAAAGTAGCCGCCGAGGCTAAAGGGGGGTCGTCCATCAGGGGGAGCAGCAAGACGGATAGACAGCATTCTAGCTCAGACTGACCCGACCACCTGTCCCCAGCCAGCCGTCAAACCGGTTTCAGCCATCAGGCAGCTATCGTGGAGATGCTTTCCCCCTGCCCACCATGAAAGGGATCCCCAGCCCTTGCCCAACTCAGCTTTCGCAGTTCTTAAAGTCGCTACTCTTTCATCAAGCAGTAGCAGCTACAGCCTTTTCCAGCAACGCTCACCCCTGCTTATGCAGGGGGCATCTCCTGGGTGCTGGTCGTCGATATCAACAATATTGCCGGTAGTGGCGTCGATCTTGACTTCAATATCGTTGGTGAATTTCACTTCCCAAACTAGGAGTCTATCTTTGCGCTCCAGCTCAGCTTCTTTGATTACAGCATTGGGAACAGCAGATCGAGCGATCTGAATAGCTTCCTCAATGGGGATGGCCGGAGCAGAAGATTGGGCAAAAGCAGTTTTCATGCTCCCACCCACCAGTAGCATCGGGCTACCGAGGGGTAAAATGCCAAGTAAAAGTAAGGAAGCAATAGAAAGTTTTGCAAGCTTCATTTGCAACTGTTTGAGTAACTCCATCCTTATCCTACCACCCTGGAGTAAAAGAAGCCTTGCCACAAGAAGCATTGCTGCCTTCGTAAAGGGGGTGGACTCCTTACGCCACAGGGTGTAGTTACTCGGCCCTTCTTAGGCTACAGGAGGTTTGCCTCCGCAGCTCTCTTAGAAACTGACTGGCTAAAAACGCTGCTGCCGGGTCAACCATCTCAAGCGCTGCCACTACAGGCAGAGAAGCGATGCTGGCGTATTCGCGCGGCTCCAAGGTTGGGGCTACCGGCGCTGCATGAATCGGTGATAATATTCCTACCTCTCATTCCTACTGCGGTGAGTGCCGACCATGCCAGATTTTCTGCCCTACGCCTACTTTCAGGGCCAGATTGTCCCCTTTGCCGAGGCGAAGATCTCCATCGCCACCCATGCTTTGCACTACGGGACAGCGGCGTTTGGCGGCTTGCGCGGGATCCCAGATCCGCAAAACCCGGATCAAGTTCTGGTGTTTCGTCTGGATCGCCATTGCCGGCGGCTGAGCCAAAGCGCCCGCCTGCTCTGTTTTGATCTCCCCACTGAGCGGATTGAGCAGGTGATTGTAGAGCTGATCCAGAAAAATCGCCCCTCCACCTCTTTCTATATCCGCCCCTTGGTGTACACCTCCGATTTGGGCATTTCACCGCGGCTGCACAATATCGAGAAAGACTTTTTCGTGTACGGGTTGGAACTGGGGGACTATCTCTCGCCAGAGGGGGTCAGTTGCCGCATCAGCTCTTGGGCCCGGCAAGAGGATCGCAGCCTGCCGTTGCGGGGCAAGATCAGCGGTGCCTACATCACGTCCTCCTTGGCGAAAACAGAGGCGGTGCAGGCCGGTTATGACGAGGCCATTTTGATGAACTCGCAGGGCAAAGTGAGCGAAGCTTCGGGCATGAATGTCTTTATCGTGCGCAATGGCGTGCTGATTACCCCCAGCTTTGACCAAGATATTCTGGAAGGGATCACCCGCGACAGCATTCTCACCATAGCCCGCGATCTGGGGATCCCTACCCAAGAGCGGCCCGTTGACAAATCGGAGCTGTTCATTGCCGACGAGGCTTTTTTAACCGGCACTGCCGCCAAGATTACCCCCATTCGCCAGATTGAGCAATACGTCATGCCCTCCTCCCGCCCCATCACCGAGCAGTTGCGGCAGAAGCTAACGGCAATTACCGAAAATCGGGATCCCGCCTATGCCCATTGGGTGAAGGTGATCCCTTTGAGGGAAGACTAGGTATCTCAGACTCCCAATCTGGGTGCAAGTCGATGGGAGAGAACATCGGTCAATATAGTTTAGAATAGAGCACTCCAGACTGCTATAGGGGGATCCCTTGCACGAGATTTCCATCACCTGGGCTGACTACCATCGCAAAATCGAGGAGTTGGCCGTCAAAGTTTACGAAAGCGGGTGGGAATTCAACCAAATCGTCTGTATTGCCAAGGGGGGGCTGCGCATCGGCGATACCTTGGCCCGTCTTTTCGACCTGCCCCTGGCCATTCTCTCAGCTTCTTCCTACTCCGGCCCCGGCAACCGCCAACGGGGACAACTGATCTTCTCGCGAGACTTGGCCATGACCACCGCTAACCTGGGCAGCCATGTGTTGCTGGTGGATGATTTGGCAGACTCCGGCATGACCCTGAAGCGAGCTGTCCATTGGCTCAAGCACCACTACGGCTTCTACGTAGAGGAGATCCGCACCGGCGTGCTCTGGTACAAAGCAGCTTCCATCTATCAGCCGGATTACTATGTGGACTATTTGCCGGATAACCCTTGGATCCACCAGCCTTTTGAGCCCTACGAGCAGATGACACCCCAACAGCTAATGCAATTGCTGCGCTCTTCTGGTTAGTTGAATTTCCTCAAATTGGCTCACTCGCCGCGCCTGCAGGATCAGGGTCAGTCAAAGTTCTCGGCATAAGCTGTTCGCCCACGATTGCCAGCCTTGCGCCTCAGCAAAGCCGAACGGATCATCCATACAACAAAAGCCGTCTTGTCCTAGCAGGTTCCTTACTCATCATGAGCAAAAGGGCGAGATCCGAGTTCAACTTGAAAATCTAAACTGACACCATATCTGCAACTTTTTCTAGACTTGAGGGATGAATTGCAATAATGTTTAGAGCAGAAACCAAGTATTGCTGAGGCTTGACCTTGGTTAGCTTATTGAGAAAACGATTGTACGTATAAAACTCATATCCCAGAGGCTCCAGTATTTTAGCCGTGGCAGTCCCGGTAACCCTAGAGACATGTATGTTCTCAAAAATGATGATAGGGCGACTGGCAGCAAGCAATTCCAGACCGCCGGAAACAACCTGCTCCTCTGCACCTTCCGCATCAATCTTGATGAGATCAATCTGCGGTTTTCCCCTCGAGCGCCAGATAGAATCCAAAGTAGTAAGATTCACAGTTTTTTCATTGCTCGATCCCTGTCCTGGCACCAGCTCTGAAGCGCTGATGGAGTTAAATGCGCTGGCTCTTTTTTCCTGAAATTGGACGGTACCTTCGCGATCCCCGGCAGCAGCCTCAACAAGCGAAACGACATTTTCTAGGGAACTAGCAGCTATCGTCTTTTGCATGTGCTGAATGCAGGAAGTTGTCGGCTCAACTGCAATCACACTGCCTGTAGGGCCAACTCGACGTGCAGCAAGAAAAGTGTACACCCCAACGTTGGCACCTACATCGATAACATTCATCTCTGCTCTCAGGAAGCGCCGGCAGAACTCAACTTCTTCCTCAAACCACTCCCCTTGGGTAAGCAAGACACGGGTCACGACACTTGAGAATGAAGGTTCCAGCGAAAGTCTATAACTTTCGTAGTCGAGATAAAGATCTGGCTGGCTAGGCAGAGAAGCTGTCTGCACTTGAGGCACAACCTCCCACAGAGCAATTTGTTTGACTAGACTTGCCAGTTGATGAGTTAAATCAAGAGTGAGTATGCGGTTAATTGGTATTAAACCTTCTATTTTTCTCTGTGAAAGGAGCTCAACGCCTACTGCTAAAGCTGCTTGGATGTCATCTGGGTCTAGGGAGTAAGCTAGATTCCAAAATCGCATAGCTTCTGGGCTGTATACAACCCCAACGTGAGCAGCCATCCACTTGGCTAGATAGTATAGGTAGCTGTGTTTTGTATAAGCACCCGGATCCGCAGAACCTTCGCTTTCAACCCAGATAGGAACATCCGTCAACTGAGAAGGTTGCAGACCTTGTGCTTCTGTGCACAGGAACTCTAGGAGAGCGTAGGCATCTTCAAAAGCGCGAGAGCGATCGCCCAATACCAATAGGGCATGGATTCGGTTTAGCCAACACGGAACATGACGGGGATCCCTTGCCAAGCCTCTTCGCCATAGGGATAGCGCCTCTTCCCAAGCAGATTGGCGTGTTGAGACCGAAGCATCGGCACTTAGGGATCGAATGAGCCGGATCCCAGCTTGATTCCATTCATCTGGAGTTGAGTACAAGTCGTTGGGGTGAAACGTATAAGTTTCGTGGGATTTACCTTCCAGGATGTGGAAGAAAGCAGCTTCCATGCTACGAGCGTGTTCTCTTGGATCCCAAATCACCGACCAACGACGAGAATCCTTAATTTGCCTTTTGAGCCGATTGATTCGCTCTGGATCATTACCCAGTTGGATCCCGCGTTGGATAAACTCTTCTACTGACCAAGTGATACAATCTTCAAGGCCAATATTTTTTAGCAGACTATAGCTCATTCGGCCATAGTAATGGCGACCTACTAAGGTAAGAACCGGCACACCCATGTAGAGGGCTTCCATGGTGTGGGTTGCGCCTGTGTAGGGGAAGGTATCTAGGATCAGATCCACTAAGGCCAGTTGGCCGCGGTGCTCTTCCACACTGCTCGCTCGAGCGAGGAAACGGACACGCTCCAAAACATCCAATTCTTTAGCTCTTTCCTGGTAGCGTCTGATAACCGTGGCAATTTCCCCCGAGCCTTTGACAATCAAGATACTGTTGGGAACAGCTTTTAGGATTTGCAAATGAGCATTAACACATTCAGAGGTGCGCTTGTAAGCACTGGCCGCCGTTAGAAAGACAATATCTTGCGGGTCTATTCTCAGCTTGGTTTTGAAATTCACCTCATCGGCGGGAATAACGTCCAGATGATCAACAGCGCAGTAGCTAGGCAAACGGATAATCTTCTCGTGGTAATCGGCCTGCGCGTCTTCAGGAAGAATATAAGGGTCGGCAAAGAAGTAGTCAAATTCCGGCAAACCGACAGCATCTCCGCCAAGCCAGCCAATTTGAATAGGAGCAGCTCGCAAAGCTGCTACAATATTCGCATCATGACAGGTAATAGAGTCCATAAAGATCATGATATCAATGCGATCTTCACGGGCTTGGGCGGCTACCTGAGGCGGTTTGGTTGCCTCAGGAAAAAAGTGAAAATGAAGATTCTCATGAGCTCGAAACTTTTGATATATATTGTCACGGCTGGCCATCTCTTCGCTTTTCCAACCTTGGTAGTAGTAATAGACAACATCCACTGAACCGCGAGATAAATTTCTTAGAGTAGCCTCGCTGAGAAAGCCAACTGAGTGTCGGTGAAAGCAGCTACTCAAAAATCCTACCCGTAGCTTGCGCTTAGTCCTACTGGATCCGCAGTAATCCTGCTGGTTTCTCTGCCAATGCTCTGACCAGAGAAAGTCTCGCTGGGAAGCCATTAAGCTTAGGCAATCGTTAAAGATCCTACCACTAGCCTGCTGGTAACGACGAATTAGAGGGCGGTCGTCGGTTAGGTAGCTCCAACAAAAGCAAACTCGAAATAGAATAGCTTTAGCAATTGTTAGACTCTCAAGCAGGTTCTCATCATTAATTCTTAGTGATCCTAAGTCAACTTCTCTTGATGAAACTAAGTCTATAATTTTCTGAATAACCAAGTTTACCCGTTCCGGCTGGGCGGCGTGGATCAACTTTTCTAGAGATTCTGACAAAAGAGATAGGCGGAGAGTAAAATTCTCTTGTGTCTCTGAGCTCTCGGCAGCTGCAAGAAGGGCCTCCCCCAGGATAGAGTATCCGTCACTAGTGGAGCTCTGAAAAAGAGCGCGGGCTGCCTCTTGAAAGAAGTCGCTGATCAGATCCTCTATAGTCCATAATCCCTTGTAGCGTTCAGCTTGCTTGGGATCCTCAGCATGAGCCAATTGGGCTAACAAAGCAGCAAATCCAGATTTTTGATCCTCCAAAAGACGAGCTTGTAAAGCTGTGGATACCTCGAAAAACAAATCCAGGTAGCCGTCATCCCATAGCCGTGTGAGCAACCTGGTGAGGAGCGGCTCCTGAGTAACGTCTATGATCTCCCCGCTTCCTAGGCTCTCCAGTAGAGCTTGCCCATAAAAGCCAACTGCCAGCTCATCCTCGGCTTGCAGAGCCCGCATCAGCAAAGCTTGGGTATTGTCCCGTCGGTTTGGATCCAGCTCAAAGGCCATCTCCCGCAGCTTTAGACAAACCTGGAGACGCTGCTCTGGATCCTGTATGGGGCTGTTTTCCAAGCAACCTGCAAGGGATAGCAACAAATCCAAGACTTTTTGCTGGGACAGGATCTCTGCCCTCACCAGAGGCGTGTAGAGCTGGTAAGCAAGGTTCAGCTGGCTGGCAGCCAAAGCCTGCTCCAGCGCTGACAAGGTAATTGCCTCTGGCTCAGAGGGGGAAGCCAAATCATTAGCTGATGAAGATGAGGAGAGGTCAAAGAAACCCCACAGGAACTCCCGCCAATCCTTTGCATCTTGCTCTGGGTAGAAAGCCGCTAACCACTCCCCAAAGGCATCGGGAGACTGCTGAAACAGTTGCTTGGCTTCCAGGATTCGGGCTTGCAACGTAGGGTTCATAGGTTGAAGCAAGAGGGCTAGTCTTAATCTGCCACGCTAAGGCCGGCTCAGCTAAACCACTGACCTGTGTCAGGCTTATCTGACAAAGATCCGCAATTGCGCCGGGGAGTAGGCTGTTATGAATCGCCCTCAAGCAGGGTAAGTTAGCACTGGCAGGTAACCTGCACAGTTAACTCTCCAGTCTGTCAGAGGTAATACTTATGAGCGCGAAGTCTCGTCAGTCTCTGTTGCGGGCCAAACTGGCTCAACAAATTCTCTCCCAGGCCAAGGGCTTCACCCTGATTGAGCTGTTGGTGGTGATCGTGATTGTGGGTGTGCTGTCTGCAGTAGCAATCCCGCAGTTCTTGAACCAAGTGCGCCGCTCCCGCACAGCCGAAGCTCAAGCGGCTCTCACTGAAGTAGGCCGTGCCTCTGAAGTCTACCGACTCGAC
>DVDX01000007.1 GCA_015295985.1 Synechococcus sp. M44_DOE_062 | reverse complement strand
CTCAGATACTGAGAATAGCCCTCTCCAGATCCGGTATGCCCAGCTCTAGAAGCTCTGTTCTTGGGGTTGGGGTAACGGGTCTGGCTGTTTCGTGGGGGTGGGGGTAGATGTTGTCTGATGTGCCGACCCGGTTGGAGCCAATCATTGCTGCCCACAACCTGAGCAAGGTTTACCCAGTGGCCGTCAAGGATCCCGGAGTGGTTGGCACCCTGCGCTACTTTTTTCGCCGCACCTATCGCTACATCCCGGCAGTGCAGTCCGTGAGCTTTCAAGTTCAGCCGGGGGAGATGGTGGGATTTTTGGGGCCCAACGGGGCGGGCAAGACCACGACCCTCAAGATGCTGACCGGTTTGATCTATCCATCCGGTGGCAGGGTGCAGGTGGTGGGTCATGTGCCTTACCGCCGGGAGCCGGCGTTTTTGCGGCAGATCACCTTGGTCATGGGGCAGAAGCAGCAGCTCATCTGGGATCTGCCGGCGATGGACTCTCTGCGCATCAACGCTGCCGTTTACGAGATCCCTGAAAAAGAGTTTCAAGCTCGGGTGGGGGAGCTAGCAGAGCTGCTCGGCCTAGAAAACAAGCTGAAGCAACCCGTGCGCAAGCTCTCGCTGGGGGAGCGGATGAAGGCGGAGCTGTTAGCGGCTCTGTTACACCGTCCGCAGATTTTGTTTTTGGACGAGCCCACCCTGGGGTTGGATGTCAACGCTCAGGCCGGTGTGCGGCAATTTCTGCGGGATTACAACCGCCGCTACGGAGCCACGGTGCTGTTGACCAGCCATTACATGGCCGACATTACTGCGCTGTGCCAACGGGTGCTGGTCATCAACGCGGGGCAGCTCATTTACGATGGCGACCTTGAGGCGCTGCTGGAGCGCTTTGCCCCCTACCGAGAGGTGAGGCTGGAATTGGCCCGCCCTTGCCCTGTTGCCCAACTGCAGCTCTATGGAGAGGTGCGCACGGATGGGGATGCCGGTGGCTGTGAGGCGCGGCTTTGGGTGCAGCGGGAGCAACTTACCCAAACGGTGGCGAAGCTGTTGGCGGAGCTGGAGGTGCTGGATCTGACGGTAACCGATCCACCCATTGAAGAAGTGATTGGGCGAGTGTTTGCGGACGGGATCCCCTCTGGCAGCCCCCAAACCGTTCGCACCAGCGGTGCAGAGCACCCTTAGATTTTTTGCGTGGCGGCCTCCCGCTGTTCAGGGGTAGAGCGCGCCGCATGCAGCGCAGAGTAGAGCTTGTTGAGGGCATTCATGTAGGCTTGGGCAGAAGCGACAATGATGTCGGTGTTGGCGGCATGGCCGGAAAAGATGCGGTCTTCGTGGCGCAGGCGGATGGTAACTTCCCCAATGGCGTCGATGCCGGCGGTAACCGATTGGACGGAAAACTCAATCAGCTTGTTGGGGATATTGACGATGCGGTTGATGGCCTTGTACACCGCATCCACCGGGCCTGTGCCCACAGCAGCGTCCACCCGCTCTTCCCCTTCCGGAGTTACCAGGCGCACCGTGGCTGTAGGAGCCTCCCGGTTGCCACACACCACTTGGACATGCTCCAGTCGGTAGAGTTCGGGCACCGGGCGAGTTTCGTCGTTAACAATCGCTTCCAGATCCAGGTCGGAGATTTCTTTTTTCTTGTCGGCCAGCTCTTTGAAGCGCAAGAAGGCTTTGTTCAGATCCTGCTCCGACAACTCGAATCCCAGTTCTTTCAAGCGGGTACGGAAGGCGTTGCGGCCCGAGTGCTTGCCCAACACCAAGGTGCTCGATTGCAGACCAATGGTCTGGGCGTCCATGATCTCGTAGGTCTGGCGGTTCTTCAACATGCCGTCCTGGTGGATGCCGGATTCGTGAGCAAAGGCGTTGGAGCCGACGATGGCCTTGTTGGGCTGCACCAACATGCCCGTGAGGTTGGAGACCAAGCGAGAGGTGCGATAGATCTCCTGGGTTTTGATGTGGGTGAGAGGCTTTTCAGAGTCCACCGGCAGGCCGAAGTAGGGGTTGAAGTAGCTGCGCCGCACGTGCAGGGCCATCACCAACTCTTCCAGCGCTGTGTTGCCGGCCCGCTCACCAATGCCGTTGACCGTCACTTCCACCTGACGTGCGCCCTGCTTAATCGCTTCCAAGAAGTTGGCCACCGAAACCCCCAGATCGTCGTGGCCATGCACAGAAAGGATCGCTTGCTTGATGTTGGGCACATTTTCCCGAATGCCCTTGATCAGTTGGCCAAACTCCTCTGGCATGACGTAGCCGACGGTATCGGGGATGTTGATGGTTGTGGCCCCCGCCCGAATGGCTGCCTCGATGACCTGATAGAGATACTCTGGGTCAGAACGGGTGGCATCCATCATGGAGAACTCCACATCGTCCACGAAGGACTTGGCGTAGGCCACCATCTCCTCGGCAATTTGCAGCACTTCAGCGCGGGTTTTGCGCAACTGATACTTCAAGTGAATGTCGGAGGTGGAGATAAAGGTGTGGATGCGGGGCTTGGCGGCGGGCTTCAGGGCTGCAGCGGCGGCCTCAATGTCCGGCTTTAGGGCACGGGCCAGGCTGCAAATCACGGGACCATCGGGGGTTCCCACCTGCTCGGCCACCTTCTGCACGGCCTCAAAGTCACCGGGGCTGGCATAGGCAAACCCCGCTTCGATGATATCGACGCCTAGCCGGGCTAACTGCCGGGCAATGGCCAGCTTCTCTTCGGTGTTGAGGGTGGCACCGGGGCACTGCTCCCCGTCTCGCAGGGTGGTGTCGAAAATGAGTACGTGATCCAAAGCTTGACCATCAAACCCGGCGACCGCGGCAGCATCCATAACGGTTACTGAGATAACGAAACATTACCCCATTATTTTGACATTAACTGGCAGGGGTTCTAACCTTGCTTGGGGGAGATTTGGGTGGACTCTGTTGAAATGCCACTTGAAATGTCACTTGGCTTGTCCCTGCGTTCCTGGGCGGCAGAAGGAGATGGAGGAAGGCGGATCCCGAAGGCGCAAGCGAGCAGTTGTTCATACTCTTGCTCGTCCCTGAGAGGGCGTTCCCGGCGGCCCTCTGGGGTGGTCTCGATCCACTTGAAAGAGCCATTGGCGCGGGCGGTAAGGGTGATCCGTCCGGTTGGAGTGGCCAGGGTGCAAAGGCGCAGCCGGGTAAATATCGATTCTGGCGAAGTTTGGTGGAAGCGGCACATGGGCTCGAACTCCTGCAGGGAGCGCGGGATCCGATCCAGAAGAAACAGAGTTTTCCAGGTGCGATCCGGCTGTTCCTGCTGAATGAGCCAATACCGACAAGCGGCGGGATCCCCTGACCAAGGGGTGAGGCGGTAGCGTCCTTCAGCCTGGGCTTGAATTCCGGGATCCCCCAGTCGCAACGGTTCGCGAAAGGCATCCCCATACCCCACATCTGCCAGCCAGGCTTCATCGCCGATGTTCACCTGCACAGCCAAGTGGTCGCACTCGGGCCCAAAGCGGACATCGAACTCCGACCGGCTCACCTGTCCTGAGAGCAGGTGTACCGAAAACCCCATCCCCTGCAGGGCAGCGGCCAGCAGGCTGTTCAGCTCGAAGCAAAACCCACCCCGCCGCTCCCGGACAATCTTGTGAAACAGGGGATCCCGCTCCAGGCGAATGGCACGACCCCAATGAATATCCAGATTTTCAAACGGCACCCTCAGCAGGTGGGCTAGGTGGATCTGGCGGAGAGTTTGCAGGGTGGGCTGGGTGGAGCCAACGTAGCCGATCCGATCCAAGTAGGCCCTGATTTGGGAGGGGGTCAGTAGCTCTAGCATCAGCACAGAAGCCGGTTGGCTGCAAAGCAAGCTTTTGGCCTACCCTAGCCTTGCCTCGGATCCCCGGCCAGAGCTAAAAGAACAGTTTTGTTTGGGCGACGCCCCAACCCCTCACCGGGATCTAGGAGGCGGGCATTTTTTCGCTTCTCCAGAGCCGATTTTTCTGGGATTGTGGGGATCCCCAATGGGCAGGATATGGGCAGAGGATTCTGGTGGACAAACCGGCCACAGATTGCCCAAGATTGTCCACAAGATCGTTCAAAGCAGGTGGGAGCGCTACCGATGACTGCTACCCAAAATTCCCCCTCACATGAGCTTTTTTCCATCACGCTGAAGCTCTTTGCCATCTATCAAGAAGTCATCGGCCAAACCGAGATGCGCCTGCAGGTGAGCCCTGGTACCACTGTCGGGCAACTGTGCGATCAACTGATCCAGACCTACCCCAGCTTGGCTCCTTGGCGATCGCAAACCCGCTTCGGTCTCAACCTCAATTTTGTAGCTGCCGACACTCCCCTATCGGCGGAAGACGAAGTCGTCCTGATTCCTCCGGTCAGCGGCGGCTGAAAAGGAGCCAAAAGAGGATGCTACGATAGCGGCAAGAAAAAAAGAAGGCGAAGCGTTACATGGCAGAATACACTCGGTCGATTTCCTTCTATGGGCGGGAAATTGACATCAATATTGGGCTGATGGCCCCCCAGGCAGGGTGTGGGGTTTGGCTGACTTCGGGCGAAACCTCGATTTTGGTTACTGCTACACGGCAGCCAGGCCGGCCTGGCGTTGACTTTATGCCCTTGTTGGTCGATTACGAAGAGCGCCTCTACGCAGCGGGGCGGATCCCAGGGGGATATTTGCGGCGGGAAGGTCGGCCACCGGAACGGGCCACCTTGATCTCTCGTTTAATAGACCGACCCATTCGTCCATTGTTCCCGGAATGGCTGCGGGATGATGTGCAGGTGGTGGCCACCACCCTCTCGGTGGACGATACGGTGCCGCCCGATGTGTTGTGTATTTTGGGGGCCTCGTTGGCCATTCACGGCGCTCGCATCCCCTTCAACGGCCCGGTGGCGGCAGTGCGGGTGGGTTTGGTCAAGGATGAATTTATCCTCAACCCCACCTATGCGGAAATTGAGGCGGGCGATCTGGATCTGGTGGTGGCTGGCTGTGCCGATGGCGTGATCATGGTGGAAGCTGGGGCCAACCAACTGCCGGAAAAAGATGTGGTAGAGGCCATTGAGTTTGGTTTTGAGGCCATTCAGGAGCTGCTCAAAGCCCAACAGCAAGTCCTGGCGGATCTCAACATCACGCCGGTAGAGCTGCCCCCTCCCCCCAAGAACGAGGAGCTGATTGCCTTTGTGGAGGAGCAGGCTCAGGAGGGCATTCGCTCCATCTTGAGGCAGTTTTTGGACAAGACCAGTCGGGAACGGCAACTGGAGGAACTCAAGGCCAAGCTGGAGGCCCAAATCCAGGAACGGCCAGAGGGGGATCCCTTGCGGCTCTATCTTCTGGAAAACCCCAAAGAGTTGGACAATCAGTTCAAGGCTCTGCTCAAGAAGCTGATGCGCCAGCAGATCCTGCAAGAGGGGGTGCGGGTGGATGGGCGCAAGCTGGACGAGGTGCGACCGGTCTCTTGCCGGGTGGGTTTGATCCCGCGGGTTCACGGCAGTGCCCTGTTCAATCGCGGCCTCACCCAAGTCCTTTCCATCACCACCCTCGGCACCCCTGGTGATGCCCAGGAGATAGACGACTTACACCCGGTGGATGAGAAGCGCTACATGCACCACTACAATTTTCCGGGCTTTTCGGTGGGAGAAACACGGCCTTCACGGTCGCCGGGACGGCGGGAGATTGGTCATGGGGCGCTAGCGGAGCGGGCCTTGGTACCGGTGCTGCCCAAGGAAGAGGAGTTTCCCTACGTGGTGAGGGTGGTGTCGGAAGTGCTCTCCTCCAATGGCTCCACCTCGATGGGATCCGTCTGTGGCTCTACCCTTTCTTTGATGGACGCGGGAGTGCCGATCAAAGCGCCGGTCAGCGGGGTGGCCATGGGTCTTATCAAGGAGGGGGACGAGGTGCGCATCCTCACCGACATCCAGGGGATCGAGGACTTTCTGGGGGACATGGACTTCAAGGTGGCCGGTACGCGGGCAGGGATCACTGCTTTGCAGATGGACATGAAAATCACCGGCATCACCGTTGACGTGGTAGACCAGGCCATCCGGCAAGCCAAGGCCGGACGCGAGTTCATTCTTGACAAGATGCTGGAGACCATTGCTGCCCCTCGACCCCAGTTGGCCAAAACGGCACCCCGTCTGCTTATGTTCAAGGTGGATCCCGAGGACATTGGCAAGATCATCGGCCCTGGCGGCAAGACGGTGCGCGGCATCACCGAAGCGACGGGAGCCAAGGTGGACATCAGCGACGATGGCACGATTACGGTGTCTTCCTCGGTGGGGGGGCAAGCCGAAGCTGCTCGGGAGATGATCGAAAATCTGGTGCGGCGGGTGGAAGAGGGGCAGGTGTATCTGGGCAAGGTGACCCGCATCATCCCCATCGGCGCTTTTGTGGAGTTTTTGCCCGGCAAAGAAGGCATGATCCACATTTCGCAACTGGCGGAGTACCGCGTCGGCAGGGTGGAAGATGAGGTGGCCGTGGAAGATGAGGTGGTGGTCAAGGTGCGCAGCATCGATCACAAAGGCCGCATCAACCTCACTCGCCTTGGCATTAGCCCTGAGGAAGCAGCGCGGGTGCGCAACCATCACCACTGAGGCTGCGGTTTTCCCCCAGCAACGGGGGGGTCAGGAATCCCCTCAACAGCCGTCGGCAGCGGCCAAAATGGCAGAGAAAACTCCGTCTGGCTGGCTCGCCTCCGCACTGCTGTTCATGTCGTCGTGTCAGCAGGGCAATTCCTCTCTGTGCAAGCGTTGCATAGCAACATAGGGTGCCGCAGGTATAGCCCTTTGCAATATGCCGGATCCTGTCCCTCCCTTTCTCGTTGGCCAAGGCTACACGTCTTCAGCTCGACTGTCCCCCTCCCGGCGGCGGCTGGGCTGGGCATTGGCTTGGGGCTTGGGTTGGGCGACGTTGCTCAACCTTTCTGCTCAGCACCCTTTGTTGGTGCGGATGGAGAGTGACGCCCAGGAGTGGCTATACGCTTGGCGTGGCCCCCAGCAGCCTTCTCCAGAGGTGGTGATCGTCGGCATTGATGGCCGGATAGGACCCCGTCCTCCTGACGTGAACAGCGGGCAGGAGGAAAGCAACGATACTGCTACGCGGCGCTTTGACCTTCCCGACAGCAGTGCAGAGCACCTTGGCCAACATCAAGTTGACTTCCTTCTGGAACGGGCCAACTACGCTGGCCTGACGTTGCGTCTGTTGGAAGAAGCTAAGGCTAGGGTGGTGGTGCTGAACTTGCCCAGCAGCTTTGTGGTGCCTCAAAACCTGGGTAATGAGAACTTGGATGCCCCTTTGCGTCAGGTGGTGCAGCGCTACCCAGATCGCTTGGTCTTGGCCACCCGCAGCAGCGAGAGCTTTGGCCGCTCCGAGATTAACATCTACAACCATTTTCTGCCCTTCTCTTCTCTGCGGCTGGAGTACCTGGTGCCGCCAGAGCACGTGCAGGGGGTGGTGCAATATCGGGTGGACAGAGCTGGGATCCTGCGCCAGGCCCAGTTGCGGGGACTCTACCTGCGCCGTGACAGCCAAGAGGAGCAGATGTTCGCCTCGGTCGAGGCTCTGGCTTTTGCCAAATATGACCCGGAGCGGGCCAGCCGCTGGTTTCGAGAGCGAGGCTTGCAGCCGATTCAATTCAACCCCCTCGGATCCCAGCACGGGATCCCTATCATCCCCATTGAACAGGTTTGCCCTCCGGCTGTTCCACAAGCAGGATCCGGGTCTGCTGCCCCAGTCGCAACAGCGGGGCGGAGCACTGTGGTCAACCCCAACCAAGCCTGCCGTGGCCAAGAAGGGATCCCTCCCCTCGATTCAAAGGTGGTTGACCAACTGCGGGACAAAATTGTCCTAGTGGGCTTTGTGGGCGGCTACCCGGAGACCTTCCCGGTGCGGACGGCGGATGGATCCCAGATTGCGGCGGTGGAGTTGCAGGCGCAAATTCTCTCCAGCCTGCTCACGGGAGAGGTCTACCAATCTGTGCCGGGGGAGGTGGCGGCTGTAGTGGTTGTGCTGCTGGGAGCGGGAACGGGACTGCTCTTGGTGCTTTATCGCCCACCCCTACGGTTGAGCCATTGGGGCTGGAAGCAACAGCAGTTTCTCCTGCGGCCCATGGTGGGGCTTGCCGTTTACGAAGGATGGGCTGTGGCCCAATTTCTGCTGTGGCGTTGGGTTTGGCCTCTCGTCTTGCCAGCCTTGGCCAGTGGGCTAACGGGGGTAAGCCTGCTGCTCACTTTGACCATTGTGGAGAACCAAGAGCGGCTTTTGGCCCAACAACAGGAATTGGAGCGTCTGCGCCGGGCCGAACAGGAGGCAGCCATTGACCAGGCTCGCAAGCTGCTTTACCGGGTAGCCACCGACATTCACGATCGCGAGCTGCAGGAGCTAAAGGTGGTGATGGACGAGCTGGAGAGCTTGCAATGGCAGCAGCAGCAGGGGAAAACTCCCGATCCCACCGTCTACGATCACCTGCTCGAACAACTGGAGAGGATCGGACGCGGGATCCGGAATCAGCTCAACGATGTGCGCACCCTAGCCGCCAAGCTGCGCATTTCCCCCAGCTTGCGAGAGGGGTTGCATCGAGGCATCGAGATCTATCTGGATGAGCTGATCCAAGCGGGCAGCCTGACGCTATCTGTGGAGCGCCAACTGCAGCCTTTGCAGGAGCCCAACACCGGCGAGTGGTTTGATCAGCGAGAAGACATCTTGCGCTTTTTGCGAGAGGCCATTGGCAATGTCATTGCCCATGTGCAACCCCCCAAGGGGAATGCTTCCTTTGTCAAGGTGTCACTGGCCCAAACGGATCGCCACTGCTGCCTCTCCGTGGTCAATGACGGCATCGAGTACGCCCCCGGCCTCAGCGGCGGCTACGGCAGCAAGGCCATGAACACCATCGCCCGCTATCTGCCCAAGGGATCCTGGCACCGCAGCCGCACCCCGGAAGGCCACACTCATGTCGAGCTGCACTGGGAGATGCCTTCTTCCTAAAGGGCGTTCTTTGGCTTATCGGCCCAGGGATTGCAGCCAGCCGATCAGGGTGGTACCAGACAGAGCTTCAAACAGGATCAGCGCAACAAAGCCGATCATCGCCAAACGCCCGTTCAAGCGCTCTGCATAGTCGGTAAAGCCCACCCGCGGGGTGCTGTCCACATACATTTCCGGCTCGATGGCGTAGTTGTTCAGCCGACCACCTTCTTCGACGACGACGGAGCGATATCGGGTCATAGGGTTCTCCTTGTGCTTTCCTTACCAGCGTAGCTCGCTTTGCATAGGATTGTAAAGTTTTGTTTACAACGTTGTTGACGCCCAACGTTCCGAGCTGCCGGGCAGAGTTCAACTGGGCCAGGAACAGCCTGCAGGCGAGGTTGTGGCTCTCGTCCCAGTACAGGGGGGCTAGATAATAGCAAGGGGACTGGAGGACAACCATGTCGGCGCTGGAACGGTTAAATACGCTGCTGGATAGCCAGCCGGTGGCCAGCTTGGCGGTGCTGGAGCAGGGATCCCCGGCGGTGTCGTTGGTGCCTTTTGTGGTGCAGCGGGATCCCTTGCGCTTTGCCATTGTCATCAGCGATCTTTCTGCCCACACCCAGGCTTTGCGGGCAGATCCCCGTGCCAGCCTGCTCATCCACGAGCCGCCCACCCCAGGGGATCCCCGCAGTAACCATGCCCTGCCGCGGGTGATGGTGAGCGGAGAAGCCCAGTTTCTCAGCCGTGAGGAGGCCCAAGCTCAGGGGTTTGAGGCCCTTTATCGGGCTAAGTACGAGATTGCCGAGATGATCCTGGGTTTGGCGGATTTTCACTTTTGTCAGATCGTCCCCAAGGCTGGCAGCTTCATCCAGGGGTTTGGCCAGGCATTCCGGCTGAGCGGCCCCAACCTGGATCAACTGGAGCACCTCGGTCGGGCGTAGGTTCAAGCATCCCAAGGGCAGCCCACGCTATGCCTGAACCCAAGGAAGCTCTTGCTGCGCCACTTCCTAGCTCCGCTCTTCCAGGGGGGGTGAGGGGATCCCGGCGGGATGGAGTCCTTTCTCAGGTTTTCTGGTGGGATCCCGGATCCAATCCAAAAGCAGCGGGTTGACCAGCTCGGGGGCTTCATCCTGGGGGCAATGGCCAACCCCCGGCAACGGGATGAACCCCACCACGCAAGGAAACTCCGCCAGGGCTCGCCCCAGAGCAATGGGTTCCCAGGGATCTGCTTCCCCCCACAAGATCAAGACGGGACAGGCGATCTGAGGCAAGAGATCTTCTGCCAAAGGCCCCTGAGAGTAGCGCACAAAGGCCAAAAAGACCTCTGCCGCCCCCGGCTCCAACGCGGGTTTGAGCAAAAGCTGGATCAGCTCCTCGGTAACCGCTTCTTTGCGCCCGTAGGCTTGTAGGAGGATATTGCGAATGGCTCTGGCCTGGGCCACCTGCGCGAAGAAGAAACGACCGAAGGGAGGCCACCCCAGCAGGGATTGAAGCAAAGGGGTGAACCGGCGGCGCAGCCAAGAGATCTGCTTTCGTTTCCGCTCGTGCAACAGCCGCAGCGAGGGATCCAACATTGCCACCCCCAAAACCTGGGTCGGCTCCAGAACCGCCGCCTGTAAAGCCACGATGCACCCAATCGAGTTGCCTACCAGGTAGGCCGGCTGGCCCACCACCTCTCGGACGAAGTCCGCCACCAGGGATCCCCAGGTCTCGAAGGTGTAGGGCAAAGGGGATCCCGGCAGAGGCTTGGCGGATCCCCCAAACCCCAACAAATCAATCGCATACACCTGACAGTGCTGCCCCAGCTCCGGCAAATTTTTCCGCCAATGGTCGCTGCTGGCCCCGAAGCCATGGATCAGCAACACGGCTGGGCCCGCGGATCCCGACTGTTGGTAGCGAATGGGCTGGTCATGCCAGAGCCAGTGATGCTCTGTGTTGGCGTCAGCGCTGCATGGCAACATTGGGGGTGCAGTGTGGGTTTGCGTTAGCGTTGCGATCCTAGCCGTTCACGCCAGCGGGACGGAGTCCTTGTAATGGGGGCTTCCTCTAATCCAACGTGGACTGAACTTTGCTGGATTTTTTGGGAAAAATGATACTATTTTTGGGGCGGTGGGAAGAGCGATGCTATTAGGCTTCAAGACGGAGCTTAACCTCAACAACAAGCAAAAGACCCTGGCCGCCCAACACGCCGGGGTAGCCCGCCACGCCTACAAC
>DVDX01000022.1 GCA_015295985.1 Synechococcus sp. M44_DOE_062 | reverse complement strand
CCCACTCCCACTCCGACGCCGACGCCCACTCCAACACCCACACCTACTCCAACGCCCACACCCAGCCCAGCACCTCCCCCAGGCGAAGGGATCCGACTGGTCAAGCGGATCACCGCCCTCAACGGCCTCTCCATCCCCGAATTCTCCGACGATCCCACCGACCCCAACGACAACCCAGGGATCCCCTGGCCGGGCGGAGCCACCACCTTCCTGCAGGGGGCCATCAACCTGTCGGTGCGCCCCGGAGCGCGGGTGCAGTTTGCCATCTACTTCCTACTGGACTCGCCCGCTTCCACCTTTGTGGTGTGCGACCCCTTGGCAGCGGGTTTGCGGTATGTGCCGGGCAGCCTGTCGGTGAGCACAGGGGGATCCCCTGTAGCCCTTAGCGATGCCCAAGATGGGGATGGGGGAGCCTTCATTCCGCCGGGTGGAGCTGTGCCCCCTGCCTGTGGGGGCATTACCAACCCCAACGGTGTGGTGGTGGTGAATGTGGGGGGAGGCAGTTCTGGCTCAGCCGGTGTCGTCCGCTTCGAGGTCACCGTTCCCAGGTAGGAGAGCCGTGTAGCCATATCCTCAGCGAACTCCGCCCCCCTATCGCGGTTGCAAAAGCGCTGCGTAGCGATAACGACTTTCCCCCAGATGGAGCAAGCCAGTTGTTAGAAATCACCATGAGGCTTCATCAACGCTTGCCGCCTGTGACGGTGGGATGTCAGGCTGAGACAGGAGTGGTTGTTTTGCAAGTCGGTGGAAACCATGGTGCAGCGTGCCCAAGGCTTTTGGCGGCAGGGATCCCTGTCTTGGAGAGAGGTCTGTCGGTTTGGCTTCTGCGTAGCTGCCCTACTCTGCGTGGTGGTGCTCTGGGGGATCCCAGCCTTGGCTCTGCCCCAAGGGGATGCCATCACGGATCCCCGTACCCTGTTGCGGCGGGCGCTGCCCATTCAGGAAACGAAGCTGCTGGAAATTGATGAAGCCATCTCCAAAATCGACACCGACCTGAAGTACAACCGCTGGTCGGCGGTGCGGGGAGATGTGCGCCAAGTAGAGCGGCTCTTGGAGCGTTACGCCGATCCCCTAGTGGCTAGCTTGCCCCCTGAGCGGGCTTCCACTGCCTCTAGAGAGATCGCTGCTTTGCGGGAAGAGTTGCAAGTTATCAGCCAAGCCAGCGAGCGCAAATCCAAGGGGAAAGAAGAGGCCCGTGCTGCCTACGACCGCCTGTTGGACAGCCTGGGATCCTTGGAAAACGACTGGGTGGGGGCTTTCCCCTACACAGTGCCTGCCGAGTACGCCGACAAACCCCAGCTCTTGGGGCGGGCAGAGGTGGAGCTGAACACCACCGCTGGGCGCATGGTGATCACCTTGGATGGCTACAGCGCCCCCATCACTGCCGGCAACTTTGCCGACCTGGTGCAGCGAGGCTTCTACGATGGCCTTACCTTTGACCGGGTGGAAACCTTCTTCCTGGCGCAGGCCGGGGATCCCCCTGGCCCTGCCGATGGCTATGTGGATCCCACCACCGGAAAAATTCGCACCATCCCCATGGAGATTCGCGCCAAAGGCGAGGTGATGCCCCGCTACGGCCAAACTTTTGATCAGATGGGCCTGTGGGATGTGGAGCCGGCCTTACCTTTTTCCGCCGAAGGGACGGTGGCCATGGCCCGCTATCCCGACGATCCCAATAGTGCTTCTTCCCAATTTTTCATCTTCATGGCCGAGCCAGATCTTACCCCGGCAGGGTTAAACCTCATGGATGGCCGCTATGCGGTGTTTGGATACGTTACCGAGGGAACAGAGGTGCTGCGCCACATCAAAGTGGGGGATCGGATTGTGAGTGCCAGATTGATTTCCGGCCAAGACAACCTCAAAGCCGCAGCCTAGAGGGGATCCCTTCCTTCCTGCCGAACTGTGTCGATAAGCCGCCGTACCGTCGCTGTTCCTGAAGAGGGCTTGAAGCGAAAGGGAAATTTGCCTCTGGCCAACAGGCGCAGCCCCAAAGGCACCAAGCTGAGCAGCCCTTTGGGATCCCGTCCCACTACCTGCAGGCCAAAGCGGCGCTCATCTATCCAACCACCGGCGCGCACCAGTTGCACCAGAGTCTTGCGGTGGCGGATGGCTATGCGCAAGGACTCCGTCCGAATAGCGCGAACAGCGTGCTGGCGGGGATGGTCGGTGGTCAGAGCAGCAGTCTGGTCTGCATGGCGAGAGAGGATCCCTTGTTTGAGTTCGGTGATTTGATCCAGGGGTGCCACACCCATCGGGCAGACACTGTTGCAGTTCCAGCAGCGGGTACAGCCCCAGACACCGGCCAAGCTATCCTGAGCCTGTAGGCGTTGTTCCCGTTGGCTGTCGCGGCTGTCTTGGACGAGGCGGTTGGCTTTGGCCAGAGCATGGGGGCCGACGAACTCTGGGTTCACCTCTTTGGCGTTGCAATCGGAATAGCAGGCCCCGCAGAGAATACAGCCACCGGCAGCGTTCAGGCGCTCCCGTTCAGCAGGCAACTGTAAAAACTCTCGCTCCGGGATGCGGCGCCCCGCCGTGCTGACAAAGGGATCCACCCGGCTGAGATCATTCCAGAAGGGCTGCATATCCACCACCAGATCCCGCAGAACGGGCAAGTTGCCCAAAGGGCCAATCCGAATGGGCTGTGGCTCGGGGCTGCGGGGATCCAGCTCTTCGCCCACCTGTCGACCACAAGCCAGGGCTGCCCTGCCATTGATGCGCATGGCGCAACTGCCACAGATGGTGTTGCGGCAGTTCTTGCGGAAGGCCAAGCTGCCGTCCTGCTCCCACTTGATCCGGTTGAGGCAATCGAGAATGGTGGCGCCAGGGGAGGTCTCCAGCCAGAAGGATTGCCAGCGGGGTGGCTCCGGCGGCAACTGTCGGAAAATCTGAAATTCTACTCGCAAAGTGTTCTGCACCGCTGATGGGAAGGGGGATCCCATACTAGCTCTCTCCATATTGCCCGGCAACGCTCACACGAAAACGGGACAGCGGGAGTGGCTACAGCACGCGGCCAAGGGCGCTCCCCGGACCCTGAAACAACAGCCAAGAAATGAGAAAGTTGGTAACAAACACGCCCAACAGCGCCGTGACCACTGCATCGGTGGTAGAGCGGCCCACCCCCTTGGCCCCCCCACTGGTGGAAAGGCCCCAGTTGGAGCCGACAATGGCGATCAAAGACCCGAACACCATTGCCTTGAAACAACAGACGAGCAAATCCCAAGAGGTCAGAAGGGTTTGCGCCGAGTTGAGAAACACTGTAGGAGAGATGTTGTAGGCCGAAGCGCAGATGATCATCCCCCCCACCAGCCCCGTCAGCAGGGAGAGGATGGTGAGCACCGGCAACATCAGCCCCGCAGCCAGCACCCGCGGGATCACCAGATAATCCACCGGATCGGTGCGCAACAACAGCAAAGCGTCGATCTGCTCCGTGACTTTCATGGTGCCCAGCTCGGCGGCAAAGGCGGATCCCACTCGTCCGGCCAAGATCACCGCCGTCACCACCGGCGTCAGCTCACGGGCAAGGGCAATTGCCAAAACTCCCCCAATCAAGGAAGAGGCTCCGAAGTTGATGAACTCCCGTGCCAACTGGATGGTGAAAACACCGCTGATCACCACCGCCGTAATCAGAACAATCAGCAGCGACTCCAGCCCCACCGCCGAAAGCTGATCCAGGGTGTTGCGGCGATGGATACGACCCCGCATCAGATGCAGAATCACCTGACCAGTCAGGAGAAAACTGCTGCCCACCCTCTGTAGCCAGTTCATGGTTTCCGCCTCACGAGGCCCTTATCGCCGGGCGATGCTTGGGCGACTGCATCAGCGAGACCGAGTCCTTTGGGGTTGTCGGCTCCGCCTCAGGTTCTGCCGGCAGTTGAAAGCTGGGCACAAACGAGGCCCGCGTCAGGGGTTGATCCAGAATCAGACCCTCTCCCCCCAGCACTTCTAGGGCACGGCCTTCCACCGAGATCCAAACCCGGGCACCGGGGTTTTGGCTGGTGGCGGTGTAGAGCACCTGCATGACCCGGCCCATCATTGCCGTGGATCCCCCCCCTTGGGTGAATTCTGGGGAAAAATTGAGAAAAATATCGTTACCTTCCACCCGCACATCCAGCACTTTGGTCTGTGGGGGAATAGCGCTGGTGAGGTGGGGATCCCTGGGGCCGGCAATCAGCTCCTCTAGAGCCAGACGGATGGCCTCTTGGCTGTCAGAGGCGCGAACGGAGCGCTGCTGCTCCACGTAGGAGATGGAGTTGTCGACCGTGGTCAGCCAATACAAGGAAAGCGTCTGCCGCGGCCCGCTGCTGTACCACCAGGCTCCCCCCATTGCCCCCAGCCCCAGCAGAAAGCCAAGGATCCCCAGTTGTAGGGCCTGGCCCCGACGTGGGCGGGAACGCCGTCCTCCCAACCTAACGGAGCTGAGCTGTGCAGTACGGCCTCCGTAGTGGCTCATCACTGGCGATCCCCCTCTCTAACCTAGCTCTAGGGTAGCGAAGAAAAGCCTGCTCTGCCGGGGATCCCTCGTAGGCTGGACAGGCAAAAGCGCGGCAGCAACTGGGATCCCTTTGTTTGTATGATGATAATGTTTGTATGATGATAATGATTTAAATTTATCAACCCGGCATTGCTGAGTCGATAACTGAGCACACAAGGAGCTGAACCTCAATCATGGTTACTGCCACCGCTACTGCCACCAATGTTGGCTACATCACTCAGGTCATCGGGCCTGTGATCGACGCTGAATTTCCCAGCGGCAAGCTGCCCGAAATCTACAATGCCCTCAAGGTGGAGGGCACAACCGAAAGCGGCCTGAAGGTCAACGTCACCTTTGAGGTGCAGCAGCTTTTGGGGGATAACCGCGTGCGTGCGGTGGCCATGTCCTCCACCGACGGCCTGGTGCGGGGTATGCCGGTGGTGGATACGGGTGCTCCCATTACTGTGCCAGTCGGGCAGCCCACCTTGGGGCGCATTTTCAATGTGCTGGGAGAGCCGGTTGACCAAGGAGAGCCTGTTCAAGCCCAAGAATTTGCCCCCATCCACCGCAGTGCGCCTCCATTTGTCGATTTGACGATCAAGCCAGAGCCCTTTGAAACCGGTATCAAGGTGATCGACCTGCTGGCCCCCTTCAAAAAGGGCGGCAAGGTGGGCCTGTTTGGCGGTGCCGGTGTAGGCAAGACGGTGCTCATCCAGGAACTCATCCACAACATTGCCGAGGAACACTCTGGCCTGTCGGTGTTTGCAGGCGTGGGAGAGCGCACTCGTGAGGGCAATGACCTCTACAACGAGATGAAAGAATCGGGTGTGCTGGATAAGGTGGCACTGGTCTATGGCCAGATGAACGAGCCGCCAGGTGCCCGCATGCGGGTTGGCTTGACCGCCCTGACGATGGCCGAGTACTTCCGCGACGTTAACAAGCAGGATGTGCTGCTGTTCATCGACAACATTTTCCGCTTTGTGCAGGCCGGATCGGAAGTATCGGCGCTGTTGGGTCGCATGCCCTCGGCAGTAGGTTACCAGCCCACCTTGGCCACCGAAATGGGCAACCTGCAAGAGCGCATCACCTCCACCAAGCAGGGATCCATCACTTCGGTGCAGGCGGTGTATGTGCCTGCTGATGACTTGACGGATCCGGCCCCGGCTACCACCTTTGCCCACCTAGACTCGACGGTGGTGTTGTCCCGCAGCTTGGCGGCCAAGGGCATTTATCCGGCAGTGGATCCCCTGGATTCCTCTTCCACCATCCTGCAGGCGGACATTGTGGGCGAAGAGCATTACAACACTGCCCGGGCGGTGAAGCAAACCCTGCAGCGCTACAAAGAGCTGCAAGATATCATCGCCATCCTGGGGCTGGATGAGCTGTCGGAAGAAGACAAGCTGGTGGTGGCTCGCGCCCGCCGCATCGAGCGTTTCCTGTCCCAGCCCTTCTTTGTGGCCGAGGTGTTTACCGGATCCCCCGGCAAGTACGTGAAACTGGCAGACACCATCAAGGGCTTCCAGCGCATTTTGTCGGGAGAATTGGACGATCTGCCGGAGCAAGCCTTCTACCTGGTGGGCACCATCGAAGAGGCCATCGAGAAAGCGGAGAAGCTCAAGTCCAAGTGATCCCCAAGCGCTCTGCACCCCCAGCCTCTCTCCTCTTGGAAGAGAGGAGTTATGTTTGGCTGCTGTTCAGGACGCATAGGGATCCCCGGCGGCAGGCCCAAAGCGATAGCCCTTGCCGTAGACAGCGTGGATCAATTCTGCTGCTCCAGGTAACCTAAGACGTCGCCGCAGCAGGCGCACTTGGGCTGCCAAGACGTTGCTGCTGGGGGGATCCTCCCCGGCCCACACCTGTTCGTAGATCTGGTCGTGGGTGAGCAATTGGCCGGGATGGGTCATGAAGTACTCCAGCAGGCGAAACTCTTTTGGGGAGAGGTGGATCATCCGCCCCTGCCGGTAGGCCACCTGGTTCTCCCGATCCAGCTCCAAATCTCCGACCTGCAAGCGAGGGATCCCTTCTCCAGAGCTGGTGGTTCGCCGCAAGAGGGCCCGCACCCGCGCCAGCAGTTCCCGCAGCTGGAACGGCTTCACCAAGTAATCATCTGCCCCGGCATCCAGCCCTTCCACCCGGTCGTCTAGGGTATCTTTGGCGGTCAGAAACAGGATGGGAGTGGTGCCATCCACCTGCCGCACCCGCTGGCAGAGGGAAAGCCCGGAGAGCTCTGGTAACATCCAATCCAAGATCAACAGATCGTAGGGTAGAGCTGGGGAGAGGGATCCCGTCTTTTGCAGCAGCTCCCAGGCCTGCCCCCCTGTGTAGGCCACGTCCACCGTGTAGCCCTCTCGCCTCAATTGCTGGGCCAGAGAATCGGCCAACTCCACTTCATCGTCCACCAACAAAATCCGTGCCATAGGACTCCGTCCCACTAACGTGAAAGGACTCCGTCCCACTAACGTGAAAGGACTCCGTCCCGCCAGAACTGGAGAGCAGCTCAAGCTGCAAGGATAGATCGTAAAGGCGGCGCCGCGTCCAGATGGGGGATCCCTGCAAACGCTGGGCCAACCGACGGCTGGCTGCAGAGCGAGACAGGCCCTCGGCCAGCAACCGAGCCATTTCTTGACGGATTTCCGCTTCCGAAGCACCGTCTCCCAGCCCACTCAAAGACTCCGTTCCGCCTCTGGCAGGGTTGTTGCCCCGCAATGCTTTCTTGACAGGGTCGCAAACGGCACCGACATATCCCTCCAGCAAGAGGGTGAATTCCCCTCGGGGCGGCTGAGCAGTGCAGTGCTCCAAGGCTGCTGCCAGGGATCCCCGCCAGAAGGACTCATACAGCTTGGTCAGCTCCCGCGCCAGCACAATCTGCCGCTCTGGGCCGCAGTGATCCAGCAGATCCTGCAGAGTTTGGCGCAGGCGATGGGGGGCTTCATAGAGGATGAGGGTGCGCTCCTCTTGGGCCAACTGCCGTAGGCGAGCCTGTCGTTGGCTGGGTTTAAGAGGTAAAAATCCCTCGAACACAAATCGTCCTGTAGGTAGGCCCGAAGCGGTCAAGGCGGCAACAGCAGCTACCGGCCCCGGCACAGGAATCACGGGGATCCCAGCTTGAATGCAGGCGCGCACCAACTCTTCTCCCGGATCGGAAATGGCGGGGGTGCCGGCATCGCTGATTAGGGCCACCGACTGGCCCGCCGACAGATACTTCAGGAGTTGAGGGATCCGCTGGGCAGCGTTGTGCTCGTGATAGCTGATGAGGCGGGCGGAGATTTGAAAATGTTTAAGAAGCTGGCCGGAGTGGCGAGTATCCTCTGCTGCCACCCAATCCACCTCGCGCAAAACTCGCAGCGCCCGCAGGGTGATGTCTTCGCGGTTGCCGATGGGGGTGGCCACCAAATAAAGGCTGGCGGTGGGGTGTTCCATGCCGGTGACCTATTCTCTGCTGCAAGGGCTTGCTGCCAATAACCAGACAATAGCCAATTGGAGATCACCTCAGACCTCAGATTAGCCTCTCTTGACCGGCACCCCGATACCCAAGCATCTGCCTTTTGCGCTAGTGTTGCGGAGCAACAATGAGGAGTGAGGATTGAGAAGGGAGGCTCTCTCCTCTCTGCTCTTTTCTCCCTGGGGAGGAATCCCGGTGCGCTTGACAACACGGGCCACCTATAGCATCAGGGCTTTGTTGGATCTGGCTATGCTCGGCTCCGGGCAACTGGCTTCGGTGCGGGCCATTGCCAAGCGACAGGGGATCCCGGCTCCCTACCTGGAAAAGTTGCTGATTGAGTTGCGGCAGGCCGGCTTGGTTTGTTCCCAACGGGGGGCCCAGGGAGGCTACCGGCTGGCACGGGCACCGCGGCGGATCCCGATTAGCGCCATTTTGGCGGCAGTGGGAGAATCCTTGGATCCTCTCATGGGGAGTTCTAATGCTTCAGCCGTGCATCCGGCGGAGCGGCTGGACTGGGTGACGGAAGCCCTGTGGCAGCGGATCGCTCAACAGGTGCAGCAGGTATTGGAGGAAACCACTTTGGAAGATCTGTATTTTGATGTCCGTAGCTGGCAGGCGGCTCAGGATCAGGAGAGTGGATTTGTGGTTTAATACCGCAGGCTGGCTGTTTTTTCCGGCCCAACCGACTGCCGCGGTGGTGCTGGCCGCAGCTTTGGCTTTGGATTATCTGCTGGCGGATCCCTGGGGCTGGCCTCATCCGGTGCGGGCAATGGGGGCTGTGATTGCCTGGGGGCAAAGCCAT
Organism: Synechococcus sp. M44_DOE_062; assembly: GCA_015295985.1. Classification (GTDB taxonomy): domain Bacteria; phylum Cyanobacteriota; class Cyanobacteriia; order Thermostichales; family Thermostichaceae; genus Thermostichus. The sequence goes on along the minus strand of DVDX01000022.1, from coordinate 83,894 downwards.
ATCCTCAAGCACTGTTCAACTCCGCGAGCACAACGGTGGGGTGGGGCAATTCTCACCCTAGCTGTGGTGGGGGGATCCTACGGCGCGGGCTGGGGGCTGATTGCCATCGGCAATGCCATCCATCCCTGGGCAGGGATCCTCGTGCAGGTGATCCTGATGGCCAGTTGTCTGGGAGGGCGCAGCCTGCGCTTTGCTGCGTTGGAGGTGTTGGATCCCTTGGAAAAAGGGGATCTGCCGGAGGCTCGCCAACGGCTCAGCCGCTATGTGGGTCGGGATACAGAGCACCTGACGGAGCCGGAGATTTTGCGGGCGGTGATTGAGACAGTGGCCGAAAATACCCCCGACGGAGCAACTGCCCCTCTGTTCTACGCTTTCTTGGGAGGGGCACCCTTGGCCTTGGCCTATAAAGCCAGCAGCACGCTGGATTCGATGGTGGGCTACCGCCATCCCCCCTTTACCCATTTGGGCACAGTGCCGGCCCGCTGTGAGGATGGGCTGACCTGGTTGCCCTGCCGCCTAACGGTGCTCACCCTGGCGCTGCTCAGTCGGGATCCTTGGGGGTTTTGGCAGCGGTGTCGTCAGGACGCGCAGGCAGATCCCAGCCCCAATTCAGGGTGGAGCGAGGCGGCTTTTGCCTGGCGGCTGCAGATCCAACTGGGAGGAACCAATTTCTATCAGGGGATCCCGAAGGTGAAACCCAAATTGGGGATCCCGGCCCGCCCCTTGACCCCGCAAGTGGTGCAGGAAAGTTTGGGGCTGTTGCGACAGGTTGTATGGATTTGGGGAAGTTTGATGGTGGGGGTAACTCTCCTGTTGACCCTATCACGGCTAACTCAACCGTTGCCTTGACTCTCAACTTTCCTCTCTATGGGGGAATAGCGGGCGATAACGTTGCGCACCACGGCTTGGGAGGCAGGGCGAATGATTTTGTTCAGATAGTCGGGGCCCACATTGCGATGGATTTCGGGAACCCGATCCGGATCCAGGCGATAGCGCACCGAAACATCCAGATCCACCCGTTGCCGCTTCGTAGCCGGGTTGGACAACCAGCAGACAACGAGGCAGGGGGATCAGCAACGCCAAAAGCACGCCGATCGCGTAAGTGGGCCATGGGCTTTTCAGCGGCAGAAAGCGCCAAGTCTTGCCTTAAGACTGAATGATCTGGGGCGTCGCATGCGCATGGGCCAGGGCTCCGGGATCCAAGAGCTTTTTTATCTTAAGAGGTAGGCTAGCTCAGCACCCAGCGCTGCAGGGCAATGCCGAGCAGCAGGCCAAGGCCGCCGAAGCGCACCACCTGCCAAAAGGTAGCGGGGACAGGATTAAACACCTCTAGCACATAGGCCTGCAGGCGTTGCTCCAGTTGACTGGCTTCAGCTTGGATTTCAGCCCATTGTTCAGGGGAAAGCTGGGCTATGCGCTCCAGTTCTCTTAGGTCGGCAAGACGAGCCTGCAGACTCTGGAGTTTTTCCTGCAGCGCCTCGAGAGGATCGGAGGGAGAGGACTCCGTCCCGCTATCGCGAAAGGACTCCGTCCCGCTATCGCGAAAGGACTCCGTCCCGCTATCGCGATTGGAATTGGTCGTCACGGCTGGGCTTTTGTGGGGAGGTAGGCTTGGGGGGAACGGGATCTGGCAAATCCGGTTTGGATTTCGTTGAAAGGTTTGGCTTTGATCACCCCTGGGGGAACGGGATCCAACTTGAAGAGGGCGCGAATGGCGTTTTCCACCTCGGTGATGGGGCGGTTACCGACGGATTGATAGACGAGATTTCCCTCTGGATCGAAGAGGAGGGTTTGAGGCACTTGCCCGGTGTAGTATTGGCCGCGCTCGTCGCCGGGCAAGAGGGAATCGACGGAATAGGGGATGAAATAAACTCCTAGCCCGTAGCGAACTTGCAGGTTGGCAATGGTGGCAGCATATTTTTTGCAATCGCTGCTGTCATCGATGTAATACACAAGGATGGCGGGGATCCCTTGCTCTTTTGCTTGCTTTAGGGAAACGCGGGGGGGGATCATGCCGCCGTTGGCCCCGTAGAGGGCAAAGATGTTGCCATCGTAACGGTCGTCGTTAAGCAGGGCGCTGGCAGGTGGAGAGAACCAACCTGTCAAGAGCGTGAGCAGAGCCACCAGGAAGATACGAAGCAGCAGCATGATCTCAGGCTCTTCTGTAGGGAGATCCTTGGTGACCAAGAACAGGGAGCTCTCTCATTGTACCATCTTTGCGCTGGGTTCTGCTGCGCCCTATCTCCAAAGGCTACGCCCGCTGCACGAGCGGCATCTGCTGCTCTGGTGGCGCATTTATCATCAATTTTCCTGAAAACTTTTGTTACCCTCAAAAAAGGCTACGCCCGCTGTGGGAACGGAAAAGCTGCAGCGCCTGCTCACGAGCGCTTTCTACAGCTCTTTATTAGCCCAAGGCCAAAGACACCGGGGAGCTGGTCGCGTTATTCTTACCCTTTTCGGCCCCAGTCAATGTCGGTTTGTTCTATAACTCTCTTGGAGCTGCTGCGTTCCCACGGGATCGCGCCCCTGGAAGCCTAAAAAGGGGATCCTGCCCCTAACGGGGTTTCCATTGTCCATCGCCTATCCACTGCCATGTCCACTCTCCCCAGCAGCAGCGAAGTTGCCCAGCGGGCGGCCCGATTGGAAAAAGCCCGACATCTGCGGGAACAAGGGATCCCGCCCTACGCCTATTCTTTCCCCGTCACCCATTTGGCTGCCGAGCTGCAGGAGCAGTTTGCCGACCTAGAGCCCGGTGCCGAGCGGGAGGATGTGCAGGTGGCGGTGGCCGGGCGGATCCGGGCGCGGCGAGTCATGGGCAAGCTGGCCTTCTTTACCCTGCAGGATCGCTCCGGCACCATTCAGCTTTATCTAGACAAGAAACGGCTAACGGAGCAGATGGGGGAGTTGGCCTTCAAAAACCTGGACAAGCTTATTGATGTTGGCGATTGGCTGGGGGCCAAGGGCTGCCTGAAGCGCACTGAAAAAGGGGAACTGTCGGTGCGAGTGGATGAATACCAAGTGCTGACCAAGGCCCTGCTGCCTCTGCCGGACAAGTGGCATGGCCTGCGGGATGTGGAGAAACGCTACCGCCAGCGCTACGTGGATTTGATCGTCAATCCGCAGGTCAAGCAAACCCTGATCGACCGGGCCAAGATCATCCGATCCCTAAGGCAAACCCTAGAAGACCGAGGCTTCTTGGAAATTGAGACGCCGGTGTTGCAGGTGCTCCCCGGCGGGGCGGAGGCGCGACCTTTCATCACCCACCACAATGCTCTGGATCTGGATCTCTACCTGCGCATTGCCACCGAGCTGCACCTGAAGCGATTGGTGGTGGGAGGCATCGAGCGGGTCTATGAAATTGGGCGGGTCTTTCGCAACGAAGGCATTTCCACCCGCCACAATCCAGAGTTCACCTCGCTGGAGGCGTACCAAGCCTTCGCCGACTACCACACCATGATGGAGCTGACGGAAACCCTAGTCTGCAACGCGGCGCTGGCAGTGCGGGGATCCCTGCAGTTGACCTATCAGGGGGAAACCATTGACCTCACACCCCCTTGGCGGCGGGTGACGCTGCAGGAGTTGGTGGAGGAGACAACTGGGATCTGCATCGACGTGGAAACGGGATCCACTGCCGAGCTGTTGCCCGCCTTGGCAGAGCGGGGGATCCCCAATCTCTCACCTCAGGACTCCCCTGGCAAGTTGCTGGTCAAAGCCTTTGAGCACTGCTGTGAGAGCCACCTGCGCCAGCCCACCTTTGTTCTGGACTATCCCCTGGAGGTGTGTCCCCTCACCCAGCCCCACCGCAGCAAGCCGGGGTTGGCGGAGCGCTTTGAGCTGTTCATTGTGGGGCGAGAGACGGCCAACGCCTATTCAGAGCTCACCGATCCGGTGGATCAGCGGCAGCGGCTGGAGGCCCAGGCGGCCCTAAAGGCAGCCGGCGATGAAGAGGCCCATTTTCTGGATGAAGACTTTCTCACCGCCTTGGAATACGGCCTGCCCCCCACAGGTGGCCTGGGCGTGGGGATCGACCGCTTGACAATGCTGCTGTGCGATGCCCCCAGCATTCGCGATGTCATTGCCTTTCCACTGCTGCGGCCCGAGACGGGAGAAGGGGTGGAGGAGGCTTGAGGGGATAAAAGAGCAAAGAGGAAAGAGCAAAGAGAAGAGATTCCATCCTCACTTCTCCCTCCTCACTCCTTATCTAAAGCCGACCTTCGTACCCTTGCATCTGGAGAGCAGCCTGGAAATCCTGGCAGGCTCCCTGCCAATCCCCCAGGGCAGCCCGGGCCAGGGCGCGGTTGAAGTGGATCTTGAGGTGGCAGGGATCCCTCTCCTTCGCGTTAGCAGTGCAGAGCATGATGGCTTGGGTGTAGTCGCGGACGGCCGCCGAAAAATCCCCCTGTTGGGCATAGGCCCAGCCGCGGTTGTTCAAAACCCAGACTCGCTCCTGGGGATCCAGCTCCAGTTGCAGCAGTTGGGTGTAGTCTTCCAAAGCTTTGTCCGTCTGTCCGCCGCGATCCCACAAGAGAGCTCGGTGGAGCAAAGCAGAGCGCTCCTGGGGGTTCAAGGCCAGGGCCTGCGTGTAGTCGGCAATGGCCAGCTCAGGGCGATTGGCCCGCCGGTGCAGATCCCCCCGTTGACGGTAGGCCAGGGCAGCATCGGCCACCCCCCAGTCTCGGTCGAGACTCAGGGCTTGGTCGAGATCCGCCAATGCCGTCTCTTGATCCCCCAACGCCAGATGTACCCTTGCCCGCAAGGCAAAGGCCTGAGAAGCCTGCGGTTGCTGCTGGATCAGCGCCGTGAAATCGGCCAGCGCCCTGGCCAGATCCCCCCTCTCTTGGCGACACAAGCCTCGATACAGCAGGGCTTCAGCGACCAGCGCTTCTGGATCCCCTGGGCCAGCCAGCTCCAAGACCCGATTCCAATCGGCCATTGCCCCCTCCAGGTTGTGGCGCAGGCGGCGGATTTGGGCCCGCTTCAGGTGGGCCTCCAGATAGACCTGCCGGGACTGTTCCCCGTCTTGGGCTTGTTCTTGGATGACTTGGTCGAAGTCGGATTCGGCCTGCTCCAAGGCTACGCCCGCCGCGGGAACAGTGCCACGCATTGCCAACGTCAACAACAGAGAGCCGCGGGCCAAGCGGGCCATGCTGTACTGGGGATCCCGCTGCAGCAGACGGTTTAGATCTTGCAAGGCCGCTTCAGTCTGGCCCAACTGCTGCAGGGCTTGTCCTCGGTGCCACAGCGCTTCCCTGTGGTCAGGATCCTGCTGCAAAACCCGGCTGAGATCCTGAAGGGCGGCAGCCCAGTTACCCACCTGCCCATGGGCCATGCCCCGTCCCAGCCAAGCCGTCCAGTCCTGGGGATCCTGCCGCAACACCTCGTCGTAGTCGGCAATTGCTTCTTGCCACCGGCCTAGCCGTCGGCACAACTCAGCTCGCTCTTGGCGCAGATCCCGCCGTTCCGGCTGCAAGCGCACCGCCTCGTTCAACTGCTCCAGGGCCGCCTGCAGATCCCCTGTCTGGATCTGGGCCCGCGCCAGATCTCGGCGGATGTCCGCCGGGGCCACTGCCGCCCCCAGCGCCAAAGCCTGGCGATAGTCCTGGATGGCCCCCGGCCCATCTCCCAGAGCAGCCCGCACCTGGCCACGGTGGAAATGGGCCAAGCCCGACTGTTCGCGCCAGCGGGCCGTAGGCGTCGGATCCCCTTGCAGGACTTGGTCAAAATCGGCCAGCGCCCCCTGCCAATCCCCCAGCCGTTGCCGTGCCATACCGCGGCGCAGATGGGCATTGAACAGCAGCTCCGGCCCGCGGGGGATCCCAGGCCTTGCCGCCCACTGCAACACCTGCGAGAAGTCCTCACAGGCTGCTGGCCAATCTTCCCGCTCAACATGGAGTTGGCCGCGGTTGAAGTAGAGCTGAGGGTTCTGCGGATCCCGCTCCAGGGCAGCCGTGTAATCCTGCAGAGCCGCCAGGGGATCCCCCAGCAGCCAATGGATTCGCCCGCGGCTGCTGTAGGCACTGGCATCTTGGGGATCCAGAGCAATGGCCTGGCTCAAGTCCGACAAAGCCGCTTCGATGTTGCCCAAGTCCAGGTGGGCAATGCCTCGGTTGAGGTAGGCTTTGGCCATCTGGGGATCCAGCTCCAGGGCACGGTTGAAGTCTGCCAGAGCGCTGCTGGGATCCCCCAGCCCCTGACAGGCTAAGCCCCGGCAGAGATAGGCCCGCGACAGCTTAGGATCCAGGCGAAGAGCCTGTTCACAATCGGCCAGTGCCAACTCCAGGGCATTGCTGCTCAGGTAGGCCATGGCCCTCTGCAAGTGGAGATCCGCCTGGACTGCCGCCTCTGCCTCCGGTAGCTCAGTGGCCTCAGCAGACCGCAGCGATATAGCCTGAGAAAAATCTTCAACAGCCCCCTGGGGATCCCCCAATGCTTGCCGGGCCAGGCCCCGGTGGTAATAGGCTTTGCCCTGGCGAGGATCCAACTGCAGCGCTTGGGTATAGTCCTCGATAGCCCCCTGCAGGTCCAGCAACTGGGCCCGCGCCACTCCCCGGTTGAAATAGGCTTCCCCGTCCTGAGGATCCCGTTTGATCACTTCTGAGAAGTCGGCGGCAGCCCCTTGGGCATCCCCCAAGCTGCCCCGCACCACACCGCGGTTGAAATAGGCCCGCACATCCTCTGGGTTGAGCTCAATGGCCCGCGAATAATCCTCGATGGCTTGCTGCTGCTGATTCAGTTGCCGGTGGGCATTGCCGCGGTTGTAGTAGGCCACCGCCCATTGTGGGTTGAGGCCGAGAGCCTGGGTGTAGTCGGCAACAGCTCCCTCGTAGTCCTCCAGCCGGTAGCGGGCGATGCCTCGGTTGAAATAGGCGCGGGCGTCTCCTGCCAATTGAATAACTTGGGTGTAATCTGCAATGGCCCCTGCCAAGTCCCCACTTTTGTAGCGGGCACTACCCCGCTGGCTGTAGGCGCGGCTGTTTCGGGGATCCAATTGAACGGCCAACGTGCAGTCGGCAATCGACCCCTGGAAATCCCCTTGGCGAGCTTTCTCCTGTGCGCGGGCCAACAGGCGCGTCACCAAAACCTGATCCACCGAAATGTCCTGGAGTGTCGCCTCTTGGGGAAAAGGCAATAGGGGCCGCAGCGCCTGCAACACTTCCGCAGCCGATTGGAAGCGCTCTTGCCAGCGGGGGCAGATCAGGCGATCCAAAATCTCGGCCAGCTCCTCGCTGACCTGAACCAGATCCCGCCAGATGAGTTGGCCGGTGCGGGGATCATCCCGGATCTTGTGGGGAGGGCGACCGGTGAGGGCTTGGATGGCCAGCACCCCCACGGAGTAAAGGTCGCTACAGGGCTGGGGCTTGCCGCTGAGCTGTTCCGGTGCTACGTAGCCAACGGAGCCGATCACGGTCGCCAACTGGGTTTGGCCAGGGGCGTGGCTGACCAACCGCCCCACTTCCTTGACCGCCCCAAAGTCGATCAGCACCAACTTGCCATCGGCCTCGCGGCGCATCAAGTTGGCCGGCTTGATATCTCGATGAACGATCTGGTGGGCATGCACATGGCGCAGGATCTCCAAAATATCCCGCAACAGTTGCAAAACCTCAGCCTCGCTCAGGGGCTTGCCCGGGATCAGCTCCTGGCTGAGATCATGCCCGGCAACAAACTCTTGCACCAAGTAAAAGTCCTGATCCTGCTCGAAGTGGGCCAAAAGGCGGGGCACTTGGTCGAAGTGGTTGAGCTGGTTGAGAACCTTGGCTTCCCGTTCAAAGAGCTTGCGAGCCGTGGCCAGTGTATAGGGATCCGTAGAGAGGGGGCGAAGGCGCTTGACGACGCAGGGGCTATCGAAGGTGTCTTGATCCACCGCCTTGTAAGTTACGCCAAATCCCCCTTCCCCAAGGGGATGGAGAATGCGATAGCGTCCCCTGAGTACAGTTCCCGCCCTGATTTTGTCTTCCATAGCCGAACCAGTCGCCTGAGCGGCACAGCCTTTTGCCCCTGCAAGCTGGCTCGATTCTGCCACAGGCTGACGCCTTCGGGCGGAGCAACCCCTAAGCTCCTGTCCAGGGTCTTTTCCAGCTTTTTCTGTTGACGATCTTCAATGATTTGAACGACTGGGCCGGAGAGAAACCGCAACCTGACCTCGCCGCTCTTCAAAATCGCTGACCAACAGTCTCACCTCGATCTGCCATTCCCCCGCCAGGGCCAGGGGCACGTTTTCCACCACAAATTGGCCAGGCCCATCCGGCGCCACAGTGCGGCGTAGAGGGGGGATCCCCTGTTCTGGCAGGGAAAACCCAAGGGTCAATTCCTGAGCCGGGATCCCTTTCGCCTCAGCCCGAATTTGATTGTCTCCAGGACGACAGGGCAGAATCCTCAGGTGCAGGCTGCCTTCCGGCCAGTTCAAGCGCTCTTCACAACTGGTCTGCAAACCCGACTCCAGTGGGGATCCCATGCCGTGCCTTCCATGACTGGGGGGAGCCTGGGCCACCAGGAAGCTGGTCATGGCCAGCACTAGGATCAGCCCCACCAACTCCAGGCGAACAATCCGGCGCAGCGACCGGCCCACCGTCTGCCCACCCTGTGGCAATGCCGGCACCAGCCGAAACTTGTTGTGGGCGCCCAACCCCACCATCATCAGCACCAGCAGCAGCTTGGCCCAGAGATACTGCCCATAGGGATGATCCCAGTCCCAGCCGTGGTGGATCCCACCCATTCCCACCCCCGCTAGGATAAGCCCTGGCACCGCCCAGGTGGCCACGTCAGAAAACCGTTGAATAATGCCTACAGAGGGGTAGGGGGCAGATTCCTTGCTCAACAGGCGCTCCAACCCCCACAGCCCCCCCAGCCAGAAAGCTGAACCGGCCAGATGCAGCCCCAACAGCGCCATTGTCCCCACCGGATGCTCGCTGGTGAGGGCATGGCCAATGGGCAAAAAGGAGCCGAGCACCAACACTGACCCCACACCGCTGGCCCAGGCGGCACCTCCCTCACAGGCCCAGATCAGGATCCCTAGCCCCACCAGCCGCAGCCCTGTACCCCAACCGTAGGGAGAGAGCATCACCCCCAGCAGCTCTCGCCCACTAAAGTGGGGGTAAAGCTGGGCCAGATGCAAACTGAAGGCCACCACGGTCAAGCTGAGGGTGATCCAAGCTGTCGCAAAAGCCCAAGATAAGGGCTCCGCCTTGCCGACGCCAACAGCCTCGGCGAAACTGCCCTGCCGCTCCCACAACAGTCGCCACCAGCCCAGCACCCCCACCCCAAAGAGGCTACCCAAGTAGATTCCCCAGCGCACCCCCACCAGCGGCCAGTACAAGGGATCCCTTCTTTGGGCGTGAGCTGTCCTCGCCGCCTGCAATTGCCCAGGATCGGCTGCCCCCACCTGGAAGGCAAACGATCCACTCACCGGATGGGAATCGGCAGAAATGGCCCGCCAACTGACGATGTAAATCCCCTCCGGGATCCCTTCCGGTAAGTCCCCCTGCGGTGCCTCACCCCTGGTCACCAGGTTTTCCAAGGGCAGCGCTTGTCCGTTGCTGTCCAAAACCTGGAGCTGCGTGATCTGTACCGGCTCATTGAAAACAAGCCGCACCTGGGCTGGAGCTTCCGGCAGTACTGCCCCATCCTCTGGGAAGGTGGACAGCAAGCTGGCATGAGAAAGAACGGGCTGGATCCCGGCCACCCACAGCAAGGCGCAGAGGATCCCAGCCCAAATCCAAGCAAAGGCCCTTCTAGGACAAAACATGATTCCAAGCGGGCTGCCTAGCGGCTACCGTGACCATGTCCATGACCGTGGCCGTGACCGTGCCCGTGGCCATGTCCACTGTCTCCACCCGTCAACTTCAGCAGCGGAGCTGGCTCCGGCAAACTGTCGGGATCCTGGCCAGGTTGAGCCACTTGGATCCAGCGGTACATGCCCTGCTCGCACTCCTGGATTGCCGGAATGGGGATAACCTCACCGGGGCGATTTGGCAGCTTCACACCAATGCTGAACTCGTCCATGAGCCCATCTGGCAGCGAGCCGCCGCTCCAGATCACCTCGGCAACCGTTTCAGTGATCGTCTTTCCGTGCATCTCGTAGGGAGTTGCCAGGGGCTTTTTCACGGTTTCAACTTTCCAGAGGGGATGCACCACCGGCTTCACAGAGACGAATCCCTCCGGGATCTGCACGCGCAGGCGAACAGTCGGGGATCCGTCACATCCGTGGGGCACCCGAAAGGTAAGCTTAACAAAGCTGCCCGCCGGGGCCTCCTTGGGATGAACGGTAACATGGGCCCAGGCAGAAGAAAGGGGCAAGAAACTCATTCCCAGGGCCAGCAGAGATTGCTTGGCCAGGGTCAAGTAACTTTGCAGACTGAACATTTGCAAATGCTCCTCAGCAAAACTGTGCAGAAAGTGAAAAATGCAGTGCCTGTTTGTCAAAACCTAGGGATGGTGATGGGATCCGTGGGATTCCGTTATGCTCATGCTGTGCTGTCCCCAACTGGAGAGGCCCATCGACACCAGGCCGGCGCTGGCCAAACCCATCGACACCAGCCCGAACGAGAGCGCCCCCATAGCCACCAGACCGATGGAGAGGATGCCGTGAGTTACCACGCCGATAGCCACCACCCCATGGGCGGAAATGCCCACCGCCACCAAGCCATGTGCTCCCACGCCAACCGACAAGATTTTGCGGCGGGATCCCTGTCCTTCACATCCTTGCTCGTGAGGTAGCCGCTCCGCGGGGCGTTCCTGAAGCAAGGCGGGATCTTGAGTCCTCTCTTTGGACACTAGCCTTTACTCCAGTTGTGCTCAGCGCGATCCAAAACGTAGGCCGCCACCGCCTCGATTTCTTCTGGTTTGAGGATCTTGGCAAAAGCCGGCATTGCCCCTTTGCCGTTTCTCACCTGGGCCTGGATCAGCTCAGGGGTATCTACGTGATACTCATGAAGAGCCGCCAGAGAAAGGTTTTTCGCTGCCACCAAAGTGTTGCGCCCATTCAAGTGACAGCCCACGCATTTAGCCTGAAAGACCTTAGCTCCCAAGGCCAAATCGGGCTCAGCAGAAGCTACCTGCGGGCCTAAAAAGAGGGCAGATACTGCCACCAAAAGCCCAATAAAAAGGTTGATCATTCGCATTTTCATCTCAGGGATTGACCCAAAACTAGCCTTTAAGGCCCTCCCATTATTCCAAGCCCGTTGGGCCAGGTCAAAAGACAGCCTGTCGAGTTTCCCCCGGCTACTATAAGGTCAGGATCCCCCAAAGCCATGAGCGGTCTGCCCCCCGATTTCATTCAGTTGGTGCGCCAAAAGGCCGACCTCGTGGAAGTGGTGGCCGAAAAAGTGGTGCTGCGCAAGCAGGGAAAGAACTTCGTTGGGCTTTGCCCTTTCCACAACGACCACAAACCCAGTTTTCAGGTCAGTCCCAGCAAGCAGATCTACAAGTGCTTCTCCTGTGGGGCAGGGGGAGATGTGCTGCGCTTTGTCATGCAGACCGAGCATCTTTCCTTTGCCGAGGCCGTGCGCCACTTGGCCCGGCGATACCACATATCTCTGCCCACCCGCAACCCCGAGGCGCAGCCCTTGGGATCCCTTGATGAGCGGGAGCTCTCCCACCGAGAAAAGCTGCTGGAGATTTTGGCCATGGCTGCCGATTTTTATCAGCATGCTCTTCGATCCCAGGTGGGATCTGCCGCCCGCCAGTACCTGCACAGCCGCCACCTGAGCGAAGAAACCTTGCAGAAATTTCAAATCGGCTTTGCTCCCCCCGGCTGGCAATCTCTCTACGAATACTTGGTCAACCACAAGTGCCAACCGGTCAAACTCTTAGAAGAGGCTGGATTGCTGGTTCCCCGCCAGCAGGGATCCGGCCATTACGACCGCTTTCGCAACCGGATCATGCTGCCCATTTTCGATGTGCAGGGGCGGGTGATCGGGTTTGCCGGCAGAGCCTTGGGGGAGTCAGGACAGCCCAAGTACCTCAACTCTCCAGAAACGGAACTCTTCAACAAGAGCCAGGTGGTCTATGGCCTCAACTTTGCCCGCGATGCCATTGCCAAAGCCGATCAAGTCTTGGTGGTGGAAGGCTATTTCGATGTCATTGCCCTACATCAGGCGGGGGTTGCCTATGCCGTAGCAGCCATGGGCACTGCTTTGACGCCCCACCAGGTGAAAACCCTGCTGCGCTACACCCAATCGAAGCGGCTGATCCTCAATTTTGATGCGGATCGGGCCGGTTTGAACGCCGCCAACCGGGCCATTGAAGCTATTGAAGAACAAGCGCGGCGCGGAGAAATTGAGCTGCACATTCTCACCCTTCCTAAGGGCAAAGATGCCGACGAGTTTTTGCGGGATCACAAGGGCTTGGCCCCGCTGACGCAAGCGGTTTCTGAACTGCAAACCCTGATCGAGCAAGCCCCCCTGTGGCTGGATTGGCGAATTGAACAGGTGTTGGCCGGTCGGGATCTGAGCCGGGCCGCCGATTTTCAGCAGGCCCGCCAAGCCCTTGTGCAACTGCTGGCCGGTTTGGGTGGACAATGGCGCTCTTTGTATTTGCACAAAGTGGCAGAATTGCTCAGCCGCGGCAACGGTCGCCTCAGTCGAGATTTGGAAGAAGACCTGCGCCGAGCCGTGCGGCAATACCGCTGGGCCAAACCCCAGCAACCTTCCCTCAGTAAGGGATCCAAACTGTTGCAAAAAGGCTCCCCCCCGCTGGCGCGAACAGAGTCCCATCTCTTGCAAATTTTTCTGCATTTTAGCGAGTATCGCCGTGAAATTCGCCAAACCTTGCTGGAGCGAGAGCTGCAATTTAGTTTTCGCCCCCACCGGGAGTTATGGCAGCGGATCTTGGAGCTGATCTCGGTTCAGCCAGAGCTGGAAGAGCAGGAAGAGACGTTGTTGACGGCTTTGCGCACCCTCTGTGCCCAAGATGAGCAGCTCAACGAGCGCCTCAGCCATCTGCTTTGGCTGGACGAAAATACCCGCGTAGCTCTGATGCGTCCGCGGATGGTGGTGCGGGCTGCCATTGCCAACATGGAGCTGGAAATTCGCCAGAAACGCTACCGCTACTGGACCCAACTGTGGGATCAAGCCTTTTCCGAAGGCAATACCGCCCTGGCTGCCCAGTACCAGGCCAGCATCCAGCAGGAGTACCGAGCAATTCAGGCGCTGCAGCGGCAGGTGCAACTGAGCCTGGAAGACCTGTCAGAAACTGCACTGGCCGAAGATCTAACTTAGGGTCATTTCGATTCAAACTAGGACACTGCATCCTCACCCAAAATGCTGAATGCAGGGAAACAGAGGGCTTTTCTTAGTAGCCCAGGCGTCTCATCCTAAACTGAAACGACTGTAGTGGCTGATGGACGGCCTGTTGCTGCTCAAAGGGGCTTTGCTCCGCTAACGGGAGATTAGCTCTGCTTGCAACCGCTCTCGGGCCACCCGCAAAGCCTCTGGCAATTTCTCCGGCTGCTTGCCCCCGGCTTGGGCCAAGTTGGGCCGCCCGCCACCACCGCCTCCGGTGAGCTTGGCAATCTCGCCGATGAAGGATCCCGCCTTCAGGCCAAGTTGCTGCACAGCAGGGCTAAAGGCAGCCACCAGGCTGACCTTGCCGGCTTCCGGCACCGATCCCAGCACCACTGCCCCTTCCCCCAGCTTGTGGAGCAGATGCTCGGCAGCAGTTTTGAGGGCCTCGGGGGTGGTGGATCCCAGCTCTGCCACCAGCACCTTGAGATCTGCGACGGCAACCGCTTGGGCCAGCAGACGTTCGGCCTGCAGCAAGGCCAACTGGCTGCGCACCTCCTCCAGCTCCTTCTGGGTAGCTTTCAGCTCCGCCTGTAGGGCGGCAACCCGCTCCGGCAGTTCCTGGGGCTTGGCTTTGAATTGAGCGCTCAGCTCCCGCACCACCCTATCCCGCTCGTTCAGATATTCCAACACAGCCGGCCCGGCCACGGCCTCGATACGACGGATCCCGGCAGCCACCCCGGTCTCGGCGATGATCTTGAATAGGCCAATCTCGGCGGTGTTGTTGACGTGGGTGCCACCGCACAGCTCCATCGACACCCCCGGAAAGTCAATCACCCGCACCTCGGCGCCGTATTTTTCCCCGAACATGGCCACGGCACCCCTGGCTTTGGCCTCGGCCAAGGGCATAATCGCCACCTGAGCAGCATGGGCCTCGGCAATCCAGGTGTTCACCAAGTTCTCAACCTGTTCCAGCTCCTCAGGAGTGACTGGTCGGGGTAGGGTGAAATCAAAGCGCAGGCGGTCAAAGGCCACCAGGGATCCCGCCTGACCAATTGAGGGATCGACAACTCTTTTCAGGGCCGCCTGCAGCAGGTGGGTGGCGGTGTGATGGGCTTGGGCGCGCCGCCGACAGGCCAGGTCAATCTGGGCTTGGACGGGATCCCCCACCCGCAGGATGCCGCGTTCCACACGACCATAGTGAACGAACAGATCCCCTTGCTTTTGCACATCTTCAACCCGCACCAGCAGGCCGTCTCCAGAGAGGTAGCCTCGGTCGCCAATCTGCCCACCGGACTCGGCGTAGAAGGGCGTGCGATCCAAAACGACCTGCACTGCCTGCCCTGCCTCCACTTGGGGCACCGATTTTCCCCCGACCAGCAGGGCCTCGACCACGCCGCGGGCAGAAGATTGGCTGTACCCCAAAAACTCCGTTTGGCTGAGGAAGTCCGCCAGCTCGTCCAGGGATCCCTGAGCCGTGAGGTCGATGGTTTGGTGGGCGGCGCGGGCCCGCTGCCGCTGTTTCTCCATTTCTTGCTCAAAGCCCTCCAGATCCACGCTGAAGCCATGTTCCTGGGCAATTTCTTGGGTCAGCTCCAGCGGAAAACCGTAGGTATCGAAGAGCTTGAAGGCGTCGGCGCCGGAGATCTGCTTTCGGGAGCCGGTGGAGTGCTCCGCCCCGTTGTCACGACGGGAAGATTCGACGGCAGCAAACAGATCCAGCAGCAGCCGTTCCCCCCGCTCCAGGGTTTTGAGAAACTGCTCTTCCTCCCGTTGCAGCTCGGTCTTGATCAGGGTTTCTCGCTCCCGCACCTGAGGATAGGCAGCCTCGGCCAACTGAATCGCGGTCTCGATTACCGGGATGGTGAAAGGCTCGCCGATCCCCAGCAGGCGCCCGTGGCGCACCATCCGCCGGATCAGCCGCCGCAGCACATAGCCCCGATCCACATTGGAAGGAAGCACCCCATCGGCAATCAAATGCATCACCGCTCGCGCGTGATCCCCGATTACCTTCAGGGAGATCTGCTGCTCTGGGTCGGCCTTGGAGTAGTTTAGCCCGGCGATCCCAGCCGCCGTTTGAATGATGGGAAAGATCAAGTCTGTCTCGTAGTTGTTGGGCACCCCCTGCAACACCTGGGCCAACCGCTCCAACCCTAGGCCGGTGTCGATGTTTTGCTTGGCCAGCGGCATCAGGTGACCTTCGCTATCCCGGTTCAGCTCCATGAACACCAGGTTGTAGATCTCCAGAAAGCGGGAGTCATCCTCCAAATCGATCCGCTCATCCCCCAGCTCCGGCTTGAAGTCGTAGTAAATCTCAGAACAAGGGCCACAGGGGCCAGTGGGGCCAGCAGCCCAGAAATTATCCGCCTCTCCCATGCGCTGGATGCGGTGGGCCGGGATCCCTACCTCATCTCGCCAGAGGGCAAAAGCCTCCTCATCTTCGCGAAAGACGCTCACCACCAGCCGTTCCGGGGGCAGGCCGAACACCTCCGTCACCAGCTCCCAGGCCCAGGCAATGGCCTCTTTTTTGAAGTAGTCGCCAAAGCTGAAGTTGCCCAGCATCTCGAAGAAGGTGTGGTGGCGCGCTGTTCGGCCCACGTTCTCAATGTCGTTGGTGCGCACACATTTCTGGGCTGTGGTAACCCGTGGGTACTCTGGATCCCGCTGCCCGAGGAAAATGGGCTTAAAGGGCAACATGCCGGCAATGGTCAGCAGCACCGTCGGGTCTTCTGGCACCAAGGAAGCACTGGGCAACACCTGGTGGCCTCGCTGGGCGTAGAAGTCCAGAAAAGTTTGCCGAATGGCGGCACCGGAAAGCGCTGGAAACATGACAGGCGAAGATGGCTGTATTCATCAATTCTAAGTTTTCCGTCCGCGGGGCAGTCCAGCCCTTGCTGTCTTCACTTCGTTTCACTAAGTCCCATCCACCGAAAACCTAAGCGATTTGTCCGATTAACCTCAGGGCGGGCAAACGTTAAAATCAGCCTATCTGAGGCGGTTGCGCAAGGTTTGTTTCTCCGTGGTTTAGCCTGTATATATCTCTCGCAACTTGCCTGCCGACTTCTTGGCTTCGTCTCGGTTGTCCGCGTCGCCAGCCGGTAACCCCAAACTGGTATGCCCACTTGCTACTGCCTTAACCCTGCCTGTTTACAACCGGAAAACCCGGTGGACGCTTCTACCTGCGCCTCCTGTGGCCATCCCCTCCTGCTGCGCAATCGCTACCGGGCCTTCAAGCGCATTGGCCAGGGGGGATTCGGCTCTACCTTTTTGGGGCGGGATGAGGACATGCCCTCCAAACCTTGGCGGGTGATCAAGCAGTTGCGCCCGGTTGAGGGATCCCCGCAACTGGCCAAGCTGGCGGAGGAGCTCTTCAATCGCGAGGCTCAAGTGTTGGAGCGCCTGGGGGAACATTCCCAGATCCCCAAGCTCTACGCCCATTTCCAGGAAGGCGGCAAGTTCTACCTGGTGCAGGAATTTATCCAGGGCACCACCCTCTCCCAAGAGATGCGTCGCAATGGGCCCTTTTCCGAAGAACAAACCCGGCAGGTGATGCAGGAGGTGCTGCTGATTCTCAGCTATGTCCACAGCCACAACACGGTTCACCGAGACATTAAACCTGCCAACCTCATTCGCCGCAAAGAGGATCAGCGGCTGGTGCTGATCGACTTTGGGGCCGTAAAGGAACTGGGGCCAGCCCAGGAGCAGGCGGCAGAAGTGACAGCAATCCGCTCCCTTGGCTTTTCTCCCCCCGAGCAAGTGGCCGGTCAGGCGGTTGGTCCCTCTAGCGATCTCTATGCCTTGGCTGCCACCTGCATCAACTTGATGACGTTGGAATCTCCGGCCAAGTTTTATAACCATGAAACGGGGCAGTGGGATTGGTCGGATTACCTACAGCTCAGCCCGGAATTCGACGCCATTCTGCACCGCATGTTGCAGCCGGCCATCAACCAGCGCTTTGCCACCGCCACCGAGGTCTTGCGGGCGTTGCAAGGGATCCCGGTGGAAGAGGCGCCGATTGTGTTGCCCAACTCCCCCCTCTCTGCCAATCCCAGCACATCGGTGATCTCCGGCTACTGGGCCAAGCGCCGCTCAGGCGGTTTCTCCCCCACCCCCCTACCTCAAACCACCGCAGGGGGAATGACAGCCAGCAGCCCGGTCTCCATCCCCTCTGATTGGGGGAGCACCACCGGTTTTACCCAACTGGGCCGAGCCAGCAGCATCACAGGCGGCGGACGGATCAAGCCAGCCACCCCACCGCGGATCCCTTCCATGGCAGGGGCCGATCTGCGGGGCAAGTCCTTTGCCAACCAAAACTTGGCTGGCTATGATTTGCGCCGGGCCGATCTGCGGGGGGCCGATTTTTCAGGGGCCAACTTGCAGGGGGCAGATCTGCGCGGGATCCTCTTCAACACCCCTCAACCCTGGTGGCTGCGGGCTTTGAGCCAACTGTCTGGATCGGCCAAAACATTGGGAGGGATCCTGACAGGCTTAGGGGGGCTGCTGGGCTCAGGGATCCTAGCCTTTGTGCTTGTCCGCCTGACCACGGGCAATTTGGTTTATGCGTTGGGAGCGGCTGGGATTGCTTTGGTAGTGTCCAGCTCAGTGCTCTGGTCTATGGCTGGCAGGGTTCATCTGGCTCGATACCCAGAAGAAAAGAGCAAGCGCTTTACCAACTTTTGCAAGGCGGATCTGCGGGGAGCGCGGATGGACGAGAAGCTGCGGAAGTTTGCCCGCCGGCAGGGGGCCATTTTAAGCTGACGCAGGGCGAACTGCGGATCTGGGCTTTTGCGTTGTGATCTTCAATCTTTATTGCTCCGCAACGCTGACGCGACAACGCGACTAACGTTTTAGTGGGAGCACAGTGTCCTGGTTTGAATCGAGATGACTATAAACAAGAGATCAAGCCATCGAAGGGGGTGGAGAGGCCCATCTACGAAGCGATCGGTTGACCTGCTCCGTCAGGATCCGGCAAGCTACGGTTTTGCCCTGTTGTCGATCCCCAGCTTGGTCGTAAAAGACGATGCCATCGGCTCGGGAAAGGCCCAACGCCAAGAACAGCAGCTCCAAGACCCCAAAAGAGGCGGTCTCCAGCTCCGGCGCTCGATCCTTGAGCTCTGCCAGCGTGGTGTGGGCATCTTCCAGGTGACCAAAGGCCGGGATCCACAGATGGGTCGTCGGCTGGGATCCCTCTGAGGATAAGTCGCCAGCAGCAGGATCCTCGACCACCCGCACCGTCAGCCAGCCGCCATCGGGGTAGCGCAAGGTGGTGTATTGCAGGTGATCCAGGTGTTGGGCCACCTGGGTGAGCACATCCGCCACCTGTTGCATTGCCGCCGTTGGGATCCCATTTTGCGGAGCGGTATCCACAAGGGTTGCGGCCTGTGCTGCCAGACTAACCACCATGATTGACAACAGTCCTCGTCCACATCCAGAATAGATATTCGCAGCGATTGGGGCTGTAGTTCAATTGGTTAGAGCACCGCCCTGTCACGGCGGAAGTTGCGGGTTCGAGCCCCGTCAGCCCCGTACTCCTGAAAACACTCTAGCTCAGTCGCTCT
Source organism: Synechococcus sp. M44_DOE_062 (assembly GCA_015295985.1). Classification (GTDB taxonomy): domain Bacteria; phylum Cyanobacteriota; class Cyanobacteriia; order Thermostichales; family Thermostichaceae; genus Thermostichus. Next base: position 65,119 of record DVDX01000022.1, on the reverse strand, counting down.
CCTGCAGCTCTTCCACCTCCAGACTGATTTGATTTCTGGGTTGTTTCTTGATTGCTGATGGTGACTGCTGCGCAATGCGGTTGGCTCGGGGTTCAAGCTTCGGCGGTGGGGTAGGGAAAGCCCACTCTAAAATGGGGCTGAGTCCAGGGGAAAAACCATGCAGTATCGCAGATTTGGGCGTACCGAGCTGCCTATGCCTGTGCTGAGCTGTGGTGGCATGCGCTATCAGCACAGTTGGCAAGATACCCCTTGGTCAGGGATCCCAGCAGCAAGCCAGCAGAACCTGGAGGCGACCATTCGCCGGGCCTTGGAAGTGGGTATCAACCACATCGAAACTGCCCGCGGCTATGGCACTTCTGAGATGCAGTTGGGCCGCATTTTGCCGCTCTTTCCCCGCCAAGATCTGATTGTGCAGACGAAAATTGGCCCCAGCGCCGACCCAAAGCAGTTCCTGGCCAAGTTCGAGCAATCGATGAGCTACTTGAACCTCGATTATGTGGATCTGCTGGCCATCCACGGGTTGAATACCTGGGAAGACTTGGAACACAGCCTGCGTCCGGGAGGGTGCCTGGAGGTGTGTCAGCGTCTGGTACGGCAGGGACGGGTGCGTTTCGTCGGCTTCTCCACCCATGGGCCGACGGAGTTGATCGTGGAAGCCATACGGTCAGGGGGCTTCGATTATGTCAACCTGCACTGGTATTTTGTCAACCAGACCAACTGGCCTGCCATTGAGGCCGCCGCTCAGCAGGATATGGGGGTATTCATCATCAGTCCCTCGGATAAGGGGGGCAAGCTTTACGATCCGCCCGCCAAGCTGGTGCAGTTGTGCCAACCCCTCAGCCCAATGGTCTTCAACGACCTGTTCTGTCTGTCCCATCCCCAGGTTCACACCCTCAGCATTGGGGCAGCTCGACCCAGCGACTTTGACGAGCACCTGCAGGCGGTGGAGTTGTTGGATCGGGCTGATGAGCTGTTGCCGCCAATCCTAGCCCGCCTAGAGCAAGCCTTGATCGAGCAGGTGGGAGAGCACTACGCCAAAACTTGGCACCAGGGCCTGCCCCGCTATGACCAAACCCCCGGACAGGTGAATATCCCGTTTATTCTGCTGCTGCGCAATCTGGTCTTGGCCTATGACTTGGTGGACTATGCCAAGAGCCGTTACAACCTGTTGGGCAATGCCGGCAGTTGGCTCCCCGGCCAGCGGGCAGACAAGGTGGATGCCGAAGCCCTGCGACCCTATCTCATCCACAGCCCCCACCGCGACCGGATCCCGGCCTTGTTGCAAGAAGCCCATCGCCTGCTCTCTGGAGCTGAAGTGAAGCGCCTATCTCAGAGCTAGCTTGCCCAGGGATCCCCCCGTTTGACGGTCGAGATCCGGTGGAGAAATGATATGGCAAGGTTTACTCTTTAATCGCAGGAGAAATAGTTGTCAGCTCCCGCCAGCGGCTCCTTATCTCATTTGGGTAGCTCGTGTCAGAGTCTGAGCACTTTCGGTTATCTGCGCATGCGTTGAGACGGCTGCAGCAGCAACAAGAGATCGCAAGTCATATGGATCGAGAGAGTTCTGAGCTGCCCTAACTACGTACAAGTGGATCCCAGAGATCCTCAGCTCAAGCAAGCCTATGGTCGGATTCCAGAGTACGGCAATCGCCTCCTGAAGATTGTTTACAATGAATCAACGGATCCTTGGACAGTAGTGACTGTCTTTTTTGATCTAAATCTAACAATGGGGAAAAAGCTGCCATGAGACCTTTCATTGAGTTTGATCCTGATATGGATGCTGGATATATAACAACAGCTCAAGTCCAAAGCTCAGAGGAGATTGCCCCTGGGATTGTTTTGGATTTCGACAAGGAAAATCAACTGGTTGGAGTTAAGGTTCTCTCTGTTCATCGACAAATGGATAGCGACATTAAAATGCTTCCGCAAGGGATTCAAGACTACATCGTTTTATTGAGAGACTCCGTGTTGCAAGAATAGTTACTGAGTTAGATGAGAGTCTGGCAACACTAGCCCCACCGTATTTGTAGACGCAAGAGGAGTACCATTGCGATGGCTAGCCCTTTACTCTAGCCTGTTTGGCATGGTTGTAGGTGATTGAGATAACAGTCGCCGACCTTTCGGATTGCCAACGGATGTGCCGTCACTTTCATCGGATAGGCCGCACCCTCTTGGATCCGGACGCTGCCAAAACCGTTTGGGATCAACCCACCTGGTTTGAGGATCCATCTTAAGGTCAGGGGCGGCAACCTGTTTGCTGCTGACCTCAATCAACCCCCTTATCCCTTGGAGAGAGTGCCCTCAACCACCCAACCCCATCGCTTCAATGATCCAGAATTACACTGAGACATTAAACACATTAGCATCACGGGATCCCGCCTTTCCATGAGCTACTTGGTTATCGACACCGAGGGCAACCCCAACCTGGAAGAGATCGCCCTTATCGACAGCAGCGGCCAGCTTATCTACCACGCCTATACCCAGGAATACTCACCCCACCACCCCCAGCCCAAACCTTTGGCCCAAATTGTTGCAGACTTGCGGCGCTTGGCCCAGGGCAAAACCCTCGTTTTCCACCAAGCAGATCACGACCTAAAAATCCTTAAACAAGCCTTTGACCAAGTTAACCAAGATTGGCTTCCTAACCCTGTTTTCTGCACTTGGTCAACTGCCAAGCAATGGTTTCCCGACCTGGCCGGCTACAGCCTGGAGTATCTCAGCAAACATTTTGGGATCCAACTGGAGAGCGGCTACTTCAACTCCAAACTGGCCCACGATGCCAGCTACGATGCTCTCTTTACCTATCACCTTTATCGCCACCTCACCCATGCCCAGCTCAAAGCCCAAAATATCCCCAACCCTTTTGCCAACAGCAGAGTTGACAATCCCTTTCAGCATTATCCCGATGAGACCACCATCTATCAGCCTCAGTACCAGCAGCTCACCGCCACTCTACAGGACATCCAACGAGATCCCAACCACCAGAGCCGAGGGGTTGTCTTACTGGGAGAACCCGGATCGGGCAAGACCCACCTGATCATGCGGGTGGCCCAAAACCTCCTGCGCCACAACCGCCTCCTGTTTATCCCTCAGCCCACCCACCCCGACAACATCTACCACCACATCTACAGCCACACCCTGGAATCCCTGCGCGAACGGGTAGATGTCCATCACCACACCCAGCTCGACTACTTGATTGCCAAGAGCTTTGTGGAAATCTTGAAAACCTTCCCCCAAACCTCAAAAACTGAAGAGCTTCTCTCCCTTCTCACGGCGGATCCCCTCAATCTCTTTCATCGCCTGGGAGCAGAAGGCAGCGAGCGTCGTCGTCAACAATGGCAAGCCATTGAAAAACAAGTTCTGCGCTGGTGGGCAGAGCAAAACTTCCTCACCGGCCCCACCGAAAGCATCCTCAAGGGCATCATCAAAAATATTGCAGTTACGCGGATCCCAACCGCCGTCAACAGATCATTCGCTGGCTCAGCGGTACCGACCTGGATCCCGAGGATACCAGCTTGATTGGACTGCCCCCCTGGAGTGCAGATCTGGATCGCAACACCTTTGCTTTAGAAGGAATGAAAGTCATCGGTAGGCTCTCGCTGCTCGACCGACCTCTCATCATTGTCTTTGACCAATTGGAAGCTTTGGGCCGAGAAGAAAATCGAGATATTCTCCTCAACTTGGGCGATGCCCTGAAAGAGCTTTTTACCCGTATCCCCAACAGTCTGTTTATCCTCAATCTGTTCCCCGACCGTTGGCAACATTTCCAAACCCAATTTGACCGGGCCACCGTCGATCGCCTCTCCCAAACCATCCTCTCTTTGGATCCCCCACCCACTCCCCAGCTACAAACTCTTCTGCAAACCCGCCTGCCCTCAGGGATCCACCTCCAAGCTCTCTTCACCGCCGATGACCTCAGCGACATTCTCAGCCAACCCTCCATCCGCGCCATCCTCAACCGGGCCGCAGCCTACTACTGCCACTACATCAACGGGATTCCTCTTCCCCCACTGGTGCAAGCTTTACCCACCGCCAGCGATCTGCCCGCCCGCGTCCAGCGCCTCGAGACTGAGCTGCAAACCCTCAAGCAACTGCTCATCCCCCTTCTGCCTGCCAGCGCCCCCATCGCTTTATCTTCGCCCCTTCAGGAGCCCAGCCCATCTGCTGATCTTGCTGAGATGCTGGATCCCTATCTCCGCACCACTGAGGCTCAGCTCCGCACTGGCTATCCCCAAGAGGCCATCATCGACAGCACAGCCGATATCGGCAAACTGCGCACCATCGTCAATGCCCTACAAGGGATCCATCCCCTCCCCATGAGCACCCTGAGGCTGGGCAAACGTAAACTTCCAGATCACCTCTATTTCTCCACCCAAAAGCGGGTGATTGCCTTTATCCAAGTGGATCCCGGCAGCATGTACGGACAGCTCAATAACTTCAACCAATTGGTGATTGCTCACCCTGAGCTTCAATTCCTTTTGCTACGAGATGCCCGCCTTAAGCCTCCTTCCAAAACGGCTACCGCTACCCAAGCGGCCTTGGCCGCCCTCAACAACAGCCCCAACGGCAAGTATGCTCTGCTCACCCAAGACGACCGCATCCATCTGGAGCTTATGCACAGGATGATCACCGACATCCAAAACCGCGACCTGGAAATCGACCTGACCCTAGCCGTCGGGTATTATCTTGACCACAGGGATCCCCCCCTTATTGCCTGGATCCTGGGCCGTGATCAAGCGCTCCAGATCCGTTGAAACCCCATATTGTTCAAGGTCGGCTCCGCATCGGGATCCAGTACCGTAAAACCGGGATCCCATATTGTTCGGCCAAGCTTGTGATCCGATTCTTAAGGCTGTCGATCAACGGAGCCAATGGCAAGGGATTGACATCGGAGCCAAGGTACCTCTAAAGGTTCCGGCATAGTGGGCTTTGTCCGGCTCAAGCCCTCTCCTGATTACCCAGTATCGGAGCGGCGGGATTTGAACCCACGACCCCCACTACCCCAAAGTGGTGCGCTACCAAGCTGCGCTACGCCCCGGTGCACTCCCAGGCAAAAGTCCATGAAGTGCTTAGCCAGTCTAGCATTGGATCGCGGCCAGAGTTAACCCCAAGCTGCGGGATCCCGTAGAAAACATGCTAGCTTAGTTAAGCCGTTAAGAAATCGCACGCCTGAACCACCGGGTGTCCTTACAGCCCTTTCGCGGTTTGCTGCAACAGCACCTGAGTTCCTTGCCAATGGGGGTAGAGCGCTCTGGGAATGCAGGTAACCGGCGGGAAGGCCGTAACTGGGATCCGTTCGGGCGGAGGCTAACCCGTAGGAGAGGAAAAACTCATGAGCGTAGTCAGTTTGCCTCAACTGTTGGAGGCAGGGGTTCACTTCGGCCACAAGGCCAGCTGCTGGAACCCGAAAATGCGGCCCTACATCTTTACCGAGCGGAACGGCATCCACATCATTGATTTGGTGCAGACGGCCCGCTATCTGAACGAAGCCTACGAGTATGTGCGGGATGCTGCTGACAAGGGTTGGCGTTTCCTGTTTGTGGGCACCAAGCGGCAAGCTGCCGGGATCATTGCTCAAGAGGCTCGTCGCTGTGGCAGCTACTACGTCAACCAGCGCTGGTTGGGAGGTATGCTCACCAACTGGGCCACCATCAAAACCCGCATCGACCGCCTCAAAGAAATCGAGGAGATGGAGAGCAGTGGTCTTCTGGATCGCCTGCCCAAACAAGAGGCCAGCCGTCTGCGGCGAGAGTTGGCCAGGCTGGAAAAGTACTTGGGCGGCATTAAAACCATGCGCAAGCTCCCCGATGCCGTGATCATTGTGGATCAGCGGCGGGAGGCCAACGCCGTTCAGGAATGTATCAAGTTAAACATCCCGATCATCTCTCTGCTGGACACCAACTGCGACCCCGATCTCAGCGATATCTTTATCCCCTCCAACGACGATGCCATTCGAGCGATTAAGCTGATTGTAGGCAAGCTGGCGGATGCCATCTACGAAGGGCGGCATGGGCAGCTCGACACCGTTGAAGAGGATGAGTACGACTACGAAGGGGCGATGGATCTGGACGACGACATCCTGGAAGATATGGAGGACGAAGAAGAAGGAGAAGCCGACGAAGGCTAGACCGAGGGCAGGGATCCCGTGCAATCCGGGCACTTCCCTGCCTATTCCCTATCCAGAGGCGTGTATTCTTGAAATCTAGGTTTACAATTCTACCGAAGCCCACTCATTCTCACTCATATCCCGCCACATTCTTCCTTCCCGTTCTTTCATTCGAGGAGCCCTCATGAGCATTGATGCCAAACTGGTCAAAGAGCTGCGCGAAAAGACGAGCGCAGGCATGATGGACTGCAAAAAAGCCCTGGAAGAGTCCGGTGGCGATATGGAGAAAGCCATCACCTGGCTGCGACAGAAAGGGTTGGCAGGGGCAGCCAAAAAGGCCAGTCGCGTCGCGGCAGAGGGGGCAGTTGACAGCTACATCCACTTCGGCAATCGAATTGGAGTGTTGGTGGAAGTGAACTGCGAGACGGACTTCGTGGCCCGCAACGAAGACTTCAAGAAATTGGTGCAAGACATCGCCAAGCAGATTGCTGCCTGCCAAAACGTAGAATACGTCAGCGTTGACCAGATCCCTGCCGAAGTGGTGGAGCGGGAAAAAGCCATTGAAATGGGTAAAGAAGATCTGGCCAATAAGCCGGAGAACATCCGCGAGAAGATCGTGCAGGGTCGCATTGAAAAGCGGCTGAAAGAGTTATCCCTGTTGGATCAACCCTTTATTAAAGATTCCTCGATCACCGTAGAGGAACTGGTGAAGCAGCATATTGCCAAACTGGGGGAAAACATTCGGGTGCGGCGGTTTGTGCGCTTTGTCCTGGGAGAGGGGATCGAGAAAGAAGAAGTGGATTTTGCCGCTGAGGTTGCCGCTCAAGCCGGTCTCAAGCCAGCAGAGGCCCCCAAAGCAGAAGAGATCCCACCTGCTCCTCCTGGAGAGACTGCTCCAGAACCGGCACCTGCTGCTGAGAGCAAGTCGGCCCAAAAAGGCTCCGCCAAGAAAAAGAAATAGCCGATAACCACTACGCTTGGGTCATCCCTTGGGGGAAAGGCTAGGTTATGCATGTAAATGTTCTGAGCCTCCCGCCTTGGCAGGGTTAACTCCAGCACGCTAAGGTAGCAGACGGCCTTTTTGGATCCCGGGCATGAGTTTTATCTTGCGCAATGCGTTAATTCCCACCGCCACCGGCTACGAAACCGCAGATGTGCGAATCGAGGGGGAACGGATTGCTGCCATAGGCAAAGGCTTGCCTGCAACGGGCGCAGACAGCCTGGAACTGGATGCCAGTAACCAACTCTTGCTGCCGGGCTTTGTCAATGCCCACACCCATTCTTCCGAAATGTGGCAACGAGGGATCATACCGCCCTATCCGCTGGAGCTGTGGCTGGCACAACTGCACGAGTATGCGCCGCCGGATCCGGAAAAAATCTATCTCAGCGCTCTGGGGACGGCAGTGGAAACCCTGCTGACGGGCGGCACCTCGGTGGTGGATCATCTGGTGCTGATCCCAGGCCAAGAGTTGGCCACCATTGAGGCGGCGGTACGGGCCTACCGAGAAGTCGGGATCCGCGCCTTCGTGGGCCCCTTGATCCAGGATCAAGCCCTCTCTCGGGGGTTGCCCAGCAGCTCCTCTTGGGATCGGGAGCCGGAAACCTACCCCCTCTCCACAGCAGAGGTGCTGGCCATTGTGGAAGAGGCGGTGCAGCGCTTTCACCGGCCAGAAGAGGGCATTACCCTCATGGTGGCCCCCACAGGGATCCAACTGTGCTCAGACGAGCTGTTCAAGGGCTGTGCGGAGTTAAGCCAGAAGTATGACCTACCCCGCCACGCCCACTTGTTGGAAACCCGCGCCCAGCAGATGTTGGCCCAGGAAAAGTACGACTGTAGCGCTGTGGAGCATCTGGAGCGCTTGGGCTACCTAGACCGGAAAACTTCCTTGGCCCACTGCGTCTGGCTCAGCGATGCCGATATCGAGATCTTGGCCCGCACCGGCTCTACCGTTGTTCACAACCCCCTGAGCAACCTGCGCCTGGGCAGCGGCATTGCCCCCATTTTGAACTATCGCCGGGCAGGGGTGAACGTGGCCTTTGGCTGCGATGGATCCGCCAGCAACGATTCGCAGGATTTGCTAGAGGCCATCAAAATCGGCACCATCCTTCACAACATCACGGATCCCGACTACCGCCACTGGATTTCTCCCCGCGAGAGCATCGAGATGGCAGCCCGAGGTGGGGCAATCGGCTTGGGCCTGGGGGATCAGATGGGATCCCTGGAAGTGGGTAAGCAAGCGGATCTGGTGCTGTACGATCTCACCCAACTGTCGCTGTTGCCCCGTACCGATCCCATTGGGCTGCTGGTGTTGGGTCGGCCCACCCAGGCAGTGCATAGCGTTTGGGTGCGAGGAAAACAGGTGGTGTCCGGCGGAGCCGTGACGACGGTGGATGTGGCCAAGCTGCGGCAAGATCTGTTTACTCACAGCACCTGGGATCCCTTCCGCCGATCCCAGCAGGCAGAGCATCTAGAAGCTCGTTATCGTCGGGTGATGGGCTTGCCAGAGTAGCGTTGGATGTCCCTGTGTGGCCAGAAGAAGCAGACTGGGCTGGGATCACAGAGGAAGTGAAACGACAGGCGCTGGCGCTGGGCTTTGACAAAGTCGGCATTGCCAGCATAGAGGATCCCCCCGACTTGCGGGGTCTGCAAGCTTGGTTGGCCGCAGGCATGGCCGCCGACATGACCTGGATGGCCGATCCCCGGCGAATGGATCCAGAGCGGGTGCTGCCGGGGGTGCAATCTCTGGTCTGTGTGGCCTTGAATTACTACACTCCCATCCACCACAGTCGGGATCCGGGCAAAGGCAAGATCTCCCGCTACGCTTGGGGTCGAGATTATCACCGCGTGTTGGGACGACGGCTCAAACAACTCCACCTCTGGATGCAAGCCCGGTTCCCCAAGCATACGGGTCGATTCTACGTGGATACCGGCCCGGTTGCGGAAAAGCCCTGGGCCATGCAGGCGGGCTTGGGTTGGATCGGCAAAAACAGCCTGTTGCTCACCCGCGAGTACGGCTCCTGGATTTTTCTGGGGGTCATCCTGACCACCCTCAAGCTGGTTCCTGACCGGCCCCATACCACCCACTGCGGCACCTGCACCCGCTGCCTAGAGGCTTGCCCCACTCAGGCCATCGTCAGTCCGGGGGTGGTCGATTCCCGCCGCTGCATCGCCTATTACACCCTAGAAAGCCACGCTGAGCGGATCCCTGTAGAAATCGCCCAAAACCTGCACAACTGGGTGGCCGGCTGCGACATTTGCCAAGAGGTCTGCCCTTGGAACCAGCGCTTTGCCCAACCCAGCAGGATCCCGGATTTTCAGCCTTACCCTTGGAATGTTGCCCCCGATCTGCAGGAGCTGGCCCAGATGGAAGATGGGGAATTCCACCAAAAGTTTCCCGCTTCCGCCCTACGCCGTCTCAAGGCCCGCCGACTACGACGCAACGCCCAAGCAGCCCTAGAAGGCAATTCCAGCTCCGCAGCCCACAGCAACGATTTGGAAGCCCTCCCTACCTAATTGGGATACACTTTCCCAACGGAATCTGGCACCGGAAAACGGTGGGGCTGTTGCCTCTGAGCCGGGGACGCAAGCTAACATACATGCCCTACCCCCTTTTTGGAGCCCCAGTGCCGGGCCGCCCTAGTCTTGCTCTCGTGGGAGAGGCATCCACGCCCCAGCAAGCCCACCGCTTCCCCCTTTTCCTAGCCCCTAACCCTGCATGGATAACGGTTACGACGACTATTACCCCAGCTATCGGCAGACCAACAGCTACAATCTCCTGCAATCCGGGTGGAGACCTCTGCTCCGCCATTTCGATGTCGAGTATTTCTGGCAACTGGCTACGCGCGATCCCTGGGAATTGGCCGAGAAAATTCTGGATGTGTGCAGCGATATCGCCAACGCAGTGGGACGCAACGAATATAGCCCGCTGGCCAATTTGCTTAACCTGTTTTCAGAGAACACCCGTTACGAGATCGAGGAATTCTGGAACAGCATTACCCCACCCCCACCCGGCCCCGACTGCACCTTTCGCAGCTATCTTTCGACGGAAACTCCGCTGCGGCAGCAGGTGAGCCGTGACCAGATTCCCATTCATTACGTCTTGAATCGTCTGCAAGAAGTTATCGTTCTCAAAATCTTGGCCCATCTGGGGCGACCAGCACAGATCGTGCAAGTGTACATGGATCGCTACTTCTACTACCCGGTTGAGCATTTCAACGGCTGGGATCAGATCAGCAGTCCGGGCACTGTCTATGCCTTTTGGCCGGAGCATCAGATTTGGCTGCAAATCCAGACCACCTATCAAACCCGCCGTCGCTACACCCTGATTGGGGTCGATCTCAAGCCTTTGATCCGCAAGGTTACCTACAACCTGGCGGTGATGGTGAGCGGCTACCAAAACCGGATTGGGCAAATCCAAAGCCCACATCCAATCAGTTCTTTTCCCGCCGAGATTCAAGCCTTTACCGATCAAGTTCAACAGCGAATTCTGCAGCAGGAGCGGTTGGCGGTCTTGGTACACGGGATCCCAGGTACCGGCAAAACCGCCTGGACGCAAGCGGTGGCCCACGAGCTGCTGGTACCACTGGGCTATGTGGTGTTTATCTTGGATCATGAAGCCGTGCAGGAGTTCATTGCGCCTTCCTATCTGGAGCGGGTGTGCCTGATCGTCAATGAGGCAGACAACCTCGCCCAAGACCGGGCCAGTGAAGTGGCCCAGCGGAGCACCAAAACCGAACGCATCCTCAGTCTGCTGGATGGTACCCTCCACCAAAGCGTGCTTGATGCAGAATACGCCGACTGTGAACAAAGGCTGGTGGTGCTGATGACTTGCAACACCACTGAGCGCTTGGATCCGGCAGTTTTGCGCAAAGGACGTGTGGACTTGGTGCAGGAGTTTACCCACCGCTTTGTTTAAGCTGGATCGGCATCCACTTACTCTCCGAGCATGGAACAAGATCCACTTCTTCAAATCCAACTGGGACACTGCACCCACACCAAAAAGTCGGGCACACCCGGCCAGAAGACGCTTCTCAGTAGCCCAGGCTTCTCCCTCTCACCCTGAAACGACTGCAGATTGGGTCGAGATGATGATTTGGGGTTTCGGAGTAGAGCTGGGTGGAGTTCCCCTAGGACTAGGTAGCCCGTAGCTGTACCGGCATGACCAAGTAACAGAGCCGCATTGCCCCAAGAGGCCTCCAAATGGCCGGCTGAGTGGCACCGTTTAGCTCTAGGCTCACCTGCTGCGTGTGAAACACCTTAAGGGCATCCAGCAGGTAACGCACATTGAAAGCCAGCTCCAAGTCAGGGCCAGACATTTGCACCGGCAAAGATTCCTCGCCACTGCCCACATCGGGTGCCTCAGTGCTGATGCGCAGGGTTTGAGCTGCAGCAGAAAGATTGAACTTGACGATGTCGTTTCTTTGGGCAGCCAGCACCCCCACCCGTTCCAGCGACTCAATCAGAGGGCGACGCTCCAGGGTTACCTGGCGCTCAAATTGCTTGGGAATCAGGCGGTTGTAGTCCGGATATTGGCCCTCCAAAAGGCGGCTGGTGATTCGCTGTTGGCACTGGGTTTTGTTGGCGCGAGGGGGCAGCACAAACTGCACTTGGGAAGGGACTCCGTCCCGCTGACGCGAACGGTCAAACCTCAGCTCCACCGTAGAGGCGATGGTCTGTGCGCCGAGGATGCGCTCCACCTCCCGCAAAGTGCGAGCAGGAATGGTGAAATCTAACCCAACCCCCCCATCGGCGGATGCAACCGGGATCCCGTCCGCTTCCACCTGCACCATCGCCAGACGATGCCCATCAGTGGCTGCAAACTCTAGGCAAGGGGGATCCCCTGGCAAGAGCTTGACATGCACTCCTGTGAGCACCTGCTTGGTCTCATCTCCAGAGGCGGCAAAAAGGGTTTGGCTGATCCCCTGCAACAGGCTCTCGATGGGCAGCTCTAGAGCCTGAGCTGTTGGGCTTTCTTCCCCTGCAAAACCCTCATCTGTGTCGGCGCCGCGGAGCGATATCTCTGGCAAGGTGGGGAACTCTTCAGCCGACATGCTGCGCACTTGGTACTGGCCGGCTGCTGACGTAAGGAGCGCAGGGGCATCATCCTGAGCTCGGCTGTTCGCGTTGGTGGCACGGAGCGCCAGAGTCATCGGGCCGTTGGGCAGGCGGCTGACGATGTCGCTGAGCAGCTTCGCAGGCAGGGTGGTGCGGCCAGATCCCTTGACCTGAGCCTCGAACTCGCTGCGAATGCACAAGTTCAAGTCAAAGGCGGTCAGAGCAACCCGTTGAGTTTCCGCGTCGGCCTCCACCAACACATTGGCCAAAACGGGCAGGGCAGGGCGGCTGGCCACAGCCCGTCCAACGGAAGCGAGGTGGTGGCTGAGATCGGCTTGCTCGCAGGTGAAGCTGAAACCCTCCAGAGACGAGTTCACAGCCCCGTCAAGGTGCCCCTCCCCACGATGGAGAGCTGCAGCCTTGCTGCTGGACAACACCGGCGTAAACGACTCGGTTTCGAGTTCTCGATCCACAGAACGCTGGGCTTGCACCATGGGGAGCACTTGAAGGCTGCACACGCAGATCCTACACCGACTGCTCCGGTTGGATCCCTCCCCTTGCGGGCAAGTTTTGGAAAATTTGCCTCGCGCGTAGGATAGATCTGAAATTGCGATCCCTATCGAATTTAATTTTTTGATCTAGTAGTAGTAGGGGCTGTGGAAACTGTGGAAAGTGATCGTCAACACCTTGTGCCATGAGCTTTTGAGCTTATTCCCCACCTGTGGAAAAACTGTGGATAACTTGACCACTTTTCCACAGAGTATTTATACCTGTTGATAACTTGGGGGGTTTTTCCACAGGTTTTCCACAGATTTTCCAGGTTTTTCCACAGGTTTTCCACAGGCTAATGTTATGATTTCCTGACAAATTCATAAAAATTAACGCACAGTCAGTGTGAGATCCCCTAAGGTAGAGAATCCTTCCCCCTAGATATGGCTGGGGGTTCCATCGGAGCTGGGGCGGGCTTCGCTGGATTTCCACAGGTTTTCCACAGGCTGTCGAAGAAAGCCTGGGATATTGCTCTGGGCTTGTCGGTCTTGCCTGGCTACCTGTGAGATGACACGGGATCTTTGGCAAGACCCAAGAGGAGCAGGAAAGCGCTCTGCGCACCAGAAGCGGCAAAGGAGGTCAGGATGAGGATGGGACAGCGCCTGACCCAAAATTGGGCTGCTGCAGGAGCGAGTCGCAATAGGGATGCGGTCTAGAGTCCGTACCCGCGAAGGGCCAGGCGTAGGTCAACGGGATCCGTTCTGGTGATGGCGGGAACGTAGCACAATCACGTCAGAAAGCTGGCGCAGTTGACTCTGAACCTGCATGAGTTGTTTTTTGTCGCGTACGTCAATGCAGAGATCGATCAAGGCAGTGCGGTTGGCAAAAGTTTGTACCTTGGCATTGCGAACATTGATACCTTGATCCGATAGGCGGGAAAGGATATCCCGCAGCACCCCGACGCGGTCAATAACCTCTAGGTGGAGTTCTACCGGGTAGATCTGGGCGCTCTGCCGCAGTTGCTCTTCGTTCCAGCGTACCGGCACCAGCCGTTCCCCCGCAACCTGGGCCACCCGTGGGCAATCCTGGTGGTGGATGCTAATCCCCTTGAAGCGGGTGACCACGCCCAAGATCGGATCCCCCGGCAGCGGATTACAACACTTGGCCAACTGGTGTTTCAGGCCCTCCACCCCCAGAATGGGAGATTGGGATTTGGCAGAACTGGGAGCCGCAGAAGCCCGCGGCAACAACAGCTTGGATCCCTCAAGCGATTCCTCCTCTGTGGGAGCAGATACTGCCGGCCTGCTGACCTCCTGCAGCCGATGGATCACCAGCGTGGGGGTTGTCTCGCCATAACCCAGAGCGGCCAGCAAATCCTCTACACTGGCGTAGTTGAGCTTTTCGGCTACCTTCTGCATCCGCTCTGATTTGAGTAGGGCATCAAACCCAGTCTTGCCAAGTTCCCGCTCCAGCAAATGCCGGCCCCGCGCGATGTTTTGCTCGCGATTCGAGCGCTTGAACCATTGGCGAATGCGATTGCGGGCAGAGCTGGTGGCAACGAAATTGATCCAATCTAGGCTGGGGTGGGCATTTTTGTGGGTGATGATCTGCACAATGTCGCCGTTGCGCAGGCGGGTATCCAGAGGCACAATCTTGTTGTTCACCCGCGCCCCTGCACAGTGATCCCCAATTTCGGAGTGGATGCGATAGGCGAAGTCCACCGGACAGGATCCCTGGGGCAAGGCCAGCAAGTCCCCCTTGGGGGTGAAAACGTAAACCTCGCTTTCAAACAGATTCTCGCGAAGGGTGTCCAGATACTCTTTGTCGTCTTTGAGGTCGTTTTGCCACTCCAAGAGCTGCCGCAGCCAGGTGAAGCGCTCCTCATCCGGCTTAACGGTGGTGCTGCCGGCCTCCTTGTACTTCCAGTGGGCGGCGATCCCGTACTCAGCCACGCGGTGCATCTCTTCGGTGCGGATCTGTACCTCCACCGGTCTTCCCTGCAGGCCGATTACTGCCGTATGCAACGATTGGTAGCGATTAGCCTTGGGCAGACCGATGTAGTCTTTGAAACGGCCAGGGATGGGGCGGAAGCAGTTGTGAACAACTGCCAGTACCCGATAGCACTCGCTGTTGGTCTGTACGATCACCCGCACTGCTGAGAGATCGTAGATCTCGTGAAATTCTTTGCGCTGCTGCTGCATCTTGCGATAGATGCTGTACAAATGTTTGGGCCGCCCGTTGATCTCAAAGCGTTCCAGCCCCGCTTGAAGAAGGTTCTGCCGCAGCTCCTCAATAAAAGCTTGAATCTCTGCCTCTCGCTCGGCGCGCTTGGCATTGACCAATTCCTGGATCTTCCGGTAAGCCTCGTAGTCCAGGTACTTAAAAGCCAAGTCCTCCAGTTCCCATTTGAAGTGCCAGATCCCCAGTCGGTTGGCCAGCGGGGCAAAAATTTCCATGGTTTCGGCTGCAATTTGCCGTTGCTTACTGGGGGAGAGATACTGCAGCGTGCGCATGTTGTGTAAGCGATCCGCCAGCTTGACCACGATGACTCGAATATCTTTGGCCATGGCCACAAACATGCGGCGGAAATTTTCCGCTTGCTGCTCGGTTTTGCTGGAGAAATTAAACTGGGAGAGTTTGGTAACCCCTTCTACCAGTAGGCGAACTTCAGAGCCAAATTCAGCTTCTAGCGCCTCTAGGGTAACTTCTGTATCCTCGACAACATCGTGCAAAAGGCCCGCTGCCACTGTCACCGCATCTCCCCCCAGCTCCCGTAGGAGAGTGGCCACGGCTACCGGATGGGCAATGTAGGGATCCCCCGATTTGCGTTTTTGGCCTTGATGCAAACAATAAGAAAACTCAAAGGCACGGCGCAGCAGATTGGCTCCTTCAGCCGTGTAAGGCCGCAGCCCGTCGCCAGGATCCTCTGCACCGGCAAGCAGAGCACACAGCCACCCTGGCACCTCAAAACCGAGGCTATTCAGGTCAAGACCTCCATCTGAGGTGGCAATGACAGCCGTCTGACCCATGCGAACCCGGCGAAAAGGGATATTTGATTACTGACTATAGTTCATCCAGCTTAACCGCCGACAGATCAAGAGGGAAAAAACGGGTGGGATAGAAGGAAGCATTGGCTGTCTGCCAACGCCGACCGCTTGCCATCTTCGGCAGATCGAGGCTTAGTCTTCGCCCCACTCCTCGCAGTCGCCGATTAAATCGCAGAGGGGATCCGAGGGGCAGTAGTCTTGCAGCTCCAGCTCTTGGGCAATTGCCTGCCACTCCCGCTGTGGGAAAAAGGGTTGCAGGTGGGCAATGGCTTCCGAGCGGCGTAAGACCCCCTGCCGGATAAGGCGACGAGCTTCCTCCTGGATGGCCTCAACCGCATAGTGGGTGGCTTGTAAAGTGGGCATAGCTTAACCTACACGTGGAATGAATAGGACACACCGAAGGGTCGGGAAAATCTTGCCCTGCCACCCCCATCATAGAACTGGGTCTCGTTTCGTAGCAAGAGATACAAGTTTGTATTGCAGATAACTTCAGAGCCCGGTTAAAAGCCCAGGCCATCGGCTCCCGCAGTCACTATGCCTTTTTCTGCATCTAGAGTGACGATGGATCCATCCCGGATTAAGCGGGTAGCGTCCTTGACCCCCACCAGCACTGGCACTCCCAGCCGCAGGCCAATGACCGCCGCATGAGAGGAAGCTCCCTCTTCCTCGGTAATCACCCCGGCTGCCTGTTTGATCGCCTCCACATAGTTGGCGTCGGTGGATTGCGCAACCAAGATGTCCCCGGCGGTGATTTTGCTGGCATCGAGGCTGGATCTCAGGACGCGGGCCGGGCCGCTGACGATGCCTTTGCCAAACCCTTTGCCTTGAGCCACCACTGCTTTCACCACATCCACCTTAATCAGGTCGGTGGATCCCGCAACCCCTGGCAGGGTTCCTGCACTGAGCACCACCAAGTCGCCATCTTTGAGCAAGCCATCTTCCCGAGCCAAGCTGATGGCCGCTTGAAAGGTCTGGCGGGTGGTGGCCAAATCCATCACCAACAGTGGGTGTACCCCCCAAACCAACTGCAGCCGCCGTGCCACCTCCACATGGGGAGTTACAGCCAGGATGGGAGTGCGGGGGCGAAACTTGGAGACATTGCGAGCGGTAGCCCCCGTTTTGGTCAGGGTCATCACGGCTACGGCATCCAACTCTTGGGCGATCTCCCCCACAGCACGGCTGATCGAGTCAGTGATCAGGGCTTTGGGCCGCATCCCGGCAGGACTGTTGCCGTTGTTTTGGCTCAGCTCCTGCATGGCTAGGGTGCGAAGGCGTTGTCGTCGGTCGGCGTAGGTCAGGTCAAAGTAATCGCGCTCGGTGCGCACGGCAATGCGGGCCATGGTGGCAACGGCCTCGACGGGGTACTTGCCCACAGCCGTCTCGTTGGAGAGCATGACAGCATCGGTGCCATCCAAAATGGCGTTGGCCACATCGGAGATCTCGGCACGGGTGGGTCGGGGGCTGTGCACCATGCTGTCCAGCATTTGGGTGGCGGTGATTACCGGGATCCCCAGGGAGTTGGCCAAGGCAATCACCCGCTTCTGCAGGATTGGCACCTCTTCCGCCGGCAGCTCCACCCCCAGATCCCCCCGCGCCACCATCACACCGTCGCTGAGGGCCAAAATCTGGGGCAGTTGTTCGATGGCCTCATGTTTCTCAATCTTGACAATGATGGGTACCCGCTTGTCGGCTGAGCCTGAAGAAGGTCGTTTGGCCGAGGCAATGAGCTCCCGCAGTTCCAGCACATCAGAGGGATCCCGCACAAAACTAAGGGCTACCCAATCCACTCCTTGGTTGAGGCCGAAGTAGAGATCTTCTTTGTCCTTTGGGGTCACGGCGCGGATGCTCAAGCGCACACCGGGGAAGTTAACTCCTTTGTTGTTGGAGAGCGTACCCCCGACAATGGTGCGGCAGAAGAGTTCGCCCGCTTCGGGATCCACAGCTTCCACCCGCATCTCCACTCGACCGTCGTCAATGAGGATCGTCGCTCCTTCGGGCACTTCTTGGGCCAGCTTGTCGTAGGTGACCCAACTGCGCTCTTGGGATCCCAAGACAGGTTTGCTGGTCAGCACAAAGGGATCCCCGGCTTTGAGGGTGATCGAGCCTTCGGCAAACTTGCCCAAGCGGATTTTGGGCCCCTGCAGATCTTGCAAAATGGCAACCTGAATGCCCAGATCCATCGAGGTTTGGCGGATCAGGCGAATGCTGCGGCGGTGTAGCTCGTGATCCCCATGGGAAAAGTTGAGGCGAAGGGTGGTTGCCCCTTGCAGGATCATCTCCCTGAGAATGGCCGGATTTGAGCTGGCAGGGCCAATGGTGGCGACAATTTTGGTGCGTCGAAAAGAATCGCTCAAATGCATGTCTACTGTTCCCAAGGGAGAGCAGCCCGGTTCATTCCCCCACACAGGGATCTCTTTGTTGACGTACTCCCTGCCTTGAAGGGTAAAGGTTCTTGACGATTCGTCGAGAGCAGCCAACCCAGGTTGGTCTTACACTCCCTCCACGTCCGGTTTAACGTCGGGCGACGTTCCATCCTCAGTGCTACGCACCGCTGACGGGAACGACGAGGTGAAAGATTCAGTTCTCATTTTTCACCTAGCCCCAGTGTAGTATGTCCAAAGCCGTCCTGGAAGGCTGGGGTTTTGGACCCAGTTTTCGATAACCCGTTGTGTCTTTGTTTAGAGCCCTGCTTTTTTGAAACTCCTGGGGAGAGAGGATGGGAAAATAGGCAAAGCATAGTGTAGAAACCCGATCTGGAGCCGAGCAATGCCGGTTGCCCCCGAATACGCCTTCCCCTTCGAGCACCATCAGAAGTTCTCTCTGGATAACCCCACCATCTCCAGCCCGGGGGTTTCCAAGCGAGAATACATAGCCAGCAGAGTACTGCAGGGTATCGTGAGCAACCCTCAGACTCCTGTCGGCGATTTGTCTCCTGAGCAACGACAGGCTTTGGTCTATACGGCGGTGTTGCTGGCGGATGACTTGCTGGCCGCTCTCGGTGCCCAGTAGAGGGATTTTCAGAGTTGCAGCGGAGCCCTCCTCTCAGGTTGAGGTTTAGGCCGAGGTTGACTGCTTGCGCCTAAGTTCTGCCGCTACATACGCCGCAACCGTTGCGTCAACTCTTCCCCCAAGCGCATCCATTCTGCCATCCCTTCGGGATTCACCTGTCGGTTATTTTGCCAGAGAATGAGGTGGGTGCCGGCCCCTTCGGCACAATGGTTGGGGTGTTGCTCTAAAAAGCTGAGGATGCCGGGATGAAAACGCAGCCGAACTTGAGCTTCATCCTGTCCTCGCAAGAGATAGCTCCGGGAAAACTTAGGGTGGCTCTCGAAGTTGATATCTTGCATGCCAAAGGCTTTGGCGATGCCGTGGAAAAAGGCATTTTCGGGGTGCAGCCGAAAACGGGGTAGATGGAGATCCTCGTGATAGGCGTAGAAGACGGACTGGCGATAAGTGCTGGAACTCTTGCCACCGCCCCGAGTGTACTGGTAATCAAAAAGGACAATCTCAGTGCCGTCAATCAGCCGCTTGGACATTGAATGATAAAAACGCTGCCCATAGCCTTGCTCAAACAGCCCAAAGCCAGCTTGAACCAGTCGGGATCGGATCTCTTCCGGCAATTGGGCAGAGAACAGCATTCCTAGCTGTGCGGCCACCTGCTCCAGAGCTTCTCACAGTGCGCATCCCCACAATACCTGAGCGGATCCCCAAAAGGATCCCTGCCTGGGCAACTGCCTTCGACTCATATGCTTAGAGTTTGACGAAATTGTAGGGAGCAGTGAAGTTGTTGTAGCGAATGCGCAGCCGCCCTTGAAAGGTGTGGTCTAGCTCCTCCACTTTTTGGGCAAAAACTGGCTCATCTTCCCAATTGATCAAAAACGAGCCGTTGTAGGCCATGTTTTCGGTGAGCAGATCTCCTTCCACGTGGTCGCTGGCCAAGGGGCTGAGGGCTGCTGTGAAGGCTTGGGCGATGTGCTGACGCCGCTGCTCCAAGAGTTGCTCTAGAGCCCGTCCGATCTCGACTACCGCGTCCAACCCCAAAGGAGCGCCGGCCATTTCGTCTCGCCGAGCTTTGAGGGCAGGGTTCTCCTCTAGCCCCAGCTTGAGCTCCTGCTCGGGATCCCAGAAGACTTTTACTCCCACCTCCCGCTTGCCCTCTAGACGCTCCAGCAGGGCCAGCAGATCCGCCAAACGGGGCTGCACCAAGTCCCGTTCCACCTGCTCCCAGCCGCTGACCACCAGGCCAAATTGCAGGGGCAGCAGGGCGCGATGTCCCTCGTTCATCACTTTTTCCAGCACGGCTTCATGGGCGAGCAAGTTGGCCCGGCTGGCCAGGTAGCGCTCTTGTCGGGCCTGGGAATACAAGAAGGCCAGGGATCCCAGCCCGTGAACCTGCACCGGCTGCTTGTCCAGTCCCACCACACTCAGGTGGCGCGGGCCGGGGGCAGCGACGATCCCGTAGAGGTAGAGGGCGCTATGGGGATTTGCCGTTGGCATTGCTGCGGGCATCTCCAATCAGCCACGTGAGGTTGGACTCTTCGGTATCGATGGCATTGCCATCGGAGGAAATGCAGTAGCGACCCATCACCATCTGGTGGCGCAGGGTCACGCCTGCCGCGATCTGGGTGTAGTTAAAAATTAGGCTGCC
The DNA here is from genome assembly GCA_015295985.1 of Synechococcus sp. M44_DOE_062. Taxonomy (GTDB): domain Bacteria; phylum Cyanobacteriota; class Cyanobacteriia; order Thermostichales; family Thermostichaceae; genus Thermostichus. Next base: position 44,774 of record DVDX01000022.1, on the reverse strand, counting down.
ATCCAGGGTACACCCTTCATTCAACACACATCCGTAGCCGATGGCTGTGGGGCCGATGAGCTTGACCCCGTCCGCCAAATGGCTGCTGGCCCCGATGTAGACCGGTGGCTCGATGTGGATGCGATCCCAGTTGGCGCGGATGTTGATCCCCGTCCATACGCCGGGTTGAATCTGGATCCCGGGCACCTTGACCCCCTTGATCTCGCCGCGCAGCACTTTTTGCACCGCCAGCCAGTAGTCGTGGGTGCGGCCAATGTCCACCCACTGGAAGTCAGCCGTGATCCCATAAAAGGGAGCGCCCGCTTTTACCAAGGCCGGGAAGAGATCGCTGCCGATGTCGTAGGGGCAGCCGGGGGGAATGTAGTCGAACACTTCCGGCTCGAAAACGTAGATGCCGGTGTTGATGGTGTGGCTGAGGGCCTCTTCCCGCCTGGGCTTTTCTTGAAAGGCAGTGATGCGACCTGTCTCGTCGGTTACCACCACCCCGTAGCTGGAGACCTGACTGGGATCCACCTCCCGCAACACCACGGTGGCCAGCGCTCCCTTGGCTTTGTGGAAGTTGACGATCTGCGTGAGGTTTAGGTCGATCAGCGCATCCCCACAGAGCACCACAAAGGTGCTGTCGAAAAATCCAGAGAAATCCTGGATCTTGCGCATGCCCCCTGCGGATCCCAGGGCCTGGGCCACCGGCTGGCCATTCTCGAAGTGACCCTCGAACGAAAAGCCGATGTGAACCCCCCATTGCTGCCCATCGCGGAAGTAGTCTTCGATTTGGTGGGCTAAGTGGCTGGTGTTGATCATGATTTGGTTAAACCCGTGTTCCCGCAGCAGCTCCACCAAAAATTCCATGACAGGCTTGTGCAAAATGGGGATCATCGGCTTCGGCATCATGTAGGTGATGGGCCGTACCCGCGTGCCTTTGCCTGCTGCCAGGATCATGGCTTTCATGCCGTTGTCACTCCTCCGGGCTAACCGTGCTCTGACTTTATCATCCCAGGATCGGCATTCTAGGGAACCGGTGGGGCTTTCAAGAGTCTGGGGGATCGCTGCCGGGATTCCGATCCCCTACAATCAAGGGGGCTTGCTCTTCTGGGAGAACCGGCCTGCCGCCGGGCATTTCCCTAAGTGTTTCCCCTGAGCCCCTCGTTTTAACCCGTCTCTCCTGAGAGTTCCACCCGCAGACGGAAATCCCAACACTCTCATATAGATTGCTCCTGGCCCAAGATTCAGACAGATGTAGTAGATGTAGATTCTGACAAAGATGCTGGATGGCCGTCGCGACAGCCCACCCATCACGATTGCCCTGGCCAAGGGGGCCCTGCTACCTGAGGCCATTCAATGTCTGCAGCAGGTGGGGATCGATTTCAGCCGTTTTTTGGATCCCGGCAATCGCCTACTGCGGATTGAATCCCCCACCCGGCTGAACGGGCAACGCTACGAAGCGCTGCTGGTGCGCACTCACGATGTGCCGGTGTATGTGGAGTATGGGCAGGCGCAGTTGGGCATTGTCGGCTACGACATCTTGCGGGAGCGCTATGCCGGCAGCGAAGCACGGGTGGCCCACCTGCTGGATCTCCAGTTTGGCCACTGTCGTATGTCGGTGGCCCTTCCCCAAGATAGCCCCTACCGCTCGGCAGCTCAGTTGCCTGCTCATGCCCGCGTGGCTTCTAAGTTTGTCGGCTGCGCCCGCGAGTATTTTGACCGTCTGGATTTGCCGGTGGAGCTTATCTCTCTCCACGGCTCGGTGGAGCTGGCCCCCCTCACCGGCATGGCCGATGCCATCGTCGACTTGGTGGCCACAGGGCGCACCCTAAGGGAAAATGGCTTGATTGAGCGAGACTGCCTATTCGAGAGCACAGCTCGCCTGATTGCCCATCCCATCAGCTACCGTGTCAACCAACAGCCTATCCGTGAGTTGGTCACCCAGATTCGGGAGCGCTGGCTGGGATCCCTGTTGGCGGGTGGCTAATTTTGAGGCACTTCCTCTGAGGGGATCACGATTGCGTACAATGGGGGCATTCGGGCTTATTTCCCCCAGCAGCGTTCAGATTCAAAAAAGGTTTTTCGAGGTTGATTATGCGGTACCGTCCACTGCTCGCCATCTTGTTGGCGCTTTGTTTGAGCGTCTTTGCCTTTCGGGCTGAGGCTGCCAAGGCCCCGCTGACCTATGACCAGATCCGCAATACCGGTAAGGCCGCCATTTGCCCTTCCGTCTCGGACAACGCCCGGGGCCGCATCGAGGTGCCCAGGGGGGGATCCCTGAAGCTGACGGATGTCTGCTTCCAGCCGGTACAAATTGAGGTGGAAGAAGAAAAGCGGAACGGCGAGAAAGAGTTCATCAAAGCCAAAAACATCATGATCTCGGCGGCCACTCTGGGGCCGATTAAAGCCGAGGTGACTCCCAAAGACGGCGCGCTGGAGCTCAAAGTGGTGGATGGGATCACCTTTCAGCCGACCACCGGCCAAATGCCCCGCCGCGAGCTGGTGCCGTTTCTGTTTAGCGTGAAGGACTTGGTTGCCACTGCGCCGGGATCTGCCATTGACCCTTCGACGGATTTTGAAGGGGAGTTCTTGGTGCCCGGCTACCACAGCAGCTCTTTCCTCGACCCACGCGGGCGGGGATCCAACACCGGCTACGACACTGCAGTAGGTCTACAGGCTGCCAAAGATGATTTTGCCACCAACCGCAAGGTGGACGAGGTTTCCCAGGGGAAAATGTCGCTGCGGATCGCTCGTGTGGATCCCAGCACCGGCGAAATGGCGGGATCCTTTGTTAGCATTCAGCCTTCCAGCACCGAGCAAGGAGCGATGGAACCCCACACCGTTCGCGTTCAAGGCTTGTTTTACGCCCGCCTGGCAGAGTCTTGAAAGCGCTTGAGAGCAGCCCTCTTTAGACTGGAGTGGGCAGGGGGGATCCAAGGGATCTCGGCCCGTTTCTTGGGTTATGCCCCCTGCCCGAGTTGACCCCTTTTTGCCTGTCGGGGAAGCGTGCAGCGATGGTGGGATCCCACAGCATCTGTTTTGATTGGGCCGCTGATTTTTACGATGCCACCCGCAGCTTTCCTCTCGGCGTAGAGGAGATCTTCCAGGCGGCCATTGCCCGCTTGCGAGCCTGGTTCGGCGAGACTTATCCCGATCCCAGCGCGATTCTGCTGGGGGAGAGCCGGTTTCAGATGCTGCTGGCTCGCTGGTAGGGATCCCTAAGTAACCTTGGGATTGGGGGTGTGATCCTGAAAATCATGCTGGTCGAACATGTAGACCGTGCGAATCGGGTAGGGAATAACCAATCCGGCTCGGTCGCAGGCCTGTTTGAGAGCCATCATCACCTGAGTGCGGACGCGCCGCACCTCCGGCTTGCGGGGCCGAGTCCAGTAGCGCACCACGAAATCGATGGAACTGTCTGCAAACCCCACAATGTCCAACTCAAAGGGGGGATCCGCCAGCACCCCCTCGACCCCCTGCATGGCTTCCCGTAGCACCTCCAGAGCTTTGGGCAGGGGCGTGTTGTAGTCAAGGCCAATCTCCAGATCGGTACGGCGGAAGGGGCGATCGGTCAAGACCGTGATCGGGCTAGTAAACACAATGGCATTGGGAATGACCACGCGCTCCCCTTGATTAAGTACGAATTTGAGTGGAGCGAATGCTGATTTCTTCAACGGTGCCTTCAAATTCTCCAACGATAATTTGGTCGTTGAGTTGAAAAGGTTCGTTCAAAAGCAGCAGCACGCCCGCCAAGAAGTTCTTGAAAATGTCTTGAAAAGCAAAACCAATGGCTACCGACCCTAACCCCAGTAGCCCGATGAGGTCACCCAAGCGCAGATCCGGGAAAGCCACCACGCTGGCTGCGAGGATCCCGACCACCCAGGCGCCCACTTGGCCGATTTGCACCAGCAGCATCTGTAGGGAAGGGCTGGGGATCCACCGATTGGCTGCGGATCCCACCAGATGCCGCACGGCCCGGACGCCATAGCGGGTAGCCCAGAGGATAACCGCGGCAATCAAGAAGCCCGGCAACAGCTCAATGCCTCGCCCCACCATCTCCAGGAGACTGCGGTTGATGGTTTGAAGTAGTTCGTTCATACCCCCATCCTTGCTATGCAATTGGCTACGATGAACACAAATGGACTTTGGTAGACTCTGAAGCCGAGGGGACTCTCAATCTGGACTCAAAGAAGCCCTTTGCGAGTTCCTCTTCAGCCAGTATCCGCCACTGCTGCAGCCCTGGGTTCTGCTGCGCTTGCTACCCTGAACGGAGCCACTTTGCCGCAAGATGAGGTTCAGGGCAACGAGGGAAGCGATGGCCAACTACGACTGGATTGTGATCGGCGGCGGGATTACTGGGGCAGCCCTGAGCTATGAGCTGGCCCGCCAAGGGGGATCCGTTCTTCTCGTGGAGCAAGAGGCAGCGCTGAAGGGGGCAACCCGCTACAGCTACGGGGGCTTGGCCCATTGGGCGGGCAAAACGCCACTGCTCAAAGCTTTGGGGGAAGAAGGGATCCAACGCTACCGCACCCTGTCAGAGGAGCTGGAGGCAGATATCCAATTTCGCGAGCTGGATCTGCTCATGCCCATTGCCCCCGGCTACAGCGCAGAGGCTGTCGAGGCAGATCTGGCCGACTGTCGCATCCCACCCCGGCGGATTTCGGTGGAGGTAGCCTGTGAGCTGGAGCCACTGCTGGCTCCGACGGCTCTGGAAGCAGTGCTCTGGGCTCAGCACGGCCACATCAACCCCTTGCTGACAGCGCTGGCCTTTCAAAACGCTTTTCAACGATTGGGGGGATCCCTCTTGATCACAACAGCAACGGCCCTGCGGCGGCAGGGAGCGGGCATCACAGGCGTAGAGACTGGAGCCGACTGCTACGGAGCAGGCCAGGTGGTGGTGTGCGCCGGCGGCTGGACACGAGCCTTGTTGCGCCAAGCGGGGATCCGGGTGCCCATCTACTTCACCCATGCCGAATCTCTGGAGCTGGATCCCCCGGGTTTGCAATTGAGAGCGTTGGTGATGAGTGTGCCTGTGCAACGCTTGGAACTGGAACGGCAAGCTGCCCATCCCGATCGGGATCCCCTCTGGGACGAGCCGGGGCACGAGCTTGGCCCGCCGATTTTGGATGCTGGGATCCTGCAATTTGTGGATGGCAGCATTCGCATGGGCCAGATCAGCCGGGTATTGACGGATCCCCATGCCGAGGTGGATGCAGCCGCCAGCGAAGCCCAGATCCGGGAACAGGCCGGTCGCTACCTGCCCAAATTGGCTCACCTGCCCGGACGGTGGTATCACTGCTTAGTGGCCTTTAGCGCCGATCACCAGCCTCTGGTGGGATCCCTGCCCGGCTGGGAAGGCTTGCAACTGTTTTCCGGCTTCAGCAACCCCCTGCCCATCGTGCCCGCTTTGGCCCGTCGCTTTGCCCAACAAGCCTATGGACAAGCGGATGAATGGATCCCCAGCCTTTCTCCAGAGCGGTTTGCCCAGGTTTTAGGTTGATGCCTTGCCTGTTCTCGATAACCACCGCCGAACCAGTCTGAGATGCTGATATCCCGTCTGCCGCATAATGAAAGCGGGGGGTTCTCTGCGCCGGATCTATGCCCAACAGCTTGCCCAGCTCCATCGATCTCAGCCAAAAGCGCATCTTGCTCACAGGGGGCAGCGGCTTTTTGGGCAAGCATGTGCTGGAACAGTTGCAGGTGCTGGGGGTAAAGCCGGAGCAGGTGCGGATCCCGCGCTCGCGCACCCAGGATTTGCGCCGCTGGGAAGTCTGCCAAGAGGTGGTGCAGGGGCAGGAGATCGTGATCCACTTGGCCGCCCACGTGGGCGGGATCGGCCTCAACCAAGCCAAGCCGGCAGAACTCTTCTACGACAACCTCATCATGGGATCCCAGCTCATCCACGCCGCCTACCTGGCCGGGGTGGAGAAGTTTGTCTGCGTGGGCACCATCTGCGCCTACCCCAAGTTCACCCCCGTCCCCTTCAAGGAAGAGGATCTCTGGAACGGCTACCCGGAAGAGACCAACGCCCCCTACGGCATCGCCAAAAAAGCCCTGCTGGTGCAACTGCAAGCCTACCGACAGCAGTACGGCTTCAACGGCATCTACCTGCTGCCGGTGAACCTCTATGGCCCGATGGACAACTTCGACCCCGAAAGCTCCCACGTAATCCCGGCTTTGATCCGCAAGGTGCATGAAGCGCAGCAACAGGGCCAAAACTACGTCGAAGTGTGGGGGGATGGCAGCCCCACCCGCGAGTTTTTCTACGCCGAAGATGCGGCCCGCGGCATCGTCATGGCCACCCAGCTCTACAACGGGGCGGATCCCTTGAACCTGGGCACCGGCGAAGAGATCTCCATCCGGGATCTGATTGCCCTCATCTGCGAGCTGATGGACTTCCGGGGAGAGATCCGCTGGCAAACGGACAAGCCCAATGGCCAACCCCGCCGCTGTCTGGATGTCTCCAAAGCCCGAGAGAAGATGGGTTTTGTGGCCAAAGTCGGCCTGCGAGAAGGTCTGCAGCGCACCATCGACTGGTACCGCCGCCATGCGTGTGCTGGGCAAAGTTAGGCAACGGCTTGACTCTCCAGCCGTCCATCTTCCATGTGAAGCACCCGATCCGCGATGTCCAGGATGCGGTTATCGTGAGTCACCATCAGGATGGTGCAACCCTGCTCCCGCGCCAACTTCTCCATCAGGGTCACCACCTCCCGACCCGACTTGCTATCTAGGGCTGCTGTGGGCTCGTCTGCCAGCACCAGCTTGGGGTGGCTGACCAAGGCCCGCGCGATGGCCACCCGTTGTTTCTGTCCTCCCGAAAGCTGCTCAGGGTAAGAGTGGACGCGATCCCCTAGGCCCACTGCCGCCAGCATTTCCTCTGCCCGCTGCTGCACCTGTTGAGGAGCAAGGCCGTTGTGCAGCTCCAGAGCCATGCGCACGTTTTGAGCTGCCGTCAGCGAGCGCAGCAGGTTATGGGCTTGGAAAATGTACCCGACCTGGCGACGGATTTGAATGAGAGTACTGGGCTGAGCTCCCCGCAGCTCCTGTCCCAACACCTGCAAGCTGCCCTCCTGCACCGAGCGCAAGGCCCCCAGCAGCGTCAATAAGGTGGTTTTGCCAGAGCCGGAAGGGCCGGTCAACAGCACAATCTCCCCCGGCTGTAGGACAAAGTTAATGTCGAAGAGAATCTGCTTGCGCAGGGATCCCTCGCCGAAATAGTGGTTTACGCCTTCGGCTTTCACCACCGGTTCAACGGCATTCTGGGCAGAAGTAAGGGCAGCTTGATCAAGGAGAGGAGTCAGCATAGAGAACTCAAAATCTCAAACCCTTTGCGTTGACAACTTATTGACCACTTAGGCCGTCATTGGGATTGTCAAGATGAGACCCTTGAGAAACCTTTGGCCAGAGATCTTGGCGGGGATCCCAGAAGTTTTTAGACAGTTGAGTTCAAGCCATTCACCCTCCATCCAACCCCCCTTGGCAGACCATTGACCAACACTTACCCATGGCCAAAATCTAGAAAATGTCGGCGGGATCCGCTGCCCGCAGTCGTCGCACAGCAATGGCTCCTGAGATGAAGCACATGCTCACCGCTAGCCCCAGCACCAGCACCGCCCGGTTGAAGGTCATGGCAATGGGCAGCAACGTGGCATTGGCCGTCAAATCGTAGAGCAAAACCGATAGGGCAAAGGCGGGAATATACCCCAAGCCAGCCAGCAGGATTGCCTCTTGAAATACCACCCCCAGCAGGTAGGTATCGGTGTAGCCCATGGCCTTGAGGGTGGCATATTCTGCTAGGTGATCCGACACATCAGTGTAGAGAATTTGATAGACAATCACAATGCCAACGATGAAGCCCATGACCACCCCCAGGCCGAAAATAAAGCCAATGGCCGTGCCCTCTTCCCAGTAGGTTTGCTCCATATCAATAAACTCTGCCCGCGAGAGCACCCGCACATCTTCTGGCAGCAAAGCTCGCATCTGCCGCACCAAGGGATCCGGATCCACCCCCGGCTGAAGCTGCACCACGCCGATATCCACCAGGCCGCGCCCCCGCTGCGGAAAAATGCGCAGGAAATTGAGGTCGCTGGTGAGGATGGTGCCGTCGGCTCCGAAGGTGGCCCCCATCTCAAACAGGCCCCCCACCTGGACGCGGCGGTTTCCTACCTCGGTAACCACCTCTCGCCCGGACTCCAACCACTCTGGGATGGGGCCAAACTCGCTGCGGGAGCGGCGGTCAAACAGCACCACGTCCGCCTTTTTGATCTCTTCCAGCTTGTCCGGTGTTAACTCCGGCAAGTCCAACAGATCAGCCGAGGGATCCACTCCCACCACAAAAATGCTGCGGGTGCGGCGGGTCTCCGGGTTTTTCCAGAGGGCAAAGCCCACATAGACCGGCGAGATGGCCCGCACCCCCTCGAAGCCCAAGGTCTGATACAGCCGCCGCTGGGAGAAGGTATTCATGGCAATCAGGGCGTTGGACTGGGGGCTAACCAGGAAGATCTCTCCCTTCAGGGCCACGTGGAAGCGGATGGCACTCTCCAGCAAGCTGTCTTGGAAGCCCAACTGTATGAACATCAAGATGCAGGCAAAGGCAATGCCCGCCAGGGCCACCAGCAGGCGGATCTTCTCCCGCGTCAGTTGCAGCCAGGCCAGCGGGATCCGACGCGCGATAAAAGCCACACTGAACAGGCTGTACATGGGCTGAGCCTACCCCTCAACATCAATCGCCACATCCACCTGCAGGTTGGTCAAGCCAGCCACGCGGGCGCTGCTCTCCGGATCCAGGCGGATATACACCTCTACCACGCGGGCATCCACATCGGCGGCAGGATCCGTGTTGAGCACATCTTTCTTACCAATCTGCAAGCCAACCCGTTCCACCCACCCCTGCAATGCTTCCGCCAGCGCGCGGTTGCTGATGGTGGCCCGTTGCCCTGGCCGAACCCGCAGGATATCCGTCTCGTAGACTTCTGCCACCACCATCATCTGGTCGGTGTTGCCCAGCTCGAGAATGCCCTCGCCGGCGGAGATGACCTCTCCAGGGCGGGTGTGGATCTTGAGCACCTGGCCAGACCGGGGGGCGCGGATGAGGGTGCGCTCCAGGCGAGCTTCCGCCAGTTCCAGATTGCGGGCCAGGGATCCCAGTTGGACTTGGGCTTGGGCCAAACTCAGCCCCGCCTCGGCAGCTTGGACTTGGGCTTGGGCATTGAGCAGATCCCGCTCACGGGCCAGGCGCAGTTGGCTCAGGGTGGCCTCGGCAGCCCGCAAGTCTTCCTGTCGTTGCCGCACCAGCAGCCGGCGTTGATCCAGCTCTTGTTGCGAGATTGCTCCTTCCTGCCAGAGCTCCTGAAAGCGAACCAGATTGGCCTCGGCATCGGCCAGTTCTGCCCGGAGACGCTCCACCACCGCTTCCTGGGAGCGGATTTGCATCTGTTGCGGCTCATCCAGACGGCTGAGGCGGGTGCGTGCCTCTTGGATTTGGGCCTGACTGAAACGGGTCTCGGCCTGCAACCGAGCGCGGGCCTCTTGAAGTTGGGCGGCAGCATACGCTCGCTCCGCCAACCGCTCGGCGTAGCTTTCCAAACGGGCCAGCACTTGGCCTGCCACCACGCGATCCCCCTCGGCCACCAGCAGCTCTCCCAGCCGTTCTCCGGGAGGGCCGGCAATGCGCAACACTTCCCCTTCCGGCTCCAAGCGACCCAAAGCGCCCACTTGGGGAGGCAGCCGCGTTTCCACCGTTGCCTCTGCACTTCCCGATACCGATTGTGTGGCTCCCTGTTGGCTCAACCCCAGCCATGCCAGGCCGGCACAACTGAGCAGCCCAACCCCTGCCAGCGACCAAAGCACTCGTGGGTTCATGGCCTTTTACCTTACCCGCTGTGGCCTTGCAGACGGCAAACCCCGCCTTTGTTTCTTCTTAAATAAATGTAAAGTTTTTGGGATGAAAATGTCCAGCCGTATTCTATGTTGCTTGTCTTCACCGTATTTTCACCCCCTGTGGGTTTCCTAAGGTGCCAGAAGATCACGGCAACCGGTGGGGCGCGGCCTACCTAGCCCTAGGGATTCCTGATATGATGTGGCCTGTTCGAAGCTGCATGCAGGTGCTGCTCGCGTCAGCAGAGCGCAGTTCTCTTTCTGGGGTGTGGTGATCTTTAGGAGTGAGGAGTGGGGTGGAGTTGCGATGGTGGAGACACTTGGAGAAAGGGATCCCATCCCGCCGTTGCCGGTTCCGTCTCAGCCTCTGCCCCTGCATTTGGATCCCTTGAATCCCTTGCTTTCTGCCTATCACTTTGTGGGCATTGGTGGAGTGGGGATGTCGGCCCTGGCCTATATTCTGGCCAAGCAAGGGTTTCGCGTCTCGGGATCCGACATTGTTGCCAATGGCCGTACCCGCCGCCTGGAAGCTTTGGGGGTGCGCTTCTTTCAGGGTCACAGCTCGGAGGGGCTGGCCGGGGATCCGCAGGTGGTCTATTCCAGCGCCATTCGCCCCACCAATCCAGAATTGGCTGCTGCCCTGGGCAAGGGATTGACCGTTTGGCATCGGGCGGACTTGTTGGCGGCTCTGTTTAACCATCGCTCTGGCATTGGGGTGGCCGGCACCCACGGCAAAACCACCACCAGCAGCATGATCGGCTATGTGTTGCTCTCGGCGGGCTGGGATCCCACCTTGATCATCGGCGGGGAAGTGGATGCCTGGGATGGCAATGCCCGTCTGGGTCAAGGAGAGTATTGGGTGGCAGAGGTGGATGAGTCGGATGGATCCCTGGTGCGCCTCTACCCCAAGATTGGGGTGATCACCAATATCGAGCTGGATCACCCCGATCATTACGCCGATTTGGGGCAGGTGATCCGGGCTTTTCAACAGTATGGGCAGCAGAGCCAAACGCTAGTGGCCTGTCTGGACTGTCCCAACGTGGCGGCTCACCTGGCGGTGGATGTGGGCTACAGCCTGACCGGTCATCCCCAAGCCCAGTACCAAGCCCGTCAGATCCTCTACACTGCCAATTCCACCTGCGCTGAGATCTGGGAAAAGGGATCCCTGCTCGGCCAGCTTCGCCTGCAGGTGTTGGGATCCCACAACCTCAGCAATGCCCTGGCGGCGGTTGCCGTTGGGCGACAGTTGGGCTTGGAGTTTGCGGTGATTGCCTCAGCTTTGGCGCAATTTCGGGGGGCGCATCGCCGCTTTGAGCACAAGGGGGAAGTGGGTGGAGTCACCTTTATCGACGACTATGCCCACCATCCCAGCGAGATTCGGGCCACTCTGCAGGCAGCCCGTCTGCAACAGCGGCGGGTGGTGGCCGTGTTTCAGCCCCATCGCCACAGCCGTTTGGCTGCCCTATTCCACGATTTTGCCCGCTGCTTTGGGAATGCGGACGTGGTGATGATCGTGCCCACGTATGGAGCGGGAGAGCCGGCGCCCGAGGGTTCCGACAGCTTGCGTTTGGCCGTGGCGGTGGCGGAGCACCATCCCCATGTGCGCCATGTGGCCTCTTTGCCGCAATTACCGGAGGTGCTGGCGTCTGTTTTGCAGCCTGGAGATCTCGCCGTTTTTTTGGGCGCAGGCGATCTGAATCAGCAGATAGCCGCTACGATGCGGGTATATGCGGCTCAAGCTGGGGAGCTGCCGGGAGAAGCCGAGAACTGGGTGGGGGAGAGGGTGGCTTCTGAGGTGTTGACATCATGACTACAGCTCCGGTGGTGCTCCCGCAGGGCGGTTCCTGTGGCCCCGATACCCCAAGTTTTGCCCGACTCTCGGGACGGATTCAGTCGGGGATCCCGTTGGCTCCTTTGACCACCTTTCGCGTGGGCGGCAAAGCCGAGTGGTATTGTGAGCCCCATAACCACCTGGAGCTGCAGCAGTGTTTGGCTTGGGCGCGAGCCGAAGGGATCCCCACGACACTGTTGGGGGCGGGCAGCAATCTGCTCATCAGCGATGCGGGGTTAAAGGGGCTGGTGATCGGCACCCGCCGTTTGCGGGGGATCCAACTGTTGGAAGGGGGGAGAATTTGGGCCGCTGCCGGAGAGCCTTTGGTCAATCTGTCGCGAGCCGCTGCCAAGCAAGGCTGGAGCGGGTTGGAGTGGGCGATTGGGATCCCCGGCACGCTGGGGGGAGCCGTGGTGATGAATGCCGGTGCCCACGCTTGGGCCATGGCAGATGTGCTGGTGGAAGTGGAGATTTTGGATGAAGAGCAGGAGCCCTGCCGCCTAGAACCTGCCGATCTGCAGTTTGGCTATCGCCGCTCTCGCTTGCAAGACTCACCCTGGACGGTGACAGGGGCAACGCTGCAGTTGATCCCAGACAGGGATCCGGCGCAAGTGCAGTGGCAAACCCGGCGCCACCTCAACCAACGCCTGAGCTCTCAACCCTACCATTTGCCCAGTTGTGGCAGCGTCTTTCGCAACCCCGAATCTCACCCTGCCGGCTGGCTCATCGAGCAGGTGGGCTTGAAGGGCTACCGGATTGGCGGAGCTCAAATCTCAGAGCGCCATGCCAACTTCATCCTCAATTGCAATCAGGCAAGCGCCAAGGACATCTACCGCCTGATTCGCTTGGCCCAGGAAAAGGTCTATCAGCGATGGTCGGTGCTTTTGGAGCCAGAAGTGCGCATTCTGGGATCCTTTGAGGATTAGAGGAGGGTTGGGCGGGCTAACTTTGCCTGTTCTGGTCTATTTTTGGGTGCTCTTGATGGTTCTGATCCTAAACTATTCTTACCGTCTTTTGTAGATGCTCGTCGATTCTTTCCTATCGGCTTATGAGTCAAGATGCAGCCACCTTACGTCGTTTAATTCAACGGCTCAATCAGTCCCACACCACTGCGGAAGAACGCCGCTATTTGGTGGAGATCGGCAGCTTGGCTGCTTTGCTCACCCCGGAAGAGGCTGCTGCTTTGGCCCAGGATCCCAAGCAACTCACCGCCGAGCAGCACTACCGCATCTGGGACTGGGTGCATCGCTGGGAACGGGAGCACCGCCATGAAGACCTGGACTGGGATCCCTCTCTAGACCGACACAACGACTAGACCTCAAAAGAACTCCATTCCGCTATCGCGATTGGGATCTTGGGATCTAAGACAGAAGCCATCTCCAAGTCTCATTTTTGAACAGGATCCACACCCCCAAACCCACCAGAATCCAGGGCACCCAGTGTTCTGTCCGTTCCGTTAAAACCTTCGCCACTGCAGGCTGCATCGTCAGTTTTTGAGCCATTGCAAACCACAATCCCTTCATCAGAAAAAAGATTGTGGCAAAGAGGGCCAACTGGAGAGGGGTGCTACCGGCAAACAAAGGAACGTACAGGCTGACATTATCTCCGCCGTTGGCAAAGGTGAGGAGCATGGACATCAGAACTGGCGGGGGCAAAAGGATCGGCCAAGCCTTTTGGGTTGGGCGCTCTTGCAACTCTTCCAACTCTTTTTCCAAAGTTTCTTTAGGTTCAGGTCGCCATAATTTCCAACCACCCACAGCAATCGGGATCACCCCCAGCAGCCCAATCGCAGGCGGCGGCAACAACAGGCCCCCCAAGTATCCCAGAGAGCTGATCAGGATCAACCCTGCCAAGCCCAAGTAGCCTCCCAGCCAAATGTGCCAGCCCTTCCACGTAGGTTGAATTTGCGCCTGGGCAAACAACAGAACCAGCAAGAAAAAGTCATCGATATGGGTGGCAACAAAAGCGAGGATCCCTTCAACTAAAGTTGTCCAGAAAATTGCAAGCGGCATAAGGTTAAGAAATAGGGAAGATGGCGCTGATATCGACGAGGTGAAACTGAAGCAGCCCAACAATGACCAAAGTATAGGCAGTAGAAGAGGCCAGCCCAATCAAGAGATCGCGTTTCACATTGCGAGGTTTTTCGCTTCTCTCGACGACATCCGTAGCGCCAAATTGCATCATGAGAATGCCCATCAAGTTGGAGAGCCAATACCCCACAAGGGTTCCGCCCAAAAGCCACTGTGGCTGCCACAAGCTACAAAGGTAGCCAAACCCATAGGCAATCGGCAGATTGAAAAACAAGTCATTCCACCAGGAAAGGGGAGACAGCATAAACCCCAAAACCAGTAAAATGCCACCTCGAAGCTTCTTCTCCATGGGTCTTGCTCTCCAGCGTTACGTCTTCACAATTTTAACTTCACATTGCTTTATGAAAACCCAAAAACAATGTCTGGCTCTCCACCTGGGAGAGTGGCACGGCCTCTTTTCCGACTATCGACCCACCGCCGACGGCTGGGAGCTGGGGGGTCAAAAGCGCAGCCTCATCACCTTTACAGCCTTGGATCTGCCCTCTTCTTCAGGAAGTCCGGCGGCAGGGATCGCCATCCGCCAAACCAACACCTACTACCCCCTACAGGGATCCCCTGCCCCAGAAAGCTCCCACACTTGGGTTTACCAGGACTTTTCCCCTGGATTGCGGTTTTTTCCCGACGGATCCTTCTCCAACGGGCGGATGCAACTGGCGCCATTCAGCGATTTTGCCGTTGAGCAAGGCTTTCTCTGGAGAGATCGCAAGGCGCGGGTGGTGCAGCAATGGGATGCTCAGGGCCAACTGGCAGGGGTGACCACGATTTTGGAGCGCCGCGGCCAAGCTTTGGATCCTGGTGCCGACTGTTCACCTTTGAGCAAAGAACAACTGAGGGCCTGCCTCCAGGGGAGATGGCGGGGGATCGCCCAGAGCTTTACGATTGCTGAGGGCCAGTTTGCCGAAACCGAAGTGGACTGCTGGGGGACAGAGTGGTTGAGTAACTGGGATCCCTTGCCTGGGGGGCTATGGATTGGCGGGCCGGATCCCTTGCCCATCCCTACTGTCCACCGGGATCGCAGCTTTTCAGTGAGCCTGAGCTGGTTTCCGCAGCCGGAAGACTGCCACTATCTCTTGCGTTTGATCCGGGACTACGATGCCCGCGGTGCTTGGCAACGGGTTACGCTGATTCGGGCGCAGAAGGATCCCGTTTGAGAAAAGCGCAAACCTGGGCAAACACCGTTTCCCGCTCGCAGTCCAAAGTGAGGATGTGGTCGGAGCGCTCCAGCCAATACAAGATCTTTGTCTCGGATCCCAGCTCTTGATAGAGCCACGCCGCCTGTTCGGGATCCACCACCGTATCTTGGCGAGATTGCAGGATCAGGGTGGGAACCTGGATGCCGGCCACCTCTCCCTTGACTCGCTCGATCAGCTCCAGGGCGCTGCGCACCGCCGACAGATTAAAGCTGCGGAAATAGGCTGTCTTTTCGGCCAAGGCGCAAGCATCCTCGTCCCGAATCGGCAAGCTGAGGCGGGGCACCTCCTTCAATAGCCAACCCAGGCTGTTCAGGTACTGCTCAGGGCGAAAAAGATAGTACCAGCGGTGGCGAATGGCAAAGAACGGCGCCAGCAGCACCAATTTATGGATGGGATGGGCAAAAGCCAGGTGCAAAGCCAGCAAACAGCCGGTGGAAAAGCCCACCAAGGAAACGCGGGGATACTCCTGCTGCAAAGCCAAGTAATGCTCCAAGGCCCGCCCGTACCACTCCGTCCAGCGGGAAGGGGGCATGCGGGCAGCCGGGCGGTCGTGGCCGGGATAATTAAATCCTTGCACGGTCAAACCAGCCGCCAACAGCCGCTCTGCCAGCCATTGCAACTCGTAAACACCGCCCCCCAACCCATGCAGCAGCAGACAGGCGTGTTCCCCTGTTCCTCGCCACAAAAAGGGTTCGTTGCTTAACATAAAACTCCGTTTCGCTTCGCGATGGGATCCCTTGCTAGCCCAAGGTGATATCCAGCAGCATCATCACCACAAACCCACTGATGACCCCAAAGGTACCCTCCCGCTCCAACCCCTGCCGGTGGGATTCAGGGATGATTTCATCGGAAATGACAAACAACATCGCCCCTGCCGCAAAAGCCATCCCCCAGGGCAGCAAGGGCTGCGCCAGAGAGACCACCGTTGCTCCCAGGATCCCGCCGATGGGCTCCACCAGTCCGGTCAACAGGGCGATGCCGAAAGCAAACAGCCGCGAATACCCCTGGCCCACCAGCGACAAAGCCACCACCAGCCCCTCTGGCATGTTCTGCAAGCCGATCCCCAACGCCAACGCCAGCCCATCGCCGACTTGGCCGGTGGCAAAACCCACCCCTACTGCCAATCCCTCTGGGAAGTTGTGCAGGGCGATGGCGATGATGAACAGCCAAATCCGCTTCAAATGGGCGCGGTTCTCTCCTTCTACCCCTTTGAAAAAGTGTTCGTGAGGAAAGAGGCGGTGGGCACTCTCCAGGAAGATCGCTCCCAACAACAGGCCCGCCACCATCACCACAGCCGCCCCAAATGGGGCATACTCCAGCGCTATGGCTGCCTCGGTGCCCGGCACCAGCAGGGAAAAAGAGGTGGCTGCCAGCATCACCCCACCCCCAAACCCCAGCAGGATCCCTTGCGCCCTTTCCGAGAGCGAGGGGAGAAACAGAGCGGGCAAGGCCCCTAAGCCGGTTGCCAACCCGGCGATCAAGCTGGCCAGGGATCCCATCCCAATTGGATGCACAAGCCAATCTCCACAAAGGCCAAATGCTTCTCAATTCTCCTGGACTGGAGTAAACTGTAGCAAGGCAGGTCGATAGAAAAAGTCAAGTCCGATGGTGATGAGGAGTAAGAGAGTGACGAAGAAAAAAGCAGTTACAACCCTTGTGGCCTTGAGTCTAGGAGCGGCCTGTCTAGGACTGACCGGCTGCGGTGGAGGCGGAAGCGGTGGGACGACAGTGCCTACACCTACACCGACCCCGACTCCGACACCTACGCCGACTCCAACACCTACGCCGACTCCAACACCCACACCAACCCCGACTCCAACGCCAACACCCACGCCGGGTGCCCCAACTTTTGCCAAGGCATTTAGTCCTACCTCGGTGGCTGCTGGCCCCACTGCCAAAACAACCCTGACCTACACGATTACCAACACCGCTGCCCTGCCCCTGACTGGTCTAGCTTTTTCCGACACCTTGCCTGCCGGCCTGGTCGTTGCCACCCCCGATAACCTGAACAACGGCTGTGGGGGGACGGTGATAGCTCCACCAGGGGCCAATTCCATCTCGTTGGTCAACGGCTCACTGGGATCCAGCGCTAGCTGCACCATCAGCCTGGATCTTCAAGTTACGGCCACCACAGCCGGATCCCTGACCAGCCCAGCAGTAATCCTCAGCAGCAGCCAAGCGCCCAATGCCACCGCTGCGGCTATCAACCTAACGGTAACGGTGCCAGCTCCCACCTTTACCATGGCCTTTGCTCCCAACCCGCTTGGCCCAATCGGCCCAAATCCCATTACCGGCACTGGAACTCTGACGTTTACCATCACCAACAACGCAGCCATTCCACTGACGGGCTTGGCCTTTAACCACACCTTGCCGGGAGCGCCGTCCTCTGGCTTGCAAGTTGCCGGTGCGTCTACTTTTACACCTTCGTGCGGCCTCCCCACTCTCACGGCGACAGTGGGCGGGAACATCATTCAATTCACCGGAGGATCGGTGGCTGTGGGAGGAACCTGCACAGTGACCATCCCTGTGAAAACGGCGGTAGCTTTGACACCAGCCGGTACCTACACCTACCCCAACTCCCCGGTAACATTGACCAACGATCAGGCTGCCCCTGCTACAGCGGGGCCGGTAACCTGGACGGTTGTGGTGTATTAGTCCTGCAAAAGCAGCTCGGCAATTTGAACGGCGTTGAGGGCTGCTCCTTTGCGGATCTGATCCCCGCACAGCCACAGCTCTAGGGCCTTAGGTTCGGAGATGTCTTGGCGAATGCGGCCCACGGCCACTGCGTCCTTGCCGGCCACATCGATGGGCATGGGAAAGCGGTTCTGCTGCCAATCTTCGATGAGCACAACCCCCGGAGCCTGGGCTAGGATTTGCCGGGCTTTTTCCACCGCAAAAGGCTGTTCAAACTCCAGGTTCAGGGCCTCAGCGTGAGTGCGCAATACCGGCACCCGTACACAGGTGGCAGTGAGCCGCAGGTTGGGGGATCCCATAATCTTGCGGGATTCGTTCACCATCTTCATCTCTTCCTGGCAGTAGCCGTTCTCTTGCAGGGGACTGTTGTGGAGGAAGAGGTTGAAGGCAATGGGGTAAGGGAACACCTGGGGCGGAAACGGCTGCCCCTGTAGGTAGGCGCGGGTTTGTTCTTGGAGTTCCTGCATGGCGCGGGCTCCAGCCCCACTGGCGGATTGATAGGTAGCAGCCACCACACGGCGGAGGGGGATGTGGCGATGCAACGGGTAAATGGCCACGCACATCAGGATGGTGGTGCAGTTGGGGTTGGCGATGATGCCCTGGTGGCGAAAGGCTTCCTGGGGGTTCACTTCCGGCACCACCAAAGGCACCTCGGGATCCAGGCGAAAGGCGCTGGAGTTGTCCACCATCACTGCCCCCGCATCCACAATGGTTTTGGCCCAGGTTTTGGAAACGCCCGCTCCGGCAGAGGCCAGCACCAGCTCCATGCCTCGAAAGGCCGCTTCTGAAACTGGCTCAACCGGGATCCGTTCCCCCTTGAAGGTCAGGTAAGTGCCTGCCGAGCGAGGAGAGGCCAAAAGCTTGAGGTCGGCTACAGGAAAGTTACGCTCTTCCAGCAGCATCAGCAGCTCTGCTCCTACTGCCCCTGTTGCTCCCAAAATGGCTACCCGTTGTTGCCGTCCCATGCTTTGTCCTCAACTTGCTCCCGGTTTTTAGGTGTGGCGGCAGGGCTGGAAAACCTCACCGTCGCCGAATGCGCAATTGCACCAGCGTGCTGTAGGAATCGGACTGCAGGTTATTTTAGGGTGTTACGAAGCTCTGGGAGAGGCGATGGATTCTACAGCCGCCTGAATGTCTACCAATTCCACCTGGTCGGTTAACTCCGCTTGGCCAATCCGGCGGGGCAAAACGAAGCGAATCCGCCCTTGCTTCACCTTCTTGTCGGCCTGCATCACCCGCAACACCGTCTCCCAAGGGATCCCGGCAGGCCACTGACTGGGCAATCCCGCTTTTTCGATCAGGTGTCGTTGCCGTTCGGCTTCAGCGGCGCTCCACCAGCCCAGGCGGCGGGCGATCTCCCCGGCAGCCACCATGCCGATGGCTACGGCTTCTCCGTGCAGGTAGCGGCGGTAGTGGGTGGCCGTTTCCAAGGCATGGCCGAGGGTGTGGCCGTAGTTCAAGATGGCCCGCAGGCCCGCTTCTTTTTCGTCCTGCTGCACCACCCAGGCTTTGCACTCGGCAGAGCGCCGCAACAGATAGTGCAGATCGTCAGGGGCAAAGTCGGCGTAGCGGCTCAGTTGAGGTCGATCTTCCAAAAACTCAAACACATCGGCAGCCTGAATCACGCCGTATTTGATCACCTCTGCCAAAGCCGAAGTAAACTCCCGTGGGGGCAGAGTTTTCAGCACCGTCGGGTCAATCCACACCAGGCGCGGCTGATAAAACGCCCCGATCAAGTTTTTCCCCTGGGGATGGTTGACGCCGGTCTTGCCGCCGATAGCCGCATCCACCATCGCCAGGAGGGAGGTGGGCACCTGCACAAAAGGAATCCCGCGCAGCCAGGTGGCGGCTGCAAACCCGACCATATCGCCGATGACTCCGCCCCCCAGGGCGACGAGGGTGGAGGAGCGCTCCAGGCCAAAGGCCAAGGCCGCGTCGTAGATCTTGGCAATCGAGCGGAGGGTCTTGTAGCGTTCGCCAGCAGGCAATAGGTACAGGTGGGCAGCGAAGCCTGCCTGATGCAGCCCCTGCAGCAGCCGCTCGGCAAAGTGTTTGGCAATGCCCGGATGGCTCACCACCAGAGCCTTGCCGGAAAGCCCTCTAGCCCGCATCTGGGATCCCAACTGGATCAGGCTGTGGCCGCTAGGGCCTTCCGCAGACTGGATGAGGATGTCGTAGGACTCCGTCCCACTGTCGCGAAAGGAGCTGCTGGAGAGCTTAACGGGAATCAGACAGGGATCCATGGGTGTCGGTGCTGGGGGGTGGGATCCAGTGTGGCATGTTCTGCTCCCGTCGGCGCACTGCGGGTATTGTCCTTGGGGGTCTGAAGGCCCAGGGGATCCTGCTAGGGGTTGGGGTCAACCGGCTGCGGTTGGGGAGTGAGGGTTTCCAATTCCGGCAGAGCCACTTCCGCCGGCAAGGCCGAGTCTTCTTGGGCCAAGTCCTGCAGGGCAGCTTGGGCCGGCTGAAATTGGGGATCCAGCTCCAGACAGCGCTGCAAGCTGGCCTGGGCGGCTTCTCGCTGGCCGGCTCGCAGTTGAATCAGCCCCAGGGTGTGCCAAAAGGCGGGCCGCTGCGGATCCAGGTGCGTGGCCTGTTGGGCATCTGCCAGGGCGGGTTCCAGCTTTCCCAGTTTCAAGGCTTCCCAGGCGCGGTTGTTGAGGGCCACGGCATCTTCTGGGGTGAGCTGCAAGACCCGCGAGTAGGCTTGCACAGCTTGTTCGGGATCCTTTAGCTCGCCGTAGAGCAAGCCCAGGGCAAACCAGCCCCAGGGATCCCGTTCGTTGAGGCGGAGCATCTGCTGGCAGGCAGCACGGGCTTCTTCCAGCCGGCCCAGACGCCGCAGGCTGGTGATCTGGCCAAACCAGCAGGCAGAACTGCCGGGACGCTGCTGCACCAAGCGCTGGAAATGCTGCAGGCTGGCCTCATGTTGCCCCAACTCCTGCTGCGCCATTGCCAGGGCATAGCGGGCCGGAAAGTGCTCCGGCTGGATCTTGAGGGCTTCCTCGAAGTGGATGCAGGCTTCTTTCAGGTAGCCCAATTTCTGGAAGGCCACGCCGCGGGCGTACCAGCTTTTGAAGTTATCGGCATCGTAGCGCAGAGCGCGTTCTAGAGCCTTGCTGGCCAGCCGATACTGCCCCAAGCGCAGCAGGGCCACCCCCAAGTTGTGCAGGGTGATGGGATCCCGGCGGCGCAGCCGCAACGAGCGCTTGTAACACTCAACAGCCGAGCGCAGCCGGTGACAGTGGAAGAGGGCATTGCCTTGGTAACGCCAAACCCGCCCACTTTTGGGGTTGAGCTTCAAAACCCGGGCAAAACTGGCCGCTGCCGAGCTGGGCCGCCGCAGCCGCCGCAGCACGATCCCACGGGCCAGCCAAGTGCGGGACTGTTTGGGGTTGTAGCGCAGCGCCTTGTTCAGGCTGTTCAGGGCCAGCTTCGACCGCTTCAGTTGCAGCAGGCGGATGCCGCGATTGTGCCAGGCCAGAGCATCTTCCGGGTTGCTCTCCAGCACCTTGTCGTAGTTGACCACCGCTGACTTGTATTGCCCCAAGCGCCCCAGAATCAGGGCTAGGCGCAGCCGGGTTTCTTCGTCGTAGGGGTTGATGCTCAGGGATCCGTTGTAGCTGTCCACCGCCTCGCGGTAGCGGGCCAACTGCACCAGTACATCCCCGCGGCGGCTCCAAGCCAGGGCAAAGTTGGGATCCATGTTCAGAGCCCGGTCGTAGGCGGCCAGGGCTTCTGTCAGGTTGCCGCGGCGACGCCAGTCTTCCCCCCGCTCAAATTGGATGTCGGCACTGTTCCACTGAAACAGCCGCTGAATAAACTGCAGAATGGCGATCTGACGTGCCCCTTCTTCTGGCGTGGCGGAGGGAGTTTCACCCGTGGCAATGCGCAGGATGGCCATCTGGATGGCCCGCAAAAAAGCCTGAAATCCCCGCACCTCTTCTTCTTCTGGGGACTCCTTCCCCTCGCGGCGGCGGTATTGCAGCCGGAACCGCTGCAGATCCCCGGGGGCAGGGAAGCTGGGATCCAAAAAGTGCATCAGCTCTAGGGCGCGGTACTCGAACAGCACCGGATCTTCTTCTGAGCCGGTAAAATCCAGCAGGGGCGCCTCTTCCAGGGGGCGGGGTAGCTCGGTGGGGGTGTGCAGCAGTGTCAGCAGGCGCTGGTTTTGTCGCGCCGGGGCATGGGGAAACCCACTGTACAGCTCATCCCTGGGCCAGGGATCGGCAACAAACTCTGGAGAGGCCACCACTCCCAACCAGCGGCATTGTTCGATGGCCAGTTGTAGCTCCAGCTTGCGGTTATCCCCCGGCTGTAGCATCCAGCGGTCAAACCAGACTTTGAAACCCTCGCGATCCAGCCGCTCTGCCAGTTGACGCGCCCACCGGGCTTGCTCTCGGTGGTAGCGCAAGAAAAGGTCGAACTTGTAGTGCTCTGAAGACATGAACGCCCGCTCGCTGCTCTTCTCCAGCTTATCTTTGCGTTATGGCTACGCGACGCTTTCACAAAGGCAAACCCATTAGCGGTGCGGAGCACTGCTCTCTAGCAGGCCTGGGGCAAGGAACAAACCTTATCGCTACGCAACGCTTCTGCAAATGGCGATGATGACCGGACAGCGATAGGCGATAGTTGGTGCAGGGCTTGAAAGGAGGGAGCACATGCTGGGCGGAGTTTTGGGGATTGCGGCTGCGATTGGCTTGGTGGTTCTGCTGTTGGAAGCAATTCGCTATCGCCGCTGGGGATCCGTTCGCCGTTGGCAACCGGCGGTGGGGCTGGGCTTGGTGGCCTTGGTGGCGCTGGGGTGCTGGCTGGGTCAGTTGCCGGATCCGATCCCCCTGGCCCTACTGTTGGGGGGCCTGGTGGGGGTGGGGTTGCTGGGGTTGAGTGGCTGCGGTCGGGCCGGGCAAGGGCTGGTGGTGCTGTTGCTCAGTTTGGCGGCCTGGCAAAGCCTGGCTGTCGTCTCCCCCGGTCGCATAAACGTTGCGGAGCCACAGGGAATGCTGTTTCTGTGGGGCTGTGGCCTGGGGATGGGCTTGGTGGGGATCCCTTTGCTGGGGGTCTTGGCCGTTCGCGGCAGCGGGGCGGAGTCCTTCTCGCGTCAGCGTTGCGGAGCAACAACAGAAGCCCTATCCTTGCTGATGGCGCTGGGCCAGGGGTGGAGCGGCATTGCCGCCTTAACCTGGGGATCCCGCCTGCTCGCACTGGCAGGGCAGAGCCCTTTGGAAGTGGGATCCCAGCCGGATCTCCCTTGGCAGGTGGTGTTGCCGGTGGGGCTGGCTGCCCTCAGCTTGGTGGCAGGCACTGTGCCCCTCTTGACCGCCTCAGAAGACTCCCCCCGGTTCCTGTCGGCAGTGGGGCATGGGGTGGGGTGGCTGGTGGCGCTGGCGCTGGCCTTGGCCTTGACCCGCAACAGCCTATACCAGGATCCCTTCTGGGCCTTGCTCTACGGGGTGGGGGTACTGCTCTCATGGGCCTTGCTTGCCTTGGAGAACCAGACGGGACAGGGGATCCCTGCGCCGGCGGAGGAACCTGCTCGCGTCAGCGGTGCGGAGCAACAAGGACGGCTGCTCTGGCGGGCCTGTGTGGGGCTAACGCTGGTAGGGGGAGGAGCGCTGCTGGCGCTGCGACTGGGGGGATCCTACGGGGCGGCGCTCTTGGGGCTGGGATGTCTGGCTTTTCCCAGCCGCTGGGGGGCAATGGCAGCTCTCTTTTTGTCGGCCCGCCCTCTGCTGCAAAACCTGTTGCACCAGTTCAACCTGCAGGTTGCCGGGATCGACCTCACCCAGCCCTATGTGTCGGCGGCGCTGTACCTGGGAATGGCGGCCATGGCGCTGGCGGCGCTCATTCACTGGCTGTATGGGCCGGACAAACCCCTGCAGACGGGGATCGCCCTGACGCTGGCCAGCCTGGCTCTGCCAGTGGGGGTAGGCTACTTCATTCACGCCCAGCCGCAAGCGGCCTTCCTATTGGGAGCTTTGATGACTGCTTTGATCCTGGCGGCGCTGCAACCCAACGTGCTCCGCACTGCTGACGGGAACGCCCTGCCCCAGGAGGGAAGAAGGGTGGAGTCTCCAGGGATCCATTCGCGCTACTCGGACGGAGTCCTTGGTTTGGGCCTGGCTGTGCTTGCCATTCTGGGATCCAACCTCAGCCGCGATTGGACGGTAACCGGCTTCCATGCCACCCGCCTGGAACGGGCGCTGGTGCTAGCCGGGGTGGTCGGGATCCTGGCGTTGGCTCTCCTGCTCTGGCAAGGCTGGAGCCTATGGCAATCTGGGAGAATGCACGCCCCCACCCGCTATTCGCGTTAGCGGTGCGGAGCACTCTGGTTGTGCGGAGATGAAACCCGTTCCCCTAGGCACCCTTGGCACCTGGCAAGGGATCCTCGGCCCAGAACAAACCGCTGAGGCCCTGGGCAACCCCGGTGTGAAGGTGATCGGATCCCCGGCTTTGTTGACGCTGATCGAGCGGTGCGGCCACAACACCTTGCAGCCCTTCTATGAGCCGGAGGAAGCGGCGGTCGGGATCCGCTTTGCTTTGGAACATCGGTCGGCAGCGGTGGCGGGGGATCCCTTGCAGGTTCGGGTGGAAGTCATGGCCGTGGAGGGAAGACGCATTCGGTTTCAGGTCGAGATCACTCAGCAGGAGCGGCTGGTGATGCAGGGATCCTACACCTGCCTGGTGGTCGATTTGCCCCGTTTTCTGGCCCGCTACGGATTGATGGCGGAGGATCCCAGTCGGTGCTCAAGCTGTTCGCGTTAGCGGGATGGAGTCCTTTGGGATTGCTGCTAGCCGGCTTCCTGGGAACTCTCTTCTTCTGGCCTCAACAGCTCATTGTGCGCTACCGCAAACCCTGGCAGGGCCCCCTTGCCTGGATCTGGAAATGGCACGGGTGGGGGGGCTGGGCCGTGCGGGGCAGCCGCCGTGGCTGGGAATGGCGTTGGGGATCCCTGCGCCTTCGCGGGCGTTGGCCGGTACAGCGGGGAGAACATTGCTCCCCCGGAGATTGGCAGTGTTATTGGCCCTACCTGTGGAAGCTGGGCAAGCAACTTCGCATCCAATCCTGGCAAGGCGGCGTAGAAATTGGCTTTGCCGATCCGGCGTTGACGGGGCAATGCTTGGGGCTGATCGCCGCTCTACCTCTTCCGCTGGCTCAACACCTGCGCTTGACCTTCACCCGCATCGGTTGGCACGGGCAGGGATCCCTGGTGGTTCGGTTTCGCGGCTGGCAGGTGCTGGGGCCGGCCTTAAAACTGGGATGGCTCGCCCTTTCGCGCCGGTGGGACAGAGTCCTGCGGGCAACCAGGGGGGATCCCCGGCAGAAATAGCCAATGGGAAAGCTAGCCTCAGAAGCAAAGTGCTATGGGGGAACCGCGCCGCTGACCTGGTCAGACTGGCTGTAGCACCGGGCGGCAGTTCAACAGAGGCATGACCTGCTCCCCAAATTGCTGCACATCGGTCACAAAATCCGGGAACGTGAACAGAATCCCATCGATGCTGGTTTGGCTGGCAATGCGATCCAGTTCTTTTGCCACAGTTTCATAGGAACCAATGAGGGTTGGGATCCCCATAAATGCCTCTGCCTGGTAGCTTTTCACGTTCACCCCCACCGGATCTGTGTTGGCCGCCCCTTTCCAACCCAGCAGGGCCTCGATATCTCCCCCTTCCATGTAGTGCTCTGCAACAGCTTGGGCTTCTGCGTCGGTTTCTCCCATCACCACTGTAAACAAAGCGTAGGTACCCACAGTGCGTCCCACCCGTTGGCCCAGCTCCTTCAGCCGATCGCTCATGCGACCAGCCTCTTCAACGGGAGCCAAGATGAAGTTGTGGTTGCCCATTTCCGCCGTAAAGCGCATGCCCCGCTCCGAGTGCCCCGCGCAAACAATCGGGATCTCCCGCGAAGGGCGAGGCTGGCAAACGCAGTCTTCCAACTGAAAATACTTGCCCTGATAAGAAACACGCCCCTGCTCCCAAAGCAGCTTCATCACCTGCACATACTCGGTGGCATAGTCGTAGCGATAGCTGTAGTATTCATCCCCCGGCCACAGGCCCATTTGCGAATATTCCAGCTTGTTCCAGCCAGTCACGATGTTGAGGCCAAACCGTCCTTTGCTGATGCTGTCCAGAGTGACACACATGCGAGCGGCCACAGCAGGGTGGAGCGTAGGCAGAGCCACCGAAGCGTAGAGATGGATCCTTTCCGTCACCGCTGCCAAGCCCGCCATCAGGGTAAAAGACTCCAAGGCGTGATCCCAAAACTGGGTTTTCCCCTTAAACCCCCGCCACTTCACCATAGACAGGACAAATTCAAAACTATACCGTTCCGCCAAGAGGGTGATCTGCTTGTTCAGCTCAAAAGTTGGCATGTACTGCGGCGAATTCACCGAGATGATCCAGCCGTTGTTGGTGATGGGGATAAACACCCCAAACTGCAGATGCCTCATCGTCCAGTCCTCTCTCGACAAAACCCTTGGGGAAACAGGCCAAAAACCCCCTGCCCTATCTAAGTCGGTCAGAGGCGAGGAAATGGTGTGCAACCCTACTGGATAAGCCCGGAAGGGATCCCGGACGATAAGCTCCCCACCGCCAAGGCAACCAGCACCGGAACAGCCTCGACGAGCAAAACTTTAAGCCGGTTCTATATGTCGGCCCAACGAGTGTTTTCCTCTCCAGCGGGATCCCTATTGGGCATGAGTGGATGAGGGACAAGGGATCCAGAGGGTGATGACTGTGGAACTCCATCAGGGGATCCCAGCAGCAGGTCTTCTGGCCTTGCTAGATGCTGGATCTTTAGAGGATCTTGCTCTTCACCGAGAAGAGGTTGGCTCTGAGGTCATGGGCAGCGGCAAACGAGACGGCTACTTTAGATCCTGCTCCTCCTCCTTTGGACTGCTGCAGAAGGGCTGGATCCTGAGAACATTGAGAACAGCAACCCTACCCTAGCTTTCCAGGGCATAGCGCTAGAGTAGAGTGGACTGTCGGCTGGGTCAAGGGTATGCAGTTTCTTGTCGCTCTTCTGTTGATGCTGGCGTGGCTACTCACTCCCGACCCTGCTCAAGCTCAAGGGGCCACCTGCCCCTACGCCGCCCTGCGCCTTGAGTCCAGGTTGGCAGTGGATGCTGACCAAGTTTGCGAGGCGGCTGCTCCCTAGGCAACAAAAGGCTTTCGAGTGCTAGTTTACCTCACCGATGCGCGAGATCCCTCAGAACAGGCTTGGTTTGAACGTTTGGATCGCGTGGAGGCGGAGGCCGGGCTGCGGGATCTGTCGCAGGCAGACTTTTACGATCGCAGTGGTTTGACCGTGGCCGCCAGCACCGATACTTCCCTGCCTTGGGGGTTCAACATCACCTACGGCGAAGCCCTCTACGGCACCCGTCTCGACACTGCCGACCGCGAGTACGAACGCATTAGGGCCGCGGTGCGCGACCTGCTCCGCCGCGGGGATCCCTCGCAAGCGCTGGTTGCCGGCCTGCGGGAGAGCTATCTTCTGACCTACCCGCCTCCGCCTTCGCCCTGGCCGTTGGCAGGGGTGGGGGCAGGTGCCGCAGGGGTGATCGGCGGCACGATGTACTGGCGCAGGCAGCGTCGCCGCAGACAACTGCAAAACCAGATCCAAGCCTTGCGAGCTCCTGTGGCCACCCTGCTCTTGGCCCTAGAAGGCCTGTTGCCCAGCGACAAGCCGGAGGAGACGATCTTTTACCGGCTCTATCTAATCCTGGGAGGGGAGCGCTATCCCCATTTGGGATCCCGCATCCTCGACACCCTGCAAGCCTGTCGGCGTGCTCTCAGGCAAGCTTTTTTGGCGCAGGGACAGCTCGCTGACCAAACTCCCACCACCCTCGCAGAGCTGGAGCAACTGGTGGAAGCCTGGGAACGCCTCTACGTCAGCCTGGTGGGCAGCCGCAAGCATCTGCTCAACCTCACTGAGGAGCAACTGCAAACCCTGCTCAACCCGGTTCAGTTTCTGCCCTCCGACCCAACTGAGGAAGGCGGATCCCTGCTGCGCCAACTGCAAGACCTACACCAACAGTTGGAAGGTCGTCCCCTGAAGGTCAATCTGCTGCGGGTGGATCCAGACCAATTGGATGCCGATGGCATTCTTGGACTGATCGACCAAGTGCAACGGGAGCTGGATCGCCTACAAAAGGCCTCCGCCCTGCTCTCCGCCAAGCTGGCCACCTTGGAAGACCAGCTGCGCCAAGCCCCTACCGGGATCCCGACCCCTCTTCTCTCTGGTCTGGCCGGGCTACTCGGCCAAGTTCGATCTCTGCAGCAAAATGGCCTGGATCTGGATGGGTTAGAGCTTGCCGAAGCCGGGAGCCGCTTGCTGGATCTTTTGGCTCAACTGCAAACCTGGCAACACCAGGGCTACCGCTTCCCCCAGCAAGCCGGCAACCTGGCCCAACTGGAGGCTGCCCTGGGATCCCTTCCCGACGCCCTCCCTGACCTGCGCAGAGCCATCGACAGCCTAGAGAGCCACAGCCGCGCCTACATCCAGCAACACCAGAAAAACCAGACCGAACTCGGTCGAATTCAGACTCAGCTCCAAACCCTTAGGCAACGCCTACCCGACCTGGATCGCCGCATGACCCATGTGTACGGCCCTGCCGGCTTCTACCGCCACCCGTCAGATGAGGATCGAAAAGCCCTTGAAGAAGCGAGGCGGCTACTCCTCTACGTGAGCCAAGAAGGGATCCCGGCCATCCAGCGCTGGAACAGCCTCTCCGAGCAAAACTTCGAGCAGGCGGAGCAAGAGATAGAGCGAGCTCAAACCGCTTTGCGGCGCTGCCAGGAAACCTTGAATCGCCTGGAGCAATCCCTGTGGCAGGCCGAGCAAGAACATTACCGGCGGAGCCGCAGCACAGTTGTGGTCTTTGACTCTGACTCCTCTTGGGGCAAAGGCTTTGGCCGTTCTTCAGGAATGGGATCGTCGGGATCCTTGGGCAGTTCCTCGCGCTCTTCTGGCTCTTTCGGCTCCTCCTCTCGCCATTCCTCGGGGGGCAGCTCTTCGCGTCACTCTTCGGGCGGCTCCTCCCGCCGTCGCTAGATGAACTCAACGGCTTACGACAATCAGAGAAAAATCACTTTCACGACAACAGAAGAGACCCCGGAGCTGTTCTGCACCCCTTTCTGGCCGATTGAGACTTAGGGAGCAGGCGTGGCAGGGGGAATGCGCAGCTCCACAGCCGTATCCAGGCGAGAGCGTGGGGGTGGGGCTTCTCCCTGAGCCAGTTCTAGGTATTGGGCCAGCGGGTGATTCTCCTTCCAGCGGGATCCCACCTCAGCAGCCATTTGGGTCACTTGGATTTGATAAAGCTGGGCCAACTCGGCAGCATTGAGGTTACCCCGCTCCACCTGATCGCGACCGGCCTCGGCCAGGATATCCACCACCAGGTTGCCTTGCTCATCAAACCGCCACAGTTCCAGGCGGCTGCGGGAACGCAGGCTCAGCTCTGTTGGTGAAGCCGGTCGGGTGAGGACATCGACACGGGCAATGACGATGGCTTCCAGGCCCAGGTAATCGAAAAATTGGCCCACCGCTTCGGGCTTGCGGCGATCCCACTCAAACAGCTCGTAGATGGGCCAGCCCACCTTCTGCAAAATGGGCTGAATGCGACGATTGTCCAGAGGCACCACCTTCTCGCCGTTGGGGATCAAGCCCAGACGCACTGCCTCTATGGCCAGACGCTGGCCCAACAGTTGGGTATGCTCTAGCCCTCCCACCCCCAAAATGCCAAGGCGACGACGGGGTTGAGGCCGAATGGGCACCTGCAAAACCACATCCACAGGGGTGGTCAGGCCCGCTTGCAGCAGGATCTCCTGCTCTGCCTTTTCATAGTCGGGGTGCCACACCGTCAACATCCGGCGCCCGGCTGGGGCGTGGTTGAGCTCAAAAGCGCCCCGCTCATCGGTTTGAATCGGCTGATTGGGGTTCTCCATGCCCTCCAACTGCACCTGGGCCCCCGCCACAGGTTGTCCCACGCTGTTGCTCACCTGCCCCACCAGCCGTGCTGTTCCTTGGGGCTGCCCTTTGTCTTGGAGGGGAAACAACGGCGTCAACCGGGGAATGGGGGTGGCCGGAGCCTGAGCCAGCGCTCCTGAAGCCAGTGCCAACCAGCCGCAGAGGGCCAGACTGCCTGTTCGCGAGAGCGTCGCGTAGCGATAGCTGATCCTGCGCCGGAGAGGATGGAAGAAGAAAAGAGGCATGGCGAAGGCTGCATCCGACAATAGCAGTCGGTTCTATTCTGCTCCCCACCCCTGAGGTGAACAGGACAGAATCCTGCTGCAGGGATCCTCACCCCGAAAAGGGGTTGTTGGCTTGCCATTGTTGGACAAACATCGGCACCATGTTGCGCACCTGCAGCCGAAACAGGCCCGCTGCCGCATCTTCAAACATCGGATCCCCGCCCACATCATCCCGCCCATAGGCTTCGTAGTAGCGAGCCCGATCCCCCGGTCGATCCCTCTGCAAGTCCACCACCACCACCACCCCACGGCTGCGCAACTGGTTGGGGGTGAAATTGGGGATTTCCACCGGCACCGTCGGGGCCAAAAAGCGTAAGGCTGTATTCAGCAGAGAGTTGCCCTGGCGGTTGTAGTCCCGCGAGATCTGCATCTGGGTCAAAAGGATGTAGCGCAATCCCAGGGCATCCCCAATCACCTTCAGCTTCGCCAAGTCGGAGGTGTAGCGCTCATCCCGATCCAACAAAGTCAGGCCCTGGGTGAGGGGCAGAAGCGGCTCAAACCGAGGATCCGGCCCCAAAGGCCCCTTCAAGAGCAGCACCGGTCGCTGGGGCTGCAACTCCTTCAGGGCCATGCTCAGGTGGCGGGCCAGCTCATCCGAGTAAACGGGTTCATCCGGCAAAAGGCCAATGCCCTCCGGCTGGCGGGTCGGTTCCCCCGGCGGCAGACGAATATCCTGAGTGGAGACAAAGCCGGCCCGGACTTCCACCTGGGTGCTGGTCAATGGAAAACCCGGTACCTCCACATCCACCAAATACAGGCCAGCCGGCAGTTCCGGCAACACGTAAGTGCCGTCGGCAGCAATGCGAACGGTTTGCCTGGGTTGGGTTGTCGTGGCGGCCAAGTGCAAAACCCCCGTCTGAACCGGTTGGCCGGCGATATCCAGCACCCGCCCGGTTACCACACCCACTCCTTCCTGCTGGCTTGCTCCCCCATTCGAGGACTCCGTCCCGCCATTGCGGACGGCAAGGGTCGCCTGTTCGCGAGAGCGCTGCATAGCGACAGCTTGGGCTTCCACATTCGGCAAACGGCGCAAAGCCGGGATCCCTGCTGCCACCACCCACAGATCCCGACCGTTCAACATCACCAGACCTGTGGGTTGTCCCTGCAGCCGCAGTGAGGCTGCCAATCGCCCCGTCTGCAAATCCACCAGTTGCAGGCGGTCGCTATCGCGGGAGGTCACGTAAGCCCAACGTCCATCCGGGGAAAGGGCCAGCCGCGTCGGTCGCCAATCCAGGCCAACCCGCTGCAGGGCCTCGCCGCTGCGGCTCAGATCCAGAACCGTTAGATCTTGGCTGCCGGAGTTGAGCACCACCAGGCGTTGCCGTTCCGCATCCAGGGCCATGGCTTCTGGAGTATGACCGCCCCGCCAACGGGCCAACAGCTCCCCATTGTCTGGGTTGACCACCAGCAAACTGAGGGGATCCTCCCCGGCTAGGCCCACAAACAGGGATCCCCGCTGCGCATCATAGGCCAGCGCCAAGGGGGGGCCGGGCATCGGCAAATTGCGAGCTTGCGGCTGCTCTGAGGGGTCACTTTGCGCACCACTGACGCGCAGGGGAGCAGCCATCACCGCCAGACTTTGGGCAGAAGGCATGGAAGCGAAAACCCGCCCTGTGGCCGCATCCACGGCAATATCCAAAACCCCTGCCGGCAGCCCATAGGCCTGAATCAGCTCCCCCGTCAGCAGATCGAGGGCCACCAACCCAGGAGCATTGGGGCCAGAGGCATACACCACCTGCCGCGCCTCATCCACCCGCACCACGCTGGGGGCAAACCCCACTGCCACCTGCCACAAGGGATCCCCGCTGGCCCCATCCAGCAGAGTCACCGCCTGCTCCTCCAACAGCCCAACCGCAACCCAGCCCCGACTGGGTACCCCATCGATGCGATC
Source organism: Synechococcus sp. M44_DOE_062 (assembly GCA_015295985.1). Classification (GTDB taxonomy): domain Bacteria; phylum Cyanobacteriota; class Cyanobacteriia; order Thermostichales; family Thermostichaceae; genus Thermostichus. The sequence goes on along the minus strand of DVDX01000022.1, from coordinate 12,968 downwards.
GGCGGAGCTGCGCAAGGGCAGAAGCCAGTCCCCCTCTGTTCTCGGGCCGTTCCCGTTCGTAGCCAAGTTCCCCACTGTAGAGGAAGAGCCCGCTGCCGGCAAAGGGATCCCTTGCCCCAACACAGGGGATCCCAGCCCCAGCACACCGCCCAGCACAACCAGCCATTGCCACCGCATGGCCTTCTCCCTCCACTGCTGCGCCTGCTTTGACTCAAGAGAGCCTTGCTCAACCAGCATAGCCAACCCAACTGTCCGCTGAGTGTCAGCAAACCCAAACACATTTTGACAGGCTGCCCAGACCAACATAGAATGGATATTCGCTGGTTTTGTCAGGATCAACCATGAAGGTGCGGCCTTCCGTCCGTCGGATCTGTGAAAAATGCCGAGTTATCCGCCGTCACGGTCGGGTGATGGTGATTTGTTCTTCCAACCCGAAGCACAAGCAGCGGCAGGGCTAGAGGTTCGATGGCAGGTGGGTTCAGCCTGCAGCGGGAGACAAAGGCAAGGGATCCCAACACAACTGAGCAAAACGTTGGCTAGACCTCTCGGTGGGCATAGATCCCAAGACCAGCATCGCCACGGCCACATCCCCCGGAATGAGGATCCCATCTCAGGTAGGCAACTCAATCCTATCCTTCTGGACAAGTTTGTTCGAGTTGGTTTGATTTGATTTTGCTTTGGTAAGGTACCCCTGACTATGGCACGGATTGCGGGAGTTGACATCCCCCGAGAAAAGCGAGTGGAAATTGCCCTCACCTACATCTATGGCATTGGGCTAACCCGCTCCCGCCAAATCTTGGCGAAGACTGGTATCAATCCCGATACTCGTACCCGCGACCTCACCGACGCTGAGGTAGCCGCCCTACGGACGGTGGTGGAGGGCGAATACCAGGTGGAAGGGGATCTGCGCCGCCAGGAGGCGATGAACATCAAGCGGCTGATTGACATCGGCACCTATCGAGGTCGTCGCCATCGCCTGAATCTGCCCGTGCGCGGTCAGCGCACCCGCACCAACGCCCGCACCCGCAAGGGGGTCAGGAAAACGGTGGCCGGCAAGAAAAAAGCTCCTGCCAAGAAATAGTCGCTGGGCTTTGTGCGGAAGGCACAAATCGCCCACCATCCCGAATCCCAACCCCAGACAGTCGATTGCAAGGACACATGGATCATGGCTCGGCAGCAACGGCGCGGACGTAAAGTCAAAAAGAACATCCCCAATGGGGTGGCCTACATACAGTCCACCTTCAACAACACCATTGTCACCATCACGGATCCCAACGGCGATGTGGTGTCTTGGGCCTCAGCCGGTTCTACGGGCTTTAAGGGGGCCAAAAAGGGCACTCCCTTCGCCGCCCAAATGGCAGCAGAAAGTGCAGCGCGTCAGGCCATGGAGAACGGCATGCGCCAGATCGAAGTGATGGTGAGCGGGCCGGGAGCCGGTCGGGAAACCGCCATTCGCGCCCTGCAGGCAACAGGCTTGGAGATTACTCTCATTCGAGATATTACCCCTATTCCCCACAACGGTTGCCGTCCTCCCAAGCGGCGGCGTGTCTGAAAGATTCTGTGTTGAAGGCTGGTCGAGCGTCTGCAGGCGTTTTCTCCAGAGCCACGCGATGCTTTAGCCACCGGTCTGCCCAAGCGTGAGATGACCTCGAAGTTTTATCAGTTCTCCAAATGGATATCGAGCCAGACGGACGGGGCCACTATGATGATTCAAACCAGCCGAACCCTCCACCCTCTGAGCAGCAAAGCGAGTTCAAGCGCTGTTGCTTACCAGACCGAGTGTGTTGAATCTCATCGGGATGATAACGGCGTTCACTACGGCAAATTTGCTCTGGGGCCGCTGGAGCGCGGTCAAGGGATCACGGTGGGCAACGCTTTGCGGCGGGTGTTGCTCTCTAACTTGGAAGGGACGGCAGTGACTGCTGTACGCATCGCTGGGGTGAACCACGAGTTTTCCACAGTGCCAGGGGTGCGGGAAGACGTGATGGAGATCCTTCTGAACATGAAGGAGCTGGTGCTGCGCTCCAGTTCCCCGGATACTCAAGTGGGCCGTTTGGTGGCTCAGGGGCCAGGGGAAGTTACCGCTGAGAAGCTGCAATTGCCCAGCGACGTGGAGGTGATCAACCCCCGTCATCACATTGCCACCCTGGCAGAAGGGGCCATTTTGGAAATGGAGTTCATGATTGGCCGGGGACATGGCTACCGCGCCGTCGATTACTCCGACAGCAAGGCAATGTCGATTGATTTTCTGCAGATCGACTCTGTCTTCATGCCGGTGCGCAAGGTGAACTACGCTGTGGAAGCGGCTCGGGTTGGCCAATCTCTGGAAAAAGATCGGCTAATACTGGAGGTCTGGACCAATGGCAGCCTTACGCCGCAAGAGGCTCTCAGCCAAGCCGCCCGCATTTTGGTGGGCTTGTTCTCGCCGCTGCAGGACGTTAGTTTCGATACCCCTGTGCCGCCCAAGCTAGACGAGGACAACCAGAAAAACCAAATCCCCATCGAGGAACTGCAGCTATCGGTACGGGCTTACAACTGCCTGAAACGGGCTCAGATCAACACGGTGGCCGATCTGCTCCTCTATACCGAGGAAGATTTGCTGGAGATCAAAAACTTTGGTCAGAAATCTGCCGAAGAGGTGGTGCAGGCTTTGAAAAACCGCTTTGGTCTGACGCTGCCCCGCACCCGCGAAAAGGGCAAGGCGTAGAGTTTAGGTTCTGTTCAAAGTATCGACACCGCTAGGGCGACCGCGTCAAAACTCAGTCAGGATCCCTGAAGAATGGAGGACAAAAGGTAGAGGTTACCATGCGTCACCGCCGTCGTACCCCCCACCTCAACAAGCCCGCCGACCAGCGCAAAGCCCTGATGCGGGCATTGACCACGGCTCTGCTGCGGGAAGGGCGGATCACCACCACCAAAGCCCGCGCCAAAGCCATTCGGGCCACCACTGAGAAGATGATTACCCTGGCCAAGGAGGGATCCCTGGCGGCGCGGCGACAGGCGCTGGCCTACATCTACGACAAGGAGCTGGTGCGCTCCCTGTTTGAGCAGGCTCCTGAGCGCTACCGGGATCGGGCCGGTGGCTACACCCGCATCCTGCGCACCGTGCGGCGGCGGGGCGACGGAGCAGAAATGGCGGTCATCGAGCTGGTGTAGCAGGAAGGGATCCATGCCGTACCGTCGCATTGCCCTGAGAATTCAGTACCTCGGCAGCGGGTTCTGTGGCTGGCAGCGCCAGGCGTCCCGCCGTACCGTGCAGGGGGTACTGGAGAAGGCAATTGCGTCGCGGGCGGGGCATCCGGTAACTCTCTACGGGGCAGGCCGCACCGATACGGGGGTTCATGCTGCAGGCCAGGTGGCCCACTTCGACACCACCTCCGGCATTCCTGCAGCGGAGTGGTCGAGGGTGCTGAACGACTGTCTGCCGGAAGATGTGGTAGTACTGGCTTCCGCTCAGGTGCCCGACTCCTGGCATGCCCGCTTTTCGGCTCGCTGGCGCCGTTACCGCTACTTGATCCTGAACCGGGAGCGACCGGATGTGTTCTGGCGCCTCTTTAGTTGGCAGGTGCGGTGGCCTTTGCAGGTGGAGCCGATGGCGGAAGCCCTGAACTCCCTGCTGGGAGAGCACAGCTTGGAAGCCTTTCGGCGGCGCGGATCCGATCGCCCCCACTCACGGGTGCAGGTGCAGGAAGTGCTCTGCCAACGGCTGGGGGACTTGGTCAGCATTGAGGTGCAGGCCAGCGGCTTTCTCTACCGGATGATGCGGCTTTTGGTGGGATCCCTAGAGGTGGTGGGCCGAGGCGAGCTCAGCCCAGCCCAATTTGTCCACCTGTGGCAACACAACGACTGGAGCCAGATGCGCACCCGCTACAGCGCTCCCCCGCAAGGGCTGTGCCTGACGGATGTGGGCTATGCTGCGGATCCCTTCGGTCAGCAGTTCGCCCACTCGCCGCCCTTTTGGGCCTTGCCCACAGAAGCCCCCTCTGCTCTCCGGTCAACGGCTGCGTTGGTTCACTCCTGCGGTTGACCCAGACAATCCCCAAGCTTGTCCTGACTTGTCCTGATGATTATGCTTCCTTGGTTGCCATGAACAAAACTCCCCTTCCTAACCCCGAGACTCTAGCACCCCGCTGGTATCTGGTGGATGCTGCCAATCAGCGCCTGGGCCGCCTGGCCGCCGCTGTAGCCACCCTATTGCGGGGTAAGCACAAACCCGACTTCACCCCTCACCTGGATATGGGAGACTACGTGGTTGTGATCAATGCTGAAAAAGTGGTAGTTACCGGCAAAAAGCGCACCCAAAAGCTCTACCGTCGCCACTCTGGTCGCCCTGGCGGTATGAAAGTGGAAACCTTTGCCCAACTGCAGGCGCGGCTGCCGGAGCGGGTGGTGGAAAAAGCGGTCAAAGGGATGTTGCCCCACACCCGTTTGGGCCGGCGGCAATTCACCAAGCTGAAAGTTTATGCCGGGCCACACCACCCTCATGAGGCCCAGCAACCTCAGGTTTATCCCCTCAACACGATCCCAGGAGCCAAAGCATGACTCAAGCGAGCAGCCAACGAGCCGTTTATTGGGGAACCGGACGTCGCAAAACCGCTGTTGCCCGTGTGCGTTTGGTGCCCGGCACTGGCAAAATCATCATCAACGACAGGCCGGGAGACCAGTATCTGCAGTATCAAGAAGCCCTGGTGGCCAGTGTGAAGGGGCCGTTGGAGATCCTTGGTCTGGAAAACTCCTACGATATCCTAGTGCGGGCCCATGGCGGCGGCGTTCATGGCCAGGCGGATGCGATCAAGCTGGGGGTGGCGCGCGCCCTCTGTGAGGTGGATCCAGCCAATCGCGGCCCCTTGAAAGTAGAGGGTTATCTGAAACGGGATCCGCGCGCCGTGGAGCGGAAGAAATACGGCCTGCGCAAGGCCCGCAAGGCTCCCCAGTACTCCAAACGCTAGGGATCCCTGCCATTGCTTTTCCGAGGAAGATGTTGATAGACAAGGGTATAGAAACAGACCCAAAGGAGGAAAGGGCTATGCCCAAGAAAGGATTGCACCCGCAGTGGTATCCAGAAGCCAAAGTCATCTGCAACGGCGAAGTGGTGATGACAGTGGGATCCACCAAGCCGGAGCTGAAGGTGGATGTTTGGTCGGGCAACCATCCCTTTTTCACCGGCAGCCAGAAGATCATCGACAGCGAAGGCCGGGTGGAGAAGTTCATGCGCAAATACGGCATGGGAGGTGGCAAAAAGGCCAAGTAGAGGTTCCCCCGTCTGAGTGTGGGCAACGCTTGGATTCCTGGGTATTGCAAGTCTATGGCTTCTGCTCAACTGATCGACCAGCTTAAGCATGTCGAAGCCACCTTTCAGGAGCTGACGGTGCGTCTGGCAGATCCGGACGTGGCCACGGATCCCGCTGAGCTGCAGCGGATCGCCAAGGCCCGCTCCTCCCTGGAGGCCACCGTCGAGGCTTTTCACGACTGGCAAAAGCTGAACCGCGATCTGCAGCAGACAGAAGAGCTCTTGCGGGAATCGGCCTCTGACCCGGAGCTGGAGGCGATGGCAAGAGCAGAACTGGAGCAACTGCGTGCCCGCCAAGAGCAACTGGAGGAAAAACTCACCCTGCTGCTGCTGCCTCGGGATCCCAACGACGACAAGAACATCATGTTGGAGATTCGCGCCGGCACGGGGGGAGAGGAGGCCGCTTTGTGGGCGGCAGATCTGGCTCGCATGTACACCCGCTACGCCGAGAAGCTGGGCTGGTCGGTGCGTCTGGCCAGCCTCTCCGAAGGAGAGCTGGGGGGCTACAAAGAGGCGATCCTGGAGATTCAAGGGGATCAGGTGTACAGCAAGCTCAAGTTTGAAGCTGGCGTGCATCGGGTGCAGCGGGTGCCTGTTACGGAAGCGCAAGGGCGTGTCCACACCTCGACGGCAACGGTGGCGGTGATGCCGGAAGTGGATGAAGTGGAGGTGGTGATCGACCCAAAAGACATCGAAATCAAAACGGCACGCTCCGGAGGGGCAGGCGGCCAAAACGTCAACAAGGTGGAGACGGCGGTGGATCTCATCCACAAGCCGACGGGGATCCGGGTGTTTTGTACCGAAGAGCGTTCCCAGCTCCAAAACCGCCAGCGGGCAATGCAGATTTTGCGGGCCAAACTCTACGAGATGAAGTTGCAGGAGCAGCAGGCCTCCATCAGCTCTGCCCGGCGCATGCAGGTGGGAACGGGATCCCGCTCGGAAAAAATCCGCACCTACAACTACAAAGAAAACCGAGTCACCGACCACCGCCTCAACCAGAATTTCCCGCTGCAGCCCATCTTGGATGGGGAGCTGGACGACTTGATCCAAGCCTGTATTGGCCTTTACCAGAAAGAGCTGCTGGCGGAGTTGTCCTAGGCTGGCTTTGGCCGGAGGGGATCCCTTGTTGAGCACCTTTCTTCTACCGAGCTGGCGATAGAATGGATACTCATGTTGAGTACCCAGACTCCCTATGCTGGCTGAATACCGCCAACACGCCGCTGCCCGCAAGGCGCAAGGGATCCCGCCGCTGCCTCTGAATGCAGCCCAGACCAGTCAGTTGTGCGAGCTGCTGAAGACTCCGCCTGCCGGCGAAGAAACCTTTTTGTTGCACCTGCTCACGGAGCGCGTCCCACCGGGAGTCGATGAAGCAGCCTATGTGAAAGCGGGCTTTTTGGCGGCAGTAGCCAAGGAGGAGGTTGCCTCCCCGTTGCTCACTCCCGTGCGGGCGGTGGAGTTGCTGGGCACGATGCTGGGGGGCTACAACGTCCAGGTTTTGCTGGAGCTGTTGCAGGATGCGCGGCAGGAGATCGCAGCGGCAGCAGCCCGCGCCCTCAGCCACACGCTGCTGATCTTCGATGCCTTTCACGATGTGCTGGAGCTGAGCCAATCCGGCAACGCCTATGCCCGCCAGGTGATCCAGTCTTGGGCCAATGGCGAATGGTTTGCTGCCAAAGACCCCCTGGCGGCAGCCATCACCGTGACAGTGTTCAAGGTGGCCGGCGAGATCAACACCGATGACCTTTCCCCTGCCGCCCACGCCACCACCCGCCCAGATATCCCCCTCCACGCCCAGGCCATGCTGGAGTCCCGCGCTCCCGGATCCCTGGCCACCCTTGCCGAGCTGAAGCGCCGTGGCCATCCGGTTGCCTTTGTGGGAGATGTGGTAGGCACGGGATCCTCCCGCAAATCCGCCCTCAACTCCCTCCTCTGGCATATCGGCCACGACATTCCCCATGTGCCCAACAAGCGGGCCGGCGGGGTTATCCTGGGGGGCACCATTGCGCCCATCTTCTTCAACACCGCCGAAGATGCCGGGGCCTTGCCCATCCAGTGCGATGTCTCCCGCTTGGAAACGGGCATGGTAGTCACGATATACCCCTACGAAGGCGTGATCCGCTCTGAGACGGGCCAAGTTCTCTCCACCTTTTCCCTTCGGCCTGTAACCCTCCCCGACGAGGTGCGGGCGGGGGGACGCATTCCCCTGTTGATTGGCCGTGCCCTCACCGACAGAACCCGCCAAGTCTTGGGGTTGCCTCCCTCCACCTTGTTTATTCGCCCCACTCCACCGGCAGACACCGGCAAGGGCTATACCCTGGCGCAAAAAATCGTGGGCAAAGCCTGTGGGCTGCCGGGCGTGCGTCCGGGCACAAGCTGCGAACCCCTGATAACCACCGTGGGATCCCAGGACACCACCGGCCCCATGACCCGCGATGAGCTGAAGGAGTTGGCCTGTCTGGGCTTCAACGCCGACCTGGTGCTGCAGAGCTTTTGCCACACCGCTGCCTATCCCAAGCCGGTGGACATCAAAACCCACAAAGAGCTGCCTGACTTTTTCGCCTCCCGCGGGGGTGTTGTCCTGCGTCCCGGCGATGGCATCATCCACTCCTGGCTCAATCGCATGTTACTGCCCGATACTGTCGGCACAGGGGGCGACTCCCACACCCGCTTCCCCTTGGGGATCTCCTTCCCGGCGGGATCCGGTCTGGTGGCCTTTGCCGCTGCCATGGGGGTGATGCCCTTGGACATGCCGGAGTCTGTGCTGGTGCGCTTCAAGGGGCAACTGCAGCCGGGGATCACCCTGCGGGATATTGTCCACGCCATCCCCTACGTGGCCATTCAGAGGGGCCTGTTGACCGTTGAGAAAAAAGGCAAGAAAAACGTCTTTGCCGGGCGCATCATGGAGATCGAGGGCCTGCCGGATCTGAAGGTGGAGCAAGCCTTCGAGTTTACCGATGCCTCGGCAGAGCGCAACTGTGCTGGCTGTACCATCAAGCTAAGCATTGAGACGGTCTCAGAATACCTGCGCTCCAACGTGGTGCTGCTGAAAAACATGATTGCCCGTGGCTATCAGGATGCGAGAACCTTGCTGCGGCGCATCGCCAAAATGGAAGCGTGGCTGGCCAACCCCAGCCTGATGGAAGCCGATCCCGACGCCGAATACGCCGAAGTCATCGAAATCGACCTCAGCACCATCACCGAGCCGATTGTCTGTGCCCCCAACGATCCCGACAAGGTGATGACCCTGAGCGAAGTCCACGCTCAACACGAAGCAGGCAATCCAGACACCCCCATCAAAATCGACGAGGTGTTTATCGGCTCCTGCATGACCAACATCGGCCACTACCGTGCCGCTGCCAAAGTCCTAGAAGGCCAAGGGCGGGCCAAGGTGCGTCAATTTTGGATCTGTCCGCCCACCCGCATGGACGAAGCGCAACTGCGCTCGGAAGGGGTATATGGCACCTTTGCTGCCGCAGGGGCCAGGACGGAAATGCCGGGATGCAGCCTGTGCATGGGCAACCAAGCCCGCGTAGAAGATGGGGCCACCGTTATGTCCACCTCCACCCGCAACTTCAACAACCGCATGGGCAAAGACGCGCGGGTTTACCTGGGATCCGCTGAGCTAGCTGCCGCCTGCGCCCTTTTGGGACGGATCCCGACCCCTGAGGAATACCAAGAGATTGTCTCCACCAAAATCCAACCCTTTGCCGGCGAGCTGTATCGCTACCTCAACTTCCACGAGATCCCCGGCTTTGAGGATGAAGGGCGGGTTATCCCCCCTGAGCAAATGCCCAAGATCGAAGATTTGCTCGGGATCCGTTCTTGAGCAGGGTGGAGTAGGATTCCAAATCTGGCCTGGGTCGCCCTGATACCATGGCAGGGATCGCCCCATCGCTCTGGAGAAAGCCCGATGGCCCTCAATCCAAAGATGATCCGCCGCATCCACCGCACCCTTGCCCCCATTCTGGCCTTGCCGTTGGTGGTGACGGTGCTGACGGGATCCCTTTATCAAATTGCCCGCCTTAACGAAAACTTCGACTACTACTGGCTGATCCAAATCCACAAAGGGCAGTGGGGCCCCCTCGATCTGCAGGCGGTTTACCCGTTCTTAAACGGACTGGGGCTGTTGGTGATGGTGGCAACCGGCCTCAGTATGTGGTTGCCAACAAAACCCCATCGCCGCCCTAAACATACGGAGTCCTAGAAGGTTTTGGATGGATAAACCTGTAGGGTAAATACCTAAGAAACATTCCAGAAAACCCTACATTTCTGGGAATGGCTTTGACTACACTAGAAGCATAGAGGTTTGGCTGACACCTCTAAAGTTGAGCCCCAAAAGCTAAGCTCAAAACTCGAAATAGAAGTCAAAAAAAGCAAAAGAGAGGAGGAGGATGCTCTATGGCTCTTGTCCGCTGGGATCCATTTCGCGAAATTGACGAAATTCAACGGGAAATGAACCGGATGTTCGACCGGTTGATCCCTCGCACCACCGAGGCCGACGGCTTTGCCTTCATGCCGGCAGTGGAGATGCACGATGATCCCGAAACCATTACCCTGAAGCTGGAGCTGCCCGGCTTGAACCCCAACGACTTGGACATCCAAGCTACAGCCGAAGCGGTCTCCATCACTGGGGAACGGCGATTTGAGAAGCGCTCTGAAGACAAAGGGGTAACCCGGACTGAATTCCGTTATGGGCGCTTCCAACGGGTGATCCCGCTGCCGAGCCGGATCAAACACGCTGAGGTGAAAGCCGAATACAAAGATGGGATCCTCACCCTCACCTTGCCGAAGGCAGATTCTGAAAAAGCCCAAGTGGTGAAAGTGAGCGTTGTCTCCTGATGGGCAGAGCTGAAGCTGCTCTGAGGTGGGGCAATTTCCCAATGGGAAAAAGGATCCCATAGGGTAGGCAGTGAGCCTACCTTTTTTTAGTCTTTTTTGCAGTCTTTTTTTGCGTTTTGGTTTTTCAGCTTGTGCTCATTTCAAGCAGCAATAAATCGGGTTCGCTGCAGTGATCCCAAGCCTTCCCTAGCAAGCTCAACCCGAACCCATTTGACTTTTGCCTGCCGGTTTGGATAGGGTTTGAGTGCGCAACGGAGCAAAGGCTGAGAGCATGGCCAGCGTTACTTACGAACACGTCACCAAGCGGTACGGAGACACCACCGCCGTCCACGACCTGAACATTGCCATCGAGGACGGGGAATTTCTCGTTTTTGTAGGCCCCTCCGGCTGCGGCAAAACCACCTCCCTGCGCATGTTGGCCGGGTTGGAAGAGATCAGCGCCGGATCCATCTACATCGGCGACCGAGTGGTGAACAATGTCCCCCCCAAGGATCGGGATATTGCCATGGTCTTCCAATCCTATGCCCTCTACCCCCACATGACCGTGGCTGAGAATATGGCCTTTGGCCTCAAGCTGCGCGGCCTGCCCAAAGCAGAGATCGAAAGCCGGGTCAGAGGGGTGGCCAAACGCCTTGGGATTGAGCACCTCCTCCACCGCAAGCCCAAGGAACTTTCGGGTGGGCAACGGCAGCGGGTTGCTGTCGGGCGGGCCATTGTGCGCAATCCGGCGGTGTTTTTGATGGATGAGCCCCTCTCCAACTTGGATGCCAAGCTGCGGGTACAGGCGCGGGCCGAGATCAGCAAGTTGCACATGCAACTGGGCACCACCTTCATCTACGTCACCCACGACCAAGTGGAGGCCATGACCATGGGCAACCGCATCGCCGTCATGAAGGATGGCCGCCTGCAGCAGGTGGATACCCCCCACACCCTCTACACCCGCCCTGCCAACCTGTTTGTGGCCGGGTTCATCGGCAGCCCTGCCATGAATTTCTTCCAGGCCAAGCTGCGGGAACAGGAGGGCACCCTCTGGGTGGATACCGGCGCCTTCCGCGTGGCCATCCCGCCCTACCAGGCGGATCCCTATCGGCCCTATGCGGGCAAGTCGGTCATCTTCGGCATCCGCCCGGAAAACATCCACGATCCCCAGTACCAACCCCCAGGGATCCAACCTGCCCCAGTGCGGGCCAAGGTCTCGGTAGCGGAGCTGTTAGGCCATGAAGTGATCCTCTATCTCAGCACCACCGACCGAGAAGGGATCCTGGCCGAGCAGGAGTTTGTGGCCCGCGTGGATCCCCGTACCCAGCTTCGCGTCAACCACTGGGCGGAAGTAGTCTTCGATATGGATCGCTTCCACCTGTTCGACCCCGAAACCGAGCAGCGCCTGGGATAAACCCTGGGATCGCCTTAGAATCCTAGATAAGCTGAGAAAGGCAGGGATCCCTATGCCGGAGCAATCTACATCCCGCTTGGTTCAGGCACAGTTTGACGAGTTTCCGTACCCCAATGTGCCGATTGAGCAAACGGTTACGGATAACTTCGCGCTGTTTGCCAATAGCCTCACCACCGCTTACTATCGCCGCAACCGCAAGGTGATAAAACCAGAGGGCAAAGTGATGCTCAATGCCGGCTGTGGCTCCGGCTGGGAGACCCTTGTGCTGGCCACGGCCAATCCGGGGGCCACCTTCGTCGGGGTGGACATCTCGGCAGAATCCCTAAAAATGGCCCGGCAGCGCTTTGAATTTCACCAGATTCCAGACGCCCGCTTCGAGGTGATGGACATCACCGACCTGAGGCCCTTGGGGGAGCAATTCGATTTCATCGCCTGCAATGATGTGCTCTACCTGCTGGACGATCCGGTGGCAGGGCTGAAAGGCATGCGCCAAGTGCTCAAACCGGACGGCATCATCCGCACCAATGTCCACAGCCTTTACCAGCGCCAGTTTATTTTCAACATGCAGGATGCCATGGAGTTGCTGGGGGTGATGGATGAGCCGGCTGCCAAAGCCGTTCCCATCTTGAGGGAAGTGATGGACGCCCTTCATGAGGGCAGCTTCGTCAAAAGCCACTGGCAGGGGGATGCCATCAAAACCACCAATGGGATCCTGGCCAACTTTCTGCTGCGCAGCGACAAAGGCTTTACCGTACCTCAGGTTTTCGAGATGCTCCGCCAAGCTGGGCTGGAGTTCATCAGCATGGTCAATTGGCAGCAGTGGAAGCTGGAGCGAGTTCTCAACAAACCCGTTCCCTACGCCATGCGGCAAATCAAAAAGCTCAGCCAGGAGGAGCTGCTGCACTTCATCGAGTTGATCTTTCCCAACCTGACCCGCCTGATCGACTTCTGGTGTGGCCACCCCGCCGGGGCCACTTCTCCTCAACCCTTCAGCAACGAGGAATGGAGAGATGGCTCGGTACACGCCCATCCCCTGCTGCTGAGGCTCAATGCCAAGGCTGCCTTTGAGAATGCCATCCGCGACAATGGCCCGGTCAACATCAACGGGTGGCCCGGCTCCGAGGGCAATATCGCCATCGATCCCTTCTCGGTGCGCTGGCTGGTTGATGTGTTTGGGGAGAAACCTGTGCCTGTGCAGGCTCTGGTGGCCAAGGCCCTGGATTTCATGGATTGGACCCCAGAAGAAGCCTTTAACCAAGTGGTGGCCAACCTGAAGTTTCTGGAAGAGCGGCTGGTGGTGTTGTTGGACTCTCCCCTGCGTTGAACAGGAATTTTTCCCCTCAGGAACTGGCCTTCCTGTCTCCTGTTTTGGGAGAGAAGCTGGGAGCGAGAGAGCAGGGGGTGAGGAGAGACTGACCTGAGTTGTGGACGTGGCTTGCAGAGAAT
>DVDX01000002.1 GCA_015295985.1 Synechococcus sp. M44_DOE_062 | reverse complement strand
GATCCCCCCTATGCTGATGCAATTCATTATCACGAAATCACCGAGTTTTTTATTGCGTGGTTGCGTAAAAATCCACCTAAGGAATTTGCCCATTGGGTGTGGGATAGTCGCAGAGCTTTAGCCATTCAGGGCAAGGGGGAAAAGTTCCGTCAGGACATGATTGCCGCCTACACTGCCTTGGCGAAGCATATGCCCGACAATGGTTTGCAAATTGTGATGTTCACCCACCAGGATGCTGAAGTGTGGTCAGATATGGCTAGCATCATGTGGGGGGGCGGGCTTGCAAGTTACAGCCGCTTGGTACATCGCTACCGAAACCACTTCTGAACTCAAAAAGGGTGGATATGTGCAGGGCACGGTGTTGCTAGTGGCACGCAAGCGACTGCAAGATACTTCGGCCTATCGGGATGAACTGGTGGAAGAAGTGCGGCAGGAAGTCGCCCATCAAATTGAAACCATGGTGGGGCTCAATCAAAGCACCAAAGGCAAGGGGCGCACCGAAAACCTGTTTGAAGATGCCGATTTGCAAATGGCAGGCTATGCAGCAGCGTTGCGAGTATTGACGGGCTATCGCCGCATTGATGGACAGGACATGGTGGCAGCAGCCCTGCGCCCCCGACCCAAAGGCGAAAGAGACATCGTGCGAGAAATTATTGATTATGCCGTGCAGGTTGCCAATGAGCATCTTGTACCTGAAGGGATTGCGCCGGATGTGTGGGAGCGGTGCTGTAGTGCAGAGCGCTTTTATCTGAAAATGATGGAGCGATGGAGCTGGAAGCGGTAGGGCTGAAGAAATTGGACAATTATCAGAATTTTGCTAAGGCATTTCGTTTTGGCGACTATAGCGAATTGATGGCCTCTCAGCAACCCAACAATGCCCGACTCAAAAATGCCCTAGACTTTAAGAAGAGCGTCTTTGAGGGCGAATTTGGCCGCTCAGCACTGCGAGCTGTTTTATTTGCCCTCTACGAACTGCAGAAAGAAGTGAATAGCGATGAGGTGATGGAACATCTGCGGTCTCTAGTGCCTAACTACCACATGCGCCGGGATGATTTGGTGGCTTTTTGTCAATACATTGCCCGCAAGCGAGAACACCGCTATCCAGAAGAGTCCTCAGCCGCCGGGATCTTGCTTGCCCTCATCAGAAATGAACGCTTGGGTTGAGAAGTTACAGGATTGGCTCACTATTTTCTGCCACCTGGCCGCCAGGATCGTGAGTTTTACCATAGTTTATTCCCTTAATAATTAGGCAAGCTTTGATCAATAACTCAATGATTTCTTGGCACATTCGAACCACATCAGCGTAGTCGCCAACCTCATAGAAGAATGACAATGCTTGGGTGCGATAATTAGCCCTTTGATAGTAGTCTCTTGCTAATTTCTTTCTCATCATTATTCACCCAATAGGGAATCCCTTGGCATACTTTGTACACAATTAAATTGTCACGAATGAGTTGATTGACTGTACCGCTGATCTGCGTGATGCAGTTCTGCTTTTCATAAATGATATAATGGTTAGTGGCAACTTCATAAGTCAAGCTAACTGGTCTGCATAGCTCTGATGGCTTCAACAAGATAAAGTTTATCTCCAAGTCAAGTAGTTTTTCTAGATCCCTGCAGGTAGGCAGCAATAGGTCATCCCTGCTTCTGCAACCAGGTATATTCTCTGCAATTACCAGCAGATCGAGATCAGAGCTGTGAACCCATGAACTATTGGCACGGGATCCATAGACAACAATAGCCCATAGATCCGATCCAAAAACAGACTGAATTTTCTCCTGGATAAGCCGCGCTTGTGTTTCGGATATTCCTATGCTACGCTTCTCTCCGCCCTGAAAGCCAGCAGATTCTTGTACGGTTAACATAGCTAACTTGTGCTGATTAGGTTATTCTGCAAAGATGCCCCCTGCTCTTTCGGCTACTCATTATTACAATTCTACCTCAGACCACCATGCCACATAAGCCAAAGCCTCATAAATATCCTCTAACTCCAAATAAGGATAGGCTTTTAGGATGTCGTCTGGAGAACGTCCTGCAGCTATCAGCCCTACAATTGTTCCAACCGTAACCCGTAGACCTCTAATACAGGGTTTACCACCCATCACAGATGAGTCGAAGGTAATCCGGGACAGAGAGCGTTTGACTAGCATTTCCGGAGTAATAGCTATGTCCAGCACTTCTTTCCTACGCCGTTTCAGCTCCCGCCAGCAGCGACTCAGCCATGTCTTTCTCAAGGATCGCCTGGCAAAGGCACGCACCTATAAGCGCATTGCTGGGTACTTTCGCTCTTCTATTTTTGAATTGGTGACTGAAGAGATTACACACATCGAGCAGGTGCAGATCGTCTGTAACAGCGACTTGGATCCCTGGGATATTGCCATCGGCAGAGCTTCTCGCCAGGCCAGAGAAATGGCGCTTAAGGAAAAATGGAACGAAGAGAAAGGAGAATTGATCACCAGCCTATTACAACGCCCCCGCTACCGTCAACTTTATGAAATCCTCAAAAGTGGCAAAGTGGAAGTGCGAGTGGTGTCAGCCGCAGATGCCCCCTTTCTTCACGGCAAAGCCGGTGTTATTGAGGCAAGAGATGGCACCAAATCTGCTTTTATCGGCAGCCTCAACGAAACGCGGCAGGGGTGGCAAGAGCATTACGAAATTGTTTGGGAAGACCAGTCTCCAGAAGGGGTTGCTTGGGTCGAGGCGGAGTTTCAGTATCTGTGGGAACGGAGTGTTCCTCTGCCGGAAGCCATTGTGGAAGAGGTGGGGCGATTATCTCGCAAAGTAGAGGTATTTCTTCAGGATTTGCAACCCGCCGATGTTCCCGGAGCTGCATGGGTGGAAGCCCCTCTCTACCGCCGGGGTGAAGTCCTCAAGCCGTGGCAACAGTCGTTTGTGGAAATGTTCCTGGAACACCGAGAGCTGTATGGTGCAGTGCGACTCATTCTGGCAGATGAGGTAGGGCTGGGTAAAACCTTGTCTTTGGCGGTTGCGGCGATGGTGGCGTGCCTTTTGGAAGATGGGCCAGCTTTAATTCTTTGTCCGGCTACCCTCTGCCAGCAGTGGCAAGTGGAACTCAAAGATAAACTGGGCATTCCCTCTGCTGTGTGGCTCTCCAACCGCAAGGTATGGCAAGACGCCAATGGGCACATCATCAAAACCAAGGGTGCTGAAGATATTGGCCGTTGCCCCTATCAAATTGGTATTGTTTCTACGGGTCTCATCTTTCACAATGCCCCAGAAGCCCAATTCCTTTTGGAACGACGCTTTGGCACGATTGTCCTGGATGAGGCCCACCGCGCTCGCTGCACCCGTGGTGTTACGGTAAAAGAGCCGCAACCCAACAACCTCTTGAAGTTCATGGGCAAGGCGGCCATCCAATCCAAGCATGTCCTTTTGGGCACAGCCACCCCCATCCAAACCCACGTTGAGGAACTGTGGGATCTGCTGGAAGTGCTCAACAGTGGTGCTGAGCATGTGTTGGGGCGACGGCCTCAGCAGTTGTGGCAGCAGACACAAAGGATCCTGCCCATCTTGACAGGACAACAAGCAGTGACCGACGAGCATTTTGCCTGGAATTTGCTCCGTAATCCTCTGCCGCCATCTGTGGAGAATCCCTTGTTCGACCACATCCGTAGCGATCTGAATCTCCTCAAAGGTCAACACTTCACAGATAAGCCCCTGACGGAATTGGAGGACTTTACCCGCCAAGAGCTGCGAGATGCCTTGGAAGAGCGCCAACAGGGGCTGACTTTTTTCCAGCGACACAACCCAATTCTGCGCCATACCGTATTGCGAAAACGCTCTACCCTAGAAGAATTGGGCTTGCTTGAGCGAATTGCTGTCGATATTTGGCCAAGCGAAGCAGAGCAATTGCCCATGTTCTGTGGGCTGGGTTTGCTCACTTCTCCTGAATTTGATATCGCCTATGAAGCTGCCCAAGATTTTGCGAGAGCTTTGAGACAGCGTACCCAATCCGCCGGGTTTATGAAAAGCATCATGCAAAGCCGGATCTGCTCCAGTATTGCCAGCGGCCTATCTACGGCTCAGAAACTACTGGAAAAGCGGCGTTTTTTTGAGGAGGACGGAGAAGAAGATTGGCTGTTAGACGACCTTCCAGAAATTTTAGAGGCAGAATGTGCCCATTTGGAGCGCATTGTTAGCGTCTTGAACCCACAGAGCACGGATCCCAAACTCGATGCTGTCCTCTATTTCCTACAGGAACGACGTTGGCTAGACTTGGGGTGCATCATTTTTAGTCAGTATTTCGATACCGCCCATTGGGTGGCCGACAACCTGAGCCAACGTTTGCCTCAGGAAAGTGTGGCTCTCTATGCGGGTGCCCAGAAGTCGGGTTTGTTTTTTGCCGGAGAATGGCGCAGCACGGAGCGGGAGGATATTAAGAGAGCCGTGCGAGAGCGTACCATTCGGCTGGTGGTGGCCACCGATGCTGCTTGTGAAGGTCTGAATCTCCAATCTTTGGGCACGCTGATCAACATTGATCTTCCTTGGAATCCTTCCCGCCTAGAGCAGCGCATCGGTCGGATCAAGCGCTTTGGGCAGACCCGCGACCGTGTGGACATGCTCAACCTGGTGTACCACGGTACCCACGATGAAAAGGTCTATGAGGTGCTTTCCCGGCGGATGAAAGATCGCTATGACTTGTTCGGCTCTTTGCCCGATACCATCGAAGATGACTGGATTGAGAATATCGAAACTCTGGAAGCGAAATTGCAGGAGTTTACGGAGCGCAAGAAACAGGCCAACGCTTTTGAGCTGCGCTACGCCGGCACAGTTGAACCCAAGGGCCCAAGATGGGAGACCTGTGAAAAGGTGTTGTCCCGTCGGGATATTGTGGAACGTCTCTCGGAAGGGTGGTAACCCTATGTCAGCCAATTCGATATGCTCCTGCTAGTGAGCTGGGAAAAGCTGCTTCCGACCTTGGATCAATGCGAACGGAAGTGCCTTGACTGTGCTAGGCTCCAGCCTGAAAAATCTGCTCAGCCGTGAGGTTTAGTTCAGGGAAAACTTTAGAGCGAATCCGGTCACTGCCCCGAAATAATTGCGCCTGATATTCCTCATTGACCAGTTGGAAAACCGAGATTGTGGGAACCTTCGGCTCACCAATGTACCGACGACCCCCCAACGCTTGGTAGTCAACGATCCAGTATTCGGCAATGCCTAACGTCTCGTAGTCACTCAGCTTATGCCAGTAGTCATCTCGCCAGTTGTTGCTGGTGATTTCAATGACAAGAGGAATAGAGGTTCCGTGGATGAGCGTTGAGGATTTCTGCCACAGGGGTTCTCTGGCCAAGGCGGTACGGTCAATCACCACCCCATCAGGAGCGTAGGCAGTATCCCCTTCCGGAGCCTTGATCAAGGTGTCCCGACCTAGAAAATAGTTGAGGTTGCACCTGCGGATTTCTAATGCCAACTCGATGGCAAGAAAACCACTGATTTCATCATGTTTCCCTGTGGGTTGCATCTCAACCAAAACTCCGTTGTGTAGTTCGTATCGTCTGTTAGGTCTCCACTCCAGAAACTCAGCAAAAGTCATTGGCTTAGAAGACACAGCATAGGTAGCAGTCATAGTTTTTCCTCCCTTAAACTAGTTGAAACACCCTGGATACTTTCTGTGAACATTGCCGCCTGTCTCATCCTCTGATGGTCTTTTGTAGCATAGCCATGTAACCTTAACTGGAGCCAGATGTGGGTATCTAGCAGGATCACTTCAGGCATTCCCAACTTGCCTCATCTACTCAAGTGAGGGAGTAGGTTCGTGCCAGGAGCATGTTGCATTTGAATCTTGCTCCAATTCAATATCGCCATAAATGTCTGCCAGGGAAAAAGTGATGTTGACAGATGGCAGCGTAACGATATCATCCAGGGCATGGTAGTCCCTGAAGATCCACTCGACATTTCCCTGGCGACGGTAGTGTTCTACACTGATTTCGAGCTTGGTCGATCAGCAGATACTCCTGTAAAGTCAGGAGAGAGCGATAGGCAGCAAACTTCGCTCCTCTATCGTAGCTTTCAGTGGCAGGTGAGAGCACTTCCACAATTAAGATGGGGTTAGTGACAGTATCCTTGCGCCCTTCTTTAAGCTGAACTGGGTTTTGGATCACCATACCATCAGGATAGACATACTGCTCGAAGGCAGGTATGTAAAGTCTGAGATCACTAGAAAAAACGGAAAACCCCTTGCCCCTTAGCTTAAGCCAAAGTAGGGCATTGACACTGGTCATCAGTTGGCTATGAATGGGTGTGCCGCCAGTCATCTCAATAATTTCTCCGTTGCGAAATTCACGGCGGATCCCGCCTGTGGCCTCTGATTCAGCTTCCAGGGCAAAGTATTCCTCTAAAGTGTAGGTTTTGCGGGGGGTGAGGGCAGTGGTCATGGGATCTCCTCAGGCAGCAGCAGAATGGATCAAGCGGTCAGTCAGGTGTCGGGAAGCTCGACGCAGTGGCCTTTGAGTTCTCTCAGTTGCGAAGCGGTGTCTAGACTCACCTAAGCGCAGCCAACCCCTCTGCACCCTTCGTCGGCCTCTTTACACGGAGAGATGTTCTGCGATTCTAGGGTAAAGACCGGTGGTGGGGAGCCGATGCTTTTGTTATCCTGTCGCATAAGCTCTCCCCTGGGATCCCAGGGGAAAGTGGGCCAACCTTGCCTGACACCGGACGCCAGCACAGCCCGCACGATGTTGTGTCAGCAGGACTTGGTTCTTGTTGGCAGGTTTGCAGAGAGGACGTGACCTGATGTTTACTTGGCTCTGGACGAAACAATTTTCTCGCTTGAATCAGAGGCTACAGAGCCTGGAGGTAGCCCGTGAGGAAAACCTCCTGTCTCCCGATCTGAGCGCCCAAACTCTGCAGGTGGCCCCCGACTTTTGGGAACGGCAGCACCAAGCCTTTGTCTATGTGGACAAGCAAATGCAAAGGCTCAGCCGTCGCAGCAAGATCTGGGGAGGAATGGCGCTGCTGGCCATTCTGGCCGATGCGGCTTTGATAGTGGCGGGTCTGGCAGCGTTTCAGTCTTGGCAGCAGGTGCAGGCGGATCGCCAATTAACTCGCATTGCTCAACAGGCTGTGGCTGCCGATCCTGTGCAGCGGGCTTTTGAGGATCTGGTGGCCCAATTGCCCCAAATGAGCGGGGCAGAGCGATATCGTGCCCTAGAGGCATTGCAGGCTCTCTCGGCCATCTCGATGGCGCACGGCGGCTATTTCTACGACGGTTCTGCGGGCATTTCTGTGTACAGCTCTGTTCTCCCAGCAACCCCTCTTGAGGCTCAACTGCAAACCATCTACCGGTTGGGGCAAATGCAGGTGGTGGAGGCGGTGCCGGCTTTACTGACCAAGCTTGCCGACGATGAACCGGTGGTGCGGGAGGCGGCAGCCCGTGCCCTCGGTCAAATTGGGGATCCGCGCGCCTTGGATCCCTTGCACAATCTTCTGGCTTATGAGCCCAATGAGTTGGTTCAAGATGCGGCTATTGCTTCTATTGCGCAACTGCTGCGCTGAAGAGAAGGTTAGACAGGGGTGGGGGTTGAGGCATTGGGGATGAGTATCGGCAGAATGAGCAGGTTGGGCAAGCTGCTGGGGGCGATCTGTTGGCTGTGGGGATCCGCTCTGCCGGTTTGGGCGCAGGATCCCTTCCGCAGCGGGGACAATGCCCGCCCCATCGGCCCAGAGGTAGCCGCAGCTTTTGAAGAGTTCTTCTGTGCAGGTCGGTACAGCCAGAGCCGGGAAAAGCTGGAAATGGCCAAGAAGGCCTCTCCTGAAGAGCCGATGGTCTATGCCCTGTTGGCGGCGCTGGCCTATCAGGAGGGAGATCTGGAAGCATTTGCCCAGTTGGCCACTCAAACCCGACAGGTGGCTGCCGAGCTGAAAAAGACGGATCCCTTGCGTGGCAACCTTTATGAGGGTGTGGGCTATGGGCTGGAGGCAGCCAACATTGTGGTGCGAGATGGGGTGGTCATCGGTTTGCCCAAGGCTCTGCCCACCCTCAATCAATTGTTTGCCTCCATCCGGGCCGCCCAGGCAGTGGACAGCAGCGATCCGGAGCTGAATCTGCTCAACGGCTATATGGATTTGCTGCTGACCTACCGGGAGAAGGCTCTGAATCAGTTTCGGATGGCAGCGCCTGACTATCTGTCCTATCGCGGCCAAGCCCTGGCCTACCGGGATATGAAGCGCTTTGACGAGGCACTGGAGGCGGTGGATCGGGCCATTGCTGCTTCCTGCAACAACCCAGAGCTCTACTACCTCAAGGCGCAAATTTTGGTTTCTAAGGGGCAAGACCGAGAGGCTGTCCCCCTTTTCGATCAAGCCCTGCAAGCTTCTGCCCAACTGCCCCAACCTTTGGTGGAGCAAATCCAGAGGGAGCGGGATCGTGCTGCCCAACGCAGTGGGTTGACCGGCCAGTTGCCGGCTGCACCTAACCCTTGAAGGGATCCCATGGGCCTGCGCATCAGCGGCAAACGAGCGCTGCAAACTCCCGCTGGCTTGGGCACCCGACCCACCCCTGGCCGAGTAAGGCAGGCATTGTTCAACATCTTGCAAGGGCAGGTGGAGGGCTGTCGCTGGCTGGATCTATGCTGTGGGGCCGGTACGGTAGGAGCAGAAGCCCTGTGTCAGGGGGCAGCTTTTGTGGCCGGGATTGAGATCGCCGCCCCTGCCTGCCGCATCATCCGAGCCAACTGGGCCAAGGTGGCGCAGCCGGGGCAATCTTTCCAGGTCATTCAGGGGGATGCCCGCAAGCTGCTCAGCCGAGGGCTAGGTTTGGATCCCTTCGATTATGTCTACTTTGCCCCCCCCTACGGGGCGGGTCTGTATGCTCCCCTGCTGCCCCTAATCCCACCTCTGTTAAAGCCAGGGGGAACTCTGATTGTTGAGCATCGCAGCGGCCAGGAGCTACCCGACCAGGTGGGATCCCTGCTGCGCTTTGACCAACGGACTTATGGGCAAACGGCCCTCGCCTTCTACCGCCATCTGGAAGAGCGGCTCTAGCTGGGGAAGGGGGTGCTGACAAAGCCGATTTCCAAGAGCTGCTGATAGGCTTGGGTGCCCAGCTCGCGGGTTGGGCCCTGGCTGTTGATGACCTGGATCAGCCAGCCCACGGCCTCTTCCGGTCGCCCTGCGGCGCGGTAGACCACGGCCAAATCGTAGGCAGCTTGATCCCGGGCTTGGGCGGCAACACGGGCCAGCTCCCGCTGTTCTTCGGAGATGCGGTTTTGGATCCCGGCGAAGGCGCGGGAGAGATCTTGGTGGTAGTTGGAGCGCTGGTTGTAGGCGTTGAACACCTGTTGCAGCAGCTCGACAGCCTGGTCGTAGTTTTGCGCTTGGATGGCGGCATCCGCTTCGGCGGCCAGTTGTTCGGCTCGCAACGCGCTGAGGGCGCTGCTGGGTTGCTCTAGGGCGCGAAACTGCTGCGGATTGGGAATAAGCTGTTGTCCGGCAGGGAGCTGCTGAGCGGTGGCCCAGAAGGTGGAGCCTACACCCAAAACAAGGCCGAGCAATACGCCGAAAACCAACCGCACCCAAGAACGGCGCAGAAGGCTGAGTCCCTGGGCAATGGCGTCCTGGCGGCAGCCTTGGGAAGTAACAGTAGGACGTCCTCCAATCATGTGCAGGTAACCCCCAAAACCTTTTTTAACCCGTTCCACTCTACCCTACTCCTCGTGCCTCTGCTGCAGCTTAGGGATCCCTTTGGAGCGAGGCTGGGAGGAGATGGGCTTCTTGAGCTTAGGCGGAGAGGAGCTGGGGGAGTTGGGTGGCTCTGGGGGCTTTTCCGGCAAGAGCGGCAGGTTGAGGATCAGCTCATACATGCGTAGGTATTCCAGCGCCGAGCGGTGCCAACTGAAATCGCTGGCCATGCCCCGCTTCTGCAGCGCTTGCCAGGTTTCTTTGTGCTGGAAGGCTTCCCAAGCCCGCGCCAGACAGGTGTAGAAGTCCAGGGCTTCGTAGCGGTCAAAGCAGTAGCCGGTGCCGATCCCCTTGCTGGGGATGTGGTGGCTAACCGTATCCACCAGCCCTCCCGTGCGGCGGACGATGGGCACACACCCATAGCGCATGGCAATCATTTGGCTGATACCACAAGGTTCAAAGCGGCTGGGCATCAAAAACGCATCTGCCCCCCCGTAGATCAACTGGGCCAGCTTGGGTTGGTAGCCTTTTTGGTAGGCCATTTTGCCCGGGTGCCGCTCGGCCATCTCCCGGATCCGCCCTTCGTAGTGGGTTTCGCCGCTGCCTCCCAGCAAAACAAATTGCGCGTCACTGTAGGCCAAAAAACGATCTAGGGCTTGGATGAGCAAGTCAATCCCTTTTTGCTCCACCAAACGGGCCACCATACCCATCAGAAAGGTATCTGGGTTAACGATCAAGCCCAACTTGGCCTGTAGCGTGGCTTTGTTGGCTGCCCGCCCACTTAGGTCATCGATGCTGAAATTGGCCTCTAGGTCTGGGTCGGTGCGGGGATCAAACCTATCAGTATCGATCCCGTTCAAAATCCCGCGCAGCCGCTCCCCTTTCCAGGCCAACAAGTCCTGCAGTCCTTCCCCATGCAGGGGGGTGCGAATCTCCATCGCGTAGGTGGGTGAGACGGTGTTCACTTGGTCGGCGTAGAGGATCCCGGCAGCCATGGTGTTGTGGGCAGAAAAATACCAGGGCAGCCAGGTCATGCGCTCCAGTTGCCAGCGCCACGGCCCTTGATAGGCCAGGTTATGGATGGTGAACACCGTGCCAATATCGGGAGCTTGGTGCATCCAGGCTGGGATCATGCCGGTATGCCAATCGTGGCAGTGGATGATGTTGGGTTTCCAAGGGTAGTAAGTCCAGGCAAATTCGGCTACGGCGTTGGCAAAAAAGGTGAAGCGCCAGAACTCGTCCTCACCGTAGTAGATGCGATGGGGAGCAAAGCAGTAGTGGCTGACCAAGTAGAGGGGCACATCGGTGCCGGGCAAAACACTTTCGTAAATATCGGCCACCTGACCCATAACCTGTTTAGACCAGATGGGATCTTTCGAGCGGGGGTATTGCCCCGGTTCCTGGCCGAACTTGTCCCAGAGAAAGCCATACAAAGGCATGATGATGCGAACATCCTGCCCCAGCTTGCGCAAAACGACCGGTAGGGATCCCACCACATCGGCCATGCCCCCCACCTTGGCCAAAGGTGCTGCCTCTGCTGCTGCGAACAAAATCCTGGCTTGAACCACGATGCCCTCCCTGGTGTTGTGGGCTCTGCTCCGCCGCCGCGAACGGATCCCGGCTCAGTTGCCCTCAGCCAAAACCCTTCCCATCCTAAAACACAAGGGATCCCTGCGCCGGACGAGCTAATGCAGCGCCTCATCTTGAGGTTGTGTTGCAACTTATTGATTTTTCGTAAGATGGAAGGGCAGTGCTGCTCAGGAATGTTGGGGGCGCTGCTGTATTGCACTTTATTGGATTGGATTTGTCGTCATTGTTCTGGAGATACGTCCTATGACCATAGCGGTAGGGCGCGTGCGACAGGAGCGAGGATGGTTCGACATCGTCG
>DVDX01000054.1 GCA_015295985.1 Synechococcus sp. M44_DOE_062 | reverse complement strand
GCTGCTTTTTGCTGGTTTTGTCGTAGTGAGCAGTGCTGGGGGAAAGAAGCTCAATCACCACATCTGGCCCTTTGCCTTGCTCCCAAATTACCCAGCTTTTGCGCTCGCCTTTTGGGACTCTTAGCACCACAAAGTAATCCGGCCCTTTGAAATTGCGGCTGCGGGCTTGCTCCAAGCTGTAGTAAAGAAACATGTTGCCGCTGACAAAGCCATCGGGGCGCTGCTGGAGCCAGGCTTGGGTAACGGAGATGAGCAGATCCATCTGGCACCTGTGCCGCCAGCTTTCCATAGGTTCGCCGTCGTCGTAGGGAAGCTCGTCTTGGGTGGGGGGCCATTCAGGTAAATCAACTGGATCCAGCTCTTGCAGACAAGGATCCGATAGTTCAACCGCAGGGTTGCTCATAACCTGTGCTCGGCTCGTTGTCCTCCAGAATAAAATAACAAGGATCCCTTATCGATGGGCCCAACTCTAAAGCTGGCTTGACAATTGTTTTCTGGTGAGAAATGGGGTGCTCCTGAGCTCTAAACTTAGAAATTGTATCTTCGGGTAAAAGCCGCTCAAGGATGACACCGGATCCCTAGCAGTGGAGGTTGGCTTTAACACCTAGCGCTGATAGCCTATAGGAGCCAGGAGGATCTGCTGCTCAACTTATGGGTCGAGAAATGCAAGATATCGAGGCTACTGCTCCGCGAGTTCTTCTCAACTGGCCGGCTCCGCCGGACTACATCCCGCCCCCGCGGCTTTCAGATCGGCAGGTCACTCTTTGTCCTAAGGGGAGAGCAAAGGGCTTTGGACTAGGCTTCGTCGACCTCTCTGGGGAATTGGTGGAGTGCCCAGGTGGAGATTACGACCTCTACGACTTTGTGCAGCAGTCTGAGCAAATTGCAGATAAAGAGTTTGACTTGGTTGTTGTTTGGACTTCCAGCTTTGACCAGATCAGTCCCTTGAATACAAAGAAGTTTGGCTGCCCTACCCTCTTGCTAGCTGGAGACACCCACCACTGGAAATTTCCCGTTAACCATCTCCTAGCCTACTGGGCTACTGAAGGGTTCGATTATGTTGCCACTGCCTATAACCGCCAGCATTTGCACTGGTTTGCTGCGGCGGGTGTTGAGAATCTTGCTTGGTTGCCTCTTCTTTCTATGCACACCGTCACTCACGAGTGGGTGGAAGCTCGAGAAAATCAAGTTGTCTTTATCGGACAACAGGGATCCCGTCATCCCAGGCGATCCCGACTGGTTCAAGCCATACAGAAAGCGGATTTGCCCATCCTCATCAGAGTAGCCAACCGCCAAGAGGCAGCCAAGTGGTTTGCCAATTCTTTGATTTCCTTCAACTGCAGCCAAAATGGGGATCTCAACTTGAGGAACCTGGAAGTGATTTCTGCAGGAGGCTTTCTGCTCACCGACCAGCTTTCCTTTGCCTCAGGACTGAACGAACTCTTGGTACCCGGCACCTACTGCGACACCTACAACTGCGAAAAGGAACTTTTGGAGAAAATCCGCTACTACCTAGACCATCCTCAAGAAGCCATTGACATTGCCCGCCGCGCCTACCACACCTTCGACCAGCACTGGCACCCCCGCCACCGCATTCAGAACCTGCTGGGGTGGGTGTTTGGGGGAGAACTGCCTGAGCCGTTTTGCTACTCTCCTGGCTCGGATGTGCGCTACTTTGTCAGCACTGCCAGCTCTGCCTGGGTAGACACGCGGCTGGGGATTTACGAGCCCATTCAAGAGCTGCATCGGGTGCAGGAGCGGCTGAGGGTGTTGGTGAGTCGAGGTTGTCCTGAAGTGATAGCCGCAGATTTACTGGACTTGCCGCGGCTGGAACTGTATGTGGAAGAGGGGTTTGAGGATCCCTGTGCCCTGCTGCAGCAGAAGGGAGTGCCTGAGCGAACTCATGCCCTGAGGGGGGAGCCGGGCAGTTGGCCTGAGTTTGAGGCTGTGGTGTGCACGGCTGAGGATTTGCAAAGACTTGGCCAGCCCTTGAAAGCCAACTTTGCCTTTGTTCTAGGAGAAGACGCCCAGCTCCTCTTTGCCAATGCGCGAAACATAACAGAAACTTTTCTCATTGACTTGGTCCAAGAGGGTAGCTCTACTCCGTCAGCTTGGTTGCGGGGGTATGAAGGCCTTGAGTATGAAGGGACAGCAGCTAGACTGAGCCGCATCTATCAGCCCACAGCTTCCATTCTTTCTGAGGTCAAGGTTGTTGTGGATGTGAGGGCGGGGGTGGGTTTGACCAGCGCCTGTTTCAGAACTTTTCACCCTGAGGCAGCCATCCACTGTTTCGAGGTGGATCCCTTGGCGTTGCACCTGCTGCGGCAGAATATTCTCAGCTTGGGCAACTGCTTTGTGCATCCGGTGGGGCTGGCGGGGCAGGATAGCTGCAGAACTCATCGCCTCTGGCCGGAAGATCCTCAGGTTGAGTGGGGAGTGGAGCAGGTGCTCCCTTTCCGAGAAGCCAAGGCAGCTTTGAAGGAGCTGGGTCTGGAGTCCATCGATGTGCTCAGGGTGGCTACAGGCGGGAATGAGGTGGAGGTGTTGGCTAACTTGCAGCCCCAGCTTGGGGACATCAAGGTGATTTACGTGGAGTTTACTTCTGAGCAAGACCGCAAGCGGATTGACCAGATGTTGGATCCTTCCCATCTCCTCTGGCAGGGGGAAATCATGGCCAGTCGAAGGGGAGCTCTTTGCTACGTGAGCAGATCTCATTCTTTCGACAAGAAGTAAAGTCTTGGAGGGAGAGATGAACTCAACTATCATTGTTACAGGCGCCGACAGCAAGTTTTTTGAATTGGTTCAGGGGACTATTCTCTCCATCCGAGAGAAACCCCAGGGGCAGTCTGTAGATATCGGATTTTTCGATGTGGGCTGTATACCGGAGCAGTTGCAATGGATAGGTCAGCACGTTGACTACATCGTTGAGCCAATTTGGCAATATGACATTCCTGATGCTGATAAGCAGCCCAATTATCTTAAGGCATTAACCTGCAGACCTTTCCTTCCTGAATACTTTCCGGGCTATGAGATTTACATCTGGATTGATGCAGATGCTTGGGTTCAAGACTGGTCTGCAATCGAGCTTCTTACCTTAGGAGCAAGAAGTAAAGGCTTTGGAATTGTTGGTCAGTTACTCGATACTTTGTTCAATCGTTATCCTAATTCATATCTAGTCTGGAATTTAGCAAAATACTGGAACTACTTCCATCAAACAGACTGTAGTCCTGAGTCTAGCCACCTGCACATAAGACCAATTCTAAATGCCGGTGTGTTCTCCGGACGCAATGATTCTCTTGTTTGGTCAAAGTGGAAGGCTAGACTATATCAATCCATTTTCAAAGACCTTGATCTTTTCACAGATCAGTTTGCTCTGAACGCGGCTATCTATAGAGATTGTGGGATAGATAGTGTTGAATTATTACCCTTACATTGTAATTATACTTGCCTTAGCAAACTTCCTCTGTGGGATCCAAGCAAAAAACTTTGGGTTGAAACTTGGCCACCGCATACTCCCATAGGCATCCTGCACCTTGACGGAGAAGTCAAAAATAGGGAGTTTTACATAGTGCGTACTACTGAAGGTTTCAAGCTAGAAGCTAGCCTACGTTACCCTCGCAATGGTATTCTTCTGGCCAAGAGATATGAACGTGTGTCTCCTAACTTTAGGAGGATATACCTGGATCATAGCTTCCCATCAATGGCTGCTTTCGATCCGGAACCTCACCCCTGGCCCTATGTAAGGAGAGAGGTTCCCCATCTCTACTGTGCAGATCAACGTCAGCCTGATACTGGCTTTGTCAGCCGAGATGAGGCCCACATTTTGTATAACGCTGCCCTCAAGTTCCAAGGAAAACGCGCCCTGGAGATTGGCTGTTGGCTAGGTTGGTCAACTGCTCACCTGGCAGCAGGAGGGGTTATTCTTGATGCTATCGATCCTATTTTGGAAAATCCAACAGCTTATGAGAGCGTGAATTATTCTCTCTGCTCAGCTGGAGTTCGCTCTAATGTCAATCTCTACCCTGGCTATAGCCCAG
This sequence comes from Synechococcus sp. M44_DOE_062, assembly GCA_015295985.1. Lineage (GTDB taxonomy): Bacteria > Cyanobacteriota > Cyanobacteriia > Thermostichales > Thermostichaceae > Thermostichus. Next base: position 7,668 of record DVDX01000054.1, on the reverse strand, counting down.
AAAAGGTAGAGGAGATTGCCCAGCAAGAGGAGTTTCGCTGGTCTCTGATTTTTATCGATGGGAATCATGACTCACCGGCTCCCTTGCAGGATGCTCAAGTGGCAGAGCAATATGCTGCTGAGGATGCCTTAATTCTGTTTCACAATCTAGCCTCGCCAGATGTAGCCGAAGGTTTGAATTACTTGAGAGACAGGGGCTGGAACACAATGATTTACCAGACTATGCAAATTATGGGGGTAGCTTGGCGAGGGAATGTCCAGCCTGTCGAGCACATTCCAGACCCTGCTGTGGATTGGAACTTACCAGAACACCTCAAGGACTACCCGGTCTGTAATCTTGAGCTATCTAAGGTATTGGAGAAGGTCAAGCCTTTTACCCTGCTAGGCTTCGAGCGTCTTTGGAGCCTTTATTCGCTAGCAAAGCGAGTTTGCGAGGAAGATATCCCTGGGAACTTTGTAGAGTGTGGTGTTTGTAGGGGTGGGAGCTCTGCTTTACTAGCCTGGGTGATTAAGAACTATAGCCGTCGGCCCCGCAAACTCTATGCCTTTGATGTCTTCTCAGGTATGCCTGAGCCAACAGAGGCGGATCGAGATTATCGAGGAGTTGCTGCCAATGCTACAGGCTTCGGAGCAGGTGCTCTAGCAGCACCCATTTCGGAGAACCTGGAGGTGATTGCCAGGGAACTGGGGGTCTGGGATCTCATTGTTCCTGTGCCAGGTTTGTTTGCTGACACCTTACCTGTTTATCGAGAGCAAGTGGGTGAGATGGCTCTGCTGCATGCAGACGCTGACTGGTATCAGTCAACAATGGATATTTTGCGCCATCTCTATCATCAAGTTCATCCCAGAGGGTTTATCCAGATTGATGACTATCAGGACTGGCAAGGATGCGCAAAGGCTGTTCACGATTTTGAGCAGGAAGTTGAGGTTTTCTTTCAACTGCACAGTGTAGCTGAGCCGTATGGTTGGAAGATGGACAGCTTAGAGCTGCAGGGATGGCCCAGTCCTATGTGGTTAAGTCCTTCTGAGAACCTGCTAGTAGTCAGGGATGACCCAACAGAAATCTCCAAACCACAAGGGATCCGCCTGAGCAAGATTAACGTGGGCCTTTTCCCCTATTGGGAGATGGAGACAGAGCAGCTTATCCAAGAATTGGAGAGCTTGCTGGAGTCGATTCTGCGCAGTCCTCAGCCGGAAGACTATGCTCTGATCTTCCCAGGGGATCCGGATCCGCAACTGGCCAATCAAACTCTGGAGATAGCTGCAGGCAACGTGACCCTTAAGCTTATGGAAGCAGGGCTGGAGATAGACCGAGAGCCATTTTCTTCTGTAGTTGCTGGCTTGAACCCCCATCAATGGGAGAGGCTGCTTCCTCTGCTGAGCTATCGCTATCCTTTAAAGCGGGAGCGCTTTCCCAGGGGATTGCGGCCTGCTGTCCAAAAGCTGCCTGTGTTGCTGCGGGCTTTCTAGGGATCCACGTCTTTTGCCGTCTCTCATGATTCCCTGTTCTGTTCTAGCTTGGCCACACGGGCCTCCAGCTTGCGCAAGGTACGTTGCAAATCGGGCAAATGCCGTTGAACCGCCATGCTCTTGCGCCATTCGGAAATGGGTTGATGGGGGTAGCCTGCCACCGTTTGGCCGGCTGGGATATCGCTGGTTACGCCTGTTTGGGCGGCTACACGCACGCCGTCGCCGATGTGAAGATGCCCGGCTAGGCCACATTGCCCGGCCAAAATGACCTGGTGGCCCAATTGGGTACTGCCGGCAATGCCCACCTGAGCGATGATTAGGCAGTGGGATCCCGTCCTCACGCCGTGGCCAATTTGCACCAGGTTGTCAATCTTGGTGCCTCGGCCAATGCGGGTTTCCCCAACGGCAGCCCGGTCGATGGTGGTGTTGCTGCCTACATCCACGTTATCTTCTAGCACCACCCGTCCCGCTTGCAGCATGCGCCGCCAGGAGCCATCCGCCAGGGGAATGTGCCCAAAGCCATCGTCACCGATGACAGCGCCGCTGTGAATCAGACAATCGTTGCCAATTTCTGTGCGCTCGTGAATAACACAGTTGGCTAAGAGCTGACAACGGGATCCAATCCGCACCTGGGGATAAATCGTTACATTGGGGTGAATTTGGGTGTAGTCGCCAATCCTCACCCCTTCCATCACCACCGCATGCGGCCCAATTGCCACCCCTTCCCCCAGTTGCACGCTGGCATCCACCACCGCTGTGGGATGGATCCCCACGGGTAGGCGGTAGGGCTGGTAAAACAGCTCAATGGCTTGGGCAAACAGCAGACGGGGATCCCTGCCCCGCAAACAGGGAATGGAACGGGGCAAAGGGGTCGATTCTTCCACAATCACCGCACTGGCCTGGGTTTGCTCCAGCAGGGGCAGGTAGCGGGCCTCGCTGAGAAAGCTCAACTCTCCTGGACGCGCCTCCGCCAGGCTGGCGACGCCGTGAATTTCTAGGGTGGGATCCCCTTCGTAGGCACATCCCAACTTTTGGGCAATCTCCTGTAGCTGCATTGGGGTTGACATCCTCTTACGATTGCAGCAGCCGCACGTCCATCACGGTGCCGCGCAAGTTGTAGTCAAAGGTCTCTAGCTCTAGGGGAACGCCGATTTTGACGCGATTGTTGCCCAAGACGATGCCATTCTCGGTGCGCTGGCCCCGTCCCCGCAGCGTAAATACCAGATCGAGGCGATAGGCTTCGGGATCAGGCAGGTTCTGCACCTGTCCATCGGGAAACACCACCGGCACGGTACGACTGACATTTTCCACCCGCACCACTTCCACCTGGCCGTAGGGCTGATTGCGGATGATCAAGTCGGCCTTGTGCCCCGCCTGGAAGGGTTCTATGGAGCGGCTGCTGATCCCACGCACAATCATATCCACTTCTACCGGCAGCGTAGGGCCACCTCCCACCTGGACTACACTGCCCGCCTGCCGACCTGGCAAAAACAAAACAGCGACAATGGCCACCACCACAATCGCCAGGGCTCCCAGATCCAAGAGGCTGATCTTTCCCAAAAGCCGTCCCTGTTCGTCAATGATCCGCATATCACCTCTCCTCGCACACCCTGTTTTGATTCTAGGCAGGTTTGCTCCCCAAGTTGCTTTCCCGCTCTAAGGGATCCAAGCCAACGTGCTGCTGCCCAGCGGTAGGCGGCGTTCCTGCCAGCGGTGCGAATCCCTTTGTCCGTCAGGAATGGGCAGCCCGTCCTGCAAATCCACCAGCCACACTTGCGAGGCCATAATGGCCTGCCCGCTACGGCTAAGGGGAGCTGAGGGATCATCCGGTACTCCCGGGAAGGATTCCAAGAGCGTGTAGGCCAGCATACGTCCATCCGGGGAAATGCTGAAGTCCAGATCGACGGGATAATCGGCTCGAACCACCTCTATGGCCTTGCCTGCTTCCTCTTGGGTGGCGTCGGCGGGACGGAGCGTTATCGCCAGCAAGCGGGGCGACTCGGTGTAGCTGGGGAAGTCCAGCGCGACCTCGCCAACAGAATCATGCTCTGCACCGCCAACGTGAGAGACCTCACTGACCAAGGCGTAGAAGATGGGTGCCTGAGGGGAGAAAGCCCCTTTCAGGATGGATCCCTGGATTCTCAAGATCTCCTGGCTGTTGCCGGTATTGCTGACGATGGAGAGGCTGCGCGTGTAGTCGGGATTGAAGCGCAGCAAAGCCCCGAAAGCCCCATCGGGACGAATGGCCAAGGTTTGGCCGAACTGGGCCAGAAAGCTCTCCGCTGCCGCCCGCGGATGCAAGGGCACGATCCCCACCCCCTGTCCCTGCGAGATGAGCAAGTTGCTCTCATCGGGGCTGATGAAAAAATCTCCCCCCACCGCCGTATCCAGCTCTAGACGCTCAAAGGGATCCCGGCTTGTTTTCTGGATCCACAGCTCTGTCTGGACAGCGGCCATGGGATCCCGTTGCAGCGGGATCCGCTCTGCCACCACCAATTCCCCCGTTGGAGAGACTTGGAAGCGCAGGTTTTGGTAACCCTGGTGATCCAGCAGCAACTGCGAAGACTGATCCTCCAGATCCAGTCGGTACAGATCCTGGTGCTGTAGGTGGGTGGCCGTGGCGAAATAGTACACGAAGCGGCCATCGGCACTGGGCTGCATTTGAGTTACCTTGAGCCCAGCCGGAGTCAGCAGGGTGGTGGCTCCCGTCTCCAGGTTGAACAGAAACAGTCGTCCTCGCTGGCCAGGTTCGGTGCTGATCCCCAGCAACTGCCGATCCGGCGTGCGGAATTCTCCCTCAAAAGGCCGGGCCATGGGCTGGCCTCGTTCATCTACCGCTGCCTGCAGGCGCACCCGGTAAGTCTGGCCGTAGGGGGCGGGTTCTGTCAGTGTCCAAAAAAAGCGGCGACCCAGCTTGTGCATTCGGCCCGGCAGAGGGGGCTGGATCTGCAAGTGCTCTTCAACGCTGACGGGATCCATTGGGCGGTTAAAGGTAAGCACCATCTGCATTTCTTGCGCTCCCACCCGTTGCTGTTGCCAGTTAAAGTCCCGCACGTAAGGAGACGTGTGATTGCCCAGCAGCAGCAGGATCACCCCAATGGCCAGGTTGCAGAGGGTGATCCCGGCCACCCAGCGATCCAGGGGCTGTGGGAACCACCGCGTCAGAATTGTGCGCCAATAACGTCCCGACCAGGCAGACATCTGAGCCATAGATTCACCAACAACAGGTAGGTATGGGCAGCCAGAACTTGGGGGAGCTGCCTACTGCAGCATCAAAAAAAGAAAGTCTTCTAGGGCAGTCAGGAAGGTCAGCACCTCAGGGGTTGCTCGTTCTTCATCGGGGGATCCCAACTGGACGGCCTGTTGAATCAGCTCTCGAACCGGCGTTGGCCCTCGGAGCAATGGTGCCAACCAGCTCACGTTCTCAGCAGGGATGCTGATCCGCCCGTGGGTGGCCCCTGTCCACTGCATTTCGTAGGGCCGCTTCTCTTGCAGGGCTTTGCTGTACTCCTGGTGAAAGCGGGGGTTGTCCATCAATAGGGGATTGAATTGTACGGATCCCGACAGCCAATCTTCATTGCTCCAGGGCAGCACCGACGGAGAGCCAGCATGCCCGGCCCAAAAGTCAATGAGGCGATGGGCAGGGCGAAGCAGTTCATACAGGTGCAGTCGCTCCATGAGGCTGAGGGTTGCCAACCGCTGCCGCACAAACTCAGGTACCTCTTTAAACAAAGACTCCACTGACCAATCGGGCCTATCCACCAAGCTCAAAAAGCTCAACCCTGCCTGCTGCAACAGGCGAAACAAGTCGGGGATCGTGAACCCTTTGTCGTTGGAGAGTAGGTAGTTGTTCATAATGGCCGCATCTTCGGCATAGTTGGCCGGATTCCAGAACACCGCCTGGGCCACCTCTTCCCGCAGGGATCCCATGAACTCCCGCACATTTTGCGCCCCTACAGCCGGTGGAACGTCAAATTGGCCCACTTTTTGAAAGGCTTCCTGCAAGCGGAAAAACACCTGCCGTTGGTAGCGGCTGTGGAGATTGGCCCGGATAATGCCGTCAGGCTTGAGGACATTTTTCATTGCCCGCAGGCCCTCGGTGGGATCCTCCAGCAAATACAAAACATCATTGAGGCTGATGAAATCGAATTGGATCCCCAGGCAATCCAGCTCCAGCAGATTGAGGACATAAAACTTAGCATCTGTGAAGCCGTGGTGGCGCAGGCGTTCCTCCGTAAGCTTGACCGAAGCCGGAGACAGATCACAGGCAACAATCTGGGCCCCTGGATTGGCCTCGGCCATCATCAACGTTTCCCAGCCGGAGCCACAGCCGGCATTCAGCAAAACCTTGCCCTCTGGCGGGACGACAGCATGGGTGCGCAGGTACTGAGCTGTGGTGTAGCTCATCTTGAACATCTCCGGCAGGGCGTTGCGGGCCGTCTGCGAGAGAGGCACATTGGGGTAAGGCAAAGCCTCGTAAAGGCTTAAGGCCCGTTCTGAAGCCGAGAGGGCGGAGCTGGCCATAGGCAAGGGAAAGGCTCAACGGTTCAGTTTATGATTGAGTGTAGCCCCTGGTCGCAACAGCCTTAGGGATCCGCGGAGAACTGGCCATGACTGCTGCTTCCCTGCCCCGTCGTCGCTCTCGCTTCTCCCTCACAGGCACTCTGGCCGCTGTTGGGGGTGCGTTTCTGTGTGGGATCCTGGTGGTGCGGCTACAGTTGCCGATGCTGGAGCGGATCAATCTGGGGGAATTGGAAAATGCCGAGGCCCGCAAAAACCGCAACATCGCCCTGGCCAATACGCTGGGCTGGCTGGGCTACCGCAACTTGGGGGCTTCCTGGCTGTGGCTGGAGCTGATCCAGTACTACGGGGATGCAGCGGCCCGCACCCTGACTGGCTATGGCCTGGCCTACGACTATTTCGATCACATGCTGCGGCTGGATCCCCATTTCTTCTTGGGCTACCGGCTCTCCAGTTTGGTGTTGGCCTATCGGGCCGGCCAGCCGGAAAAAGCCGTCGAGATTTTGGATCGCGGCTTGCAGCAGTTCAACCCCCAAAACAACCCTGATGCCTGGCGACTTTATGTGGATCGCGCCCTACTTAACTTTATGTTTCTGGGAGACCCAGAAGCGGGCCGCACCGATTACTACCAAGCTGCTGCCTGGCGAGAGCAGGTGGGCCTGCCTGGAGATGAATTTCGTCAATTGGGAGATAACATTGCCCGCAGTCCGCTCAGCCGCCGGGCTCAATTCGATGCTTGGCTGAGCGTGTTCAATTCCACCACCGACCGGGACACCCGCCTGTTTGTCCTGGAACAACTGGCCCAGTTGGGTACCGTGCTGCAAACGCTGCCCACCGGGGAGATCGAGATCCTGCCCCCCCCTCTGCCCGACTTCCCTGACGAAGAGCCTTATCGCTTGCGCCTGTGATTTGATCTAAGGGACAAAGATTGCGCCTCAGGGCTGTGACGTTGCCCCAAAAGGTGAGCTAAACTCTAACCCAAATTAAGCCGACCCAACGGGCCGACTCTTCAAGAGCCGCAGCTTTTCGCTGGAAAAGTTTGCTTCTCTCACGTGGAGCGTGGCTAGCCTTGCTGACTTTGCATGACTTTGCAATGGGAAAACAGTGGCCAGTTCCATGGCAAGCCCTAGAGACGGTCTGGGGTTCCGGTTGGTTCCCACAACCTCCCTATCTTATTATTTCTTAACTTTTGTTCTTGTTCTGCACAATAGGAGTGACCCCCATGACCTCAAGAACTTCCCTTCTAATGACTGTGGCTGTCCTTTCGGGCAGTTGGCTTGTTCTTCCGGCGGCAGCACAATCTTCCGGGACGGCCCGGGTGCGGTCGGTGGTGGATGGGGATACCTTTTGGGCGGACTTGAACGGTAGGCCAACCCGTTTCCGTCTGGCCTATGTGGATGCGCCGGAGCTAACCCAAGGGCGCTGGGGGCGGCTATCCCAAGAGGCTCTGCAAAACTTGCTCCCGACCGGATCCCTGGTGCAAGTGGATACCCTCTATGTCACACCGGAAGGGCTTCACATTGCCCAGGTGTACAACGCCGATGGTTTGGTGAATTTGGAGATGTTGCGCCAGGGTCAGGCGGTGGTTTACGAGCGCTTTTTGCACGGGGCCAATCGGCAGCGCTACCTAGAAGCCCAAGAGGCGGCCCAAGCGGCGCGGTTAGGCTTCTGGCAGCAA
>DVDX01000040.1 GCA_015295985.1 Synechococcus sp. M44_DOE_062 | reverse complement strand
CAAGAATCCCTGCCCTTTAGGGTAGGGAGTATGTCAATTCAAGGGCTACCGCAGCGACGTAGCCACCGGCAACCTGAAGCGGTAAGGTTACCCAGCGGGAGTCCTCGCCCAAAGCTGCGGAGCCGGCCAGACCCCTGCCCGTTCCCTTCAGGAGCGCCTCTTTTTGTGTCCATATTTGGAAGAAGAGGGCATCCCGCTCTGGAGCTGGACAGTTGACTAAACGGCCTTGCTCAGCAGCCGAAAAATAGCGCTGGGCGATGCGCTGCCAGCGGGGCACAGGTCGAACCCATTCCAGATCCACCCCAATGCGGTATTGCAACCTCAGACCGATCAGGACGCGCTCGTGGGAGTGGCTGAGGTTGAACTGCAGGGGTAGGGGTGGATCCCGCCAGTAGGGTTTGCCGGTAGAACTGTGGTCGAGGGGGATTGCCTGGGGTGGAATGCCGCTGTAGTGGCTGAGCAAGCTCCGCAACAAAAGACGACCGGCCAGAAAGCGGCGTCGATCTGCCGGCAGTTGTAAACGCTCTGCCCGCCGACATTCCTCAGGGGAAAGAAGGTCGAGCTGGGGGAGCAATTCTTTCAACGGGGGGACTGTCTGCAGCCAAAGATGCACCTCTGACTTTCCCAACAACGGTTGCAGGGATCCCGCTGGGGCGACTGCTACCTCCTTGAAGTTGGGTCTAGACGACTCTGAAGAGTAAGGATGGGATAACATGGCTTTGAGTTGGTAGGGTTGGCAACACCACCCAGACAGTACACCCTTTCCTGTACGCGCTCGCGAGGCCTGGCCTGACCTGATGCCCTCCTTCCACTATCCCCCCCGTCCTGACCGTGTCCGCGCAGCTCGTCAGCAGGCCATTCGTCAGGGGATCCTCTGGCTGTTGTTGGGGTTCACGGCTGTGTTGGCGGGTTCTGCCGGTGCCCTTTTGGCCGTGATGCTGCCCCGTCAGGTGATCCCAACTTCCCTCACTCCTGCAGAGCAAGAAGCCTTCCGTCCCGATGCCTTGCGGGCTGCGGCTCTGGATCGCTCGTTGCATATCCTCATTCTCGGCACGGACAACCCGGATCCCACCCTGCCCTTGCCCACAGAGCGGGATCGCTTCAACACCCGCAGCGACACCATTCTCTTGGCTCGCTTTGATCCCCAGGCGCGGCGGGTTAGTGTTTTGTCCATCCCTCGCGATACTCGTGTGCGCTTGCCGGGCCTTGGCGTGGCCAAGATCAATGCTGCCAACCTGGCAGGGGGCCCGGCGCTGACAGCTCAGGTGGTCAGCCACTTGATGGGTGGGATCCCGATTGACCGCTACATTCGCCTCAATACCGAGGCTCTAGAAGAGCTGATTGATGCGGTGGGTGGAGTGGAAATCTACGTGCCAGAACCGATGCAGTACGTGGATCACACCCAGCAGTTGTTCATCCACCTGGAACCCGGCTGGCAACGCCTCAACGGAGAACAAGCCCACCACTTTGCCCGCTTTCGCCGCGATCACCTGGGATTGGGGGATATCGGTCGGGTGCAACGGCAACAGGAATTGCTGCGGGCCCTGAGCCGGGAACTGCTCTCCCCTGCCGTCTGGCCGCGGATCCCGAAAATTTTGCAGGTTATCCGCACCCACCTCGATACCAACCTCACCTGGGAAGAGGTTCTAAGCTTGGCCAAGTTTGTCCTCACCTCTGGCGGCGATCGCATCGACCTAGTGCTGCTACCAGGCCGCTTCAGCCAGCCGGGAGAATTCTCCACCAGCTACTGGCTGCCAGATCCAGCCGGGATCCGACGGGTAGCCGTTTCCCACTTTGGCCTAGAGGCAGAGGTAACCCGCATTCCCCCCCAACACCTGCGCATAGCCGTGCAAAACGCGACCGGAGAGCCGGGGATGGCCCGCCGTATGGTGCAAGAATTGGTGAGGCAAGGGTACGTCCATGCGTTTGCCGTCGAAGACAGCACTCAGGTGCTGCAGCAAACGGAGATCCTCGCCCAGAGTGGGGATCGGGAAGGGGCCAAACAGATCCGCGCCGCCATCGGCCTGGGAGAAATGTGGGTAGAGTCTACCGGCGTTCTCAACTCCGATGTCACCATTCGGCTCGGTCAAGATTGGGCTCAACAGCTTGCTTTGGATGCTTTGGATGAAGCACTCCGCGCCACTGACGCCAACGGCCAAGTCCAAGCTCCGCGCGGAGCAGCTCAGCTCTAGAGAGCCGGTTCGGTTGCGAGTGCGGATTTCTAGAAAGGGGCCTGCTTGTCGGGGACTTTTCGGTCTCTGTAGATTAGCACTGAGCTTGTTTGAGTGCTGAGCCACCCATGACCGTGCTGGAACAAGGATCCATCACCATCCACACTGAGAACATTTTTCCCATCATCAAGCAGTCTCTCTACTCGGATCGAGAGATCTTCTTGCGGGAGCTGATCTCCAATGCTGCTGATGCCATCACCAAGCTGAAGATGGCCAGCCTTGCCGGCGAAGTGGCAGATCTTCCAGAGCCGGAGATCTCAATTGCTCTCAACAAAGAGGCCAAGACCTTAGCAGTGTCCGATAACGGCATTGGCATGACTGCCGAAGAAGTGAAAAAATACATCAATCAGGTGGCTTTTTCCAGCGCTGAAGAGTTCATTCAAAAGTACAAAGGCAAAGACGCAGAACAAGCGATTATTGGCCACTTTGGTCTGGGATTCTACTCCTCTTTTATGGTGTCGCAGCGGGTGGAGATCGACACCCTCTCCTATCGGCCCGGAAGCACACCGGTGAAGTGGGCTTGTGACGGCACCACCACTTTTACCCTCTCCGATTCTGAGCGCTCCAGCATCGGTACCACCGTTACCCTTCACATCACCCCCGAAAACGAAGAATACCTGGATCCCAGCCGCATTCGAGAATTGGTTCGCAAATACTGCGATTTCATCCCCGTTCCCATTAAGTTAAACGGGGAAGTAGTCAACAAGCAAAAGCCCCTCTGGAGAACTTCGCCTTCCGAACTCAAAGATGAGGATTACCTAGAGTTTTATCGCTACCTCTATCCTTTCCAAGAAGATCCCCACTTCTGGGTACACATCAACACCGATTATCCCTTCATCGTGCAAGGGATCCTCTATTTCCCCAAGTTGCGCCCAGACATTGATCCCACCAAGGGCCAAGTCAAGCTGTTCTGTAACCAAGTCTTTGTCCAAGATAACTGTGAGGAAGTTATCCCCAAGTTCCTCCTACCGCTGCGGGGGGCCATCGACAGCCCAGATATTCCTCTCAATGTTTCCCGCAGCTTCTTGCAAAATGACCGCACTGTAAGACGCATTGGGGATCACGTTGCCAAAAAGGTGGCAGATCGTCTCAATGAGCTGTACAGAGAAGATTATGAAAAGTACGTCAAGGTCTGGCCCGACATCAGCCTCTTTATGAAGTTTGGGGCGATGAACAATGACAAGTTCTTTGCCCAGATCAAGGATATTCTCATTTTCCGAGTGGCTGGATCCCCTGCTGATAAACCCGAATATGTGACTCTGAAAGCGTACCTGGAGCGCACCCGCGACAAGCAAAGCAAGCGAGTCTACTACGCCACCGATGAGGCTGCCCAGAGTGCCTACATTGATCTCCACCGCTCCCAAGGACTGGAAGTGATCATGCTGGATAGCTGGATCGACAGCCACTTCAGCAGCTTTTTGGAGCGGGAATACAAAGAAGAAGGAATCCAATTTAAGCGGGTGGACTCTGAGCTGGACGAAACGCTGATCCAGAAAGACAAAGCCGCCGAAATTGTGGATCCGGTAACGCAAAAAACCCGCAGCCAAAAGTTAATCGATCTCTTCCGGCAGGCCCTGGGCAAAGATAAGTTGCAGATCAAAGCAGAAGCCCTTAAATCGGAGTCGGTTCCGGCCATGATCTTGCTACCGGAGACACTGCGGCGTCTGCAGGAGCTCAATGCCATCATCCAGCAAAAGCCGCTGGAGTTTCTGGAAGAGCACACCCTGGTTCTGAACACGGCCCATCCCCTCATCCAAAACCTGCAATCTCTTGCCGATCAGGGGCGGGATCCCGACTTGGTTCACCTCATCTGCAATCACATCTACGATCTGGCTTTGATTACCCAGAAAAGCTTTGACCCGGCAGCCGCGCGGGCCTTTGTGCAGCGTTCCAACGAAGTGCTAACTCGTCTCACTCGCCCTCAGTAGGCAGCGCTGTCCAGGGTAGACTGCAGGGCTTCCGCTCCACCAGGCAGAGAGGGACGGGATCCAGCCCCGTTGCCGCTGTGGCTGTAGCTGCCTTGGAGTACGGGGGCAACTTGGCGCATCAGGGTAGCCATTTCCAGGGCACTCATGGCGTATTCCCAACCTTTGTTGCTCTTGACCCCGGCTCGCTCCAGAGCCTGCTGCAGGGTATCGGCGGTGATGATCCCGAAAATGACCGGCACTCCGGTTCGAAATCCTGCCGCCGCAATGCCTTTGGAGACCTCCGCCGCCACGTAGTCGAAGTGGGGAGTTTGCCCGCGAATCACTGCCCCCAGACAGATAATGGCGTCATAACGGCGAGATTGGGCCAGTTGGTGAGCCAGCAAAGGCACCTCAAAACTGCCCGGCACCCAGTAGTAGTCCACCTGCTTGCTCTCCGGGCCGACATCCACACCATGCCGCTTCAGTGCGTCCTGGCATCCTTCTAGCAATTTGCCGGTGATCAGGTCGTTAAACCGACCAATGACAATGGCCAGACGCAGATCCTCTGTCTGAACGAAATTGCCCTCGTAAACTGCCATCTGCGCTGCTCCAGACCTACCCAAGAGAAGAACAAGCGGGCTGATACGGCAAAACCACGCCTTCCCATCCTAATTCACCCCTTCACCTCAAGATCTGGAAAATCGGGGTGGCAGGGATCCGCTCTTTCATTCTCCTCCCTCCGCCGCTGCCATTGGTAGCCAGGTTCTCCTGGGGATCTCGCCAAAAGGCATAGATTAGCGTTTATGATTTAGTAGCAAACCTTTAACTTTTCTTGATTGTCTTCTTGATTGTCCATGAAGGCCATTACCCTTACCCTGCATCAACTGCAAATCTTCGAGGTTGCCGCTCGTCACCTGAGCTTTACCCGCGCTGCTGAGGAGCTTTACTTGACCCAGCCCACGATTTCCATGCAGATCAAGCAATTGAGCAAAGCTGTGGGGTTACCGCTGTTTGAACAGGTGGGCAAGCAGCTGTACCTCACCGAAGCGGGGCAAGCTCTACACCAAACCTGCGAGAAGATTTTTGAACAATTGAATCAACTTGAGATGACCCTTGCCGACCTGAAGGGGCTAAAGCAGGGACGGCTGAGCATTGGAGTAGTCACCACTGCCAAATACTTTATTCCCCGTCTTTTGGGACCATTTTGTCAGCAGTATCCCGGCATCGATGTAGCTCTTAAGGTGCTCAACCGCCAGCAGGTTTTGGAGCGGATGAGCAACAACATGGACGATCTCTACGTGATGGGAATGCCGCCGGAAGATTTGGACGTAGTGGCGCAACCTTTTCTGGAAAATCCCTTGGTGGTGATGGCTCCTATTCATCATCCGCTGGTGGGCCAAAAGCGGATCCCTCTGGCGCGCATTGCCCAAGAACCTTTTTTGGCCCGTGAGCCTGGCTCTGGCACCCGCATGGCGGTGGAGCGGCTTTTTGACAAACATAACCTAAAGCTCAACATCCGCATGGAGATAGGCAGCAGCGAAGCCATTCGCCAAGGCATTGTGGGCGGATTGGGCATTTCGGTTTTGTCTCAACATGTGTTGGCTTTGGGGGGATGGCAGCATCATCTGGCTATTTTGGATGTGGAAGAGTTTCCCATTCGGGGGTTCTGGTATTTGGTCTATTTGCGCTCTAAGCGTCTTTCAGTAGTGGCCAAAGCTTTTGCCGACTTTCTTCTTTCTCAGGTTTCCCAAATGGATCTAGACTTTTTGGCTAAAGAGCAGTACAAATCCAGTTCAAATCCCAATCCAGATCCGCTTTCTGGCAAAGAGGCCGAATTACAGCCGAAAGCTCCTGTCGCAGCCCTTGGACACTCCCAAACTCATGGGTGAAAAACACTCGCAAAAACCCCAGGTAAGCCCGCGCCCACTCGTCCTCCGGATCCAGCTCGACGATCTGTTGAAAATGCACCTGAGCTGCTTCCGGTTGCAGCAGCACTGCCAACATCAGGCCCAGTTGGTAGTGGCTTTGGATTTGCTGGCTCAGTTGGCCTTGGGCGGTAGCCTGTTGCCGTTCTCCCTCCAGCAGTTGCCGTACCAGGATGCGATCTGGATCCGTCAAAAAAGTCGGGTATTGCAGGGTTGTCCAGGCATTAAGGAAAAGGGAGAGGGCCTGGAGATCCCCAGCAGCAGCAGCTCTGGCTGCCTCGCGGAGAGGAAGCAAGGGATCCGCTACAAGGGGGGATCCCTCCTTCGGGAAGCTCGACAGGGATCCTCTCCAGGGCTGGGATAGGGAATGGCGGATCCCTTTGGGCAACTGCCATTTTAGATGGAGAAGGCCACTCCTGGGAAAGTCGGCTGTGGGCAGCGCCAGGATCTCTTCCACCAGCCAGCCCCCTGTTGGGTTGAGCTGCAGGCGATTCTGCCCCAACACCCAGGCCCGCTTCTCCAAAACCCGGCCTTGCCCGTCTTCCAGCCGCGCCCAGACCAGCGTTTGGGCCAAGTTCTGAGCCGGGCCTTGCCAGCGCAACTTCCAGGCCGGGATCCCCAGCTCCGACAGCGCCTCAACCTCCACCAGCTCCACCTCCTCAGCTTCCAGAGGCCACTCCTGCACCGTCACTCTTGGCATGCGAGGGAAGTAGGTGTACAGCCGACCCAAGGTAGGCAACTCCACCCCTGGATCTTGTCGCCACTCTGGGCTGCTGCGCAGGTGCTGCCGGATCTGCTCCTTAGTCGGGCCATAGGGGCCGATAATTCCCTGTTCCCCTTCCGCATCCACAAACCCGTCCAGCAAGGAGAGCTCCAGTTGCGGCCAGGGGGTTTGCCCGGCAGCGCGGAACGTAACCGGCCAGCGCTGGAGAGCCGCTAAGTAGGTGAGGGTTTCGGAAGAGATCAGCTCTGTGTTGGGGAGAACTCCCAACGTGGTGGTCAAACCTGGCTGGATCAAGGATTGGATCCACCGTGTCAGCTCCTGCGTGGGGTGCTGCCCCTGCCAGCGCATTGAGATCCCCGTCCACAGAGGGGCCACACCTGGGGTGAGGGGCCGACCCAAGTTGACCAAGGCCAAGCAGCCCAGAACCAGCCCTGCGCAGGCTCCCCTTTGCCAAGCCCACGTGCCCCAGCGCTCCGCCAGCCACCGGCAAGTCTTTTGGATCCCACCTGCCGACAGCACGGCCAAGAGAGGCAACGAAGGTAGGGTGAAGCGCACATCTTTGATATCCACCAGGGTGTAGAGAAGGTAGCCCGAACCGTAGGTGGCCCAGAGGAATGCCTCTCGCCTGTCCAGGGATCCCCACAGCCCTAGCAGCGGCAACCCACACAAAAAAGGGCTCATCTGCAGGGGCAAAAAGCGCAAGTAGGTGGTCCACCAACACAGGGATCCAGCCGCACAGGTGATGTAGTAGTGGGCCGTACTGGCATAGCCCCACCCATTGCTGAGTACAAACAGCCAATTGGCCCCATACCAAGGCCAGCACAAAAGCAGCGTCACGCCCGTACCCAGTGCCAGATGAGCCAGCCGCAGCACCAAAGGGATCCCTTTGTGCGGCAACAGTGGGATCGCCACCAACGGCAACAGCAAAAACAGCACCCCCGTCCACTTGGTGAGCAGCACCGCCGCCACCCCCGCCCCCACCCCCACCGCCCCCCGCCAGGAAGGCTCCTCCCCATAGACCCACAGCGCCCAAAAAGCCAGCGTCACCGTCACCACCAGTGGCAGCTCCAGCATGTAGACATGGGCCAAAGCCGTGATCCCCGGATAGAGGAGCACCAGCGCCGCCGCCAGCCAGCCCACTTCTCCAGAGCGATAGACCCGCTGTCCCAGCCGCTGCGTTGCCAGAACCAAAACCCCCAGCAACCCCAAGTTGAGCAACTGCCCGTCCGCCCGGCTAAACAGATGTAGAACCGCCAAGGGGATCCCCAGCCAGTAGGCCAAAGGGGGGTAGCGCTGGTTCAAATGCAAAAACTGCTGCCCCCACAGCCCATCCCAGCGAAACCGCCCCAGGTGTAGCCCAAAAGCCTGCGCCTGCAACAGATGCTGTGCCTCATCCCACGCTGGCGGCAAGGGATCCGTCCAATTCCAAATCCCCAACAGCAGCAGGGCCACCATCCCCAGCCCGGCCCACCACCGCAGGAAAGGGATCCCTAGCCCACAGGGCCTCTCTGGCAACCTCTCTCTCCCCTCGCCTATACCGTTCATGCTTGGAAAACAATCCGCAGAGATTCAGCAAACATTGGGATCCCTTGCAACTGCTACCTGGCCTTGCCCCCAGAGCTAAACTCAACCTGTGCCATTCTCAGCGCTCTTCCCATAGACCGAGAGCTTCAGCCTCCCATGATCGCTCCATCCGGCGGCCCAGAAGGGGTTTGGATCCTTGGGGATCAACTCCACCCGCAGCAATCTGCCCTCGCTTCCCTGTCGACCCTACCCCCAGACCGAGTTCCCGTCATTCTCATCGAATCCCACACCTGGGCCAGCTCCCGCAACCACCATCAGCAGAAACTGGTACTGGTCTGGTCGGCCATGCGCCACTTTGCCCAAGAACTGCAACAGCGGGGCTACCCGGTCACCTACGTGGAAGCAGAGAGCTTTGCCGAGCCACTACAAACCTGGGCCAAGCAACATCAACTGCGGCAGATCCGCCTCATGCAGCCGGCTGATATTCCCGTCCGGGACGAAATAGAAAAGCTGAGAACCACTCTCCCCTGCCCCCTCCTGATCTTGGAAAACAACCACTTCCTCTGGACAGCTCATCAATTTATCGACTGGGCCTCAGGCCGCAAGCGCCTGCTTCTAGAAGACTTTTACCGCGAAGGGCGAAGACGCCTCCGCATTCTCATGAACGGCCCCAAGCCCCTAGGCGGGCGCTGGAACTACGACCGGGAAAACCGCCATCCCCCCAAACCTGGAATGTGCTATCCCCAGCCCCTCACCTTCCCCCCCGACGCCATCACCCAGGCCGTGATCACAAAAGTTAAGCAACACTACGGCCATCACTTCGGATCCCTAGAAGGATTTGGCTGGGCCGTCACCCGCGCCCAAGCTCTGCAAGTGCTGGATCATTTTATCCACGAGCGCCTGCCCCACTTTGGCCCCTGGCAAGACGCCATGCAAACCGGGGAAGACTTTCTGTTCCACTCGCTGCTTTCCCCTTGCCTCAACCTGGGCCTGCTCACCCCCCACGAAGTCATTGCTGCCGCCGAACAAGCTTACTATCGCGGTGGGATCCCCATGCCCTCCGCCGAAGGCTTCATCCGACAAATCCTGGGCTGGCGAGAGTACATGCGCGGCTTCTACGAGTACCAAATGCCCCACGGCTATGCCCAGAAAAACTTTTTTGGCCACCAGCGACCCCTGCCCCACTTCTTCTGGACCGGCGACACCGACATGGCCTGTCTGCGGCACACCCTGGATCAGATTCGCCGTCATGGTTATGCCCACCATATCCAGCGGCTGATGGTTCTCAGCAATTTCGCCCTCATCAGCGGCATCGAACCCCAGGCAGTAGAAGCGTGGTTTCACGATGCGTTTATCGACAGCTACGACTGGGTCATGCAGCCCAACGTCATCGGCATGGGCCTTTTTGCCGATGGGGGCATGCTCTCCACCAAACCCTATGCCGCCTCCGCTCAGTACATCCGCAAAATGAGTGACTACTGCCGCCATTGCCGCTACAATCCCAGCGAAAAGGTTGGCGAACGGGCCTGCCCCATCAATACGTTGTATTGGGACTTCCTGTTGCGTCAGCGATCCCTTTTGGCCCCCTTGGGCAGAATGAAATGGGTATTGGCCCATCTGGATCGCATGCAACCAGAGCTAAAGGCCCAAATCCAGACTCAAGCTGCTGCTTGGTGGGATCCCTTACAATCTGGGCCCGACGAACAGGGTCCATCTCATAGGCAACCTGTCTAAACACCAGAAAATAAGTATCCGGTAAAATTGAAGCACTCCCCACTCCACCTGTCGCTTTGTAAGGATTGCAAGCCATGAAATGTCCCCGCTGCAGCAAACAAGAAATCCGAGTTTTGGAATCTCGTTCGGCAGAAGGTGGCCAGAGTGTGCGGCGGCGGCGAGAATGCATGTCCTGTGGCTACCGCTTCACCACCTATGAGCGCATCGAGTTCATGCCCATCATGGTCATTAAACGAGATGGATCCCGCGAAAGCTTCAACCGCAACAAGATCCTGCAAGGGGTGATGCGCGCCTGCCAAAAAACCCCCGTCACCGTTAGACAGATGGAAGAGCTGGTCAACGAGATCGAAGAAAAACTGCAACTGGAAGATGCTCAAGAGGTAACCACCCTGCGCATTGGCGAAATGGTGCTGGAGCGCCTGCAACACCTAAGCGAGGTGGCCTACGTGCGTTTTGCCTCCGTCTACCGCCAGTTTCAGGGTATAAAAGACTTTGTCACCGAGCTGGAACAGTTGGAACCCCCCCTGCGACGAGATCTGGAGCGGCTGCTGCGGGACTCCTCTACCTCAGATTCCGAACCTCCTGGTTCTCCAGACTTGGTGGGAGAGTATTCATGACGCGGGAACGACAGTGCAAACCAGCCCTCCCCAGGAGCAGCAGAGAAATGGCGCTTGTGGGCGGGAAAAATTGCTGTGAAGAGATCGCCCATTCCAAAGGCTTAGCGGTATGCTTGGGGTAGCAATTGCGGCTTACACTAACCCTAGAGCTGTGCATCTATAAGTTGCCGGTTTCAGCACTACCCCTGGGGATCCCTTGTATCTGAGATCCCTCTGTGTCAAGCTGTTCCAGCCCCCTGTCCTTCGGAGTTGATTCCAATTTATGCAATACGATTTTCGGGGTTCTAACCCCTCTGGTGCCCGCAACAGCAACGGTAACCCCGGTGGTTTGCCCCGCAGCGGCTTTTGCTCCCCTGCTGCAATGGAGACCGGGCCAGGCGTGGTGCCGATTCAGGTGTATCAACAAGTGGCTGAAGAGTTGGAGTCTGCCCGTCAGCAGGTAAGCCGGCTCTCCTCCGAAAACCAGCGCCTGCGCGCTCTACACCAGCAGTTGTCCGGGGAGATTGCTGCCATCACCCAAGAGTTCCAGAGGCAATCGGGCCACACCCTGAAGCGCCTACAGCAGATCAGCCTACGGCTCGCTGACGCGGGCGGCCAAGCTGCCGCAGTTTCTGAAACCTCTTTCCGACAGGACAACCCGACTGCCAATCCTGGCCAACCGGAAGCCCCTCCCAGCTACGATTTTTTGAACCGTCTCAAGCGCCGACAAGCCCGCAACGAGACCTCCTCCTTCTCATTCAACGGCTTTGCTCCGTCTTACTTCGATTCCCTTCGTCGCCCTCAACCTTCCACCTACACCCCTGCCGAGCCTTACTCCCGCGCCGGCTACCAGGTTCCTTCCCTGGGCGAGTTGATGCAGGATATGAGCGGCCCGGATCCCTATCCTGCTGAAGCAGACACCTCGGCCTATTCCACCGGCATTTATCAGCGGGTACGGGAGCAACATCACGGATCCCAGAGCTCCGCCATACTTTGGATGGCCGCTGCAGTTGTCTTGGTTGTCGGATCCTTTGGGTTGGGATTTGTAGCCGTGCAGCCCTTTTTGCGCAACAACCCACCGCCCGTGCAGGCACCCTAAGAGCTGTTCAGCATTTGCTGTTCTGCTGGCAGCGAGTTTGGAACTTGTTGGCATACTCCCTACCCTAAAGGGCAGGGATTCTTGACGCTTCAACAACCGCTGCTGG
>DVDX01000033.1 GCA_015295985.1 Synechococcus sp. M44_DOE_062 | reverse complement strand
CCACGGCCACACCGACCCCAACTCCAACACCCACGGCCACACCGACCCCAACTCCTACTCCAACGCCAGGAGCCTGCGATCCCAATGCCAACCTGACCCTGATTGGCACCGTACAGGGGAGTGGCTTCGCTTCCCCCGTGGTGAACCAAACGGTCACGGTTTCTGGAATCGTGGTAGGGGACTTTGAGAATGAGGGAGTGGCTGGCCAAACCTATCTCCAGGGCTACTACCTACAAGATGATGGTGACGGGAATCCCGCCACATCAGATGGCATCTTCGTTTTCAGTGACACGGCTAATAACGTCAGGCTTGGGGATAGGGTTCAGGTGACGGGAACGGTTGCCGAGTTCCGTCAGCAAACCCAGCTCTCCAACGTCACCAGCTTTACTATCTGTAGCTCCAACAATCCGTTGCCGGCCCCAGTGCAGATCTCTCTGCCGCTGACTGCCGAGCAAAGGGAAGCCCTGGAAGGAATGCTGGTCACGTTTGGAAATCAGCCCCTGTTTGTAACCGACTCCTTCTTGCTGGGACGCCACGGGGAGCTGAGTGTGGCCACAGAGCGGTTGTTCACTCCCACGCAAATTGCGGCTCCCAGCCAGGCAGCTGCCATTCAAGCGGAAAACGACCGAAAGCGGATTCGCATTGATGACCGGCTGCTCACCCAAAACCCGGATCCGGTTATCTACCCCACCCCGGGTGGCCTGAGCGCGGCCAACACTGTGCGCGGCGGCGATCGCGTCAGCAACATCACCGGGATCATGACCCAGTTGCAAGGCCGGAATGTCAGTGGCGATGTGGATGCTACCATCGACTACCGTATCCACCCCAATGATCCCAACAACTTGCCCAGGTTTACAGCCACCAACCCCCGTCCGCAAACTCCACCCTCAGTAGGGGGATCCCTGAAGGTAGCTAGCTTTAACCTGTTCAACTACTTCAACACCTTCGGCAACGCCTGCTTCCCCAATAACTCCTCCTGTCGAGGAGCCAGCAACGCCACCGAGTTCACCCGCCAGCGGGATAAGCTCATCGAGGCTATTCGCCGCATGGATGCTGATATCGTGGGCCTCAACGAGTTGGAAAACGATGGATACGGTTCGAGTAGTTCCATTCAGGATTTGGTGAACGGTCTCAACCAGGTCATGGGGGCAGGAACCTACGCCTTTGTGAATGTTGGAGTGTCCAATCTGGGCGGCGATGCCATCACCAACGGCTTTATCTACAAGCCAGCTACGGTTGAAATTGCCCCCGGCACCAACCCGGCCTTTCTGGACACAGGGGAATTTACCCAAGGCCCTGGACGCTTCCATCGTCCCCCTCTGGCTGTAACCTTCCGGCAGCGGAGCAACAACGCTACCTTCACCGTCGTGGTCAACCACTTCAAGTCCAAGGGTTCTCCCTGCGATCCTATTGACAACGATCCCTTCCAAGGCAATTGCAACGGCAACCGTACCCGAGCCGCCCAGCAACTCTTGAGCTGGCTCGCCACCAATCCAACTGGCTCCACCGATCCGGATGTGTTGATTATGGGGGATCTCAACTCCTACGCTATGGAGGATCCGATCAAAACTCTGGAGGCGGGCGGGTTCACTAACCTCAATGGCCCCAACAGCTACTCCTTTAGCTTCCAAGGACAGTGGGGATCCCTGGATCATGCTCTGGCCAACAGCAGTCTGAGACCCCAAGTTACAGGCTCAGCCAAGTGGCACATCAACGCTGATGAGCCGGTGAGCTTAGACTACACCCTGAGCTTCAAGAGTCCCTCTCAGCAGAGCCTCTTCTACGCCAGCGATCCCTTCCGCTCTTCCGACCACGATCCAGTACTCGTCGGCTTGAACCTAACTCCGACCCCTCCTTCCGTTAACCTGCCTCTGACTGAAGGCTTTGATAACTGCACCCCTGCTCCAGCCGGCTGGCAGATTGTGGATGTGGACGGCGACACCACTCGTTCCTGGCGTTGTGTCACTTCCTTTGCCGAGGCCAACGCTTTCAACGGCCAGCAACCGGGTGATGACTGGCTGATTACTCCTCCTCTGAACCTGGCTTCCGTCAGCAACCCAGTTCTGACCTTCCGCAACCAGAAGAGTTCTTTTAGCGATAACGGCCTTCCTCCTTCGCAACAACTCAGCGTTCTCTACTCCACCAACTACAGCGGTGCAGGCACTCCAGAGGCAGTGAAGGCAGCCACCTGGACTGCTCTGACGATTCCCACTCTCTCTACGGGTAGCTTCGTCGATTCCGGCGAGATTTCTCTGGCTGGGATCCAGCCTTCCAACCGTGTTTACATTGCCTTCCGCTATCGCTCTTCTGGCACGGCTTCCGGCTCGGCCGCCCGCTGGTGGGTAGATAGCGTCAATATCGCCGGGAGATAGGAGTGGGATCCTCATGCCAATCTGACTCTGATTGGCAGCGGCTGGGGAAGTGACTTTGCTTCCTCAGCCGTAACGTTCTCCGATGTGGTCTTGGTTGGGATCTACCGTTGCTCAGTGGGTTTGGGGTTTGGAGCAGGGGGGTAATTTTTCAAGTTCTCAAGCGCCGCTTGACCGCCTCCTTACCAAGAAAACTGGGTTTAAAGCCCCGCCCTTCCAGGGCAGCTTTGTGCTACGCCGTTAGCAGGGATGGGGTAGTTAACCGCTGCATTCGCGCAAGCGAGCCGTAGGCTTCAAACCCAACAGTCTCACACGAGGAGCTCCAGCCTAGATAGGTTTTGGAGTTGTGTTTGCAACCGTACCCAAGGGCGTAAGGACTCGGTCCCGCTGGGGTGAGGGGGGAGCCACCTCGCTCGCGTTAGCGGGCCGTAGGCCAAAAGAGGGAATGCCTGGGGAGAAAGGCCTAAGGCCTGCTGCCGCGACAAGCACCACTGTCGTGGAGGGGCAACCGGACACGGTAAGTGCTGTCGCAGAACCAGGAACTAAAATCCCTTGTCTTTAGGCGGGGAGATATGTCAGTTAATTCATGATCGACTTCTTTTTCTTCGCTGCCTGATGCAGATCGATATTCGTCCTGTTGAAAATTCGGACAGTGCAGCTCTGCTCCACATTTTGCAGGTGGTCTTCGCAGAGTATCCAGGCTGTGTATTGGATATCGAAGAGGTGCCGGAGTTGCTTCAGCCTGCCACGGCTTTTGCGAAGATGGGGGGATCCCTTTGGGTGGCGCAGCATCAAGATCAGGTGGTTGGCTGTGTCGGCCTTGTGCCCGATGGGATCCCTGGGCGCATGGAGCTGAAAAAACTCTACACTCTGCCCGCGGTGCGCGGTCGGGGTCTGGGTCGGCGCTTGATTGAACAGGCTGAATTTACGGCTCGGCAGCGGCAGGCGGACTCTCTCCATTTGTGGACAGATACTCGCTTCACGACGGCTCATCGGGTTTATGAACGGCTCGGCTATGTGCGTTTGCCGGAAATTCGTGAATTGCACGATCGCAGCAACTCTGTGGAGTATCACTACGAAAAGTGTCTCCGTTGAGGGTTGGGCTGTTGAACTGTGATGTGCTGGTGATCGGCTGTGGGGTGGTGGGCTGTGCCATCGCCTACGAATTGTCTGCGGCTGGCCTATCGGTGATTGGGATCGATGCCGGGGATCCTGCCGCCGGCTCGACAGGGGCAGCTCTGGGGGTGTTGATGGGCATTTCCAGTCGGCAAGCGGGTGGGGAGACAGTTCAGCTTCGCCTCAAAAGCCTGGAGCAGTTCGATCCCTTAATTGCGCGGTTGGAGGAAGACCTGGGCCGGGGTTTGCCTGTCAATCGGCGCGGCATTCTCAAACTCCTCCGGGAGGAGGAAGTGGAAGCCTGGCAAGAAACCCTGGTGGCTCGCCAACAAGCGGGTTACCGCCTAGAGCTGCTCAGCCCTGCCGAAGTGGGATCCCTGCAACCCGGCCTGCGCAGCGACCTGGCAGCGGCCATCTACTCTCCTCAGGATCGACAAGTCCAACCCAAGCTCCTAACCCAGGCCCTTCGGGAAGCAGCCCAACGCAAGGGATCCCGCTTTTTCTTCCATCAGCCTGTCCAGAAGATTCAGCGCAGCTTGGATCCCCCCTTTCGTCTGCAAACGGTTTACACCCCCGCTCTCACCCTCTCGGCAGGGCAGGTCATTCTGGCGGCAGGTCTGGGCAGCTTTCCTCTGGCCAAGGAGCTGGGGTTGCAGGTGCCGCTGCAAGCGGTCAAAGGCCAGGCCCTGCGGGTTAAAGCTCCCGGGATCCCCCTGGGGCCCGTGGTCACCGACGAGGATCTGCATCTGGTTCCTTTGGGCGATGGATCCCTGTGGGTGGGGTCAACAGTGGAGTTTCAGGCCCCCCATCCCGAGCCGACGCTGCTGGCGCTACAAGATCTGCTGGCCCGTGCCATCAGGCTCTGCCCAGCTTTGGCCGAAGCGACTTTGTTGGAGCATTGGGCCGGCCATCGGCCTCGACCAGTGGGACAGCGCGCCCCCATCCTGGGTTGGGCTCCTGGCTACGCCAATCTTCTCATTGCCACCGGCCACTATCGCAATGGGGTGTTGCTGGCTCCGATCAGCGCGGCCATCCTGCGGGACTTGGTATTGAAAGGAGAAACGGCCCTTTGTGATCTAAGGCCGTTTGCCCCCAGACAGAGCTGAGCTGGCATCCATCTTCCGGCTCTTAGCCCGCCGATGGGCAGGATATATGTCAGAATGAAAGGCTGCCTGGTTAGGATCGGATCAGCCGTCAAGTAGCGCAAAGGAGAAGAGAGCCTTGCCGAAGTTCGCCCTAAAAGCCCTCTGGTTGGAAAACGACTTGGCTATTGCCGTCGATCAGGTGGTGGCCAAAAACCGCAGCCCCCTCACCCACTACTTTTTCTGGCCGCGGGATGACGCCTGGGAGCAGCTTAAAGCCGAGCTGGAGAGCAAAACCTGGATCAGCGAGGTGGATCGCATTGAGCTGCTTAACCGAGCCACCGAACTCATCAACTACTGGCAAAACGGCGGGCGCAACCGCCCCATTAGCGAAGCCCAAGCCCAGTTTCCCGACATCCTGATCGGCGGCAATTCCTAGCCCTCTCAGCCAAAACGTGACTCTGGATCTGCCCCATCTTGCTCAGGCTCCCGTCTTTGGGCTAGATTGGCACTCGGGAGTTTAGAGTGCTAACTCCCTGCTGGCTAAGCCGGTGGATTGCTGGGAATCCCACTTCACCTGGCGACATTCGCAGCAGGAGCCCAGTCAGACTCACGAGGATCGCGGATTCTATGGCAAAACGGATTCTGTTTAGAGAAGAGGCCCGCAAGGCATTGGAGCAGGGCATTAACCAGCTGGCAGATGCAATCAAGGTTACGATTGGCCCCAGGGGGCGCAACGTGGTCTTGGAGAAGAAGTTTGGTGCCCCCCAAATCGTCAACGACGGGGTCACGATTGCCAAAGAAATTGAGTTGGCGGATCCCTTGGAGAACACAGGTGCCCAGTTGATGCGGGAAGTGGCCTCTAAGACCAACGATGTGGCCGGAGATGGTACCACCACAGCCACCATCCTGGCCCAAAGCATGGTGCGGGAAGGGCTCAAAAACATCTCAGCGGGCGCCAACCCTGTGGCTTTGCGGCGTGGCATTGAAAAGACCACTGCCTACTTGGTGGAGCAAATTGCGGCTCATGCCAAGCCTGTGGAAGGTCGTAAAACCATCGCGGAAGTGGCCACCATCTCTGCTGGCAATGACAGCGAGGTAGGAGAGATGATTGCCAAGGCCATGGATGCTGTAGGGCGAGATGGGGTGATCACCGTTGAAGAATCCAAGTCGCTGGAAACCGAGTTGGACGTGGTGGAGGGGATGCAGTTCGACCGTGGCTACATTTCTCCCTACTTCGTCACCGACTCGGAGCGGATGGTGGCCGAATACGAGAATGCCTATCTGTTGATCACCAGCAACAAGATCTCCAGCCTGCAAGATCTGGTGCCCATCCTGGAGCGGGTGGCCCGCGAAGGTCGGCCTCTTTTGGTCATCGCGGAAGATGTAGAGGGAGAAGCTCTGGCCACGTTGGTGGTGAACCGCCTGCGCGGGGTGCTCAATGCGGTGGCGGTCAAGGCTCCGGCTTTTGGGGATCGGCGCAAAGCCATGCTGGAAGATATCGCCATTCTCACCGGCGGGCAGCTCATCTCTGAGGATGTGGGCATCAAGCTGGATAAGGTCACCCTGGACATGATGGGGGTGGCCCGCAAGATCACCGTCACCAAAGACAAGACCACCATCGTGACCGATGGCAGCACCAAGGCGGCGGTGGAAAAGCGAGTGGCCCAAATTCGCAAGCAACTGGAAACCACCGATTCCGAGTACGACCGCGAAAAACTGCAAGAACGCATCGCCAAGTTAGCTGGGGGAGTAGCAGTCATCAAAGTGGGGGCTGCTACTGAAACCGAACTCAAAGACCGCAAGCTGCGCATTGAGGATGCCCTAAACGCCACTCGAGCCGCAGTGGAGGAAGGGATCGTCCCCGGCGGTGGGGCGACGCTGCTGCACCTCTCCAAAGGGATCCCAGCTTTCAAGGCAACCTTGAACTCGGAAGAGCAGGTGGGGGCAGAAATTGTTTGCCGAGCTCTGCAGGCCCCTCTCTCTCAGATTGCCCAGAATGCCGGTCTGGAAGGGTCGGTTGTGGTGGAAAAGGTCTTGGAGAAGGAGATGCCCTTTGGTTTCGATGCCTTGACCGGAACCTATGTGGATATGTTTGCCCAGGGGATCGTGGATCCGGCCAAAGTGGTGCGCTCAGCGCTGCAAAACGCGGCTTCCATAGCCGGAATGTACCTCACGACCGAAGCGATTGTGGTGGAAAAGCCTGAGCCCAAACCGGCGGCTGGCTCTGCACCTAAGGGGATGATGTAGTCTTCGCGAAAGCGAGCTTTCTGGGAAGGGATCAGTCTTGGATGTACTCCTCGCCGGAGATCAGGGCAGCTTCCGCCTTTTGAAACTCCCTTCCCAGGTAGGCGGCAT
This sequence comes from Synechococcus sp. M44_DOE_062, assembly GCA_015295985.1. Classification (GTDB taxonomy): domain Bacteria; phylum Cyanobacteriota; class Cyanobacteriia; order Thermostichales; family Thermostichaceae; genus Thermostichus. The sequence continues at coordinate 4,956 of DVDX01000033.1, read as the reverse complement.
GGCTGAGCTGGGAGACCACTTTCTCCTGCTCTTTTTCGAAGATCTGTACACACAGTTCTTTGGCCGTGCGCCCAACATATACCCGTTCAGGGGATCGATTGACGGGGCCCTTGGCCGGGATCACAGCTCCTGTCTCCGGATCGGTGGCCAGGCCCCGCTCGTTGATGACGGTGCTGTAGTACTTGGCGCAAATGAGGTTCTGCTCCCGATCCAAGTAGATGACGAAATAGCCCGCCGGATCCAAATCCAAGGGTCGGCGGGAGAGATGGTCGTCAATGCTGCGAATCTGCTCGCTCAGGGACTTGGAGGAAGGGGACATAGAACGGCTGACCCAGAACCACACAGGAGAAACGTAGCCGGGACTACTTTTGGCTGCTCTCATTGTGACAGATGAACCCAATCTTTAGGCAACCTTTGGGAGAGTTAACTTCCTTCCTGACTTGAACGGTGGGCCTGGTCACGCACCCAATGAAAGGGATCCCATGCACCTATCCACCTGAGTTCTCAGTGCTTGGATTAGCGCGGGGCAACCCGATAGAACCGGGTGGCCGTCACCCACTGGTCGGAAGGGATCCCCTCGACAATGATGGCGCGGGCAATGGCATTGCCCAGTTGGGATCCCCGCACCCGCACATCGGCAAAGGATCCACTCTGCTCAAAAGAGGCGATCTCCTGGAAGTTCAGCGGACGGGGAGAGGCCACCGCCAACACCTGGGCTTGACCGAAAGGCGGAGCGATGGTCAACCGGTAGCTGGCCCCCGGCGGTGGGAAGGTGCGCACTTCTCCGGCCCGCAGAAACTCGTTGCCACCGGAAAAGCGGTTGGGCAAAATCAGATGGGTACGACCATCGGCTTGAATGCTGAATAGGTAAACGTAGGCATCGCGGTTGGTGCTCAGGGTAATGGCAATCGGCTCACCAGGCCGGTAGATGGGGTTAGACCCGCGCCGATCCAGCTCCAGATTCACCCGCAGGTCGGAAGGGACGGGGTTGACGATGATGGAATGGGTGCCAGCATCCAACTGACGGGTATCGGCCAGTTGCAGCCTCTGTAAAGGAGGGTAGATACCCAAGGTTTGCGGAAAAACAGCGGTGGCCGGAGCCACAGACAGTCCCAAAGCCAGCGGTAGGAAAAGCAGTTTGGTGTTCATGGTTCACACCCGATCAATGGCTATGTTCATCCTAGGAAGGTGCACAGGTTGAGCGGGTCAGGCTTTGCGCAATCTCCAATCTCCTGCGGCGGCAATTTCTCCTGCTGCAGATGGCACCACCAAAGGGGAAAAGACGCTGAACCGACAAGGGCACAGCTCTGTTCTCGGCATCTGGGATAGGAACTTGGGGTTAAGCTGCAAGTAAGGGATCCCTTCCTCAGGCCAGGTTCCCAATTAACCCCAAACTTGCTCATGGCTCACGACAGCTACCAAGAGGGCATTGCAGCGGTACAAGCGGGCGATTTCCAGGCTGCCATCCAGGCATTTCGGCAGGCGGTTGCTTCCGACCCAACCCATACCGAAGCTCGTTATAAGCTGGCCTGGGTACTGGGCATGAGCGGCTATCTGGATCCGGCCCTGGCAGAGCTGGAAGCCGTTTTGGCAGCGGATCCCAACCATGTGGCAGCCCATTACAATCGGGGGGCCCTCCTCTTGCAGAAGGCGCAACTGGAGGCAGATGAGGATGGCCAAATCGATCTATCCGTTCTGCAGCAGGCGGAAGCAGCCTTTCAAGCGGTGATGCGCTTGGATCCCACCGACCAACGGGCCTTTGCCTTCCTCAATTTGGTCAAGCGGGCCATTCGCAACCATCAGGCGCCCACTCAGGTCTCTAGCGGCAGTGGCGGGTAAACCCCTGCACTAAGGCTTCAATCGGCGCAATGCTGGGATCCCCCAGCTCAGCCTCTGCTTCTTGAGAGACCTGTCGCACCACTTCCGGTGACAGTTGCAGCTTTTCCACCAACTGCCGAAAAGCATCCAGCTCTTCCAGGTTCACCACAGGTTCCTCCGGGCTGCGGGCGCTGGCGGCAATCACCAGGTAGCCCAACTTGAGGATGAGACGCTTCTCGGCCTCATCGCCAATTTTCGACAGCACCTCCTCTAACGGGACTTGCTGCACCAAGTACTGGCGGATCTCTTGCGCCAAGCTGGCCTGCTGGTCGGGATCCGAAGCAAAATGCTGGGAGAGTTGCTGGGCGATGAGTTCCACTTCCGCAACCTCTAGCGCACCATCAGACCAGGCCATCGCAGTGACGGCTCGCAGCAGATTCATCTGTTTGGGAGTAATGCTGGGCGGGGGTGGAGTGGGCATATATCCTCCTGGGGTGGCTCATCTGCCAGTGTAGAAGGGGATCCCGGCCAGTTCTGGTTAAGTTTGGTGTCTGCTCGATGGCTGGCAGCTTTGGCTCAATTCAAAATGGGTGCTGCCCGTCCGGTTGAGGGGGAGCTTTTGCCGATGGGATCCGATAAGTCTGTGGGGGTTGTGGTCGGCAGCGATTGCACAGGCTGAAACCCATTGCGTAACATAAGTAAAGCCTGGGGATCCCAGCGATTTGGAGAGGTGTCCGAGCGGTTTAAGGAAGCAGTCTTGAAAACTGCCGTGGTTCACGCCACCGTGGGTTCGAATCCCACCCTCTCCGTCGCCATGTAATCCGATAACGTCCACCGAAGTCCAGAAAGCCCTTACCCAGCAACGCTTCTGGGCTTTCCATCGTCCATAACAGACCGAGGAAATCCGATAAATCCCGGCTGAAGTGGGACATGATAATGGACACGACAGAGGGGGTGGGACATGGCCCTGACAGATTCGGCGATCAGGAATGCCAAACCCAAGGATAAGCCCTACCAGTTGCCGGATAGAGAAGGACTGTACCTAGAAGTGAAGCCCAACGGGTTGAAGCTACAGAGATTCACCAGCCCAGAGGGAGAGCTATCCACATGACCATCCTTGATTTATCGACCTTGACCACTCAACAGCTCAAAGACATGGCTTGGCAGTTGCGGGGTACTCTCGCAGGAGAGCCTATCCATCGGGAATTGGGATCCCGACCCAAGAGCATAGTGATTGCACCTGAAGATCCCCAGTGGACAGAAAAGGTTAACCAAATCCTCACAGAGGGATCCCCATCCTGACCCTCCCATTCCAAACCCCGACAAGGCAGGACATAAATATGGGACATAAATAAAAAAATATCGAGCAGCCGCTCTTGCCTGCCCCTGTCAGCTCTGCTAGATACTGAACACTTCCCGCAGTTCCCCTAGAAGAGAAGGGCCACCATCTTGGGTAGCAGGAGCGAGCCGCAATGATTCCCACCGTCAAAGACGTTTGTCAAATTCATCCTATGGCCTTGAACTACGCCATAGTTGACCAAATTGAAAATCTATCGAATGTGATTGAGCATACGGCAGAGGATGCCCGGGCGTTCTTCGCCAAAAACCACATTACCCGCGGGATGGATCTGTTGCTTCGTCAGGGGCTCAAGCGGCTGGCAGGTTGCTCCGACCAAGCAGTGTTTGAACTCAAACAGGCGATGGGGGGTGGTAAAACCCACTCCATGATTGCCCTGGGGTTGCTGGCACGGGATGCCGCTTTGCGTGCCGAGGTTGTGCCAGACATCGCTCAAGATGCTCCTTTTGCCGACGCTAAACTGGTTGCCATCAATGGCCGCCTCAAGTTCGAGCAACGGTTTATTTGGGGAGAGATTGCCCGGCAACTGGGGAAAGAAGAGGCTTTTGTCAAATTTTGGCAGCACGGAGCAGATGCCCCCGGCGAGCAAGATTGGATTGATTTAATTGGAGATGAACCCACCCTCATTCTATTGGACGAGCTGCCGCCCTACTTCGACTACGCCATTACCCGCATGGTGGGCGGGGGTACATTGGCGCAAGTGACAACCTACGCCCTATCGAACCTGCTGAGTGCTGCCTTGAAGTTGAAGCGCTGCTGCATTGTCATTTCCAACCTATCCGGCAGCTACGAAGGAGCCTCACGGGAACTGCAAAAAGCCATCGGTAACTTTGCTCAAGAAACCAACCGCCAAGCGCGATCCATCACACCGGTAGACCTGGGCACATCAGAAATTTACGACATTCTCCGCAAGCGGCTATTTAGCTCCCTGCCCAGCGCACAAACTGTTGATGCAGTTGCTTCTGCCTACGCAAAAGTGCTGGGAGATGCAGCCAGAGCCAAATCAATTGCCAAAACTGCCGAACAAATTGCCGCCGAAATTCATGCTTCTTACCCCTTTCATCCTTCCGTTAAGCACATCATTGCCCTATTTAAGGAAAACGAAAGCCACCGTCAAACTCGTGGCTTGATGCAGTTTGTCTCAAAAATAATCCGGTCGGTCTGGGAGCGTCCCAGCAACGATGTGTACCTGATTGGTTGCCAACATCTGAATCTCAACATCCCAGATGTGCGGGAAGAGATCAACAAAATCAGCAACCTACAAGGAGCGATTGCCCATGATATTGCGGCCAATGGCACTGCTGTCGCTGAACTGGTGGATCAAAAACTGGGCCATGATACTGCCAGTCAGATTGCCGCTCTGCTGTTGACTGCCTCTCTGTCTGAATCAGTTGATGCCGTGAAAGGCTTTACCGAAGGGCAATTTTTGGAATACCTAGTAGCTCCTCAGCGGAATGTCAGCGAATTTCAGGAGGCTTTTCAAGCGTTCCGTGCCAACGCCTGGTATCTGCACCGCAAAGAAAACGATGCTTGGTACTTTTCCAACATCGAGAACCTGCGTAAGCGCATTGATAGCCGTGCTCGCAATGCCCCCCAGCCGAAAATTGATGCAGAAATGAAGCGGCGGCTCGAAGAAATTTTCCGACCCCAGCGGCGGATTGCCTATCAAGAGGTACAAGCCTTGCCTAAAATTGATGAGATTCGCCTCAATGGCCCGCGGGTGTGCCTGGTACTCAGCCCAGACAGCAAAACACCCCCAGAAGAGGCCCAGCAGTTTTGGG
>DVDX01000010.1 GCA_015295985.1 Synechococcus sp. M44_DOE_062 | reverse complement strand
TCTCTATCTTGTCAGTGCCCTCTTTTGGCTCAAATAAAAGATCAACACAACCTAGGAGATAGCGATGGCGGAGGAATATAAGCCTCTGAAGGGCCTGGAAAATCAAATGGAACGGGCTGTTCTGGAAATGGTCAACGACATCCTGCTGATGGAGAGTCAGCAGCGCTACTGCTTCTGTGAGAAATTCTGTAACGATGCTGCCGCCCTGGCCTTGAACAACCTCAAACCTCGCTACGCCACCAGTTTTCAGGGCTCTCTCCTCACCTTGGAAGCCATTCAAGCGGATCAGGAGTTGCAGAGGCTGATTCGGTTGGAGGTAGTGAAGGCGATGGAAAAGGTGGCGGCCAATCCCCGTTGTCCAGAACCTGAATGTCCTTTGCTGCTGCGCGACGCCGAGGCGATAGAGTTAGAGCTGGCCCCTAGTGACAGTTGAAGGAATGGCTCTGATGGAGCTGCGCTCTGCTGGCGCGAACGTTTTCCCTTCGCCGGTGGCTTTCCTTGGCCCTGCTGGAACCTACACAGAGTTGGCAGCTTTGCTGGCCTGCCCCGAGCGGCCCCACCTGCACAGTCAGGGATCCCATCCCTTGGTGCCCTATCCAACGATCAGCGCCTGTTTAGAAGCGGTAGCTGCTGGCCAGCAACAATGGGCGGTGGTGCCGGTGGAAAACTCTGTAGAGGGTGGGGTTTCGATGACTCTGGATGCCCTGTGGCAACTGGAGGGGCTAGGGATCCGACAGGCGCTGATCCTGCCCATTCGCCATGCCCTCATCGGACGTGCCTCCCAGTTGGAGCAAATTGAGCAGGTCTATTCCCACCCGCAAGCGTTGGCCCAATGTCAGGCTTGGCTGAGATCCCATCTGCCCCAGGCCACTCTGATCCCAACCCGCTCGACCACCGAAGAATTGGATCGCTTGCAGGAGCAGCCCAACGCTGCCGTCATCGCCTCAGAACGAGCCGCCACCCTCTACCAACTGCCGGTCTTGGCCTGCCCGATCAACGATCACCCCGATAATTGCACCCGCTTCTGGGTCATTGGCCGTGCGCCGCTCTCGCGTTCCGGTCGAGGGGGTGGAGCCCTTGCCGATCCCGCTTCTCCGGGGGGATCCCATACTTCCTTGGCCTTCAGCCTGCCCCACAATGTGCCGGGAGCGCTGCTGAAACCTCTGCAAGTGTTTGCGGAGCGAGGTTTGAACATGTCCCGTATTGAATCGCGCCCCACCAAAAAATCGGCAGGGACTTACGTCTTTTTTGTCGATCTGGAGAACCCCGTCGGCCAACCCTACCTGGATGCCGAGGTGATTGTGGCACTGGAATCGATTGCCGAAACCTTGAAGCTCTTCGGCAGCTACCCTGTGCATGACCTCTGCAAACAAGGTGCTCTATCTCAGGCAGCAGAAGCCTCGCCCTCTGAGGGGAAAGCGCGTCCAACGTAGACAAGTCTTTCAAACCGTTGAATCTATCTGAGCTGTAAGGCCCGAAAGTTGAGAGCAACACCCGATACAGTCGCTTCAGGTGAGGCTGAGAGCTTGGGCTACTGAGAAAAGCGCCATGGCCGCATGCATTATTGCTATGCCTACGGCACCCTGACGGGAACCGCAACGCTATTGCTCCGCAACGCTGACGCGAGGACGCGAGGACGCGAAGACGCAACCAAGGTTTTCGGTGTGGGTGCAGTGGCCCAGTTTGAATCAAAATATCATGGTTTGGAACCGGGACTGCTGTCCTGAGTGCTGAGACAGACCCCGATCACTTTACATTGGTTGGTCACAGGGCTCGGTAGCTTTGCCAGGCTTGCCAAAAAATGTAGAGAGAAAGAACGACCAGAAAGCCTCGAAACAGCAGGCCAACGGTTTCATCGGGCAATTTGGGTAGGGTGCGGGTGCTGATCTGTACGCCGATTAACCCTCCTGTCCCTAAGATTAAACCTGGGATCCAGAGCACATTCTGGTGGATGGTGCCGTCCCCCAACCCCAGGCCATTCCAGATCCAGTCGCTGAGACCCGCATGGCTGGCGGTGGCAGCAACTGCCGTGATCACAATGGCCCCCAGACTGGTCTGAATCGCCACTTTGATCGTCTCTTTCAGCAGCAGGATCTGCATGGGCACCAGGATCACCCCACCGCCAATGCCAAACAGCCCGGCCAACAAACCAGCAGTGCCACCGGTCAGGGCGCGGGCTAACCAGGGGGACATCTGCCCTGAGGACTCCGTCCCACCGAGGTGCTCGGCACCGCTGACGTCAGCCCCCAATTCTTGGGCCTGGATAACCACCTTTTTGTTGAGTTGCACCAAGTAGGTGTTGGCCAGCAGCAACACTCCGAAGGCTGCCAACAGCAGATAGCTGGGAATGCGGCTGGCGATGATTGCCCCCACTTGGGCTGTAAGCAACGCCGGGATCCCCAGCAGGATCACCCGTTTCAAATCAAGCATGCCCATTCGCCAGTTTTGGATGCTGCCTGCAATCGAGGTCATAACGATGGAAAGGTTGCTGGTGGCTGCAGCTTGAACCGGTGGGATCCCCAAGCTGACCTGTAAGGGCACCAGGATCACGCCACCGCCAATGCCCAGCACCCCGGCCAGGATCCCTGCCACCAGGCCGCCAATTGCCAAGGCCAACTCCATCCCCCACCACTCCCCACCGCTGCTCTATCTTGCTGGCCAAAAAGCCGCCCTCATCGTAACATTCTCCAGTCCTGGCAAGACCAGCAGGGACACACGGTTGAGAAGCCTTGGGTGTGGGGTTGAAAAGAGGCGCATCATAAAATAAATGTTGGACAGTCGTACTGATCTGGTGCGGATCGCGCCAGCGTGCCAACTTCTCCACAGGCAGGGAAGCCTTCATGGTTGCCATTCATCCGGCAAATGATCTGGGTGCTCCGAAAAATCTGAGTTCTACGGCAGAAGGATCCCAGCCTGCTTGGTGGCCCCAATCTGGGCAGCAACAGGGAACTGTGGACCCTTTGCAACCTTTGGGGCTAGTTGCTTTGGAAGGTTTGGCCACCTGGGGAGATTGCCTACTGGGCTTGGATCGGGTGAGGGGCTATTTGGTGGAAATTCAAGAGCACAACACCCTGCTGCTCAATCCCCATCACGTCCACTCTTTCCAAGGTGCTTACGGTCTATGGGTAGAGTCAGAGGGGGATCAAGCGTGGATTTGGCTTAGTCCGCAGCAAGAGGGGCAGATCTTGCGCATTCCCATGGCTGCTCTGCAACAACCGGGATCCCTGGAAGCCTTTCAAGTGTGTAGCTGCCCATACCCCATCGAAGGGATCGCCCTCTGCATCGATCCCCATACGGGAAACCGCTACCTCTATGCCACCTGCTATAGGCGGGAAAAAATCCTGCAACTGGATCCCAGCCGTGGCCTCATCGTGGAGGAGATGCCTGCCCCTGGGGTTGGCCGAGAACAGATTACGGTGCAGGGCGACTACCTTTGGGTGAGCGATCGGGTGGAAGAGACGATCTATGTGCTGGAGCGCCAAACGGGGCGAGAATTGGCCCGCATCCTCACCCCTTCTCCTGGGCCAACGGGTCTGGCTCACTGGCGGGGGCAGCTCTGGGTAGCCTACGCCCACGAAGAAGCTTATATCCACGACAACCCCAATGCTCCGGATCCCTTGTCGGTGGCCCTGCGCGACAAGACCTGGGTGGCCCCCCTGCGCCTGCGACCTTTGGATCCCCCCCCTCTCTTCAGCGCCCCGGATCCCTCTGGCATTGGCGGAACCGAGGCCAAGGACTCTCCCATTGCCTGTCCGGTAGTCTTTCAGCCCCAGTGTCTGGGGGAACGTGCCACCTACACCCTCTCCCACGGCTATCGGGTGGAGCTGACCTACGTGGAAGAAATTGCCCAAGAAGAGCCGCGCGTCCTGCCCGATTTGGTCTGGCGAATTGCCTTGCCCTGCAACAGCCTTCGCCAACGGGTGCGCAGCCTGCACTGGGTAGGTCTGCCGTTTGAAGTGGAAGAGCAATCCGGCCAACAGGTGGCGGTGTTTTCGCTGGGATCCCTGGGGGCCCATGAGGTGCGCTTGTTTGGCTGGCGGGCGGTGTTGGATCTCTACAGCATCAAGTACTGCATCGATCCGCTGGATGTAGAGGCTGCCGTTCTGCCTAGGGAGCTGCGGGATCGCTACTTAGTGGATGATGACTACCTGGCCATGGACACCTCGATTGTCCAAGAAGCGGCGCGGCGGGCCGTTGGCAGCGAGACCAACCTACTGCGCAAAATGCTCAATATCCGGGCCTATGTTTACGACAAGCTCTCCTATCGGGTCACCTCTCGCATTGATCCGCCGGATGAGGTTTTGCGGCGTGGCTCCGGTTCTTGTGGCGAATATGTGGGAGTGCTGTTGGCTTTGGCCCGCCTCAATGGGATCCCTTGCCGCACGGTAGGGCGCTACAAATGCCCACCTCACCCAGAACTGAAAGGGATCCCGTTGTTTCCCCAATACAACCACGTGTGGATTGAGTTTTATCTGCCTGGCTGGGGTTGGGTGCCGATGGAGTCGAACCCCGATGATCGGGGAGAGCGCCCCTATTCGCAGCGCTACTTTATGGGCCTGCCCTGGACCCATGCCGAGATTGCCAAAGGGATCCCTTTCGAGACGATCAACACCGACCAAGCCTCAATTGGGGAGCTGGCCATTAACCATGTGCAATTCCGCATCTTAGAAGAAATTTGAAAACAGACTCAACTCCAGTGCATACACAGGCAGGTATAGGATTCACCCACCTATTCCCCTCATTAACTCCTGGACTCCTATGGATACTTAAGCTATCCGTAAAAACGCCGCATCACACTGCGTTGGTGCAGACGGAACAGAGGTTGCCTATGGGAGTTCAATATTATCTGCCGCCACACAACTTCACCGTTAGATGCCCACGGAGACAAGATGATGAGTAAGCTCAAATGCCCTCATTGTGGGAACCCAGGGATCCCTGTCCTCCGCAAGATGTGCCTCGGCCCAACTGTACCTGCAACCTGCAAAGTGCGCGGTAAGAAGGTTGGGGTACCCTACACTGCAATGTTAGCGGCCATCCGGTTCCTTTCGTACCTATGCGAAGGCATGGTATTTGGGGTTGTGTGGATCCCAATCCTCACGAAGCGCTGATGAGCATGGATTCAACAGAACTGAACTTTATGACTGTCCCTCTGATTCATAACCGTGACGTTCTAGAAAGTCGTCTTAAGGAGATTCCTGCTGAACCCGGCGTATATTTAATGCGAGATGCCACAGATCAGATTCTCTATGTGGGCAAGTCCAAGAAGTTGCGCTCTCGCGTGCGATCTTATTTCCGCTTCACCGGCGACCTGTCCCCTCGCATTCAGCGCATGGTAGCTCAGGTTTGTGAGATTGAGTTTATCGTTACCGATAACGAAAGTGAGGCTTTGGCCTTAGAAGACAATTTGATTAAAACTCATCAACCCCCCTATAACGTTCTCCTCAAGGATGATAAAAAGTATCCCTATTTGTGCATTACCTGGTCAGAGCCTTATCCCCAGCTTTACATCACCCGTCATCGTCGCCTTGATCGGCATCAAGACAAATACTATGGCCCCTACACGGATGTTGGTCTGTTACGCCACACCCTTGGACTGGTCAAACGAATTTTTCCCTTGCGCCAGCGGCCCAAACCTCTGTACAAAGATCGCACCTGTTTGAACTACGACATTGGGCGCTGCCCGGGAGTATGCCAAGGCTTGATCAGCCCCGAAGAGTATCGCAAAACGCTGGCTCAAGTGGCCATGATTTTCCAAGGCCAGACAGACGAGCTGATCCGAGAGCTGCAAGAGAAGATGATCCAGGCCGCCGAACAGGAAAATTATGAGGCAGCCGCACGATATCGGGATCAAATTCGTGGTCTGGAACAATTGGGAGAATCCCAGAGAGTTTCTTTGCCTAACTCTACCATCAGCCGTGATGCTCTGGCCTTGGCCATGAATGATTCGCGAGCTTGCATTCAATTGTTTCAGGTACGGGCGGGCAAGTTGGTGGGGCGGCTGGGGTTTGTTGCCGAAAATCGGGGCGATGATCCGGCGTTGATTTTGCAGCGGGTTCTACAAGAGCATTATCAATACTGCGATCCGGTGGAAATTCCCTCTGAAATTTTGACCCAGTATGAATTGCCGGATCGGGATTTTCTGGAGTCTTGGCTAAGCCAGAAAAAAGGCCGTAAGGTCAGCCTTATCGCCCCCCAACGGCAGAGCAAAGCCGAGCTAATCGAGTTGGTCGAGCGGAATGCCCAACTGGAGCTGACCCGCACCCAACGCCTGGCGGATCGGGATGCTGTGGCCTTAGAGCGCTTAGCAGAAGTCTTGGATTTGCCGGATGTGCCCCGCCGTCTGGAAGCCTATGATATCTCCCACATTCAGGGATCCGATGCCGTGGCCAGCCAGGTGGTGTTTATCGATGGCCTGCCTGCCAAACAGCACTACCGCCGCTACAAGATTCGCAACCCTGAGGTGCGCCCCGGTCGCTCCGATGATTTTGCCAGCCATGCGGAAGTGGCCCGGCGTCGCTTCAGCAAAATGACTCCTGAGGATCAGCCGGATTTGGTGCTCATCGACGGGGGCAAGGGGCAGTTGTCGGCGGTTATGGCCGTCTTGGCAGATTTGGGGCTGGATCACCTGCCGGTGATTGCCTTGGCCAAACGAGAAGAAGAGATCTTTCTGCCGGGGGATCCTGTGCCTCTGCGCTTGGCTGCCCAAGATCCGGCTCGCTTGTTGTTGCAACGGCTGCGAGATGAGGCCCACCGGTTTGCCCTTGCCTTTCATCGCCAGCAACGGAAAGCGCGTCAACATGCCTCTACGCTGGACGAAATCCCCGGCCTGGGCAAGTATCGGCAAAAGCTGCTGATGGAAGAATTTCGGTCGATTGCCCGCATTCAGGTGGCCTCAGAAGACCAGTTGGCTCAAGTGCCCGGCATTGGCCCAAAGATCGCCCGACAGATTTACCGCTACTTTCACCCCGAAACTCAGGCAGAATCCCCGGAGACTGCGCGGGTGGAATAGTTGAGAATCCGCCTAGGGATCCCTGCTCCACTGGCACTCGGTGGGGTGATATCCACAGGAGCCTGAGCGCCCTTCCTCGCCTGTGGCTTTACGAGATCAAGGGGGAACTTGTAGTGCGGGAAACATCACTCAAAGCAAAAATAATACATAATCTCAAGAACAGGCGTTCTTAGTGCCCTGGTACTGCCTGCGAAAACATAGGGGATCCTGATGCTGGCCGGACTTGATGTGCTCCTGGAAAATGCTCCCATCGGGATCTTCCGTGCGGATCTCCAAGGACGATACCAGTTTGCCAATGCCAAGCTTGCCGAGATATATGGCTATGCTTCCTCTGCCCATCTGATGGGCCATCTGTCAGATTTTGGCCATCATCTTTATGCCAACGCTGCTGGTCGTCGTCAGCTTTTCCAGGATCTGCTTGCAGGCAAAGTCGGCGATGGGAGACTGGCCCAAGAGTTTTTAATCCACAGTCGCAGGGGTTTGGACTTGTGGGTGCGAGAACAAATTCAAGTCGTCCGCAATCCAGCAGGGGATCCCCTCTATTTTGAGGGATATGTGGAAGACATCACGGCGCAGAAGCTGGCTGAACAAGCCCTTGCAGAGAGCCAGCTCCGCTACGAAAGGCTGATTTGTGCTATTCCACAAGCCTTGATGATTTTTAGCCGAGAAGGTCAATGCCTGGAGCTGGTTTCTTCCCCGGAGAACGCTTGTGTTGCCTCGCTCCCGGCAGATCACTTTCAGGGAAAAGCAGTGGGAGAGCTGTTCGGTTCTGAGGTTGGCGACCAACTCCAAGGACTGATTGACCGTTGCTTGAGCAGCGGATCCCGGCAAACTTTGGAGTATCCCCTAACCAACTCAGCAGGGGAGCTCCGTTACCAAGAAATTTGCATGATCCCCTATGGAGCAGATTGCGTGCTTGGCTGCATTCAAGATATCACCGAGCGCAAGCGGCTAGAGCTGGCTTTGTTGGAGATTCAACAGCGATTCTGGGGAATTGTGGAGTCCTGCAATTTAGGCATCTCCCTGCTGCCTCTTGAGCCAGAAGCTAGGCCGCACGTTATAAACTCAGCCCTTAGGGATATGACAGGATATTCTGCAGAGGAATTGAAAGCTTTGCCTCTGGAAGCCTATATCCCAGACTTGGCTGATGTCGAAGCTCTAAAAAACCTTTGGCAGGAGTTGGTTGATGGCCGGCGCAGTCATTACGAATGGGAACATCGCTACACTTGCAAGAATGGCCAAACCATCTGGGCAAAGTCTCAGGTTTATGTTGTGAGAGATGAAGAGCAAAAGCCTCTATTCGCGGTTTATTTTCTGGATGATATTAGCGAGCGCCGATCTATTAAATATGCCCTTGAGGAAATCCAAAATCAGTTACAAGGGATCTTCAACTTCTGTAGCCAAGGGATTGCTCTGATGAGCTTGGATCCTGATCCCCGGTATCTCAGCCTCAACCCGGCAATGGCAGAGATTACAGGGTACAGCAAGGAAGATTGGTCGGTTCTGAAGACGGAAGATTACACTCCCTATCCCGAAGATCGAGAACGAGGCGAGATACTCTGGAATGAACTACTTTTCGGTTACACCAACAACTATGAATATGAAAAGGTAATCCGTCGCAAAGACGGCAGAGAGATTTGGGCCCGCCTGCAACTCTTCGTGGTGCGAAACGCTCAAAATGAGCCTCTGTTTGCCATCCAATTTCTAGAAGATGTTTCCGAGCGAAAAAGGGCCGAAGCCCACCTGCGAGAAAGTTTAGCCGAGCTGTCCCGTAGCGAAGCACGTTACCGCGCCCTTTACGAAGCGATCCCAGATATGCTTTTGCAAGTGGATCGGCAAGGGCTAATCTTGTCCTATAAGCCCCCCAGAGGATTTGCATCCGCCTATCCTGACGACCGCTATCTCAACCAATATATTCAAGATCTGTTTCCAGAGCATTGGAAAACCTACTTTGCCCCCTTGCTGGAGAAAGCCTTTCAAACGGGAGAAGTTCAGGTTATTGAATATCCGCTTCCTCAAACTTCACAGGACCCTGCGGAAACATTGCCGGAATATCGCGAGGCCCGTCTGTTGCCCTTTGGGCCGGATGAGGCCATTGTTTTGGTGCGTGATATCACCCTGCGCAAGCGCCTGGAGCTGGCCCAGCAAACGCGAGAAGCTGAGTTAACAGCCCTGGTGCAACAGCGAACCCAGCAACTGGAACGCAGTCTGCAGTTTGAATCGATTCTGCGCCGCCTTACCCATCAGATACGGGCAACTCTGGACGAAAAGCAGATCTTGCAGACGGTTGTGAACGAGCTGGGGAAATTTTTGGGCGTTCTTTTTTGCAATGTTGGCCTTTACGATAGCCGCCGAACCTATTCCCTGATCAGCTATGAATACACAACGCTTTCGACTTCTGGGATCGGGGCTCGGGTTTGCATGAAAGAGTTTCCCCTCTTCTACGAACAGCTATGGCGAGGCTGGTGCTTTCAACTGTGCGCTCGGGATCGCCAACGGGATCCCGACACTCTGCCCCCCTATCTGACCAAGCTAGCCTGCCCCATTGCCGACGATCAGGGCATTCTTGGGGATCTGTGGCTGGCTCGGCCTCCTGAGGAGAGTTTTAGTGATTGGGAAATCGATTTGGCCCAGCAAATGGCGGCCCAGTGTGCAATTGCCCTGCGACAGGCCAGGCTCTACCTCAGCAGCCAAGCTCAGGTGACGGAATTGAAAAAACTCAGCCAAATTAGGGATGACTTCCTGGCCGCCGTCTCCCATGAGCTGCGCACTCCCCTCACCAGCATGAACCTCTCGCTTCACCTGTTAAAGTTAAGCCATCAAATTTCTCCTCTCACCCCCAAGCAAATTCAGTATCTTGAGGTTCTGGACCAGGCGTGCGAGCGAGAGATCTCCCTAATTAACGATCTTCTGGATCTACAAACTTTGTCGGGTTTGTCGGGCAATACGCTTAAGCTGCCCTCTGAGAAGGTTAACCTGCCTCTCCTTTTGGCACCTCTCATCAATCGGTTCCAAGACCGGATGCGCAAACGACAGCAAACCCTACAAGTTCACTGGGATCCCCACTTGCCCTATCTGCACACCCATCCCCGCCTGTTGGAACGCTTGGTCTGTGAGCTTTTGACCAATGCCCACAAATTCACACCTGCCGGCGAACAGATTGTCCTGGAGGCTGTTGCTTTGGGTTCCGACTGTTGGGAGCTGCGCTTGACCAACACGGGCGCTACCATTCCCCTCGAAGAACAAGAACGCATTTTCGAGCAGTTTTATCGCATCCCCCACGCCGATCCCTGGCAGCAGGGGGGAACGGGCTTGGGATTGGCTCTGGCCCAAGCCATTGCCAACCACTTGGGTGGCTCTTTGCAGGTGGAAAGCACTGCCCATCAAACTACCTTCATTCTTCGCCTGCCTGTAGCCGCATCTTGTTGACGATCCGGCTTGGGTCACTTATGGTGAAACTTACCATATGGGGGGTAGGGTGAAGGTAGCGCTGTTGCAACTGAACTATACCGTCGGCGATCTGAGCGGAAATGCCGAGCGCATCCGTTCAGCAGTCGAGGCAGTGGCGGCGGCGGGAGCAGAGTTGGCCATCACCTCCGAGCTGGCGCTGCTGGGGTATCCACCCCGCGATTTGTTGCTCTACCCGGCCCTGATCGAGAGAGCAAACCAGGTTCTGCAGCAGTTGGCCAGCCGGCTACAGGCCAGCATTCCGGTGGTCGTGGGATCCGTGCAGCCCAATCCTCTCCCTGAGGGTCGGCCCCTTTACAATGCCGCTGCCTGGCTGGAGGGGGGGCAGATTCGTCATTGGTTTCAGAAGTCGCTCTTGCCTACCTACGATGTATTCGATGAGGATCGCTACTTTGAGCCGGGATCCCAGCCCCAACCCATCGAGTACCGTGGCCGCCGCCTGGGCTTTACCATTTGTGAAGACATTTGGAACGACCGTGATTTTTGGCAGCATCGTCGCTACCACTGGGATCCGGTGGAACAGATGGCCCGCTGCGGTGCCGACCTGCTGATTAACCTCTCAGCTTCCCCCTTCAGCCTGGGCAAGCAGAAGTTGCGGGTGGAGATGCTGGGATCCCTGGCCCGCAAGCATGCCCTGCCCATTCTTTATGTCAATCAAGTGGGGGGCAATGATGATTTGATTTTCGATGGGGCCAGTTGCGCCCTGGATCGCCAGGGTCGGGTTGTAGCCCAAGCTGCTGCCTTTCAGCCGGATCAGCTCATCCTGGATGTGGACGAGTTGACCCAGTCTCCCAACCCAGACCAGAGCCCACCGACTGTGGGATCCCGCTGGCCGACCGAACCGGAAGCCGAGCTGTACGAGGCCTTGGTTTTGGGCACCCGCGATTACGTTAGCAAATGTGGCTTTCGCGAGGTGCTGTTGGGCCTGTCGGGAGGGATCGATTCTGCTGTCACTGCCGTGATTGCCGCCGATGCCTTAGGGCCGGAGCGGGTGCTGGGGGTGCTCATGCCCTCTCCCTATTCCAGCGCCGGTAGCTTGGCGGATGCCTACCAACTGGCGCAAAACCTGGGGATCCCTACCCTGAAGCTGCCCATTCAGTCCATCATGGAGAGCTACCACCACCTTTTGGCAGAGCCCTTTGCCGGCCTACCCCCAGACATCACGGAAGAAAACCTGCAATCGCGCATTCGCGGCACCCTGCTCATGGCCCTTTCCAACAAGTTTGGGCGGCTGCTACTGACCACAGGCAACAAATCGGAGCTGGCAGTGGGCTACTGCACCATTTACGGGGATATGTCCGGCGGCTTGGCGGTGATTTCCGACGTACCCAAAACCTGGGTGTACCGCTTGGCCCGCTGGATCAACCGACAGCAGGAGCGGATCCCGCTTGCTACCCTGACTAAGCCCCCCTCAGCGGAATTGCGACCCGGCCAACAGGATAGCGACAGCTTACCCCCCTACGATCTGCTGGACAGGATCCTGCAGCAGCACATCGAGCAGCATCAATCCGGCCCAGAGTTGGTGGCTCAAGGGTTCGCTCCTGACATCGTGCAGCAGGTGCTGCGGCTGGTTCAGAATGCCGAGTTCAAGCGACACCAAGCTCCCCCTGGGCTGCGCATCACTGATCGCGCCTTCGGCACCGGCTGGCGCATGCCAATCGCCAAGCGGCAAGAAGGGATCATTTGATATTTGTGA
>DVDX01000063.1 GCA_015295985.1 Synechococcus sp. M44_DOE_062 | reverse complement strand
CTAGGGGAGAGGTACAAAATCATAACCGGTACCGGAGCGGTTGCCAGGCTCAACCCGCACCAGCACGTTGGGAGCATTGCGGTCACCGGAGGGCAAAAAGCGCACCTCTCCCGAAGCCCCGTCCTGGAGGAGGAAGTTGGGATCCTGCAAACGGGCCAGCACAGCACTGCGGCTGGTGGCTCCTTGGCTGAAAGCTTGCAAGAAAACCCGGGTGGCATCATAGGCCAGGGCAGTGCGCCAATTCACCTGTCCCCCCCAAAGCTGAGCCGCCGCCTGGGCAAAGCGACGGTTGCGAGGCACCTGAGGATGCCAGGGCACCGCCACCACCAAGCCTTCTACCGCTGCTCCCCCTTCCTGCAACGTGGTGAGGCTGAAGAGCACATTGCCGCCCAAAAGGGCGAGGGGCCTACCGGTTGCAGCGTTCTCGCGGGCTACGGCCAGCGCTTTTTCGGCTACGGAAGCCGTGGGAGCCAGGAAAGCCACCTGGGATCCCTGGCCAACAGCCCTCTGCAAGCTGGCTTGGGGGCTGAAGTCCGAGGCCGACAGGTCGAACTCCGCCAGCACAATTCCCCCTCGCTGGTCAGGGTGGAAGCAAAGGCATCCCGCAAGCTGGAGCTGTAGGCGCTGTTGGGGTTGTAGAAGATGGCCACCCTTTGCAGCCGCAACGTGTTGAGAGCATAGCGGGCCAGTTGCGTGCCGGCCACTTGATCCGAGGGCACAGTGCGAAAAATGGCATCCCCCAACATGCTGATGCGGGTGCTGGTGGAGGTGGAGGAGATCATGGCCAAGCCGGCAGGCTGATAAACCTCGGCTGCAGTCAGGGTAGCGTCGCTGGTGTTATGGCCAATCACGCCCAGGATCTCAGGCTGGTTCACCAGGGCTTTGGCCACCGCTGCTGCTCGCTCAGGGTTGTCGCCATCGTCTGCAATCACCACCCGCAACAGTCGCCCCCCTATCCCCCCTTGGCGGGCCAACTCCTCCTGAGCTTGTGCCACCCCCCGCAAGGTCTCCTTGGCGCGGTTGGGATTACTGGAGATGGGCACCACCACCGCCAGGCTCAAGGGACTGCCCTGCTGCTGGGCGCGGGCATTGTTCAAGAAAATGCGAGCTTCCGGGTCGTTGCGGTTGCTTTGCAGACCCATTTCCAACACCGAGATGGCCGCGCTGAGGTTGCCTTGGCGCAACAGCTCCGCTGCTGCCGTAGCCGTAGGGCTGCTATCGGCAAACAAGGTGCGTTCGCCACTGGTCAGGAGCAGATCTTGGAAGCCAACTCCCACCCCGCCGCCTAACCCTGGCAGCGACACTTGCGGCAGAGAGAGCCCTTGTGGCCAGCGAACATAGCCTGCCCGCCAAGCACGATGACCGCCCCAAAGGAGCAACAGACCCAGGACGATGTAGACAATGGGTGGCGGAGACTTGACCAAAGAATTGGGTTTCAAGCCCCGCCCTAAGGCCTACGGCCCGCTGACGCG
>DVDX01000080.1 GCA_015295985.1 Synechococcus sp. M44_DOE_062 | reverse complement strand
ATATACTGTCCCGTCTAAGGCTGGGATCCGGATCCCTCTGAGTCTGCTTTGAGTACCCTGATTTGCTTGGCCCGAATGGCTGCCGGGATCCGCCCTTCCGCATCGACATTGACGGCAAACCGAACGGTGCCTTCCATTTCCACCGCATCGCCTGGGCGCAGATCCAGCCAACTGGCAGAGCGGCCAAGGCGGGTTACTTGAACATCCTCAGCAGGAACCACCGAGACCCATGTGCCCGCGTAGCGCTCCAAGCTGGGGCTTACCTTCTCCAAATTGACCCCAATCCAGCCCTCCTTGCGGTTGAGAAGCCGCACCGTTCCCGTTAGCTGAAAAGGTTGAGCCTCTTCTGCCAACTGGATCGGCTCACGGAGAACCACCGTATTCAAAGGCTGCAGGCGCGCCAACTCCACCCGCCACCCTTGGGCCTGGCGATAGAGGGTGACCTCCATAACCGAGCGCAGACGGCCCCCCGGCAAAGGCTCGTAAAAGCCCAACTGGGAGCGAAAAGGACGAAAACGGGGATCCTCCCGATCCGGGTCTGTTAAAAATTGTTGCAGCTCCTCGGTGGTGAACTGGAAGCGAAGCGTTGGCACCACCGCTTCTGGCCGCAGAATCGAGTCCACTCGAAAGATGGCCGTATTGCCCACCTCTTGGATAGGGGTGAGGGTGAACTCCTCCGCCGAGGGCCACGATTGATCCAAAGCCCCCGGAGGGATCCCTTTCAGCAGCCGCGGGGTGAGTAAGGCTTCTGCGGCGGCAAAATCCCGAGCATTGGCCGCCTGCACGAACTTCTGCAGCGTTTCTTGCGCCGTTTTGGCCTGCCAGCAACCTCCCAGGGGCAGCAAAGCCAGTACCAAGCAAAACCACGCCCTCACATCCACACCCTCCCCAAGACGACTCTTGCTCCCAGATCTCCCTGCAGATAACAGCCCTAGGGATTCTCGGTTGGAGATGGCGCGGGATCCGTTGCTTCTGCCTCCTCTGGCTTTTCCGGCTGGGATCCCGAAGCAGCAGGTGGCTTATCCGGCTGCCACACTTCAATCCGCCAGCCACGGTCTTGCTGGTAGAGGGTGATCTTGACGCGGGAGGTCACCGTGTCTCCCTCCAGGCGCAGGCCCACCAACTGAGGGGCCAACTGCTGATAGGTCGGATCGGCAAGATCCGGCTGGGTCAAGTACTTCCGCAAAGTCAAGGGATCCAGCCCCAGGCGCTGGGCCGCATCCTCCAGGGAGTCTGTACCTTCCACCCAAACATAGGCCGTCTTCCCGGTCACCTCTTGGTTGCGCAACTGCACATTCTCCCCCACCAGGGCCCAAATTGAAGGCAGGGATCCCGGCCTGAGGGCATTGCTGAAGCGCTCCGTTAGGTAGCTGTCTGCCGTGCCCCAGTCCCCCTTCTCGGTGGCCGCGATAAACGTTCTCACCACCTGGTCAGGAGCTTGTACGGGAGCTGCCTGGGTGAAGGCGATCCCTCCCGCCAAGGCGGCAGCAGCAATCCAGACAGGGAAACGACGCACCATGAACACTCCTCCACACCCTAAGCGAATCCGATTTTCGGTAGAACCTGACCAGTCTTGCAGTTTACCAAAACCTTCCTGCTAAATCCAGCCTCTGCAATAGATAGCGACAACTTGGCCTATGGTATGATGACTTGTCTAGATTTGGGAACTTGATTGTGCCTGTTGCTTCAAGTCTAGATTGGAACCAGCGAGCTCTGGATCGCATTCGATCTTTCTCCTCGGAAGCGGATCCCGAGGCTCGAAGGGCTGCATGGGCCATTGCGTTGTACTACTGGGATCAGGGTTTGTCCGACTGCCCCACTGATCTCTTTTGTCAACTCAATCGAATACATGCACTTCGAGTTTTGGGAAATTCTTTCTCAGTTATGGAGGAAGCCAACGACTTGTTAGCACGTCTAAAGACTCAACCAGAATTTTGGAAAAGTAACTTCTCCGAAGAACAAAAAGTCCATAGCTTATATGATCCTCTGGTTTGGGAACCACCAAAGCTTTTCTTCGAGAAAAAAGCTAGAAAAAGATCTAGAGGGGATTTTTCTCTTGATAAATACGTCCATTACCTTGCTAGGTGGATTGCCCACCATAGTGGCCCTCCCTACCGCCCAGAAGCTTTCCCTATTTGGAGGCTTGCGTACACGATAGATCCCAAAGACAACAAAGCCCGCGTTGCAGTAGGTGCTTATCTTGTGAAACAGGAGCAAGTGGAAGGTCTTCACCTGCTTGATCAAGGCATCAAGCCTCAAAGCAAGTTGGCAGGTCAGTGGCTGGGCGCATGCAAAAGTCTTGTCAAAAGGAAACTAGACAGTAAAAACAATGACAAAGGCTCCAATTCCGAAGAAGATGAGATTTTCTTCCCTTACGAAGGCTTTGACTTAGCGATAGAAGCAAACTTGAGCTGTGTGACAACACACACGTTGTTAGTTGATGGAAGATGGCTGGATCCTGAAATTGACTTTTGCAAGCAATATCTTAAGCCAGGCATGTCTGTTCTAGATATTGGAGCAAATATCGGCTTGTATACGATGCTTGCCGCAAAATATATCGGCAAAAGCGGCAGGGTTTTTGCGTTTGAACCTGCATCCAGTGCTTTTAGTTGTTTAGAAAAAACGATTCGAAAGAATTCTCTTACTAGGAACATCAGTCCTTTGAGACTCGCAGTATCAGATCGCTCTGGAAAAGCCTACCTATCTGTTGGCGAAGACAGTGCTTTTAGCAAGATAGTAGACCGACTGGCTGGGATAGTGAGTCAGATAGAGCATGTGGATACAGTCTCTATTGATGAATGGTGGAGCTCTACAAACAGAAGCCGTATAGATCTGGTAAAGATTGATATTGCGGGTAGTTCCCTTCCCGTCTTAAGAGGAGCTAGGGAATTGCTAGAATCCGAAAAACCCGTCATAATTCTGGAACGTGAGGGAGATAGTTTGATCCGAGAAGAAGCTAAAGAGATACTTAAGTCTCTGGGATATCAGCTCTATAGCTACAGTTTTTACCTCAATGAACTAGCCCCGGCAGGCAAAAGTGTTGCTTCTGTCCAGTCTATAAACTTAATTGCTGTGCCTAGGGAAAGAGTAAGTAGCCTGGTTGATCAGGGACTGTTGAGTCGAAAAAACCAGCAAAACTAGCTAGTCTTAGTTCCGGACTCAGCTCAAATCTTGGAGGAGGGGTAGCGTGATCGTTTTGGATAGCTTGGCATGGCAAGCCAGTCTTAAGGTTTCTGCCCCGATAGGAATGGCCTGGCTACGAATCATAGAAGAGTGGGTAGCAGCGGGAAGGGCGAAAGAGTTTGTTGTCCTAATTCGAGGAAGTAACTTTGCACACGTACCGGGCGAGACAGTTTACACAGTTATTCCAGAATATCGTCTGGAAGAAGCGAATCAGGATCGGTACGGTCTTCAAAGCGTATGTGATCAGCTAGATGCGGAGTTGTTTCTATCTTCCTACTACACCACCCCTCTTACAACGCCAAGTCTGGCAATAGTCTATGATCTTGGTATTTCAGATACAGTTGACCCACATGCGAGAGAAAAAATGGAATGCTTACTACAAGCTTCAGGATATGTGTGTTTCTCAGATTGGGTCGCCAATGAGCTAAAGAAAAAGCTCCCAGGGATCCCAGCAGAGTCCATAGCAGTGGTTTACCCAGGCATACATCCAGACTTGAAACCCGAATCAACATTGAAAATCAGAAAGTTTAGGGAGGATAATAACCTTGGAAAGTCATACATTCTCTTTCGGGCTGGCCGAGGAGTTGCCAGAAAAGAAGCATTTCTCAATCTCATAGATAGCCTTGCTGAAATCACAAGCAAGTCTGTTCCTGAAATTGTGTACTTCTCTGTTGAGGGAAGCAACCTCGATACTCCACTCAAAGAAGTCTTGGAACTGACGAAGCCGGTGCGAGCAAAAATCAGTGAGATGACCCTACCCCCTGACGCCCTTCCTACCCTCTATTCAGGAGCGCTTGCCTTAGTTGAGATCGAGCCGGATAGGGGATTAGGAAGCTTTCTCGCAGAGGTCATGCGCTGCGGTTGCCCGGTGATTCTCTTGGCCGGTGGTGAGAGCACGCCCGAAGAGCTGATGGGAGGAGCCTACCCCTGGTTTCTGGTGCAGTCTGAGCCGAAAGAAATAGCAAAAGCCATTCAGGACTTGCAAAATCCCACTTACCGAAATAACCTATCCGATCGCTCAGTGTCCTTTACAAGAGATTTGACCTGGAAAGCGGCTGCCGACAAAATCTGGGATCTTGCGAAAAAAACTATTGCCAGAGAGCGCCTTCTGAAAAACTCGAAAGGAGTCCCATCATGAAAGATCCTTGTGGGCGACGACATTGAGGCTGATGGGCTCCTCCAAAAACATCATGGTGCTGGTGTCGTTAAAGATTCCAAATTGCTCAACCCTATAGATCGTGCCAAACCCTGCAGAGCGCAAAAGGTAACACAATGTCTCCATGCGATAGCCCCACTTGTGGTAATCATAGGCATCAACTTGACCGCCAAAGATCATACTCGTAATTTTCATCATGTCTGTTACAGACAAATCAGACCTCAAAAGAAGCCTGCTCAGAACCACAAGATCGGGAACAGCAACCATTAAAACACCGCCTTTGCGAAGAACTCTAAACCATTCCCGCAACGCCTTCTGAGCGCCCTGCCGATCCAAGTGCTCAAGAATGTGGGATGCATAGATCTTGTCAACCGACGAATCCTCAAACTGGTTCAAAGATATTGCATCGCCAACAAAATCCACTTCAGGCCCTGGAAGGATATTTAGAATTTTCCAGTCAGGGTGAGGCTGCTTTCCGCCGATGTGTAGATTTAGCATTCTGGAGATCCACAATAACAGCAAGCCGTATTTTACAGCCAAGAGTTGCAGAGTAGCTAGTCAAGAGAATAGGTGAATGGCAGTTCCCAGAATTGGATACTGCCCTTGCAGTTATGCAGCCACTGATACCACATTTGCCGATAGGCAGCTTCCAGGCGAAGTGTGAAAAACTTGTGATTCAGCAATGGAGAAGCCCTAAGTCGGTCTCTCATTGTTCTTCTGAGCTTGATCAGAAGGTCGATATCCTGAGACAACCTTTTTGCAATATCGATGTAATCTTGCTCACTGTGAGCTATTAACTGCCTGAGATCCACTGTTGTCAGGATCGAGTAGCCAACCCTACAAACATGGGCATTCCCCGCTAAAGTAATAACGGGAACTCCCATCCATAAGGTCTCGCATGTGGTGGTGGTTCCATTGTAGGGAAATGGATCTAGTGCAATATCCACATCACCATAAGCTGCATAATGCTCCATGAAACCTACTCTTTCGTACTCCAGCTCAACCCGCTCCTTAGGGATCCCATGCCGACCAATACGCTCCCAGAGCAAGTCACGGGTGCTCTCGTCTCTGTATCTCTGGTTTTTGAGATGTAGCCTGGAGTTGGGAACTGCTTGTAGAACCTTTGCCCATAGCTCAAGAACTTTAGGCGTAATCTTAGAGGGATTGTTGCAGCAGCCAAAAGTGATGTAACCATTCCTCAGCACAGGCGGATCAACAACCGGCGGAGCCACCTCGGAAGGCCAGTAGCATAGAAAGCTGTGGGGCATGCGCACCAGCTTTTCCGAGTGCAGGTGGTCGGTTACACCGACAGGATCCGCCAAACTATCGGTGATGCGATAGTCCACCACAGACATCCCGGTTGTATCCGGATAGCCGAGGTAGGTTACCTGAATGGGAGCTGGACGCAGGGCCAGCAAGTGAACTCTTGTCCCGCCTGTGTGTCCGGCTAGATCCACCAAAATATCGATGCGATCCTTGCGAATCAGCTCAGCGGCCTTGTCATCCGGCGTCTTTACAATATTTCGCCACTGAGTGGCTATTCCCATGATTTTGTAGGTCACATCGTCGGGTTGCTCCACGTTTGAGTAGCAGTATATTTGATAGGCTTCCTGGTTGTGATTTTGATATATTCCCTCCATAAAAAAGTGGACAGAGTGCATCCTAAAGTCACCGGACAAATACCCTATCCTGAGGGGCCGGGAATATTCTGGATCATTTGGATAGGGATACCAGAACTGGGTAAACCGCGACTGGTAGGCATATCCCCAACGCTGGTGCTCCAAAAAGGCATTGACTGGGTCAAAGTCGTCGGAATAGTGCATGCACATTAAGATACCTGAATCAGAGACTGGGTAGAGCGGTGCCAAGTCTCTGGCTTTGCGATAGCATTCCAGAGCTTTGTCCAGCCTGCATTGTTCAAGGTAAGCGCCTCCCATGCTGACGTATGCGTTCACAAACTTGGGGTTCAGTTTTATGGCAATCTTGTAGCTGTCGATCGCTTTCTGGGTCAGAGACTGTTTTGACAATGCCACACCTTTATAGAAGTAGGCGTCCGCCAGTTTCTCGTTGAGTTGGATGGCTTCCTCCAGATGGAGCAGTGCCTCCTCATATTTTTTCCGGTTGAGCAGAATGGCACCAATATTGCAGTAGGCC
Organism: Synechococcus sp. M44_DOE_062; assembly: GCA_015295985.1. Taxonomy (GTDB): domain Bacteria; phylum Cyanobacteriota; class Cyanobacteriia; order Thermostichales; family Thermostichaceae; genus Thermostichus. The sequence continues at coordinate 6,332 of DVDX01000080.1, read as the reverse complement.
TCTGCCATCTCTTCATCCGCTTCAAGCGCTCTTTGGAAATAGATCTGCGCCTCTTCTTCCTTTTGCTGCAGTTGGTAAGCGCGGCCCAAATTGTTGTAGGCTTTCGCAAAGTTAGGTTCCAGCTCCACTGCTTTCTTGAAACTGCTAATGGCCTCCTCAAGTTGGCCGATATCGAGCAGATAGCAGCCATAGCTGTTGTGAAGCTCGGCCCTATCTGGATCCAATTCCAGAGCAATCTTGAAATGAAAACCTGCTTGCTGGATTCGCCGAACGTTGGTGTAGAGGATCCCCAGGTTGTGGTGGGCTTCTACATAATCTGGGTCTAGGGCCAGGGCAATCTGGAAGCAATCACAGGCGCGAAAATAGATATTCAGCTTTTCCCGATCTTTTTGCAGATCTCTGGCTGTAATCTCTTGTTCTTCTGCTGCAATGTCGGTGCCCTCCTCTCGAAGTAGGCTGCGGCTGAGTGCTGCGCCCAAATTATTGTAAGCCTTGGCATAGTCTGGCCGCACTTGCAGGGCTTTGTGGTAGCAATCTATTTCTTTATCAAACTGCTCCTTCTTGCCGTAAACCATGCCCAAATTGACGTAGGCGCTGGCACAAGACGGATCGATCTCGATGGCTCTCTCGAATGTCTGGATTGCGTCGTCCAGTTGATTGGCTTTCGACAACAGCAGCCCCAGAGATTGCAGCACCCGTACCTGATCCGGATGTTGTGCCCGCAGCTTTTGGGCTTGCGCGATGGCTTCTTCCACTCGATCCAATGCTTCTAGGGCATCGACCAAGACCAGCCCAGCTTCGAGATTGTTTGGATCCAGCCGTAGACAAGCTTGGCAGTGGTCTATTGCCTGCTCCCAATGCTTCTCATAAGCGTAGAGCTTGGCTAGATCCAGATGGGCTTCGACAAGGCTGGCATCAACTGCCAAAACTCGCCTCAGGGTTTCTTTGGCTGCTGGCAACTCATCTAGGTTAACTTGTAAAGCTGCCAGATTCAGCAGTGCAGAGATATTGTCTGGCTCAAGCTCCGTTGCCTTGAGGTAGTGCTCATAGGCTTTGCTTTGTTGGCCCAGTTGCTGGTAAACGGCCCCAATGTTGACATGTAGAGAAGCCTTCTCTGGAGTGGCAGCCAGGGCCTGTTTCAGGAGTTCTTCCGCCTGAGTATATTCCCCTTTCTGATAATAGAGAATGCCCAGGTATTCGGCTGCCAAGGGATGATCGGGATGTCTTGCCAAAACTTGCCGGTAACACTCTTCTGCCTCCGCCAAATGGCCAAGCTGGTGATGCTCAATGCCGTGCTGGAGCGTTTCCTGGATTTCCTTGCCAGAGATTGCCGTCATTTTGGCCCAGGTTTAGATACTGTTAGTGTATTCTACCTGTGTTGTAAGCCACAGAGAGCTAAAAAAAGGGGTAGAGCTTGATACCCTACCCCGCTTTTAGGTCTTGCCAACCAGCCCGTTACCGCGGGATGGTGAAACGCAGATCTAGGCGTGGGCCACGAGCCGTGGTGATGGGCGCAGCACCGGTGCCTGGCGCAGGCTCCCTGTCAAACTCAGCACGGCAAACCCCAGCCGGACCTTGGCTCACTTCAAAGTTGACAGTGGTGGTCACGTTAAACGAAACCGAGGCCGACACCGAGGCACTTGCCGATGCGGAGGCCGTTGGTGCCACAAAGCCAGCCGGAGCGATCAGGGGCCCGAAGGCAACAGTGAAGGTAGCACCTGCAGCCAATGCTGTACCAGTAGCCTTGGGTACTTGAAACGTACCCGCGGGAATGCCTGAGAGGAAGCCGGCGTTGAAGTTTTGAGTTACCTGAGTAGATGGAAGCTGAACGCTCTGGGTGAAGGAGCCAAAAGCTAGAGAGACGCTTGCAGAGACGGTGCCCCCACCCGTCAGAGCGTTGGAAACGCTTACCGTCGCGGTGAACGGGTTAAACCCAACCTGCGTGCTGCCTCCGGCAACGTCAAGCGTTGCAGTAGCAATGGCAGCGGCGGCAACTTGAGCAGCCGTATCAGTCGCAGCAGCAGTGGCATTAGCAATAACTTGAAGAGTACCCGTCAGGATGCCCGGCCCAAGGGGACCACTTGCCGAAGCGGTGGGAGCAGCCACACTAACGCTTGCGCTTGCTGTGGCCAGTGCCGAAACGACGACCGGAGTGGCCTGGTTGTTCCACACCTCACGAGCACACTGCAGCCGCACTTGGTAGAAGCGGGAGCCTGACACCGCTCGCTGCACCCCTGGCCGCACGTCCGCACTCCGCGGCCCCGCCGACACATCCCCGCCCAGCACGTTGCCCGTAAAGCTCTGGGCCACAAAGCCAGAAGTCGCCGGCGCAAAGAAGTCGCTGGAAACCACGTTGTTGGGCGCTCCCAAGGTTACCTCTTGGAACACCACGCTGTTGGACGGCAGGTTGTGCGGTGTCGGATCCAGGAAGAAGAAGCCCAAGCCCACACTGCCAAAGCCAGGAACAGTGGCCGTGTCGTTAGAGGGCAACTGCACCAGGGTCAGTTCTGCACTCTGCACCACTGCGTTGCTGGGCACCCTGTCGGGAATTGGGAAGGAGAGCACAGCGCGGTAGTCGGTGCGCACGCCCACCGGCAGGTTCTCAGCCGCACCCGCACGGCCCAAGCCAAAGCCCACTGGCACCACAACCGGGTTGGAGAAAACTTGTCCACCTGGAGTGATGGCTGCCAGTTGCGTCGGCAGCAGGCTAAGGGGGCCTTCCGCAGCTGCCACGGTACCGGTGGTGAAGGTGGCCACAAAGTCTTCTGGCAGGCTGCGCCCAGAAGCAAACAAGTCCGGCACTGCCCGCGAGATGGTGACCCGATAGGTTGCGTCATTGGTCAGGGGCGTGCGGAAGGTAATAGTAACCTGAGTGCGATCGGCGTTGAAGGCCAAGTCGCGAGCTGGCACAACTCCCGCTTGGGGGGCTACCGAGGTGATGCTTAGAGCTTGGGTAAGGGGACCCTCGCGCACCGGCTCGCTGAAGCGAATAACAATGGTGGTGGTGGTGGAGACGTTAACGGTGCCATCTGCTGGGATGATGGCAATAACCCGACCCACCGGTGTGGGAGTTGGTGTAGGCGCTGGAGGGGGAGCCGGGGGAGCCGGGGGAGCCGGTGGGGGTGGTGGAGGCGGTACAGGGGTAACAGTGCCGGTGCTGCTTTCACCGCAACCGGTAAGCAACAAGGGCAGCAGCACGGCTGTGGAAGCCAGAGACAGAGACCCCAGTGACTTCAGCAGCCACTTGTGCGTTGTTTTGTTTCCGTTCATTGTTCTCCTCTTAACCGAATAAAGTAGCGCTCGGCTGAACACCTTCCCAAACATACCCGACTCACCTCAGCAAGGCAACAAGTTTGCCAAGACGGCCACTGCTGGAGAGGGGCACAGACACCTGTCTCAACGCGGAAGGTGCACATCTTCAGAGGATTATACCGGCCTCTTGGGCCAGTTTGACAAGCCCCGAGGGATTTTCTCGAAAATCTTTCCGGCGTGCCCTGGGAACTGCGGTCGGCTTTGCGGTGTCAGCTTGTTCCCGGTCGTGTATCGTAGACTTGGGGCGTACCGAACAGGCACAGGTCAGCATGACCCAAAAAAGAGCACCCGGCAAGATCCACCCAAGCTCCTCTTCAAAGCCCAGCGACTGGCTGCTTGCACACAGGCGCAGCGTCACTTCCCAGCTTGGGGAGGACGGGATTATTGAAGAAATCTTCAGCTTGCTCCCACCCCAAGAGAAGCGGTGGTGCGTTGAGTTTGGCGCGGGAGATGGGCACTACCTAAGCAATACTTACAACTTGATTGTTAACCACGGCTGGTACTCCATCCAGATTGAGGCTAATCTCGGTCGGTTTCTCGCCTTGACGCGGCTTCATTCAGGAAATGAGCGGGTGATATGCTTGAATCAGCTCATCACCTTTGAGGGCTCTAACTCCCTAGATAGTGTTCTTTCTCGAGCGCCTATCCCCAAAGATTTTGATCTTTTATCTATTGACATTGATGGAAACGACTACTACATTTGGGAGTCACTTCAAGAGTATCGACCCAAGGTTTTAATTATTGAGTTTAATCCAACTATTCCGCACTACGTCAGCTTTGTGCAGAGCTGCGACATGAGCGTGAATCAGGGCTGCTCGCTTCTGGCACTGGTTGAGTTGGGCAAGCGAAAGGGCTATGAGCTGATCTGCTCTACGGAATGGAACGGGATCTTTGTTGATAAAGAATACTTCTCCCTTTTTGGTATTTCCGATAACTCAATTTGGAAGATGAATCAAAACTATCACTTCTGGACATACGTCTTTCAAGGCTATGATGGGAGAATCTTTGTTGGCGGGATGAACCGGCTCCTTTGGCATGGTATCTCTGTAGATCTGGAAGCAATCCAGGAAAGTATCCAAATCCTGCCTCCTGAGCAAAGGGTTTACAGGGATCGACCGGGGTAGCTTCAAGTCTATCCGCCCGTTAGGATCCCATAAACTTGGCAAGGTAACGCCCGTAGAACCCAGATGAGGTCACAGCATCATGCTCCTTTAGAACGTGGGCGCACAGGTCATGGGATCCGTAGATCTCGTGAAGGATGACGGCTAGAGCCAGTCGCTTGCGGTCTTCCAGCTCCCGCAGATTCATAAAGTTTCGGACATAAATGAAATCACTCCAGCCAAGCTGAGGTCGGTAAGGCTGTGCAGGGAGAGCCTTCATAGGTGGGCAGCTAAAGTGAGTGATGCCGTTAATCAAGAATCCATGCTTACGCAGCTCGACATCTACATCTCCAAACAGAGGCTGACCCTCATAATGGGGGATGTACAGCACCTCGGTTTGCACGACAACAACCTTTTTTAGGAGTTGAGTTGCTCCGCGCAAGATATCAACTTCAGCTCCTTGAGCATCCAGCACCAGCCAGTCTGCGTCTTCAATTTCTTTTACGTCATCTAGCCTAACCGTATCCACTTCTTGTACTTCAACCACCTGGCAGAGTTCAGCCAAGCCATGAAACTCAGAAAGCAGCTTTATGTTGGGAGGAAAAAGCGATGAGGTGTACCCGGTGTTGGTGATATGAAAGGTACGCCGAGAACCGTCTCCAACAGCGTAAGGCAAATATCTCCGCTTGGTCTGTCGGGCACCGTCTGATAACAAAGCTGCTCTGTTGAGCTTCTCACACTCGCGAGCATTAGCTTCAAATCCTATGACCTCTGCAATCCCTTTCTCAAGCAGGGGTGTGTATATCTCTGGGGATCCAAGATCCATAGCCCCGACTGCCACAACCTTGATGGTGGGCATCGCTGAGCCAAGGACTGCGCTAATTTCAAAGGTCATGGGGTTTCACTCCGGGACTGGCCTTAGCTATGGTACAGCTTTTGCCAACCTCACCTGAGGTCTCTGGCTGAGCAGGATCCTGACCCCAGGTCAACTGCAAGCCGCTGGTGGAGCCAGATCTTCAAGATCTCCTCCCAGGCAGGGTTTTTGTGCTTTACCCAGCATTGCCGTGATCGATTCTAGCCATTGGCCTTGCTTCTGGGCTGGGGAGCGGCTTGTTTAGCTATGGCAGAGGCTGAGCACCCACACGCCGAAGGCATTGGGTCGGGATCAGGAGGGATAGGCAGCCTGTCAGCTTAGCGGGGCAACAACCTAAGTCCTTGCTCGGCACAGAGTTCAGGGATCCACTCGCAAAAAACCGGAAGATTTGCCTATTTCCTCCAAAAAGGGTGCTTGATCCGGGGCAGAAGGGTGGCAGGATGAGGAGTGGATGTTTTTTCTGGAGACACACCCAGGATGGCTACCTACAAGGTCACTCTGATCAACGAGGAGCAAGGCTTGAACGTCACCATCGATGTGCCGGATGACGAGTACATTTTGGACGTGGCAGAAGAGCAAGGGATCGAGCTGCCCTATTCCTGCCGCGCCGGTGCCTGTTCGACCTGTGCCGGCAAGCTGGTGAGCGGCACGGTGGATCAAAGCGATCAGTCCTTCCTGGATGATGATCAGATCGAGCAGGGCTATGTGCTGACCTGTGTGGCTTACCCTACTTCCGACTGCACCATCATCACCCACCAAGAAGAAGCCCTTTACTGATCGAGCTTGAATTTCCGCCCTCGCCCCCAGCCCCTCTTCCAAAGAGAGAGGGGTTTTTGTTTTGGGTGGCCCAAGGGGGTGTTCGAGCGCTCCGCACCGCTGCGGCCTTCACCCAGAGGGGGAGGGGAGTTGGCAGTGGTAGGATTCTTCTATTCTGTAGTACCCGCTAACCATGACCCCTGAGCAAGAGCAGTGGCTGATTCAAGCCATCCAGGAGCTACAAGCCTCCCAGAGAGAATTGCAAGCTGCCCAGCAGGAGCTGCGCCTTG
>DVDX01000065.1 GCA_015295985.1 Synechococcus sp. M44_DOE_062 | reverse complement strand
TTGTTGCTCCGCAACGCTGACGCGATGTTGCTCCGCAACGCTGACGCGATGTTGCTCCGCAACGCTGACGCGATGGGCCAGATGAAAAAAGACCGCTCCACCCCCCAAAAAGGGCTCGTGATAGGTGTTCCAGGTGCGAGGGAAAAAGGGTTCGTATTGGCTCAGCAGTTGCCCTTTCCCCCCTGCCCATTTCAGGAAGGGACGCGCTTTAACGGCTGGTGCTGGTTCGCAGGAGTCGGGCGCAGGGTCTTCCCGCCGCAGGGCACGCCTACGTCCAAGAGAACAAGGGTGGGTCAGCGATCCGGATCCTCTTCCAGCAGCTTTTCTAGCGTCTCGATCCAATGCTCCAGCTCCTCCAGCGCCTGCAACACTCCCTCTGGGTTGCTCAGATCCGCCTGCAGCATCTGGGTGGTTTCTGCCAAAGTCAGGGATCCGGGCGGGCTAGCCAACCAACGAAGGTAGTGGGGCAGAAAGTTGCGCGGAGAATCATGATAGCGGCGGTGACAGGCCAAGGCCACCAGGCTGGCAAGGCTGGCCTGATAGGCACTGAAGGGGCGGAGAAACAGCTCCGGCATCCCCACCCAGTAGAACTGGTGTTCCGGCAACAGTTCCACCGCATCTCCGCACAGCTCCTGACACAGCTTCAACCACTCTTCGCTCACCCAGGAGGAATAGGTTGCACCGTTTTCCCATTCGGGGATCCCCGACCGGTAGAGGAGCAGCTCCAGCCGACCGATCAAACCCTGGTAAAACACCGCCTGCAACTGGGCTTCCAGATAGTGTATCAACAGGGCCTGGGCCAACTTGAGGCTGCTGGAGCGTTCCCGCCAGCGGTGTGGAGCAGCTTGCCCCTCCGGGTCGTAAAGAGCGGGCCTGCCCACGCGAGGGGATCCCGACACGGACGCAACCAGGTGATCCAGAAGTATCTGCTGCAAAAAGATGGTGTGAACCTGCACCCCCCACGTTCGCGGCAGTGGTGCGGTTCCCGCCAGGGTGCCGTAGGCATATTCCCCCTGGATCTCCTCCAGATCCAGCCAAACTTGGGGATCCTCAGGCCGGAGTCGCCGGCTGAGGGTGGCAAGGGTCTTCAACAAGAGCTCGCTCCCGCCCGATCCGGTTTCTCCTGGTCTAGACGAGGACTCTGTTTCGCCAACGCGTTCGCGCAAGCGGTGCGGTTCCCGCCAGGGTGCCGTAGGCATAGCACTATCGGGCTTGTCTGCCTCGGTTGCGATAGCGCCGACTTCCAGCAGCCAGGGTTTGGCCTGGGCAGCACACTCAGGGCAAAAGTCCTGCAAAGCAGCCCAGATTAGAGAGGTGGCCTCAGCAGGGGTCAGGGGTGGAACGGGATCCCGCCAGGGCGCACGCAAGTCGCAGATGCGAATGGAACGCCCCATGTTTCGGCTTTTGAGGCGGTAATAGCGCTGGAACAGATCCAACCGATCGCGGATCCCTTCCAGGAGGTTCTCCAAAAAAGTTTGAGTCAGGCCGTGGCGGGCCAGATACAGGTCGGCAGCAGAGTCATAGCCCCGCCATTGGGCCTCCCACAGGTGGTCGCGGATTAGGGTGCTGAGGATAAACCCACCCAGATCTGCATGGGCCTCCAGGTGTTGGCCCAGCCGCTGATAGGCAGCCCAACGGATTTCGGCGCTGGCATGGGTTTGTAAGCTCTGTTCGCGCGACTCGGACGGAGTCCTTAGCTGGGCAAGGGTGTGATCTGGATCTGGGAGTGCGGCAGGCGAGTTCAGGGTCACTTGCCACAACTGCCGCCAGGCCAACCGTCCTGTCAGGTACTGTTGGTGGAGCAGGCACTCCAGAGGCTCAGGCTGTTGGTGACCCCGCTGATAAGCAAGGCGACACAAGAATTGACGAAAGGGTTGCAGCTCGGGCTCAAGATCCAGGCGTTGTCCCTCTAGGTTGTGCAAAGCACTTGTTTGCGGAAGCGTCGCGTAGCGATAAGACGCCGTCCCGTTCGCGGAAGCGTCGCGTAGCGATATGGCGGCAACGGCAGGTAGAGATTGCAGCTCCAGAGGGAAAAACAACAGTTGGCTTTGGAAAAAGATGATCCGCTCCAGCTTCTGCCAAGCTGCCTCTGCCGTTCGCGCGACTCGGACGGAGTCCTTGTCGGCAGTTGGGATCCCTTGCATCCTTTGCGTCAGCTCGGCCAACTCCTGCAGTGCCACCGCCAGCTCCGGCGGGCTGAGTTGCGCCACCTTCCCCCGGTAGCGTTGGGCAAACTGCTGCACCTGCTCCCCAAGATCGTCCAGATTGTCGAACTCAGGGCTGCGCAAGGGCTCCGTCTCGCTAACGTGATTAGAGCCTGTCGGCAGAAGCGTCGCGTAGCGATAAGGAAGACCAAAAGAAGGTTCAGAAGCAGGAAAGACCACCGGGATCAGCCTCCTGTCGCGTCAGTGTTGCGGTTCCCGCCAGGGTGCCGTAGGCATAGCAACAAAGATGGGGGTTGCCCCTCTGCAGAAGGACACACCTGCCCTTCCCCCCCACCAAAGCGCGAATGGTGTTGAGAAAATCCGGATTGGAGGTGCGGGCCTTGACCAGAGTGGTCTGGATCCCTGCTGTACACACCTCTGAGCCCCTATCTTGGGCAGAAAACACCATGACCGGCGTGCTGCTCACCGTTCGCGTCAGCGGGCCGGAGACCTTATGCAGCAGTGGCAACAGGTCCGAACCCAAGCCATCCGGCCAGTTCAGATCCAGGATCACCAGTTGAAAGGTCTGGGTCTGCAAGGGTCGGCGCGCCTCCTCCAAGGTGGGGGTAAGTAAGACTTCAGCGGTATCCTGCAAGATCTGAGCCACCACCTGTAAGATACCGGGATCGTCCCCCGCCCGCTTGTGCCTATAGATATCTTGAACCATGAAACAAGGCAACGCAGGCAGCCTTCCCAATCTTCACCAGACGCCTAGCTTTGGCTCGGAGAGGGATCCCGCCAATCCATACGCAATCTCACGCGATCCTATCCTATGACCTATCCCATGAAGAGATCAGGGAGCACTTTGGGCGGGAAGGCTTCTCAACGTTCGCGGAAGCGTCGCGTAGCAATGTTGTGACATTCTCCTCTCAGGAATGCAGCTAGGGGGGGATGCGTCGGCCAAAACTTCTGCCAGGATGAGTTGAGATTTTATCTTTGTTATCTTTGGTGGAGGCGATCTCTGTGTTTGCCCAGGTCACTGCTGCCGCTCTGCTGGGACTCAAGGCCGTGCGGGTCACGGTGGAGGTGGATGTGGGCGGTGGCTTGCCCCAGATCACCTTGGTGGGACTGCCCGATACTGCCGTTCAGGAAGCCAAAGAGCGGGTGCGGGCAGCGATCAAGAACTCCGGCTTTGCCCTGCCACAACGGCGAATCACCGTCAATTTGGCCCCTGCCGATCTGCGCAAAGAAGGCCCCAGCTTCGATCTGCCCATCGCCATTGGGATCCTGGCGGCCTCAGGGGTGATCGAGCGGGAAGCTCTGGCCAATACCCTGATGGTGGGGGAACTGGCCCTGGACGGCACCCTACGCCCGGTGGCTGGGATCCTGCCCATTGCCGCCAGCGCTGCCGAGATGGGGATCCGCCGCCTGGTGGTGCCCCAGGAAAATGGGCCGGAAGGAGCAGTGGTGCAAGGGATCCAAGTGTATGGGTTGCCTTCCTTAGCAACGGTGGTGAACTGGCTGCAGCACCCGCACGGGGTTAAGCCAATCCAGATCCAACCGCAACAGATGGTGTCGGCCCATTTGGGATCCCCTCTGGACTTGGCGGACGTAAAAGGACAAGAACACGCCCGGCGGGCCTTGGAGATAGCGGCGGCAGGTGGGCATAACTTGTTGCTGGTGGGCAGCCCTGGGGCGGGCAAAACCATGTTGGCCCGGCGACTGCCCGGCATTTTGCCCCAGTTGCAGTGGGAAGAGATGTTGGAGATCACTCGCATCTACTCGGCAGCCGGCCTGTTGCGGCAAAATCTCCACCTGGGTGGACAAACTGCCTTGATCACCCAGCGGCCCTTTCGCGCACCTCATCACTCGGCTTCGGCAGTGGCCTTGGTGGGCGGGGGATCCTACCCCAAACCTGGAGAGATCTCGCTGGCCCACCATGGCATCCTGTACCTGGATGAGCTGACGGAATTCCGGCGGGAGGTGCTGGAGGTGCTGCGCCAACCCCTAGAAGATGGCAAGGTTACCATCTCCCGCGCCCGCGTCTCTCTGGAGTTTCCTGCCCAAACCACGCTGGTGGCCTCCACCAACCCCTGTCCCTGTGGCTTTTACGGCGATCCGGTTCACCCCTGCACCTGTACACCGCAACAGCGGGAGCGCTACTGGTCTAAACTTTCGGGGCCGCTGTTGGATCGGATTGACTTGCAGGTGCGGGTGAGTCGCCTCAAGCCGGAAGAAATTGTTCGCGCCCAGAGCGGCGAGCCCTCCCAAGCGGTGCGGCAACGGGTGGAACAAGCCCGGCAACGGCAACGGCAGCGCTTCCAACAGGAGTCCGGGATCCACTGCAATGCCCAGATGCAATCCCGCCACCTGCGGCGGTGGTGTGCCCTGTCGGATCCCTGTCGCACCCTCTTGGAAAACGCCATCCAAAAGCTAGGCTTGTCTGCGCGGGGGAGCGACCGCATTCTAAAGGTGGCCCGCACCATTGCCGATCTGTCCGGCTCTGAGGGAATCGCCCCGGCCCACATTGCCGAAGCCATTCAATACCGCAGCCTGGATCGCGCTCGGCTGTAGAGCCCAAGCACGCTGCGCCGCTAATGCAATCGTCTCCAGCCCCTCTCCCAGAGGGAGTTGCCCTCACTGCCAGGACTCCGGCCTGTCCTATGGGATCCCATCCCCTGTTTTGTCGGGAAAAAGCTGTCCCCCCTGCACCTGAAGGATTTGGGCGGCCTTGAGCCAGCCGGCGTCGAAGGAGCCCAGATGGGTGGTGGTGACCAGGGTTTGCACGCGCTCTTGAATGGCTTCCAAGAGTTGGTTTTGCCGGTGCAGATCCAGCTCCGCCAGCACATCGTCCAAGAGCAGCAAGGGCGGATCCCTGACCACCTGCTCGATTAGCTCCAGCTCCGCCAATTTCAGGGCCAAAACCAAGGTGCGCTGCTGGCCTTGGGATCCATAGGCGCGGGCGGCAACTCCGTTGATGCACAGCTCCACTTCGTCCCGGTGAGGGCCTACCAGGGAGCTGCCCAGGGAGTGCTCGGCGGCAGCCTTGGTGCGGATCTCAGCCAAAAACTGGGCTTGGATCACTGCGGGGCTGGCCTGGGGATCCGGCAGGGGCACTTGGGGTCGATAGGTAAGGGTCAGGGTTTCCCGCCCACCGCTAATCACCCGATGCCAGTGAGCGGCCAGAGGCTGCAGCCGTTGCAGCAGCCGGGCGCGGCGGCGCATAATCCGGCTACCGGTGGTGGCCAGTTGAGCATCCCAGAAGGCCATCTGCGGGAGCTGGTCGCCAGCAGTCGCTTGCGTCAGCGGGACGGAATCCTTGGGATCCTGCTTCAAAAGGGCGTTGCGCTGCTTGAGGATCTGCCGATACTGCTCCACCAGGCCGAGATAAACCGGCTCCAGTTGCAGCAACACCCCATCCAACCAATTGCGCCGTGCCTCCGGAGCACCCCGCACCAGCTCCAGATCCAGGCTGGAGAACACTACGGCATTTACCTGCCCCAAGAAATCCGCCTGGCGGCGCAAAACATGACCATCGACCTTCAGAGATCGCCTGCCGCTGCTGCGCAGCTCCATCACCAGCTCGTGGGCCACACCCAGCCGTTCAACCGTGGCGGCAATCTGGGCTTGGTGCTCCTCTTGGTATACCAGCTCCCGATCCCGACTGGCCCGCCGCGAGCGCAGGGTGGCCAGCAGCTCCACTGCCTCCAGCAGGTTGGTCTTGCCCTGGGCGTTCTCCCCCACCAGGATGGTTTTGGGCGCGTCAAAGGTGATCCCTTGATCCCGGTAGTTGCGAAAGTGGCGTAGGTGCAGAGAACGCAGGTACACAAAGATGCAGGGATCCCGAAAGGTTTCTGGCCTTGAGTTTGGGTACTCTGCAGGGCCAGCCCACCAACATTTTGGCAGGGGCATAATTAGCCACTCAGCAAAAATTGGGCCAACCGCTCACAGGCTGCCTTGATTTTTTCCAAGCTACCGGGATTGACCAAGCCGTAGTAGTCAAATCCATAAACTCTCCCGGTTTGGACGGCTTGCAACCGATTCCAAAAGGGGCGGGAGCGGAAAAACGCCAAGGGATCCGCCGCCTCTGGGTTGACCACCAACAGAACTTCTGGGTTGGCTTCCAGGATGCGCTCTGCCGAAAGGGTGACGTAGCCCCGAAAGGGCCCTTGGCTTTGCAAGCTGGCGGTGAGATTGTCCGCGCCAAAGCGTTCCAGTAGATCCCCGGCCCAGCTTTGCCGGTTGGGGGAAAGAATCGGCTGGGTGCCCACCAAGAGCAAGGTTTTGGGTCGAACACTGGGCAGTTCCTGGGGCAAAAGCGCTCTATATTCCCGCAGCAAGGGATCGGGATCCGCTCCCAAAGCAGCAGCCAGGGTGGCAATCGTTTCTTCCAAAGCAGCCCAACTGTCCACGCGAGTGAGGTAGGTGGGGATCCCCAGCTCCTGTAGCCGTTCTGCCAGAGCCTCGTGAAAGCCACTGGCCCCCACCACCCAGTCCGGTTGTAGGGCCACAAGCTGCTCCAGGTTGGGTTGGTTGCCCAGCCCCAGGCGGGTCAAGCCTTGGAAGCGGGGATCCTCCTCCAACAAACGCCCGGCAGGGATCCCCACCAACCTATCGGGGGCCAAGCGATAGAGGATATCGGCAGTCAAGGTGGTGAGGCTGGCCACCCGGCGAAAAGGACTCCGTCCCGCTGACGGGAGTGGCCCCTGAGGGATCCGACCTTGGGCTTGGGCCAAACGCCCCATTCCCCAGGCCCCCACACTGGCCAGACCAAAGGTGAGGAGTTGACGGCGAGAGAGACGAGACAGCATAGAGCATCTCCAGAACAATTCCCAAACAGCAATCAATTGAGGGTGAACTGGATGGGCACCACCACCCAAGACTCGATGGGGGCGTTGTTTCTCAAAGCCGGGCTGAATTCCCACCGCTGCACCGTCTCCTGTGCCGCCCTATCCAGGGCGGGAAACCCACTGGAAGAGACGATCTCCACCTGCTGCACCTGCCCCCGGGCATTGACCTTGGCCCGCAGCAGCACTTGCCCCTGTTGGCCAAGACGGCGAGCTTGAGGAGGGCAGGGGGGCGGGGGATTGCGACCGGGGATTGGGCGGGCCAGGATGTCCGGCTGGGGATTGGCAGCCACTGCCGGTGGGAAGGGGCTGGGGGTGGGAGCCGCCGTTCCAGGTACTGGGGCCGAGAGACGGGGTTGAGCTGCACCTGTACCGTCAGGTGTCCCGGTTTCAGGATCCCTTGACCCCAATCTGCTCTCGCTGCCGGGGGAAGGCGGAGCGGCGGCAGTCCCTGCAGCAGAACGGATCCCTTGGATTAGGGGGGTAAAGCGGGGCAGAGGGGAGGGAACCGCTGCAATGGGGGCAGAGATGGGTGGAGTCGCTGTAGAGGTGGGGGTAGCCGCCGGAGTTGGGGTAGGTTGCGGGGTGGCTGTCGGCAACGGGGTCGGCGGGGGAGTAGGAGTTGGAGTGGGAATGGGTGTGGGGGGTGGCTCTGGCTTTGCTGGGGGAATGGGTGTAGGGGTCGGGGTTTGCAGAGCCAGTAAAGATTCAGCCGCTGGAATAGCAGGCCTTTCGATCTCCTGGGGCACAGGGGCTTCCCCAGGAGGTGCTTCTGGAGCCGAACTGGGGGGCTCTGGCGGGGGAGATTCCGTGTCCGGTTCAAGCAACTCCGGCTGGGGATCCTCCAGCAAAAGCATGACCGGGATGCGGAGTTCGGCTTCCGGCTGAAGTCGGGATCCCCACCAAGCCAGCCCCAGCAGCGCCATCAGGTGCAAGAGGAGCGAAATCAATCCCTCCCAGCGCAGCGGTCGGGGATCCCCGGCTCGCCGGTGGAGGACAGTCCCCGCCGGATCTTCCCCCTCCTGGCAAGCTGTCCAGAGGGCAGCCCAGCCATAGCTGGCCAGCAAAGCCTGTTGCAGCAGCTCCTCGGCACACTCCAGCCAGCCGCTCTCTCTTGCTCCAGCCCAAAGCCACAGCGCCAACCAAGCCAACCCCGCCTCCCAGGCCATGCCCGCCTGCTGCCAATACCACCCCTGCAGTCGCCACAAAAGCTGGGGGCAGGACTTCCGGGGAAGAGGGAGGGAGAGGGTGCGGGCAGGTGGCTCGGCAAGCATCGGCTAGAGCAGGATCCAGAGTAAACACAGCCCCAGGTCTTGGCCCCTAAAACCGGGTGGAAAAACTGAGCGCAGCATGCCGTCCCGGCTGGGCCCGCCGTTCCACTTCAGGGCCGACAAAGAGGGTGCGGGTTTCGGAGTAGAGAAAATACTTCTCGTCGAAGAGATTGAACACCCCAAAATTGAGCTGCCAGTTGTCGTCCAGGTTGTAGTAGCCCAGCAGGTCCACCACGGTGTAGCCCCTGGACACAAACGGGATCCGGGGGGAGCATTGGGGTTGGGCCGTGTCGGCTGCCGCTGCGGGTCACGGGGATCCGCCACCAGCGTGGCCACCAACCTGGCTCCCCAGATCTGGCTGGGATCGTCGTAGTGCAGCCCCAAGACTGCCGTCAGCGGCTCAATGGAAAGGAGGGGCTTGCCTTCGGTGAGGTTATCCCCCACCGCCCAGGCAAAGCTGCCGTTGAGGCTCCAGCCGGTCAAATCGGGGCTGAAGAAGTACTGCCCGGTGGCTTCTACGCCATAGATGCGGGCCCGGCTGACGTTCTGGCTTTGGAAGAGAATCACTGGTGGAGGTGGCGGGCTCCCTGGGGGGCCGGGGGGTGAGGGTTCGGATCCCACTTCACGGAAAGCCTCGATAAAGTCGTTGTAGGTGTTGTAGTAGGCGGCCAAGCTAAAGCTGGCCTGGGGGTAGATCCCCCGCAACCCCACTTCAAAGCCTTGGCTGGTTTCCGGTCGCAAGTTGGGATTGGAAAGGGTGCGGTAGCGGAAGAAGGGGCTGACCAGGTTGGTGAAGCCGCTGTTGATTTCGTTGTACTGAGGGGCCCGAAAACCGGTGTTGCACTGGGCCGTAAAGGTGAGGTTGGGATTCATCCTCCACACCAGGCCCACCTTGGGAGAAATGGCATCGGCAAACAGGCTGGCGGCTTCTGCCCCACTTTTCAAGAAGGCTGCGTCAGGGCTGGGGGTGAGGCGGTAGGTGTCGTAGCGGATGCCGGGGATGAGGGTAAAGTTGCCGCCGCCAAAGTCGATCTCATCTTGCAAATACAGCCCAAAGCGCAGGGTGTCGGAGTCGGGAAAATCTTTGGTGGGAAAAGTGTCTGGGGGATGTTTTGGGTTACCGCGCCGGTCAGCAGGTTGGTTTGGAAGCGGTTGCGGGGACGTTCGTTGCGGGTGGTAGAGATCTCCATTCCATACACCAAGCGGTGGGAGAGATCCCCCGTTTGGAAGCGGCTCTGGGCCTGTACGCTGGCTCCCAGAATGTTGCTGACCAGCTCGTTGAAGGTATCCCGACGCACAGGCACGGGTGGACCTTGTACCGTGAGGGTGCGTTCTTCCACGCTGGGCTCCTGGGTGCGGGCTGGCTGGTAGTAGATCTGGACGGTGGCCAGCTCAAAAGCGGGGGTATCGGGGTTGGCGTAGCGATAGTCCAAGCTGAGGCGGCTGCGCTCGGTCTCAATGGTCTCCCTGAAAAGGCGGATGCCGGGCTCCAGGTTGCGGGGCGAAAAGGTGGTGGTGGTGCGGTTGTGGAAGTATTCTGCCGTCAGGGTGAGACTGTCAAAGGGGCTGAAGCGATAGACCAGCTTGGCCAAGACATTGTCTCCCTCCACCGTCTGCAGATCCTTGAAACTGGGATCCGCCTTAATATCCGGCTCTCTGGCGTCGCGGCGGGTGTAGATGAGCAGAGCCTCCAAGTTATCCTGCCGCCCCGCCAAGCTGAGGGTGTTGACGTACCCTTGGTTTTTGCTGTCGTACTGGCTGGACAGGCCCACATGGCTGTCCCGTTCCCCCAGCAGATCGGCTGGATCCAGGGTGGTATAGGTCACTACGCCCCCCAGCGCGTCGCTGCCGTAGAGGGTAGAGGCGGGGCCGCGGATAATTTCTACAGTTTTCAGGGTCTCCAGCTCAAAGGTATCCCGGCCAATGGTGAAGGGGCCGAAGGAATATCGCTCCGGCTGGCGGATCCCATCCACCTGGATCAACACCCGGTTGGCGTCGAGGCCGCGGATGTTGAAGTCCTGCAAGCCTTAGCGAACGCTGCGCCGCACGCTCACCCCCGGCTCGTAGCGCACCAGATCCTGAATGTTTTGAACCAGCTCCCGCCGCAACCGCTCCCGGTCGATGACGGTAATGCTGGCAGGCGAGTCGGCCAAGGTGCGCTCGGTGCGAGTACCGGTTACGGTGACCTGTTGCAGGGTAAAGATCGGCGTGCCTTCCTGCTGGAGAGCCCGAAGCTCGGCCTGTAGCCGCTCCACCTCTGCCTGATCTCCCCGCCGGCGGGCAGCCTCTATTTGCGCCTCCAGCTCCCTAATTTGCTCTTGTAGGGTAGTTGCCCCTTGCCTCGGCGCAAGGGGTGGCCTGGGCCAACAGCGGCGGAGTTGTTGAATCAGGGATCCGGGCATTGGGCTGAGCCTGGGCCAGGGATCCCCAGCCCACTCCCAAACTCAACCCCAAGCTCACCACCTGCCACCAACGACCGTTCACGCGCATAACCTCTCATGCTCCTCGAAATCCACAACAGGAAAAATTCACTGTAAAACCGGCCAAACCCTCCCTCAGCACCCTGACACCGGCAGGGAGAGGAGCCTTGCTGCGGCTGGAGCTGTGCTGCGCAGGGGGCAAAGCTGTGGCCCTACCGGAGTCGAGATCCACTCCACCTCCAGGCCAAACACCTGCCGCACCCGGCTGGGGGTCAACACCGCTGAGGGAGCTCCCAGAGCCTGCATCTGGCCGGATCCCAGCAGGGCAACCTGCTCGCTGTAGCGAATGGCCAAATTCAGGTCGTGCAGCACCGTAACTACTGTCAGGCCCTGCTCCTGCTTCAGCCGTTGCAACAGCTCCAGCAGCTCCAGTTGGTGGCGCAGATCCAAAAAGGTGGTGGGCTCATCCAACAGCAACACCTGCGGCTCCTGCACCAAAGCCAACGCCAGAAAAGCCCGTTGCCGCTCGCCCCCCGAAAGGGTTTCCACCCGCCGCAGCGCCAGGGATCCCAGTCCTGCTTGCTCCAGGGCCCACTCCACCCGCTGCCGATCCGCCGGCGTCAACTGCCACGCCCACCAGGGCTGGTGGGGAGAACGCCCCAGACTCACCAATTGCCGCACCGTTAGCCCTGCCGGGATCCGCTGCTGCTGCGGCAAAAGAGCCAACTGCCGGGCCACCTGCTTTGGAGTGAGTTGAGCGTGCAGATCCCGACCGCCCAAGTACACGCGCCCAGCTTGGGGAATCAGAACCCGACTCAACAGTCGCAGCACCGTCGATTTGCCCGAACCATTGGGGCCGACAATGCTCAGCCATTCCCCCCGTTGCAGGCTGAAGCTCACCTGTCGCACCACCGTCCGGGATCCGTAGCCCCCGCTCAAGTCCTCGACCTGCAGGATGGGCTCTCTCATCGCCCCGCCCCCTGCTGCCGCAGCAGCCAGCCGAAAAAGGGAGCCCCCATCACAGCGGTGACAATCCCCACCGGCAGCTCTATCGGGCCCAAACGGCTCAGGATATCGGCGCCGCTCAGCAGGGTCGCCCCCGCCAAGGCAGAAAGGGGCAACAGCCAGCGGTAATCGGATCCCACCCCCTGCCGCACCATGTGGGGCACCACCAGACCGACAAAGCCGATCAACCCCCCACACTGACGGCGGTTGCCGCCAGCCAAGCCGCCACCAGACCAATCACCACCCGCGTCCGCGCCAGAGGGATCCCCAAGCTCACCGCCATCTCTTCCCCCAAGCTCAGCAGGTTTAAGGCCCGCGCCTGCCCCCATCCCAACCCCAGGCCGACCAGGATATGCGCCCCGGCCACCTGCACCTCTGGCCAGCCCCGCCCGCTCAAGCTGCCAATCAACCAGGTGAGAGCCACCTGCACCCGGTCATCGGCCAGCAGCAGCAACGTGGAGCTGAGGGCCCCAAACAGGGCGCTGACGGCCACCCCCGCCAAGATCAGACGCTCCACCGCCAGCCCCGCGGGAGTACGCGCCAACCCGTACACCAACACGGTGGTCAGCACCCCGCCCACCCAAGCGGCCAGGGGCACCCGAGCCGTCCACTCTCCCAAGGTGAGCAACCCCACCGCCGCCAGGCCCGCCCCCGCCGAAATGCCCAGCAGGTAGGGATCCGCCAGCCCATTGCCCAGCATCCCCTGCAACAGGGCCCCTGCCATCCCCAGAGCCGCCCCCAGCAACTGGGCCAAGAGCGCCCGCGGCAGCCGCAACTGCCAGACAATCGTCTGCCGAATGGGATCCCCCTGCCCCCACAGGGCTTGCCAGAGTTGCGGGAAAGTCATGGGAACGGATCCCAAAGCAATCGAGACCAAAAGTACTAGGAAAATGACGCTCACTAGCAAACAGGTCAAACCGATTGGCGAGAGCAGCCGCTTTCTTTGCCCCCAGCCTCTGCCCCCCTCAACCTCTGTAGACGGACACTCGCGATCGACCAGCACCGGGAAAACCTCTCGAGCTTTGCCCAGGAAGAGAGCCTTCTGAGGCTAAAAGACCCTCCTCCGCCCGCAAGAGCGGGATGGGAAATTCAGCCAAGCTGGCCGGGCTCCTCTCCCGGACTTTATTGAAAGTTAAACTCAACAAAATACAGTCGCTAGAATAGCAAGGCTTCTTGGATGTTGCAAGTCAGTTTCAATAGCCTGTGCCTAAATTTCTCCCTCTTGCGCTTCAGGGCTTTTGGACAAGACTGGGCAGCGCCTCTGCCCAGCCATTCAGCTTCCCAGCGCAGGAGCCCCGCACTGTACCCGTAGGGTTCGTGTCGGGAGGAATGCGCCTTGATGAAGTAGGATAGAGCCATGACCCAAGTCCTGACGGTTTCTTGCAAGCTCAAGGTCACACAAACTCAAGCGGCGAAACTCTCCGCTACCCTTTCTGTTTTCACCGAAGCCTTGAACTGGGTCAATGCCAACACTCCAGCCAAGGTGGTCAATGCCCTCAAACTCCAATCCCTTTGCTACTACGAAATCCGCGCCCGGTTCGGCTTGTCCAGCAACTTGGCACAACAGGTATGTCGTAGGGTAGCCGGTAGTCGCAAAGTAGCCCAGCAGAAAAACCGACCCGTCAAGGAGTTCAAAAAGCCGTTTGTGACTTACGACGCCCGCACCTTTTCCTTCCGAGAGAAGGACTGGACGGTGTCGCTGAATACTGTTGAGGGCCGGGAACGGTTTGAGTTAGCAATCGGGAACTATCAGCGGGGTCAGTTAGCGGGGACAAAGCCCAAAGCGGCGACTCTGGTGCAACGCCGGGATGGCGCGTTCTATCTGCAAATCTGCCTGGAAACAGAGACGCCTACTGCTACTTCACAAGAGCGTGTAATCGGGGTGGACTTAGGCAGGACAGATATTGCGCATACGTCAGAGGGGGACAACTGGCATGGACAGCAGTTGAACACCGTCCGAGACCACTACTCTAAGCTGAGGGCGGCGCTCCAACACAAAGCCAGTAAGGGCACACGCAGTTCCAGGCGTAGGTGTCGGGAACTGCTGCAACGGCTGTCTGGTAAGGAGAGACGCTTTCAGTCGCGGCAGCGTTGCGTAGCAACAACGTGGGTCAATCATCG
>DVDX01000035.1 GCA_015295985.1 Synechococcus sp. M44_DOE_062 | reverse complement strand
CGTCAGCGGGCCGTAGGCCTTAAGGGCGGGGTTTTAGACCCAGGTTTCTGATAAGGAAAGACGGAGAGGAAGCCCCAACCGTACGGCTCTACGAGGATGTGGATGGCTAGACGGGGCAGAAGGGAATCAAAATCTCTCCACCTGGAGATGCTATCTTGAGTTTCCAGGCTACTCGCAGAGGAGTGAGAAGTGAGGAGGAGGAATCTCTTCTCTTTCTTCTCTCCTCGTTGCTCTTTTCCCTCTGCTCTTTCCTCTCTCCTCGTTGTTGCCATGCTAAGCAGGTTCGGTCATTTCCTGGTGTTGGGCATCTGGCTATCGGCCCTCATGATCGGGATCCCTGGCTTGGCACAGGCGCGGGATCTCTCCAGACAAACGCCGCAGGAGAAGGTTGTCGAGTTGGGTACTGCCGACAACCAGTTGGTGTTTGTGCCCAAGGAACTGTCTTTTCACAACGGCAGCCTCTACCGTCTCCGTCTGAGCAACCCCAGCCAATTGAAGCACTATTTCAGTGCCAAGGATTTTGCTGACTCCGTTTGGACCCGCAAGTTGGAAGTGGCCGGTGTGGAAATCAAGGGCCAGATCCGAGAACTGGAGCTGAAGCCAGGCGCTTCACTGGAGTGGCAATTTATTCCCCTGAAATCTGGAGTCTATGCTTTGGTTTGCACCATTCCCGGCCATGCAGAAGCAGGTATGGTGGGGCAGATTACCATCGGCGATTAAGGTTCTCTTCCTAGGCCACCCAGCCAAAAGGGGATAAAAAAGAGAAAGACGCTGCTAGGCCAATCTCATGAAAAACCTGCTCACGCCCAAAGCCCTTCGCGCCGCTGATGCGAACGCGGAACACTGGACTCAGCGACGCCAGGCAGCTTCCCCTCGAAAGAGCAGGCCCCCCCTTTCGGAGCAGATTGCCGGCTATGCCTTAGCGCTTCTCTCCCTCACTGCTGTCCACGGGATCCGCTACTACAACGAACCACAACTGACCGTCGGCAGCCGTTCTCCACAGACGTTTCTTGCCCCTGCCGCGGCGGAGATTGAGGATGTAGAGGCTACCCAGGCCCGACAAGCCGAGGCGCGACGGCGGGTGGTTCAGGCCCTCAAAATCAACAGCACCGCCAACGACAACATGCGTCAACATCTGGAGGCTCTCCTGGCGGAGGTGGAGGCCATCCGACAAGAGGCAGGTTCTCTGCCCTATGTTTCTGTCCAGTTGCTGTCTTTGCCAACGCAGATCTACCTGCGCCAGCTTCCCCCAGAGGAGTGGGAACTCCTTCAGGCTCGCGTCCGACAAGAGGCCATCCGCGGAGCCACCCCATCTCCTTCCGAAGAGCCCTCTTCTGGGCGACCGGAGCAGCTTCCGGTGGAGCAGCGGGCCAAGCAAGAGCTTGTCGAGGTTTGGCAGCGGGCCTGGTTGGATGGATCGGCCACCCAGAGGGCGGGGACGGATCCCTATACCCAGCTAATTGCCCAGGTGGAAGTGGCGCAACGGCGCTATCAAGCGGCTTTGCTGGCTCTGGAGCAGCTCACGCCCCCTGTTCCGGCCACCGCTCTCAACTTGGCAGATGCAGACTGGCAGCATTTGCAAACCTTGAGTCGGCGAGTCTTGGAACGCCTGCAGAAGGTGGGGATTGTGGATGGCCTGCCCCGCGAAGTTCGCGCCGAAGGGATCCAAGCCCAACTGGAGGATTTGATGTTTCCGGGTAGCGCCACCCAACGACAGGAGCTACAAGCACTGGTCTATCAGTGGCTGCAGCAGGTGCTCATTCCCAACGTGGAGGTGGATCCCCAGCGCACCGAGCAGCGCATTCGCGCCGAGCTGGAAAAAGTAGAGCCGGTTCTGATCTCGGTTGCCGAGAACCAGGTGATCGTGCGGGCAGATCAGGTCATCACTCCCGAAACTTTTCTCATCTTGGATCACTTTGGGCTCACCCAGCGCGGGATCAACATCTGGGGCTTAGTGGGAGTGGCTGGAGTGATGGGCATGGGCCTGGCTGTCTTTGTGCCTCTGCAACAACGCTTGAGGCCGGGATTGCGCCGCCGGGATCGGGTGTTGATCCTCATGGTTTCCCTGACCGCTCCCCTGTTGGCGGCCTTGTTCAAGTTGGAGTTCAGCTCCTTGCCAGCGGTGGGACTGTTGCTGGGCAGTTTTTACGGGGCAGGGCTGGGCTTGGTGGTGGTGGTGGGCCAGGCGTTGTTTTTGCCCTTGGTCTCCCCTGCCAACCTGCTCACCTTTGTGCCCTTGCTGTCCGGCAGCGTGGTGGCCTCTGCCTTGGCCGGGCGTTCCCGCTCCCGAGAAGAGCTGGCCTTGCTGGGGGGAGGAGCGGCAGCGGTGCAGATGCTGGCCCACGGAGCAGTTAGCTTGGCCACCACCGGCGGCATCGACCTGTTGGCCATGGCCTTGGCGGGGGGAACCAGCTTGGGATGGAGCATTGTTGCTCTGGGAGCCAGCCCCTACCTGGAGCGCCTATTTGACTTGGCCACCCCCATTCGTCTGATCGAGTTGAGTAACCCCAACCGCACCCTGTTGCGGCGGCTGGCTGCAGAGGCCCCCGGCACCTTTCAGCACACTCTGTTTGTGGCCACTTTGGCAGAACGGGCTGCCCAAAAGCTGAACCTCAACGTGGAGCTGGTGCGCACCGGCACCCTCTACCATGACATCGGCAAGATGTTGCAGGCCCGCTACTTCATCGAGAACCAGATGGGCAGCCTCAACCCCCACGCCCA
Source organism: Synechococcus sp. M44_DOE_062 (assembly GCA_015295985.1). GTDB lineage: Bacteria > Cyanobacteriota > Cyanobacteriia > Thermostichales > Thermostichaceae > Thermostichus. The sequence goes on along the minus strand of DVDX01000035.1, from coordinate 11,385 downwards.
ACTGGACGATCCCTATCGCAGCGCTCAGATCATCAAGGCCCACGTCAGCGATGGCCTGCGCCTGGCCAAGCAATACAACCTGCCTACCGCCGTCCAGGCGTTTATCCCTGAGCACCAGGGCACAATTCTGATTGCCTACTTTTACCATCAAGCCCAGATGAAAGCCGGGGATCAGCCGGTGCCCGAAGAACCGTTCCGCTACGATGGTCCGATCCCCCAGAGCAAGGAGACAGGGGTGGTGATGATGGCCGATGCCTGTGAAGCCGCCCTGCGCAGCATGACCTTGAGCGATGGCTTCGGCCCCGATGTGGTCGAGCGGGCAAAGGCTGTTGTCCGCAAAATTGCCCAGGCCCGCTGGCAAGATGGCCAGTTGGTTGATAGTGGGCTGACGCTGGAGGATTTGGAGGTGGTGGCGGACGCTTTTGTGGAGGTCTGGCGGGAATCCAACCACGAGCGCATTCCTTATCCCAGTTTCACCCCTGCCCCCTCGCTGCCTGAGACTCCTTCTGCTCAGGCCCAGATCCCGGTGTTGATGAGCCCCTCTACGGGATCCCCTTAGCCAGGTGGCCTCTCCCGTTGGCGCCAGTGGGACGGAGTCCTCAGAAGCTGAGTAGGTGGAGAAAGGTCTAGTCCTGCGGCTCATCGATCAGTACGATAGGGGATCGTTCTGTGGATTCAATGTGTGTGAACCAAGGCAGCCCTGGGATTTGCAGCCCCAGCCTGAGGGTTTTTATTTGACTGTTTTTGGATGGCCTGCTGTTCGTGTCAGCGGGACGGAGTCCTTATGCCTTATGTAGCTCCTGCCTCATCCACCTATTCCCCTGCAGCCCCTCTTCAGATCCCGCCTTTGTCTGACCCCAGCCCTGTCCGGCTTTCGCTGGTCATTCCCACCTACAATGAAGCCTCTAGCATTGGCAGCTTGGTTAGACAATTGTGCGCCCACCTCGACACGATTCTACCGGGGGCCTATGAGCTGATTGTGGTGGATGACAACAGCCCGGATCACACCGCCAAGTTGGCCCAGGAGCTGCAGGAGGAGTTTCCCCAACTCAGGGTTATCTGCCGGCAGCGGGAACGGGGCCTGGCTACAGCGGTGGTGCGAGGATGGCAGGCTGCTTGCGGGGAGGTACTGGGGGTTATGGATGGGGATTTGCAGCATCCGCCGGAGATCATCCTCAAATTGTGGCCGCTCATCCAGAAGGGGGCAGATCTGGCGGTGGGCAGCCGCTATGCCGAGTCGGGGGGGGTGAGCCACTGGAGCTTGGGCCGGCGCATTGTCTCCCGTGGGGCCCAATGGATTGGGTTGGTTCTGCTGCCGGGGGTTTTCAGCCGAGTTTCCGATCCGTTAAGCGGACTGTTTCTGGTCAGACGCCAATGTATTGCCGGGATCCCGCTCAACCCCAAGGGTTACAAGCTGCTGATCGAGGTGCTGGCTCGGGGCCGGGTGAGAACGATTGCCGAGGTCGGCTACATCTTTCAGGAGCGCCAGAACGGCGAGAGCAAAATTCAATTGCAAACCTGTCTCCAGTATCTCCACCACCTCATTTACTTGCGCTTTTCGCTGGGGCAGGTGGGATCCTTTTTGCGCTTCAGCACGGTCGGCCTGTCGGGCACCTTGGTGGATATGGCTTTGCTGTATGTGTTGCACGATCCCACCAACTTGGGATGGGATCTCATAACGAGTAAGCTGGTTGCTTCGGAAGTAGCCATTCTCAATAACTTCCTCTGGAACGACCTGTGGACTTTTCGCCATGTGACCCGGTTACAACCGGGGCCCTTGAATCGCCTGCAGCGGTTGGCGAAGTTTAATGTTATCTGCTTGATTGGCTTGGTTCTCAACACTTCACTGGTGATCCTGCTGAGCGAGCGCTTGGGCATTCATTATCTATTGGCTAACTTAATTGCCATCGGTATTGTTGTGTTCTGGAATTTTTACCTCAACTCCAAACTGAGCTGGAGGAGTGTGGAGGTTAAGCCCAACTCTGTGGGTGGCAAGTCTTGAGTACGGCTTTTTCCAGGAAGAGCCACTCCGGAGGTACGGGCAGTTCGTTCATTTCCTCACGGTCTGGGCCCTCTTTGGCATCCGCCTTCGCCCCTTGTTCCTGTAGCTGCGCTAAGTAGAATTGGGGCGGATCCCTTCCAGGGTAATGATCTCCTGAATAACTGAGCGAACAACGGGAGCAGCCGTCGTCGAGCCGAAGGCATCTTCCCCCTGGGGCTCGTCGATCACTGCCAAGATCACGTAATTGGGGCGAATGGCCGGGAAGTAGCCCACAAAACTGGTGGTGCGTTTGCCGGGCAAATAGCCCCCCCGCGGCCCAACTTTCTGGGCAGTGCCGGTTTTGCCAGCGATCTCATACCCCTCGATCTTGGCCGATTGCCCGGTGCCAAAGTCCACCACATCCCGCATTTGGATACGCACCGCCAGGGTGGCCTGCTCGGATAGCACCCGCACCGGCTGGGGCTGCGGGGATCCCCATACCAGAGTATCCGTATCCTTCTCCACCAAGCCTCGCACCACATGGGGCTGCACTTTCAGTCCCCCGTTGGCAATGATGCAATGCATGGCAGCCAACTGTAGAGGAGTAAGGGCCAGTCCCTGGCCAAAAGCGACAGTGGCCCGCTCTACCGGCACCGTGACAAACTGCCGCAGCGGTTTCAAGCGGCTGGCCGGCTCAAAGGGCAAATCCACGCCACTGCGTTCATTGAATCCCAGCCGCACCAAGGCATTGTAATACTGGCGGGGATCCAGCTTGCGCATTAGATGTACCATCCCCACATTGCTGGATTGCCGCAGGATATCTGTGACACTCATCCAGCCGTGGGCCCCCCGTTGGTGGTAGTCGTAATTTTGAATGGGCCACCGGCCGATGAGAATCCGACCCTCGTCATAGACCCGCTCATCTGCTCTAAAGGCCCCAGCATCCAACCCAATGGCAATGTTGATGGGCTTGAAGGTGGATCCCGGCTCATACAAATCCGTTACAGCCCAGTTGCGAAAAAGGCCGGGGTCATACTCGAAGTAGCGGTTGGGATCATAGGTGGGCTCGCTCACCAGAGCCAAAATCTCCCCCGTGTGCGGCTGCAAAATAATTACTGTACCCCGCAGTGCTCGAAACCGTTGCAGTTGGGCTTTCAAGGCAGCGCGGGCAGCCCTTTGCAGGCGCATGTCTAGAGTGAGTTGCAGCACTGTCTCGCCGGATTGCAGCAGCCCTTCCGGTACCTCTGCAGCCAACAGTCGTCCGTAGCCATCGCGGGGGATAGTAACGGGTTGAACAGTACGCTCTAGCAGCTCTTGCCGAGAATATTCCACTCCTGCTTGGCCCTGATGATCCAGATCCACATAGCCCACCACTTCGGCGGCCATTTCTTTTTGGGGGTAAATGCGTTGTCGCTCGCTCACCAGCTCCAGGCCATCCAGATGCAGAGCCTGAATTTGATCTGCCACGTCCTGAGATACCCAGCGCTCCACCCGCACCGCATGATTGGCTGACAGCCGCTGCGTCAGTTGCTCCACCGGGCGCCGCAACAGGGGAGCAAGGGCGGTGGCCATTTCCTCTGGAGTGCGTTTGCCAAAGAGGCGGGGATGAGCCCAGAGGGTATAGACAGGGCGATCCACAGCCAGCAGTTCTGCCTGCTGCTTGGCAATGGAATGGCGATCCAGAATCGAGCGACGAGGAATGAAAGGTCTTAGCTGGGCTCGCTGCTGGGCCTCAGCTCGCTGCTGCAACTGGGGTGCCTGCTGATGTTGCAAATAAACCAGACGTGCTCCTGTTACCAGTAAGGCGACGATCAAAGCCAGTCCGGTCATGCCGGCACGAAAGTCAAGCTGGCGGGCCGTTGGGATCCGTTCCCCCAAGAGCCATCCCAGCGTTGTTCCCCACCGCCTAGAGCTTCGTGGTGAAGGGGGCCAAGAACCTCTCTGTCGGCGCCGTTGGGCAAGTTGTCGGCCATTCTGCCTTGTCTCTAGGGTTTTCGGCACAAGCCGTCTTACTCTAGCCCTAGATTTGCCTTCCATCGCCATCCCCATATCGGCACCACCGCTAGTTTGACTCTCATCCCTCTGTTATGCCACCCCACAGCTTTTGGGAGAGACCTTGGGATCCCGAAAAGCAGCCCAGGACATTTGAGAGGCATTGGAGATGACCTAATGCCCCAGAACAGGAATTAGGTACAGGCAAATCCTCAGGTTTTTTGCACTTGGATCCGCAGTGTTAAACCGCGTTAAAAGGAATCCGAAAGGCTGGAACCCGGTGTAGGAGAGATGCGGAAACCTAACCTTTGCTCGCATATATCAAGCAGCCCATACCTTTAGCTTGTTTGACTGGAAGCATCTCCCTGGCGCTCCGTACAGCCGACTACCCCAAGTTTTACTGCTGGTTGGGGAGAGGGGAGCTTGGATACAGCCCAGCGAAAATCAGAAGACTCATTGCTTTTTATAATTTTTAAACACCTTGTATTCTCAGAAACAGACGACCGGCAGCCTAGCAAGCCATAATCTGAACAAATCCAGCTTTCCCGGAGTTAAGTCTATGAAATGCGTGGAGGAGAGCCCCAACAAGCGCGTGTACCAAGAGTCTTCCGAGGGTTTGCTTTCTGGGGGGCTGCTTCTTAGCTTCATTTCTCTATTTTTTTGGCTATGGCTTGGCTTTACCAAGGCGATCGCCACTTCACCTGCTTTCGAGTTGCCCAGTCTACGGTTAACTGTGAAGTGTTTTTCGAGCCGTTTCTGCCTTTGTCAAGTACGACTACACTCTACGAGAACGTGAGAGGGGCTGGAACCAAAACGGAAATCGAAACAGATGAAGATGGAGATAGAACAACCTACTACTATGTCACGCTGAAAACTTCTGCATGGGAAAGGGAAGTCTGGTTAGCTTCCGGTGAGAGGGAGGCTCAGGAACTGGCAAGTCGCATTCAGTCTTTTGTGAACGGTACGGAGAGCCAGCTCTTAGTAGATAGCGATAAGTTTGACGCAGAGGATTTAGGGATTGCGATCTCGATTTCTATCGTCCCAGTGTTACTTCTTTTGACAGGGGCTTTTACACTGATATTGGCTTTTCGGCGCCGCCGTCTAACCTTTGACCGCTCCCTGTACCAAATCCAGGAGGAGTACCTCACTCCTTTTGGATCGCTAGGCAAGAAAACTCATTCCTTCCAAGATGTGCAGCAGGTTGCAGTTCAGGCCAGAACAGATTCTGATGGGGATACTAGCTTTTCGGTAGAAGTGACATTGCAACCGCAGAAACTTTTGCTATCCATCTCCAGTGGCGGTGAATCAGAGGCGCGGGCAGAGGCCGAGAAGCTGGGTCAACTTTTGGGGCGTCCGGTCATTTTGCTGGAGACAAAATCATAGTGCCAGAGGGACGTAGCTCCGGGGGGTGTTAAAGGTAAGTTAGATCTGTCCATTTGCCAAAAGGGATCCCCTTCGGTGCCCAGGGCTGTTTTGCTTATTCTAGGGCTGAGCTTGCTGCTGCGCTGGCTGGTGGCTGCCCTTTTGCCGCCCGGCTTTGACGAAGCCTACTACTATCTCTACACCCGCCATCTGGATTGGAGCTATTTTGACCATCCGCCGCTGGTGGCCTGGACAACGGGCTTGGGGCCTTTTTTGACCGGCCAGGTGTCGGCTTTTTCTATTCGACTGGGATCCCTGCTGCTGTATTCTGGCTCTTCTCTACTCCTTTACTACACCGGAGTGCGCCTTTTCTCTGTTCAGGCGGGACTGATTAGCTTGGCGGCCATTAGCATCGCACCGATCCTTTGGATTGGGTTTGGGGTGCTGACCCTGCCGGATAGCCCGCTGATCTTTTTTACGGCAGCAACCCTGTGGGTGGCTAGCCAGGAGTTTTTCCCGGTGCCTTTGGGGCAGGGGAAATTGGGTGTCTATGGGGCGGCTCGCTATCGGCCAGGGCCTAGGCTAGCGCTCATAGGTCTCTTGGTGGGGCTGGCCTGTTTGGGGAAATACCACGGCTTGGCTTTGGGGTTTGGCCTGGTGCTTTTTTGTCTGCTCAGCCCAGTTCATCGCTGCGCCCTAAGGTCGGGATGGACGGTGCTGGCCGTGCTGGGCTTTGTGCTGGCCTTTAGCCCGGTGCTGATCTGGAACGCCCAGCAGGATTGGGTCTCCTTTCGCTTCCAGGGGGGGCGGGCGGTGCCAGAGACAGGGTATCAACTGCCAGCACTGGGGCTGACAATCCTTTCTGAAGTCTTTTACCTGTTTCCCAGCTTGGGGATCCCTTTGTGGTGGGCGAGCTTGGCAGGGATGGGTCGGGTGGCGCTGCAAATTCTCCGCGGGATACGGCTGACGGATGAAGAGTTAAAGCACCTTTTGATCCTGGCCTGTGGGTTGCCGCTGGTGTTGGCCTTTACCTTAATGGGAGGCTACCGGCCCATTCTGCCCACCTGGCCCATGCCGGGGTTTTGGGTGCTGACGTTGCTGCTGGGATCCTTCTGGGAACGGTGGTCGGGAGCGAAGCGAACCTTGGTGGGGACGGCAGTGATGGTGAGTTTGGTGGTGGGGGTGGGGCTGGCCCATGTGCGCTACGGCCTGCTGCAAGAGCCGGGAGGGATGGGGCTGTGGCCAGTGGAAAGGGATCCCTCTACTCAGCTCATTGAGATTGAGCAGTTGCGGCAGCGCTTCCGGACGGATCCCCACCTGGGGCAGGCCCTTGAGGAGGCAGAGTTCATTTTTACCAATGTCTATTTCTTGGGCGGTCAGATTGCCATGACCCTAGCTCCACTGACGGACAAGCCTCTGACCTGCCTGGATGCGGATTTGCGGGGCTTTGCCTTTTGGTCGCAGCCGCAGGACTGGCTAGGGCAGGATGGGCTGCTCATCACTTCCAAGCTGTTCCAGCCGAGGGCAGGGATCCCAGCCACCTATGGCGACTACTTTGCCCAAATCGAGCCTGTGGCCGAGGTTCCCCTGGTGCGGGCAGGGGCGGTGGCACAAACCTTTCAGGTGTACCTGGCTCGACAGATGGGCAAACCCTATCCCCGTCCTTATTCCCGCCGGCAATAACAGCGGAGAATAGCCTGGGCCAGCCTAGAGGGGGCGATGCCTATCGAACCAGCGCATCAGCATCGCCGCCAGGCGTTCGGGGTTGTGGCGCACCAAACCGGTCTCTGGATCTTCTTGCATGACGTTAGCCAAAACGGCGCGGCAGCCCAGGTAAGCCAGTTTGTCGGGATCCAACACCACAAACTCAGAACCGCTGCGGCGGTAATGCTCCAAAGCCCGCGGGGAGGGTGGCTCCCGCTGCACCAGCACGCCGTCAAATAGGCGCACTCCTGCCACCCGATCCAAAGCCATGACGTGATCCCCAACGGTATAGCCGTCGGTTTCCCCCGGCTCAGTCATGATGTTGCAGACGTAGATGTGGGGGGCCATATTTTTGGCCAGAGCTTCCACAATTTCCGGTACCAACAGGTTGGGAATGATGCTGGTGTAGAGGCTACCCGGCCCCAGCACCACAAACTCTGCCGCCTCAATAGCCTCGATGACTTCCGGTAGGGCCGGAGGATTGGGGGGGTCACAGCCGATTCGGCAAATGCGTCCTCCCGCTTTGGCAATGCTGGACTCTCCCACCACGCGGCGGCCATCGCTCAGCTCCGCCCAAAGGGTGACATCCGCCAGGGTGGCCGGCAGCACCCGCCCCTGAATGGCCAGGACTTGCGAGGTGGCAGTGATGGCCCGAATCAAGTCGCCGCCGGTTACCGCGGTGAGGGCAGTGATGAACAGGTTGCCGAAGCTGTGGCCGCTCAGCCCTTCCCCCGACTGGAAGCGATATTGAAACAGCTCGGTGAGCAGCTTTTCCTCGTTGGCCAGAGCCGTGAGACAGTTGCGGATATCGCCGGGGGGCAAAACGCCGATCTCCCGCCGCAGACGCCCTGAGGATCCCCCGTCATCGGCCACCGTGACAATGGCCGTGATGTTGGAGCTGTAGCGCTTCAGACCCCGTAGCAAATTGGAGAGGCCGGTGCCGCCTCCCAGCACCACAATGCGGGGACCACGGCTGAGACGCCGCCGCGACAAGAGCTTATCCACCAGCGCTTCATCTCCCTCGGGGATCAGCACATCCTCGATGGAGCGCAGGGCGCTGCGAAACCCCAGCACCACCATCACCAGCCCGATCCCGGTCACCAGGGGGCCACTGATGTTGTTCGGGATCCAAGTGGTGATCAGGCGTAGGGTGATGTCGATCAGCCGTTTTAAGCGAAAGATGGGGGTCAACTCCGTCCAGATGGCGATGCCCAGCACCATCAGCAGCACGCCCCCAACCGCCAGGCTCAGCCAGCGTTTAACGGCCAAACCGGGAAAGAGCCATTTCCAGCCACTTCCCGGCCAAGCAGCCTTGCGGTGACGAATGCCCCAAACGGGGGACTTGTTGCTGGGCAGGGGCTTAGCCATGGGAAGGTGCAGGAACGCTAGCCAAGGGGATCCTAACCTGTTGCTGCGCAACGCTAACTTCGCCGGGCGCCGGGCCAAAGCGGGCTTCCAGCTCCCGCTGAGAGTCCAGCAAGTGGCGATGTTGAACCTGAACATTCAGGTCGGGAAGAAGGTTGTTGCCAGCAGGGACGGTCCAAGGCTGTAAATCCTGAGCCAGGCGCTCCACCAGGGCCACCGAGCGGTGCTGGCCACCGGTACAGCCGATGGCTAAAGTCAAGTGGGGGCGGCGTTCTGCGCGATAGTGGGGCCAAAACGCTTTGATCAGGGACAAGATGTGCTGGTAGGTGGATTGTGTGATGGGATCCGCAAACAAGAACTCCTGCAGCAGGGGATCCTGCCCGGTGAGGCGGCGCAGATGGGGCTGAAAGAAGGGGTTGGGCAAAAAGCGCACATCAAATAGCAAGTTGGCATCGGGGGGGATGCCGTACTTGAAACCGAAGCTGACCAGCCTTAGGTTGAGGGGCTGGGGGATCCCTTGCACCAGAGCTTGCAATTGCTGCCGCAGTTGCTGGGCATTCAGGTCGGAAGTATCCAACCAGTGGGTGCAGCGTTCCCGCACCGGGGCCAGAGCCAGCCGCTCTTGTTCAATGGCCTCCAGCAAACCTGCAGCTTCTCCGTGGGGATGGGGGCGACGGTGGGCGCTGAGACGGTTGAGCAGCACCGGGGAGCGGGCCTCCAGGAACAAGAAGGGGATCCCCTGCGATTGCGCCCAGCCAGCCAGGATGGGAACCTGATCCCGGTACTCTTGGGCGTGAAGATTTAAGCTAATGGCCAAAGCAGCATGGTGGGTCTGCATTGCCTCGACCAAAGGGAGCACCTGGGCCGGTGGGATCCCTTCTAGGCCGGTGTACCCCAGTTGTTCCAACTGCTGGATGGCCAAAGTTTTCCCAGATCCCGTCAGGCCGGCAATGACCAGAACGGGGGTCGCAACTGACATGGGTTTATCCTGCATGGAGCTTATTCTAGGGCGAGGGGCGGCCAAAACAAGTGCCGTAAGGGAGGGATCCCTGCCGGCTCAGCCATACAGGGCGCCCAGAAACCCTGATCTCAGGCCGGCGAGGCTTTTGTAGCTTTTTTATCCACTTTCTCATCCGGTGCCGCTGGTCTCAGGAGAGGAGCGCTGGGGCAGAGATCCGCCAAAAAACATTGCTGGCACAGAGGCTTGCGGGCAGTGCAGACGGCCCGCCCGTGGTCGATTAGACGGATAGACCAGTTCTCCCAATCCGCTTGCGGCAACAACTGCATCAGATCCTTTTCAATGCGCACGGGATCCTCGTGCTCGGTAAGACCAAGGCGGCGGCTGAGGCGCTTGACATGGGTATCGACGGTAACCCCAGCATGGATGCCAAAAGCATGGGCCAGCACCACATTCGCCGTCTTACGGGCCACACCGGGTAGGGTGAGCAGCTCCGGCATGGTGCGGGGCACTTGACCACCGAAATTGCTCAAGATCTTGCGGCAGGCTTCCTGAATGTGCTTGGCCTTGTTGCGGTAGAAGCCTGTGGAATGGATGAGAGCCTCGATCTCCTCTCGCGGTGCTGTTGCCAGGGCCTGGGCATCCGGGAAGCGACGAAACAGCTCCGGCGTTACCTGATTCACCCGCTCATCCGTACACTGAGCCGAGAGGATGGTTGCCACCAAGAGCTGCAGTGGCGTCCGGTAGTGGAGGGCACAGGTGGAGTTGGGGTAGTGGCGTTTCAGCCGGAGCAGGATCTCCAAAGCTCGCTGGCGCAAGGCCCGTTTGCTGGCCATCTTTCCCTAGCCCGACCCAGTCACAATGGCGAGGGTGTCTTTGAAGATCAGCACCACCCCCAACCCCAACAACACCGCCAAGCCCGTCTGCATCACCCGCTCCTCCAGATGCTTGGGTAGCCGTTTGCCGCGGATCGCCTCCAGGATCAAAAAGGCAATGTGTCCCCCGTCCAAGGCGGGCAGGGGCAGTAGGTTGAGAAAGGCCAGATTAATGCTGATCAAAGCGGTGAAATTAAACAGGCTGGCAGCATCATCGCGGGCCAGGTCGGCCCCGATCTTGACAATCCCCACCGGGCCAGAGACCTGAGTGGCCGTGCTTTGGAAATTCTGAAGCAACTGCTGCAGGCCGTTCAGATTAAGCATCACCACCCGCTGGTAGGCATTTCCCGCCTCTGTGAAGATCTCAGCCACACTCTGGGCGGGGCGCAAGGTTATCTCCTGGTTGGGGGCCAAGGTCACCCCAATGGCCACCGTTTCTCCCCGCGCCTCTGGGATCACCGTCAATTGCAGGGGATCCCCTTCTCCGCGCTGCACCTCCAAAGGAATGGGCCGGTTCTCACTGCTGCGGATTAGCGCCTGAAAATCGTTCAGGGCTGCCAAGGCCGCCGTCTCATCGGCAATCCTGCTGTAATCGCGATCTGCCGCCTGCAGCACCACATCTCCTGCCTCTAGGCCAGCCTGCTCTGCCGGGCTATCGGGCATCACCTGAGGGATGAGGATGCCAGGATGGATGCGCGTCACCGAGGGGATCCCCACCGAGGCAAACATCAACACCAGCACCAGATAGGCAAAGATCAGGTTGGCCATTACCCCTGCACTCATCACCACCAAGCGATCCAACACGGGGCGGTTTTTCAGCAGATCCGGGTCGTCGGGCGGGTAGGGGGAATGGTCATCCTCGTCAGGAAAGCCCACATAGCCCCCCAGCGGCAGGGCGCGAATGGCGTACTCTGTCTCCTTGCCCTGGTATCGCCACAATACCGGGCCGAACCCCAGGGAGAAGCGATTGACGTGGATCCCTTGGAGTTTGGCCGCGGCAAAATGGCCTGCCTCGTGCACCAGGATCAGCAGGGCGAGAATGGCGATGGAGAGGAGAACAGACATGCGCTAGCTCTGAAAGAAGCACAGAAGAAAGAAGTGGGGGGCAGAGAGCCGCTCTAGAGAGACCCTGAGACTATCGGTCAAGG
>DVDX01000041.1 GCA_015295985.1 Synechococcus sp. M44_DOE_062 | reverse complement strand
ATCATCGTATCTCTAAAGCTATTGTCTCTAGGGCAAAAGCCACAAACAGCGCTCTTGCTCTGGAAGACTTGACAGGGATTCGGGAAAGGGTCAATCGACAGCCACGCAGTAAAACCGAACGGCGCAGGGTCAACAGTTGGGCGTTCTACCAACTCCGTCAATTTTTGGAGTACAAGGCTCTGCGTGCGGGGGTTGCTCTGATTCTGGTGCCGCCTGCCTACACGTCGCAGACCTGCCACCGGTGTTTGCACATCCATCCCGACCCTGCACAGTCCTACCGCAGTGGGAAGCAGTTTAAGTGCGGGCACTGTGGATGGGAAGGGGATGCGGATTTGAATGGTGCAAACGTAATTGCGCTTTGGTGCTCCGCACCGCTAACGCGAGTGGGGGCTGCTGTAAACCAGCCTGGAGGCCCGGGCTTGTTTTGCTCTGCCGAGCGAAACCAGCTCAGGGCTACTGTTCGCGCAGCGGCGCGGAGCGCCATAAGCCCGCACTCTTTCGCTTTAGCGGCACGGAGCGCTTTGCATCAGCATGAGTGAGGGTAGTTTACGATTGAAAAAGGCGGGAATAAAGGTGTTGGTGGGCTTGACAATCCCGTTCTTGTAGAGGGGTGAAGCTGCTTAGGGGCGGCCAGCCGAGGGAGAGGTTTGACCCTTCGGCTCGCTTCATGACCGGCAGAATCTCCTGATGCACCACTGCCTCGATCGGCTCATACAATTGGGCCAGCAGGCTTTGCCCCTCGGTATGCCCCAAAGGCACCAAGCGCACTGCCGCCGAGACCAGACCGGTGAGGGAGGAGAACAAGAAGGCACGCAGAGTATCTTCCAGCCCAACGCCCGCCTGAGCGCAGATCCAGCCGAACACCAAGGAATGATGCAGCGGCTCCCCCTCTGCTTTGGGGACGGAGATTCCCCAGGTGCGTTCTGCCAGTTGAGCTAGGCGTTTGCCCAAATCCAAGCTGGCTTGGCGCGGTTCTGCCGCCCAACGGGTTGCTTGCAGTTGTCGCTGCAGCTTCTCCACTCCCGACTCGGCTCCCAGTTGAGATAGGCGGTGGGCCAAGGCACAGGCTCTGCCCTCCGTGGGGGCTAAGCCCATGTGCAAAACCCCCAGCAGGTACTGCTGCACCCCAGCCCGATTGCGAAGTTGACCCGCTTGAACGGCAGCTTCCAAGCCCCAAGAGTGGGAATAGGCTCCAATCGGCAGAGCAGAATCGGTGAGTTGTAGCAACAGATAGAAAGTGCCGCTGGATCCTGGAGAAGTAAGCTGCGAGGATAACTCACCACGCATCTTTGCCAAGCTTTAGCGGGGGCGGATCAGGCCATAGCCGCCGTGGTTGCGGACGTAGATAACGTTGATCTCGCCATTTTCGATGTTGCGGAAAACATAGAAGTCGTGATCCACCAACTCCAACTGGTGCAACGCTTCCTGAACCGTCATGGGCGGCATGGCGAAGTATTTGGTGCGCACCACCTCTGCGGGTAACTCCGCTTGCCGTTCCGTATTCAGTGGATCGGTGGCGGGCTGCTGGGCCACTGCCACGGAGGTTTTGGGGGTGTGGCGGACACGGTGAATGCCGTTCCGTTCTTTGTATTTGCGCAACTTGCGGGCCAGCTTGTCGGCCACACGGTCGATGCTGGCATAGAGGTTTTCGCTGCTTTCTTCCGCCCGGATCACCGTGCCATTGGCATAGACGGTCACTTCGGCAGATTGGCTGGCACTGATACGGGGGTTGCGAGCTACCGATAGATTGACATCAACCTCACTGGTGATCTGGGCAAAATGGCTGACAGCGCGCTCAATTTTTTCTTGAACGTAGCTGCGGATGGCGTCGGTAATCTCGACGTTTTTCCCTTGGATCACAAGCTTAGTCATGAGGACTCTCCCAGTCATGTCGGTTTATACCTGAGATAGCGCCTCACCCCCACCTGGGATCCGTCTAGCTTTAGAAAGCGACCCCAACTCGCGGGTGACATCAGCCTTTTAGTTTGCAAAAACGGAGCCCTGCCATCTAGGGTGAGCAGATCGGTTTGGGAGTGGCACTAACCTCTTGGGTTAAGTCTAAGTTAACATCTTGCTTAGGGATCCCTGCCAGAGGTTAAGAATAAATTTAGGCTCTCTTAATGTTTAGGCAGGTCTTGAATTCCAGATTTTCCCGAATTACAGGAGTTCTGTGGATAAGCAGGATCCCTGTTACGCAAGGCATACACTGGGCTGTACCGAGCGTCTTTGGGAAAGACTCTTTCAAGTTTAAAAAGCCAAATCTACCACCAAACCCATAGACGGATCTAGCCTGCTAAAAATCTTTCCAAACTGGATTTTGAATTGGTTAAACAATGCCTCTAACTCTGACCCCTTTTTGAGAAACTAGACCTGGCCTAGATTGCTCATAAACTCAGCAGTCCAGGTGCTCCAGGTCTCCCCTGACTGTAGGTTGCCATTATCCTACAGCTTAGCAGCATCTTGATTGGGTAACCCCTGACAGCAAAAATGAAGGGATATGGACATAAATTAAGCTTTTTATCAATACAAAGCTTTAATTTGAGGGATATTATCCCTGTTGGTATCGGCTTTGACAAGCCTGTTGTTTACCGCTCTGCTGTCAGGTTTCTATCGGAGAGCTACATAAGACTGGGAACTCCGTTTTGCCGGTGCGATGGTATTGGGAAGCTGGGGGGAGAAGGCCAGCTCTTTTGGGGGTGGCTGAAATGCTACTCTCAAAATGCCTTGGTGCGTAATAAGGTGAGGCAGACGGTGTGGGCGGAGGGATCCCGTTGAAGGCAGCAGAGCTTTTGGACAGAGCAGAGGAGGCTCTGCAGGAGCGGTTTCAGGCGGTGGAGAAGACCCTCAGAGAAAACCTGGCGCGGGTGTTGCGGGCCTTTCGGGAGCAGCGGGTGGGATCCCATCACTTTGCCGGGGTGTCGGGGTATGGCCACGACGACCAGGGGCGGCAGGTTTTGGATCGGGTGTTTGCCCAGATCATGGGCTGTGAGGCAGCGGTGGTGCGGCTGCAGATGGTGTCTGGTACCCATGCCATCGCCTGTGCTTTGTTTGGGGTGCTGCGTCCGGGGGATGAGCTGCTGAGCATTACCGGCCCCCCCTACGACACCCTTGAGGAGGTCATCGGCCTGCGGGGCTCCGGGCGGGGATCCCTGCGGGAGTTCGGCATTGATTACCGCCAGTTGGATTTGCGGGAGGGCAATGTTGATTGGCAGGCCCTGAAAACTGCCCTCAGACCGCAAACCCGTCTGGTTCACATTCAGCGCTCCTGCGGCTACGATTGGCGGCCCAGCTTTTCCATTGCCCAGATCGCCGAAATGATCCAAGTGGTTAAAGCGCAAAACCCCGAAGTTGTGGTTTTTGTGGACAATTGCTACGGCGAGTTTGTGGAAACTCAGGAGCCAACCCATGTGGGCGCAGATCTCATTGCCGGATCCCTGATCAAAAATCCAGGGGGTACCCTTGTTCCCACAGGGGGCTATGTGGCCGGGCGGGCAGAGCTGGTGGAGCAAGCGGCCTGTCGGCTGACGGCGCCGGGCATTGGTTCAGAGGGGGGGGCAACTCTAGATCTCAACCGCCTTCTCTTTCAAGGTCTGTTCTTAGCCCCGCAGATGGTGGCTGAAGCGGTGAAGATCGCCCATCTGGCGGCGCAGGTGTTTTCTGATCTGGGCTACCCGGTCTTGCCTCTGCCTCAGGCTCCTCGTACCGATATCATCCAGGCCATTCAATTGGGATCCCCACAAAGGCTGCGGGCCTTTTGCCAAGCCATTCAAAACAGTTCTCCTGTGGATTCCTACCTCACCCCAGTTCCGGAGGTGATGCCCGGTTATGCAGACCCCGTGGTGATGGCAGCAGGCACCTTTGTTGCCGGGAGCAGTGCAGAACTCTCTGCCGATGGGCCGATGCGGGATCCCTACACCGTCTATTTGCAGGGGGGAACCCATCTTGGCCACGGGCGGCTGGCCCTAGAAGCCGTCTTGCAAGCTTGGGAGACCCTGTAGTCCAACAGTTGGCTCTCAGTTAGACAAGCAAGGAAGGGGCAGGCCAACAATCTCAAAACTCAGCATAAATTCAGCTCAAGTTGCCGTCTCTGGCTAACCTTTTCCCTCAATCAGGGAGTAGGATCAGTCCACAGTGGCCATTCTTTAGGGATCCCTTTCGATGTTGAGCTTGGATTGTTCTTGCGTGTTTCCTCGCCGTTGGGGATCCCGTTTGGCGCTGGCTCTGGTGGCATTGGGGTTGGCCGGCGGCTGTCGGCTAGGGGATCGGGTGGGATCTGCGCTGACCCGTTCTGCTCTGTGGAGAGGCAGCCAAACCGTGACGGGAGCGCTGGAGGTGGGGGATGAAGTTAGCCGCCAGTACGGCAGCTTTTGGGATGGGATCCCCGTCACCGCTGAGCCAGGGCAGATTTTGATAGCTGCCCTAGAGAGTGAAGATTTCGATGCCTACCTGGAGCTGGTGGACGGTCAGGGGCGGGTAATTGGCTTTGACGATGACTCTGGCCCGGATGTGAATGCCCTGTTGGCGGTGCGTCTGCCGGAGGGAGGCACCTATACCCTGCGGGCCACCAGTTTTGAGCCTGAATCCACCGGCAACTACCGGCTCACCTATGTCCTCACCCAGATAGATTGGCAGCAAAGCCTATCGGGCCGTCTGCAGGAGGGATCCCTTCAGCACCCCGAGGATGGCAGTTGGATGGACAAGTATCCCATTGCCGCCCGCGCCGGCCAGATCCTGATTGCTTCCATGACCAGCTCTGATTTCGATGCCTTCTTGCAACTGTTGGATCCAAGTGGGGAAGTCATGGCTTGGGATGATGACCAAGGGGGTGGAACCGATGCTCTGATGATTGCCTTTCTGCCCCGCACCGGCACCTATACCCTGCGGGCCAACACCCATAAGCCAGGGGAAGAAGGGGGCTACAGGTTACAGTACGCCTTGCGCTAGCATCTGCTTCCCATCTTGAAGCTTGGATAAGGGGGCTTGCGGATCTTCTGGTGCTGATGTCGAGAGTTTGACAGGAATCATTGTTTTTTAACGCCTAATGTTGATACATGTCAGGAGTTACCGGTTTACCCTCCTAAGATCCTCACAAAGCCAGAAGGGGCACTGCTTGCTGAGCTTTGTGGGAAAGCGTGACATCTTATCCTAAGTTGTGACGGAGCTGAAATATTGTTCTCTAGGGTGAGGTCTTTTTTCTAGAATCAGATCGATGGCCTAGACCATTCTTTTGCAGTTCAGCCCCTATCTTCACAAAATGGATGCCATGACTCCTGAAATGGTACGCCAGTTTTGGTCTTTGGTCAGCGAGATTAGCAGGCCAGATTGGCTCACAAAGCGTGACGATGACCTGGTGAATCTGCTTCTGAGCGCCTGTCAAAAAAAACAGGCCCTCAGTAGTGTTGATGCTTCGATTCTCAATCGCTACATCAGCATTCGCCTGCCCTTGATTCGCGATATCCTTGTGGACTAAGCCCAGAGAGGACAAGGTTTTCCCATCATGCTGACCGCACAAATCACCTTGCTGGTCTACGGGGCGCTGCTTTTGGTGGGCGGAGCAATCGGCTATAGCAAAGGCAAAAGCTCCAAGTCTCTCATCGGGGGGCTGGTTGGGGCTGCCCTCAGCGGAGTCAGCTATGGGCTGCTGGGGGTGGATCCCCGCTGGGGGCTGGGTTTGGGCCTAGGGACGACGGTGCTGGGGTCTATCCTATTCGCCCTGCGCTACCGCAAAACCCGAAAGTTGATGCCTGCTGGCTTAATGTTCATCCTCAGCTTGGGAGCGGCTGTCCTTCTGGGGCTTAGCTTTGGAGCGGCCTAGGCGACTTCTGGTTGCGCCAGTGGGGCGGAGTTTGTTGAACATTCGATGTAGTCGACTTTCAGCTCTCGGCCCGAGCGAATCTCTTCCATCGGGGATCCACAGTTGGGGCAAGCATAGCGCTGGCCTATTTCTGGCTTGTACTCTTGGCCACAGGGATGGCAATAGGCAATGAGCGGCGTTTCCCGGATGACCAACTGGGATCCCTGCAGGAAAGTACCCTGGGTTTGTGCGGCATAGGCAAAAGCCAGGCTGGCCGGCTCTACACAGGTAAACTGTCCCACCACCAGGTGCACCCGGGCGATCTGAGGCTGTCCCGGCTGACTTTGCCACCAGTCGCGTAGCGTTTGGATCAAGGCGCGGGTCATGTCGGTCTCGTGCATCTCTCACCTCCAGTCGCCGACCATTTCTGGCGTCGCCTCCGGGTGGATGTAGGCGGGCTTTTCTCGGCGCGGCAGTTGTCCAGATACCACCAAATGCGCCAGCGTATCGCAAATGACTCGGGTGGCCATCAGGGCTGTGATATCGCTGATGTCGTAGGGAGGAGAGACTTCCACCACCTCTAGGCCACAGATCGGTGCTTCTCGCACAATGCGCTTGAGCAAGTAGAGCGCTTCCCGCGGCAGCAGCCCACCGGGCTCCGGCCAGCCTGTACCCGGCACAAAGCCGGCATCGATGCAGTCGATATCGAAGCTGATGTACACACAATCGGTGCCGTCTAGGGCTTTTTCAAGTGCGAAATCGGCGGCTGCATCCAAGCCCATTTCGGTGATGTCGGTAACGGTGAGGATATGGGTGGCTCGCTCCCGGCACACCTTCACCCCTTGCCGTGGCACTTGCCAGCCGCCAATGCCCAGTTGCACCAGGTTATGGGCCGGGGCGTTGCGGATGTTGGTGGCATGAAACCAGGGGCAGGTGTGCATGCGCTCATCCAAGTCGGTTTCTTGGGTGTCCACATGGCGGTCGAAGTGGATGATGCCCATCTTCTTATCCCCCAAGTGGCGACAGATCCCCCGCACCGTGGGAAAGCCAATCGAATGATCCCCGCCCAGGATGACAGGAAAGGCGCCAGATCCGAAAATGTGAGCTACCCCTTTGGAGATTTGATCGAAGGATTTTTCGTTGTTGGCCGGGATTGTAAAAATATCGCCGACATCGCAGAGGGTGATCTGCTCCCGCAGATCGACGCCAAACTCAAAGTTGTAGGGGGTGTAAAAGCGGAAATACGCCGGATCCCCTGCGGGCCAAAGCGGGTGCCGGGCCGATAGGTGGTGCCGGAATCGTGGGGTACGCCCACCACCGCCACATCGTACTCCCCAACTTTGCGCACATCCTCCAGGTAGGGAGCCTTGAGGAAGGTGTTGATGCCGGCATAATGAGGCAATTCGCCACGGGAAAAGGTGGGGATAGAGCGATCGCCGATGCTGGCTGCTGCCTCGAGGCCAAACTCTAAGCCTCGACTTACCTCTTGCTGCCAACCGGATAGAGAAAGCCTCGCTTCTTTGGCCAAAGCCGCTTGGGCTTCGGTAGAAAAGCCGTTATTTGCGTTCGATTCGGTGGTCCTGGTTGGGATCCCCCGCTAGGTGGTGTATTCGGCGTTGATGCGCACGTAATCGTAGCTGAGATCGCAGCCCCAGGCCAGGCCCTGGCCGGATCCCTGATGGAGATCTACGGTGAAGGTCACGGGATCCCCTTTCAAGTACTCAGAGGCTGCCTTGCGATCGAAAGCCAGGGGCATGCCCGCCTGCATGAGCAGAAAATCCCCTAGGCGAATGTCCAACCGGCAGCTGTCAAAAGGGATCCCGGCCCGACCGGCGGCGGCTGCCACCCGTCCCCAGTTGGGATCGTTGCCAAAAGCTGCCGCCTTCACCAAGGGGGAGCTGGCGATCACACGGGCTATACGCCGGGCTGCCGCATCATCCACAGCCCCACACACCCGAATTTCCAGCAGCTTGGTAGCTCCTTCCCCATCGCGGGCGATGGCCTTGGCCAGATGAATGCAAACTTGGTTGACCATCTCCGCTAAGGTCTGGGCAGCTTCTGTGCCAGCTTGCAGGGGTGGGATCCCACTTTGGCCATTGGCCAGGGCCAAGAGCATGTCGTTGGTGCTGGTATCCCCATCCACCGTGATTTGGTTAAAGCTGAGGTCGGCAGCTTGCTTGAGGATCTGCTGCCACAGGCGGGGATCCACAGCCGCGTCGCAGGTTAAAAAAGCCAGCATCGTGGCCAAGTTGGGGTGGATCATGCCGGATCCCTTGGCAATGCCCCCCACCCTGACGGTGTACCCGTCGATCTCGGCCTGCAGGGCAACACTTTTGGTCACCAAGTCGGTGGTGATGATGGCGCGGGCGGCGCTCTCCCCTCCCTCTGGAGAGAGGCTGTCGACAAGGCCGGGCAGGGCTGCGTGGATTTTCGGCATCTCCAGTTGTCGCCCGATAACCCCTGTTGAGGCTATAAGCACTTGATGGGCCGGGATCCCCAACTGCTCTCCCACCCAGAGGGCCAGTTGGGCATTGTTGCGCTCCCCTTCTTCTCCGGTACAGGCATTGGCTTGCCCGGCATTGCAGAGAATGGCCCGCACCGGCTGCTGCCGGGAAAGGATCCCTTGGTTGTAGGTGACACAGGCTGCTTTGAGCTGATTGGTGGTGAAAACGCCTGCCCCAACTGCATCGCACTCGGAAACGATCAAGGCCAGATCCGGAGCTCCTGAGGGCTTTAGGCCGGCGGCCACTCCAGCAGCTCGAAATCCTCGCGGGGCAGTAACGGCGCCTTCAACCGGTTTAAATTGGGATCCCATGTGTTCCTTGGCCAGGGGGTGGTCGGCAATATCATACCGGCTTGCTGCTCGGATTTGGGTCATCGCAAGGGTCGGCCACTCGCAAGCTTTGGGTGAGAAACTCTCTGAAGACCGGTTCTGAGGGAAAGAGTTGTAGTTACGCCTACCAAGCAGAGGCAGTAGAGAGGGTTATTTTGAAAGTGTGTGCTTCCTATCCTCTTTTCCCCTTTCCAGATTGGGAAGGGTACCCTTCTATCCTCTGCTCTGGGAACTGCCAGCCATGCCTGCCCCTGTCATCACCCTCAACCATGTCAGCAAGGTCTATTCCAATGGCACGGTGGCTTTGCAGGACATGAACATGACCATCCAAGAAGGGCAGTTTGTCAGCTTGGTGGGGCCATCCGGCTGTGGAAAAAGCACGGTGCTACGGTTGGTGGCAGGTCTGGGGCATCTGACCACAGGCTCTATCGAATGGGGGAAAAATCTTGAGAAGGACGCTCCCCGGGGAGAACCCAAGTTGGCCTTTGTGTTTCAGGAACCGGCTCTCATGCCTTGGGCGACGGTGATGGACAATGTGCGTCTGCCCTTGAAGTTGGCAGGTGAGCCCAAGCCAAAAGCCGATCGAGATGTCTTGGAAGCTCTACAGTTGGTGGGTCTGCGGGGGTTTGAGCGCAGTTTTCCCCGCGAGCTATCGGGCGGCATGCGCATGCGGGTTTCCATTGCTCGCGCCCTGGTAACCAAGCCCCAAGTGTTGCTGATGGACGAGCCCTTTGGAGCTCTGGATGAGATCACCCGCAGCAAGTTGAACAGCGATCTGTTGGAGCTGTGGCAAGAAAAGCGCTGGACGGTGCTCTTCGTTACCCACAACATTTACGAGGCTGTTTACCTGTCCAACCGTGTGGTGGTGATGGCGGCCCGCCCAGGGCGGGTGGTAGCCGACATTCCCATCGATGCACCCTACCCTCGCTCGGAAGACTTTCGCACCTCTTCCCTTTACAACAACTACTGCCGTGAAGTGTCGGCCCGTCTGCAGGAAGCTATGCACGGCTCAGCTCAGGATCCGTATTTACGCCCCCCCTCTGCCGGACGTCTGCGCTGACGGGATCCCTTGCTGGACAGTGTTCCCTTGATTCTCTATTCTATTGCGTAATCTCAACTTCACGATATGTTCGACCCGCTTATCCACCTTCTCGACCCATTGCGCCGCTGGCTGGGATCCCTTGTTGGCTTGGGGGAGGGCTGGCCTCTGCATTGGCCGGATTGGGCTCTGCCCAAGCTGACTGGGGCGGTTGAAGAAAAACTTAGATCCCAACCTACGGATGAGGCAGACATGCCGAGTGCCGGCTCAGGGAGGCCTGCGAAGGGATTGGATCTCAGCCGGTGGTTCAATCTGGAAGTGATTGCCCCTGTCATCGTCGGGATCCTCTTCTTGGTGGGCTGGGAAGTGGCGGTGCGGGTAACGGGAGTGCCCCACTACCTCTTGCCAGGGCCAATTTTGGTGGCGCAAACCCTCGTTCGCGACTGGGGAACGCTTTTTCCGTCCCTGTTGATTACCGTGCAAATTACGGTGGTGGCCTTTTTGGCTGCCACAGTGTCGGGGCTTTTGGTCTCGATTGTGTTCACCCAGAGCAAGTGGATTGAGCGCAGCTTTTTCCCTTATGCGGTGATTTTGCAGACGATGCCCATTGTCTCCATTGCACCGCTGATCATCATTTGGCTGCGCAACAACACCTTTGCCGCGATGGTGGTGTGCGCCTGGATTGTGGCCTTTTTCCCGATTCTTTCCAACACCACTCTGGGGCTGAACAGCGCTGATCACAACTTGCTCAACCTGTTCCAACTGTACAAAGCCAACCGCTGGCAAACGTTGATCTACCTGCGGCTGCCCAGTGCCATGCCTTATTTCATGGGGGGCCTGCGCATCAGCGGCGGCCTTTCTTTGATTGGAGCAGTGGTGGCGGAGTTTGTCGCCGGTACCGGCGGGCAACGGGCCGGGATCGCTTACCAGATTTTGATCTCCAGCTTCAACCTGCAGGTGCCTCGCATGTTCGCGGCCTTGATCTTGGTCACCGGCTTGGGGATCCTGATCTTCGTTTCCTTAAGTGCTCTATCCGACAGAGTGTTGGGCAAGTGGCATGAGAGTGCTGTGCGCCGAGAGAATTGAAAACTTGAATCCAAATGACCCTGAAGGCAGGTGGAAGGTGTCTTCTGGAAAAGCCTAGGGCTCCTGCTGCGCTTGCGGTCAGCGGCTCTGCCTGTGGGTTGCTATCGAAGCGGGATGAACTCGGTGCGGCCAATGATTTGTTGGCCTTGATCCGAGAGCGCATAGTTGATGAAATCGGCTACCACAGGGCTGGTTCTTTGAGGTGCCACCAGAAACACATTCCGTGCCAAGGGATAGCTGCCCCTCTGGATGGCCTCACGGGTGGGCATCTGGCCGTCGATGGGCACGATCCGCACCGTTTGCTGGTTCTGCACCTGATCGACGGTGCTGTAGGTGATGCCATCTTCCCCCAAAGCCCGCAAGAGAGGGGTAGTGGCATCTTCTTTGGCAGTGATAAAGTTCGGCCCATCCGGGGCAAAGGGCAACCCCAACAACACCAGCTCTTGGAAAACGCTGTAGGTGCCGCTCTGGGGGGCGCGGTTGAGAACGCGAATGGGACGATCCGGGCCACCCACCTGGCTCCAATTGGTGATCCGACCCTGGAAGATATCGGCCAATTGCTGCAGCGTCAGTCCCCCTTTGTAGGGGTTGTTCACCCCCACTGCCACTGCCAGGGCATCTTTGGCAACCGGGATGGCCTGTAGACCGGCTTGCACTTCATTGGCATTGAGGGGGCGGGAGCTGGCGGCCATCTGGATACGACCTTCCATCAGGGCCTTCAGGCCGGCATTGGATCCATTGGGCTTGCCATCTGGGATCCCGTAGGTGAGGGGAATGCCGGGGTTGCGCTGGGTGTAACCTGCCTTCAGGGCCAAGACAATCCGGATCATCGTGACGCTGCCGTCCATTTGGAGCACCGCCGGATTGGGCAGGGAAGTATCCAGATTAACCGCGTTGGCGGGCGGATTGGGCGCTTGAGCCTGAGGAGGTTTGGGCGCTGTTGGTGCTTGGGGCTGGGCGACTGGGATCCCTGGTTGGGTGGGAGTGGAGCGATTGAGCAGCGAGTTCAACAGGCCGGAACGATAGGCATACCAGCCGCCACCCCCTACTATCGCCAGCAGAAGAATGTAAACAATTGGAGGTGGGCCGGAAGGTCGTGCGGTCATGGGATCCCCCCTAGCGCAAATTCGTGATCCAGACTTTTAAGACTTCCCCCCTCTGTTGTATCAGCTATCTGCGCAGATTGGGTGAGCTGCAGGTTAAGGCCTATCTATCCACCCATGGCAGCCTCTCGTCCCACCTCGCGCAGCTCGATCACATCCGCACGGGGATCCGCCTGCACCACTTCCAACTCGATCCAAGCCCCCAGAGGAATCTGGCGTTCTAGGTGTACCGGCACCCGAAAGGCAATCTCATCCAGCATGGCCAGCACCAAGTTTTCCTGCTCGCGCAGGTAGCCCAAGACCAAGGCCCGCCAAATTTGCCCCGGTCGCAGCCGCAGGTATTCGATGCTCCAGTAGCGCTTGGATTTCCGCTCCACCTGGTTGGCTTCCGCAGTGCCCGGCTCAATCCCCACCAGCAACTGCTGCACATCCGCCTCCGTCAACGGCAAGGGATCCCCGCGCAGGAAGGCTTTGATCTGGTAGTGGGCCACCAAATCGAGGTAGCGCCGAATCGGGGAGGTAACCTGACAGTAGGCATCGAGGCCCAGCCCCGTATGTCGCCCCGGCTGGGTGGCTACTTCCGCCCGCGACAGACAGCGCATGATGGCAAAAGACCGAACCGGCCCTTGGGGATACCTATCCAGCACTTCGGGCGGGGGTAAGTCGGGAGCCGGCTGCAGACGATAGGGCACCGGGATCCCATTTTGGCTGGCGAAGCGGGCTGCAACCTCGCCGGTGAGCACCATCATTTCCGCCACCATCTGCCGTGCCGGTGTATCTTCAATCACTCGGAGGTGGGGGATCTCGTCAATGACCTTGATATCTTGCTCCGGCAGGCTGATCTGGATTGCTCCTTGGGCCATCCGCCAGGCATAACGCCACTGGGCTGTCCGGGCAATAGCCGTCAGTTGGGCCTCTGCCCCCAGCTCCAACATTTCATCGGCATCTTCGTAGGTGAGGCGGTAGGTGACTTTGATCTGGCTGAGGCAAATTTCGGAATCGCGGATCTGGCCGTCGGATCCCAGGAGGATGCCAAAGCTGAGGGCGGGCCGCACCTCTCCCTGTACCAAGCTCATCGGGCCGGTGGATAGCTCCGGTGGGAACATCGGGATCACCCGCTCCGGCAAATAGACGCTGGTGCCACGCTTGCGGGCTTCCAAATCGAGGGGATCCCCCCACTGCACCCAACAACTGGGATCGGCAATGTGGATCCAGAGCTTCACCGCGTCCTCCGACCAAAACTCCACGCTGAGGGCATCGTCAATGTCGCGGGTACTGGCATCATCGATGGTGTAGGTGTGGAGGTGGGTGAGATCCCGCCGCAGATGGGGATCCCAAAAAGAGGGGGGCTGGCTGAGGAGGGCTTGGGTGTATCGCTCCACCGCCTTCGGGAACTGGGTTGGGATCCCGGTGAGGCGCAGGGCCAGGTTCTCGTGGCGGCTCCACAGGCCCAGAGCCACCAAAGCTTCAAAAGCCCCCTGCGGAGTGTCAGGAAACCCCATCAGCTCCAGCAGTTGCGAGGCCCGTTCCCGATCCGACGGGTTGAGATTGCAAGAGAGATCCTCGTGGCTGCGAATGGCTGCCGCCGCTCCCTGTAAGGCCAGGCGTTCCAGCACCTCCAGACGGGCCCGTTCGGCAGGAGTCCAGGGATACCCTTGGCCGGGATGAGCCAGAGCCTCCCGCAGGTGGGCCTCAAACTCTGCTTGTTCCTGCTGCCGTTGTTGGGCGACGGCCATTTGATGGAGGATCTCCTTCACCTGCGCCGGAGTGCGGGGTTCGTAGCTCTCCCCCTTTTGCTTAAAGTAGGTGCGATCCTCGCTCAAGAGGCGGTAGGCAGCGTAGGTGGAGACCGGGGAATCATCGGAAAACAACAGCCGAGCCATCTCCGCCAAGCTCAGGGGCTGACGCTCCTCCTGCACCAGTTCCCAGGCCAACGCCAAACTTTCGGGATCCAACTTTGCCTGCACCGCCTGCCAAAAGCCGGGAATGTCGGAAGCCGTGAAGCTGGATCCCCCGTTCAAAGCAAAGGTAATCTGGCGGGGGTGAACACTGTGAACCTGCCCGGAAGGCACCCCCAGCAGTAGGTTCTTCTTGCCCTCGGTGCCCTGAACCACTGCCAACACACGGTCGTTATTGTGACGAAACTCTACCAGTGTGCCCTTTTCCACCCGTTCTCCCTATGTCGGCTGTCGTTAAAGCGCAGGCTCTCTTCCATTCTCCACCAGCTCTGCCCGCCTGCCTACGTGGAAACCCCGGCCAGAAGACATACGGACACTTGAA
>DVDX01000028.1 GCA_015295985.1 Synechococcus sp. M44_DOE_062 | reverse complement strand
CGGCAGCGGGCCGTAGGCCTTAGAATCCCCCGACTTCAGTCGGCGGGAGTGTCAACTACAGCCGCGCCTGGTTTCGGGATCCTGTCAACTACACTCAGCAATCTCCCTTGGTGATCCCGGCCCAAGAGAAGGAGCGGATCCCAGCCGAGCACCAGCGCCTATTTGTGACGGCGCAGATTGTGTAGACGGCCTGGAACTGCTCCTTCTGGGAGAGGGGAGTGTGGAATTGCAATAAACCCTTCTACTGGATAACGACCCTGGCCTTAGAACTTTCTGAGTCTCTCCTCTTTTTGAGCAATCCGGTTAGGATGTCTCAGGATGGGGGTGGTTACCCCCGTTGTTGCAGTTGGATTGCGCACCTCGCCATGAGTGAAAAGATCCCCCAAGATCCCTCCTCGCCAGAAGTGGCGGCTGAGATGGCCTTTGCTGCGGAGCCCAGCATAGGAGAAGGAGCTGCTCCACAAGAAACCGCCCCAGACTCGGATCCCGGCAAGGGATCCCCTGGCACCGGCGGGTCGAATGCGCAGCGTGTCCGTCAACTGCTGGGCATGAAAGGAGCAGAGGTGGAGTCTCGCTCCATTTGGCAGTTACACCTGCAACTGATGAAGCCTGTCACCTGGATCCCTTTGGTATGGGGTCTGATTCCGGGGGCGGCATCTTCCGGTCACTTCACCTGGACCTGGGAGAATGTGGCCCTCATTTTGGTGGGCATGATTCTGGCAGGCCCCCTGATGACGGGCTATACCCAAACGGTGAACGAGTACTACGACCGCGAGATCGACGCCATCAACGAGCCCTACCGCCCGATCCCTTCGGGGGCCATCTCTCTGCAGCGGGTGGTCATCCAAATCTGGGTGCTGCTGATCTTAGGCCTGGGCTTAGCTTACGCTCTGGACTGGTACACGGGCCATGACTTCCCGGTGATCACTTGCATTGCCTTGGCGGGAGCCCTCATTGCCTACATTTACTCGGCGCCGCCCCTGAAGCTCAAGCGCAACGGCTGGCTGGGCAACTACGCCCTTGGTGCCAGCTACATCGCCCTGCCCTGGTGGACAGGCCACGCCTTGTTTGGCGAGCTGAATTGGACAGTCTGCATCCTGACGCTGATCTACAGCTTGGCCGGGCTGGGGATTGCCGTGGTCAACGACTTTAAAAGCATCGAGGGGGATAGGCAGTTTGGCTTGGCCTCTTTGCCGGTGATGTTTGGGGCGATGGGGGCTGCCTGGATCTCAGCGCTGATGATTGACCTGTTTCAGTTCAGCATGGCTTCGTTTTTGCTGGGGGCAGGCCTAAAACGTTACGCGGCCATCTTGGTGCTGCTGATCATCCCGCAAATAACCTTCCAAGACATGTACCTCCTGCGGGATCCCTTGAACAATGATGTGAAATACCAAGCCAGTGCCCAGCCCTTTTTGGTGTTGGGCATGTTGGTGGTCGGCCTGGCTTTGGGGCGTTCGGGGCTTTGGTGATAGGGCCAACGACAAAGTGCCCATCCTGGCAACAGAGGTGACGGCTTCCGCCCTGGGTTCGGCCCGACCTCTGGGCCAAGATCAAGTCAAGACAGGGATCCATCCCCTGTGAGGATTGCTGGCGGATCCCTAGAAGCTGTTATGGCCTTCGGCAAAAGGAGATGTCCGATGAATCCGCCTTTCCCCCTTAAACTCGGCCTGAGCCTGGCTTTGCTCCTGGGCCCGCTGGCCGTCTCTCCCGCCCAAGCACAGCGGATTGTCATCGACGGGCGGGGGATTGTTGTAGAGCCCAGCACAGGTGGCTCGGTGATCCTCAATCCCGACCAGACCGTCTTCCCTCCGATCTTGCCCTCCGCCGTTCCCTTTTCTATCGATGGAGAAGGTAGGATTGTCTCCGCCCCTGGCTACCGCTGCAGTGCGGCCACCGCTGCCGACAACTCCCCCATCATCTGTCGCTCCCAGTTCAACCGTAACGACGTGGTGGTGTATGAGCGGGACAGCCAGTCCAACACCTTCCTTGTGAACACCGACAACACGGTGATTCGGCTCTCCGGCAGTGGGCTGCGGATTTTGCCCAGTTCTGAACCGGTGACTCCCTCGGGTAGCGGCCTGCGCATTATCCTAGATTGAGGGCAGGGATCCCTTCACCTCTTGTTGAGTTGTGAGCGCAGCCTCTGCCCTGCATCCTCGGGCTGGAGAGGTTTGGCGAAGAAATAGCCCTGGCCATACTCGCAGTTCAACAACCTCTCAAAGCCCCCAATTGGCGCAATTACGCCAGTTGCTCTGCCACTAGAACCGTAGCCTATTTTGCCGAAAATTAGCCCTCTAAGGGGATTTTTCCCTACTGAGGTGGGATCCTTGCCGTCTTTCTTCCAATTCCATCAGGATCTGCCGATGACGTTGCCGGGTGATTGGGTAGAACCACACCAGCAGGATCCCGCCGATCAAAGCCACCGCCGGTAAGGGGCCAATGGCAATGCGGATGGCCAACAAAGCCGATTCCGGCTGGACGGGCAGGGGCTCTCCGGCCACCGAAGGCATAAAGCCTGCCCAATCCAGAGCTTGTCCCACGAGAAACAGCCCCAGCGCCAGGCCCACCTTTTGTAAGAACACCATGAAGGCACAGAAGAGGCCCTCCCGCCGCTCCCCGGTTTGCAGCTCATCCAGGTCGATCACATCCGGCAACATCGACCAAGGGCCGAGATAGGCCGTAGCAGAAACCCCCACCCCCGCCAACAGAGCCAACCCAATCATGATCCGCTGCTGCCCGGGCTGGAGGAAAAACAGGCCCGCCTGCGAGATCAGCCAAAACCCCGCTCCGATGAGGTACATGGTGCGCTTGCCCAGATGGGTGCTCAGTTGGGTCCAGCCAAACAGCGTCAGCACTGCGATCCCCTGTACCGCCAGTACCACCAGGGAAATCCACACCTCCGGCAGGCCCATCCAGAAGACGATGAAATAGGGGATGATCGTGGCCGTGAACTGAAACGCCAGCCAAGAGCACAGGTAGATGCCGCTGACAAACAGGTAGGGGCGATTGCTGAAGGCCACCCGCAGTTGTTGAACCAAGGGCATGGGATCCCGTTGGGATTGATACCGTTCTCGCACCCCCCAAAAGCAGAGCAGCAAGGGCACAGCCGAGATCACTCCAAAACAAGCTCCGGCCAGCAGGTGACCAGCAGCCCGATCCGGCAGTAAATTGAACAGCAACGGAAAGGTGACCACCGCAACCATGCTGCCCCCTACGGAGAAGGCAAAGCGGAATTGGTTGAGCTGGGTGCGCTCGTCGTAATCTTGGGTCAGCTCTGGGGTGAGGGAAGCATAGGGAATATTGGCCGCGGAGTAGAAGGTATTGAACAGCAACGACACCAGCAGGTAGTAGGCAAAAAGGGGGCCGATACGACCGGGAAAAGGGATCCACCACTGGGCCAGGAACGTGAGGCCGAAGGGGATGGCCGCAAACAGCAACCAGGGACGGCGACGGCCCCAACGGCTGCGGGTACGGTCGCTGAGGATGCCAATGATGGGATCATTGATGGCATCCCAAAAGCGGGTGATGGCGTAGATGCTGCCGGCCAAACCCGCCGCCATGCCAACGGTATTGGTGAGAAAGGGCAGCAAGAAAAAGATGAGGATATTGGCCGTCATGCCTGTGCCCAGATCCCCTACCCCATAGGCCAGCTTCGTCCACAGGCTGAGTCGCTGTCTGGTCATCATGTCCCCCTGGAATGCCAGGATTCCAATGTACGGCGCAGGTAGAGGTTTCTGTTTTGGGGATCCCTAAAAACAGCAGCTCAAAGTTCAGGGTCTTCTCCCAGCTCTCGTAGCCGCTGGGCCAGTCGTTCCGCTCGGGAGCGTTCTAGGTCTGCCCGCTGCCGTTCCAATTCTGCCCGCTGCCGCTCTAATTCTGCTCCCGTAGGCAACAATTGCCCTGCCCTGTCGTACCAGCGCACCCAAAAGCGTTCTCGCCCCTCGTAGGATCCCCACCACCGACCGATACTCAAGTCCAAATCGGGCAACAGAATGGGGGGATGTTCTCCAGCGCCTGAGCCGGGGAGCAGCTCATAGTGTCCGCCCTGGAGTTGATAAACGTTCAGCTCATCGGTCTCCAGCTCGAAGGTGACGTAGTAGGGGATCCGTAGCCGCCTTTCGTAGAGCTGAAATTTGGCTTGTCCGGGTTTTTCTTCCCCTTGGTCGTTGCAGATGATCTCCAAGATGAGAACAGGCAAGATATTCCCTTCATCCCAAACCACATAGCTTTTGCGGGCGGTGCCATCCCGCCAACGAGGAACCCCCAGCACCAGAAACAAATCCGGAACAATGACCTGCCGCGGTAGGGCGTAATAAAGGCCCATATTGCAAGCCACAAAAAAGTCTTGCCGATCCGACCAGT
The DNA here is from genome assembly GCA_015295985.1 of Synechococcus sp. M44_DOE_062. GTDB lineage: Bacteria > Cyanobacteriota > Cyanobacteriia > Thermostichales > Thermostichaceae > Thermostichus. The sequence goes on along the minus strand of DVDX01000028.1, from coordinate 10,047 downwards.
GCAGCAGCAGCGGCTCCCGGAGGAGGGGGTATTGGCGGCCTTGATCCTCGTTGTCCAAGGGGGTGTCGTCTGTATCGGGCAAGTCGTGCTGGGTGGGCCAGCGATAGGGGGTAATGGTCATGGCCGGGCAGGAGCAGTATGCCTCCACTGTAGCGAATGGGTTAGGACTGCATTCGGCTCATGGCTTCCAGATCCAGCACTTCCGCCACCTGCTCTGGGGTCATGAGGTTGCGCTCCAAAACAATCTGTCGAATGGGCTGGCCGGTTTCCAGAGAAGCCTTGGCCACCTCTGCCGCTTGTAAGTAGCCGATGTAGGGGTTGAGAGCAGTTACCAAAGCCAGTGTCCCTTCCGCGTAGCCGCGGCATCGCTGCGGTTGGGGGGTGATGCCTTGAATGCAGCGCTCGGTGAAGACCCGCAGGCTGTTGTTTAGGATCTGCAGGCTGTGCAGGAGGTCATAGGCAATGAGGGGCATCATCACGTTCAGCTCAAATTGCCCCGCCTGAGCACAGAGGGTGATGGCGGTATCCAGCCCGATCACCTGAAAGCAGACCATGTTCAGCATCTCGGCCATTACCGGGTTGTATTTTCCGGGCATGATGGAAGAGCCGGGCTGAACCGGGGGGAGTTGGATCTCCTTGAGGCCAGTCTTGGGGCCGGAATCCATCAGCCGCAGGTCGTTGGCCAACTTGATGCCATCTTGGGCTAAGTTGCGCAGGGATCCCGACAGATGCACAAAGGGGGCCATGCTCTGCATCGCCGCCATCAGGTGGGGGGCAGGGGTCAGGGGTAGCTGAGTATATTCCGCCAGCCGTTGCACCACCCGCTGCCGATACTGGGGATGGGTGTTGAGGCCGGTGCCGACAGCGCTTCCCCCCAACCCCAAGCTGCACAGGGCCTGGCTGGCCTCTTCGATCCACCGACGGTGTTGGGCAAAGATGGCCGCGTAGGCGCCAAAGCTGTCCCCCAGCCGCACCGGCACCGCATCCTGCAAATGGGTGCGACCGGCCTTGAGGATCCCGTGAAAGTCTTTTGCCTTCTGCTCCAGGGCCGCTACTAAATTGTCCAGAGTGCCCAGCAGATCCCGCCGCACTCGCAGCAGGGCAGCCAGGCGAATGGCGGTGGGAATGACATCGTTGGTGGATTGGCCGTAGTTGACGTGATCGTTGGGGCTGACCCGCTGGTAGCAGCCTTTAGGCTCCCCCAAGATCTCCAAGGCGCGGTTGGCCAACACTTCGTTGACATTCATGTGGTGAGAGGTGCCCGCTCCTGCTTGGTAGATATCCACCACAAATTGATCCCGCAGGGATCCCTGTAGGATCTCATCCGCCGCCTGCACAATCGCCCCGGCCACCTCTGCCGGAATGCATCCCAACTCCCCATTCACCTCAGCCGCCGCCTTTTTAATCAGCACGCAGGCTTCTACATACTCCGGCAGAGGCTTGAGGCCGCTGATGGGGAAGTTCTCCAAGGCGCGGACGGTTTGAATGCCGTAATAAACCGACTGCGGCAGTTGCCGCTCCCCCATCGAGTCCCGTTCGCTGCGCACCTCAGCCAAGGCGTTTTCCTCTCCCGTTTGCGGATCCCTGGGCTAACTTCCAGCAGCCTTCTCGGGGGCTGTCTCGACGGATGCAGATCCCTCTTTTAGGTTCTGTAAAGTGGCCAGCAACTGTTGGCTGAGGCGCTCGTTGTTCTCAGCCAAGACCAACACCATGGCCGCACAGGCCAGATGCACCCCTGCTCGAAATTCCGCTGAAGACTTGTACTGGATCAGCGCTTCGCTATCCCCTTGCCGCGGGCTTAGGATGAGCTGAACCGACTTTTGGGCCAACTCTGTCAGTTCCCGTTCCGTTAAACCAAGCTGCACCGCTTCTGCCCTCCCTGCTGGCTGACAAACAACCCTCGATCCTGTTCAGGATCGCCACTTTGGTATCCTACCGCGGTTGTTGCCCCCATCTGGCAGAATCCCTAAGGGAGCGGGCCTTGACAACGCTTGACGGCTCTAGAAAGAGACGGAAAATGCCGGTTAGTATAGGTGCAGCATGCCTTGGCCTGTGGGCTGGTAGCCGACTTTGATTGGATACGTTCAAATCCATGGGTTGGCACTGCTCCGAAGGGGCCTGCTTCTACCTAGCATGGGTTTTGTGCTGTTCATTTCGTTCAGAGAGGAAAACTTGACCGTAGAGCGTCCGCCTGATCGCTTCCCCCGCAAGCAGCGTGCAGAGCTGCCGGCCATCAACGAGCGCATCCGCTTCCCCAAAATCCGTCTCATCGATACCGACGGCACCCAGTTGGGGATCATGAGCCCGCGCGAAGCCCTACGCCTGGCAGAAGAAAAAGATCTGGATTTGGTCTTGGTGAGCGAAAAGGCCGACCCGCCCGTCTGCCGCATCATGGACTACGGCAAGTTTAAGTTTGAGAAGGAGAAGAAAGAACGGGAGGCCCGCAAGAAGCAACACACCGCCGAGATCAAGGAAGTGAAGTTTCGCTACAACATCGGCGAGCACGATTACCATGTTCGCCTGCGCAGCGCCCAGCAGTTTTTGGGAGATGGAGACAAGGTGAAAGCCACCGTGATGTTCCGCGGTCGCGAGGCCCAGCATGCTGAGTTGGGGGAAGAGTTGCTGCAGCGCTTGTTCAAAGACCTGGAAGCCGTGGCAGAAATGCAGCAGCCCCCCCAAAAAGAAGGGCGAAACATCACGATGATTCTCTCTCCCAAAAAATCGGTCTGAGGAGGGATCCCACCTATGCCCCTTGCGATTGGGGATCCTGCTCCTGAGTTCACCTTGCCCGATGCCGAGGGCAATTTCGTCAGCTTGAGCCAGTTGCGGGGCCAGCGGGTGGTGCTCTACTTCTACCCACGGGACAACACTCCCGGCTGCACCAAGGAAGCCTGTGGCTTTCGCGATGCTTACGCCGATTATCAGGCGCAAGGGATCCGCATCTTGGGGGTGAGCGCCGACGATGCCCGCTCCCACCAAAAATTTGCCCAGAAGTTCCGGCTGCCTTTTCCGTTGTTGGTGGATGAGGGAGCCAAAGTGGCCAGTGCCTATGGCGTCTATGGCCCGAAAAAGTTCATGGGCAAAGAGTACAACGGCATTCACCGCACCACGTTTGTGATTGATCCGGAGGGGAAGATCGAGGCCATCATCACCCAGATCAACGTGGAAACCCACGCGGCGGAGCTGCTCAAGCAATTGACTGGCTCATAGCTTCCTGGCTCGGAAGAGGGCTGCTATCGGTCAGAAGTGGGGATCTTGGGAAGAGCTTTCCGTGATAAGGATGAAGAAGGTGCCGAGATTCCCCTTGGGCTGGGGCCGTGTCCCGACGCAGCCGTACCCTCAAGTCGATTCACGATAGCTACCAAATGTTGGGTTTGGCCGGCCAAGGGCAGTATGGGCGCGTATTCTGTGCCCGTCCCCACCAGGGGGGAGAGCTGGTGGCCCTGAAAGAGCTGCAGGCAGAGCGCTTTCCCACCCAGAATCTGCTGCGGGAGCTGCGCCATCTGCTCACCCTGAACCACCCCAACATTACCCGCTGCTACGCCCTCGAACATGCCCGCGAGGGTCGTTACCTGGTGTTGGAGTACTGCGAGGGGGGCACTCTGCGGGAGCTGATCAACCAGGTGGAACAGGGGCTGTGGCTGCCGGTCAAACAGGTTTTGGGCTTTGTGGATCAGATTTTGGCCGGTTTGGATCATGCCCATCGCCAGGGGGTGATCCACTGTGATGTCAAGCCCGAGAACATCCTGCTCAAGCCCATGCCTCAAGGCTGGCAACTGAAGTTGACGGATTTTGGCATTGCCCGTCGCCTGCAGCCTGCTGCCAGCGAGATCACCGCCACCGGCTCCCCTGCCTACATGGCTCCGGAGCGGTTTTATGGCCAGTTCAGCCCCGCTTCCGATCTCTACGCCGTGGGGATCATCCTGGTAGAGCTGCTGACGGGCCAGCGGCCTTTTTCCGGATCCCCCAGCCAGTTGATGCACGCCCACCTCAACCAGCCGTTTGTCTGTCCGGAAGGGATCCCTGCCCCGCTGCGGGAGGCGCTGGAGATAGCCCTACGCAAGTTGCCCTTGCGGCGGTTCCGCACTGCTGCCCAAATGCGGTCGGCCTTGGCAGTGTTTGCCCAAGAGTGGCAGGAGCCGGTCAGTTGTTGGGTTGGCCCTCGCCTGCCCAGGTGGTCACCCCCTGGGGTGCAGGTTTGGGATCTGCCGGGTTTGGACTCTGCTGAGGCTGGCGGAATGGAGTTTCTGTCTGAGCAAAAGTTCTACATCTGCGAGGATCCGGGCGGCTCCAGATCCCCGTTGCTGCTGCGGGTGACCCCCCAGACGCTGGAATGGCTGGATCTCCAGAACCTTGCCTCGGGATCCCCTGCTTTGGCCCGTTTCCCCCTGGAGGAGCCGATTCGGGCGGTGCTGCCCTTGAACACCTTCCCAGAGGCCCTGGCCTTCTCCCAAAGCAGCCTTTTGCACCTCAGCCCCAGCCGCATCCGTACCTTGCTCAGCTTTGAGGGGGATTGGCAGGCCACCTGGCTGGCAGAGCGACAGGAGCTGTTCTGGGCCACCGCCCAAGAGTTGGGGGCAGTACAATGGCAGCCGACAGGAACACAGCCTTTCCCCGATTCCCACTGCTATTTTCGTTGGCCTTGGCAGGGATCCCTATCCCGCTTGCTGGCCCTCTCGGAGCATCTGGTTTTGCTGGCAGGTGCGGGGCGGCAGTGGGTGGAGATGAGCCTCTTGCCCCATCCCCAAAGACTCCGTCCTGCTGTCGCGACTGGTTTGCCTCTGCAGACGGGATCCCAGCCCGCTTGCTATCGCCTGCCTCTGGATCCCGAAGGGATGGTGATCAGCCTGGGGGAGCGGCTGCTCTTTGCGGCAAGGGATGGGGGAAGGGAAGGCCAGCAGGGTTGCTGCCCTTATCTCGACTCGGTGCAGGTGAACCCGCTGCGGGTGCGCCGCTGGTTTTTGAAAGGGTGGCCTCTTCAAGTGGCCAAGGCTCCCTGGGGAGTGCTGCTGCTGTGTCGAGAGGGCGAGCAATCCACTTCCCTCTGGCTGTATGGTGAAAAAGGGGATCCCTTGGCCCAAGTAGCTGTGCCTGACGGCTCCCAGGTGTTGCAAGTGGGCCAAAGGGGCCAGATCTGGCTGCAGGTGCCCAAAGCCAAAAAGCCCCCCCAGTCCCAGCTTTGGCAATTGGATCTAAACCGCTTGCCGGTGAGCGGACAGCCTTCCCAGGTGATACTGTGCAACCCAGCGATCTAGAGTTGCGCCAAGAACTCCGTCCCGCTGTCGCGACCGGACTTGGGCAGAACTTTAAGATCACTTTTAAGCTTTAAGATCACTTTTAAGATCGAGTTTGGCGAGATGCCCGGCCAGATCTGCTGGGCTGCTGCATAGGGCAGCGGGGATTTGTCGAGCCTGTTGGAAAGGAAGCCTTGCCATGAGTCAGTATCTGCCGGAACCTTCTGCTGTGGAGGAAGATCCCAGCCTGTTGGTAGGCCGACTGCGACGCAAAGAGGGCCTTTGGTTGGATTGGGCCAAAGCATGCCAAACCTTGCAACAACAGAAAATGACCCCGCAGGCCATCTTCGAGGCGACGGGGTTTGAGCCCATTCACCAAAACCAGATCATCGTTGCGGCCCAAGTTTACGAAGGGATAGCCAAAGCAGGAGCCAGCCCAGCAGTTCTGGAGCATTTTGCCCACAAAGGTAGCGATATCCTCTACGAGTTGCGCATTCTCTCTCCACAGGATCGGGTTCGGGTGGCGGAATTTATTTTCAGTCGACATTTGAATGCCGCTGATGCTCATGAGATCGCCCGCGCCGTAAAAAATTATGCCCAGCTCCAACAGCTTCCGGAAGGGTTTACGGATCACCCCGGCGATGCGGTAGCCTATCAAGCCTGGAGAACGGCCCAGCAAACCCACGATCTGCAGGAACGAACTCGGGCTATCGGTCGAGCATTTCAGTATGTCCACAGCGATACAGCCCGCCAGCAGGTGGAGCAGCTTTTGTCTGCAGTTACTGCTGGCTCCCGATCCCAACGTAGCGTTTTGCCCAAGCTGTCGGTGTTTCGCCTGGAAGAAGATCTGCCGCGCCTGCTGCCGGTAGCCGGATCCCTGCCTCTGGCAACTGCCACTTGGGAAGGGATCCCCCCTAGCGAGCCCCAAGGGCCCTTTGGCTGGGTCAACAGCCCAGCGGAGCAGACTTGGATGGCCTTGCCCGCTTGGCCAGTGATTCAAAAGGCCGGGGATCCAGTGATCCTTCAGGTGGAAAACAGGCTTTTGGGATCCCTGTTGGGGTTGCCGGTGCCTGCCGGTGAAGAACAGGATCCGGTCTTGCTGGTGGTCGATCGCGCCATTCGGGTTTGGGAGGGAGCTCAGATGGCGGGATTTTTCCTGGTGGATCGGGCCGGATCCCTGGCGGTGGAGTGGATAGAAGCCTCGCCCCCCTCTCCCCTGTTGGGCCAGGTGCTGATGGCAGTGCGCCCCCCGCGGGTTCTCGTTGGCGCTAGCGGTGCAGAGCACTTTGAGGTGCTGGATCAGGATCTCTGGCAGTTGGAAGAATAGGCATTGAGGGTTTTCCCCATTCGCGCCAGCGATGCAAAGCAGCAAGCCTGGGCTTGTCGCCACAGCCTCAATTGAGCAAAGCCAAGTTATCCCGATGGACAGCGGTATCAACCCCTTCGTAGCCCAGAATGTGAGGGATCTCGGCAGTTTTTTTGCCCTTGATCTGCCGCAGCTCCTCGGCGCTGTAGTTTACTAGGCCCCGCGCCACCTCCTGGCCACTGGGATCACACAAGCGCACGGCGGCCCCCGCCTCAAATTCTCCAGAAATGGCTGTGATCCCTGCCGGCAGCAGTGAGCGCCCTTGCTCGCACACCGCTCGTACTGCCCCTTCGTCCAACGTCAGGGATCCCTCAGGGATGAGGCCGTAGGCAATCCATCGCTTGCGGGCACTGGCAGGCTGGGGAGCCGGATCAAAGCGGGTGCCGATGGCCTCGCCGGCCAGAATGGCCGGGATCTGCTCAGGCCGTTTGCCATTGGTGATCACCACCGTTACCCCTGCGGCTGTAGCAATTTGAGCAGCGGTTAGCTTGGTGGCCATGCCGCCGGTGCCCCAGCCACTTTTTCCCTGGGCTTCGGCCTTCACCTGTAGGGGGATCCCAGGCACCACCCGCTCAATGGGCTGGGCAGAGGGATCTCGGTTGGGGTCAGCCGAATAGAGCTTGTCCACATCGGTGAGCAGAATGAGCCACTTGGCCTGCACCATGCTGGCCACCAACGCCGAAAGCGAGTCGTTGTCACCAAACTTCAACTCTTCTACTGCCACCGTGTCGTTCTCGTTGACGATGGGGATAACCCCCATCTGCAGCAGTTGGGCAAAGGTGCGATTGGCGTTCACATAACGGCTGCGCTCCACCAGATCGCCACGGGTAAGCAGCACTTGGGCAATCGGCTGGTTCAGAGCCGAGAAAAGGTCATCGTAAAGGCGGATCAGCCGTCCCTGGCCCACCGCAGCCACCGCCTGCTTTTCGGCAATGGCCGTCGGTCGTTGCCGCCAGCCGAGGCGAGCACAGCCCACCCCCACCGCTCCGGAGGAGACCAAGATCACCGCATACCCCTGCCTGCGCAAGTGGGTCAGCACCTCCACCAGCGGCCCCAACACGGAAAGACGCAACAAGCCGGTCTGAGTGTCTGTCAGGCTGGAGGTGCCGATCTTCACCACCACTGTCACGTCTGTTGTCGCCATTGCCGCTCTTAACCCATCCTCCCACCCACCTATTCACGATAGCGGAGTCAAGACGCGGCTGTGCTGGTCATCGCTTGCCCTCAAGGTCAGCACAGGCGAGAATAGAACAGAGAAAGCCATCCTCAAGCTCATTCCTGATTTTCCTTATTGTCTGCCTGTGAATCCTGTTCGCACCCTCTCCGCCACCAAAGCGGCCTTTTTCAGCGCCTACCCTCGCCCGATCAACGCTGTCTATCGCCGGGTGGTGGAGGAGTTGTTGGTGGAGCTGCACCTGACCACCGTCAACAGCACCTTCATCTACGATCCGTTTTTTGCCTTGGGGATGGTCACCCTCTATGATGGGCTGATGGAAGCCTACCACCCCCCTGAACAGCGAGAAGCTATTTTCAACGCCCTCTGTAGGGCTCTGCACCTCAAGCCGGAGGTGTTGCGCAAGAATGCCCGCGATCTGCTGGAGTTGATGCGCAGCGGGGATCCCCGTCAAAGACTTGATCTCCTCTGCCTCAAGCCAGAGGCGGAAGATGTGGGCGGGTTGAAGGCCATTTTGGAGCGCATGACGCAGCCGCCCTATGCCTACAGCCGGGTTTTGGCTGTTGGCCTTTACACAGCCTATGAAGCGGTGGCCAAGTCCCTTTACAAAGAAGCGGAAGAGCGCACCCGCCGCTTTTTGGAGGAGGTGGTGGGTAAGCTGCCCTTTTCAGCAGAGCGGGTGAAAAAAGATCTGGAGCTCTACCGCAGCAGTTTGGATCGCATGAAGCAGGCACGGGCGGTGGTTGAGGAGATGGTGAAAGCCGCCCGACGCCAGCAGGAACGCCGCCAATCCGCCGCCTCTTTGCCTGAAACTTCCCTTGCTGACCCAAGCGAGCCCAGCAGCTAAACGTAGGCCCTAAGCCAAATACCGAGTCCAGGCTTCCACCACCTCAGGGGATCCATACCAGCGCCGTCCACCCCGACCGGAATGGTAACAGCCAGGCAGAGTGAGGTTAATAGCCCCCTGCAAGTGGGCAGCCTCGATGGGGATAATGCCATCGCCCCACAATTCCCCCTGTCCAGCCGTGAGCCAATAGCTGTTGTAGGCCAGCCAAGCCAGATAATCCTCCTGTCGCCACAGGGATCCCAGGCCCAAGCGCCGCCCCTGAATGGCTCTTCCCGCTACACACACATATTTAACCTCGGGCCAAAAGGCCCCTGGATAGTGGGTGTTGACAAAGTCCAAATTGCGCTTCGTCCAGCGCTCCCGGCTGGTGTGAGGGGATCCCAGGCTGATCAGGGTGGAGACGTGCTCCCGCCCCTGCCACACCTGTCCCTCATAAGGTACAGATCCCAGGTAGATGCGGGCAATCCAGCCGCCGGCGGAGTGGGCCACCAGGTTCACCCGGTCAACCCCAAACTCAGCGCAGGTCTTTTGGATGGCCTCTCGCAGCGCCCACAGGATGGGAGTGACGGGCCTTCCCCCCAGCGTGGGAAACCAACTGAGCACCCGTAACGGCACCACCCGTGCCGCATAGCCGCGGGCTTCCAGCTCTTGACGCAAGGGCTCATACTCCGACGCGCCCGCCAGATAACCGGGCAAAATCACCAGAGGAGCCATACGCTAGCGGGGATACCAAAACATGCCTTTGATCCCCTCGGGGTCGGGGGTGAAGCCCAGCCGCTCGTAAAAGCTGACCACTCCCTGATCAGCAAAAAGGGTGATGTTGCTGATGTCTTGGGCGCGTAACTCTTGGATCACCTTTTCCATCAGCCGCTTGCCCAGACCCCTACCCTGGAAATCGGGATGAACCACCACATCCCAAATGGTGGCATTGAAGGCGTGGTCGGACGTTGCCCGGGCAAAGCCAATCAGGCGACGATAGCTGCCCCGCTGCTGCCACATCGACACCACCAAAAAGCTGTGCTGCAGGGCTTTTCTCACCTTATGAATGGGACGACGCGACCACCCCACCGCATCGCAGAGCTCCTCCAGCTCGTACAGATCCAAGTTGGGATCCAAACTGAATAGGATTGACTCGCCCTGTACTGCCACCACTTCCTGACGGTCGCGACCGCGCTGCGTGGCAACCTGGCCAGCCTTGGCCGTCGTTTTTTGTGCCAGCTCTCTCGTCGAAGCGGCCCCCGCTGCCCCGAACAGGCCCTTCCAAAAGCTCATTGGATGTCGTCGTGGAGTGAAAGCCTCCCTATGAGTTTGGGAGGCGTGTCATCAGTATAGCCAGGATTGGCAGCGGGAATAGCTGAATCTGCAGACGTTTCCAATCGTTTCCAATCGTTTCCAATTTCTAGGGATCCCCCCGAAGGGGGAACTT
>DVDX01000057.1 GCA_015295985.1 Synechococcus sp. M44_DOE_062 | reverse complement strand
CGGAGGCGGCCCGAGTTTCTACCAGGCCCATGGCCTCCAATTGGCGGTAAACCTTGTGGATGGTGTTGCGATGCAGGCCCGTTTGCATGGCCAATTGACGGGTGCTGGGCAGGCGGCAGCCGGGAGGAAATTGCCCACAGGCGATGGCAAAGCAGAGCAAATTAAAAAGCTGTACAGAGCCAGGGATCCCGCTCTCCGGCTGGATGGAAATGCGCATCATGGCCCGCTTTTCTCCCTTTGACAACGCCGCTGCGAGCCCGTTTCTGGGCTACGTAAGAATCCCTCGACTTCAGTCGGCGGGAGTGTCAACTGCCTGCAAGATAGCGCCGATGCCGGAAGGACAAGCCCCAGAGGGGATCGGGATTGAGAGCCCTATCCGGGGATGCAGTGCATCCGGCTGGGATCCCAACTTAAAATCACCTCCGTCCCCTCCAGTAACTGCTGCGAATTCAGGCCGGGGTTGGGTTGCACAGCCAAAAGTTTTACCTCGAAGCCCGACACCCACACCTGATAGCGAATGAAAGCCCCTAGATAAGCAGTGTCGCAAATCCGTCCCCGTAAGCGGCAGTGGCCATCGGGGATCCCTTCTTCAGATAAGTCAATGCGCATGTGCTCCGGGCGCAAAGCAAACAGAGCCGCTTCTCCCACGCATTGTTCCGCCAGGGATCCCTCGATCAAGTTGGTTTGGCCGATAAAACTGGCTACAAACCGGGTGGCAGGTCGCTCGTAGAGCTCTGCCGGGGATCCCACCTGTTCGATGCGCCCGCGATTGAACACGGCAATACGATCGCTCATGGTCAGAGCCTCTTCTTGGTCGTGGGTGACGTACAAAAAGGTGAGACCCAGGCGGTGTTGTAGAGCTTTGAGTTCAAACTGCATCTGTTGCCGCAACTTCAAATCCAGTGCTCCTAAAGGTTCATCCAGCAAGAGCACCTGCGGTTGGCCAACCAAAGCCCGCGCCAAGGCCACCCGTTGCCGCTGCCCCCCCGAAAGTTGGCTGGGTTTACGGGATCCCAGATCGGGCAGTTGTACCAGCTCCAGCGCCTCTTGCACTCGCTTTTGGCGCTCCTTCGGCGGTATGCCGCGGATCATCAAGCTGTAGCCAACGTTCTCCGCCACCGTCATGTGGGGGAAGAGGGCGTAGTCCTGAAATACCGTGTTCACAGGCCGTCGGTAGGGTGGCAGACCCAAAACATCCTGGCCGTTCAATTCGATCTGCCCCTCATCCGGATGCTCAAAGCCCGCGATCATCCGCAGACAGGTGGTTTTGCCCGAACCCGATGGTCCCAACAACGTAAAAAACTCCCCCGGCTGCACCTCTAAGTCCACCCCATCCACCGCTTGGATCCCGGAGAAGTTGCGGCTGACTTTCCGCAAACGGATGGCAGGCGGGGAGCCCTCTTGTTTCCCAGCTTGGGCTTTGGCAGAGCTGACCTCAGAGGCAAGGGCAGATTCGGCAATCATGGCGACATGGGCAGCCAATGAACCCATTATGAGGGATCTATTTACAGAGGTTGACAGATCTCAGCAAGGCCGGAAAAGTCCCAGGCCAAGAGCAGAGGTAGTGTGGTGCAATCGCCGGGGATGAAAGCTCGCCGGAAACCCACCCGACCGATCGCGAAAGCGGGCCGGAGGCCTTTCGCGAAAGCGGGCCGGAGGCCTTTCGCGAA
>DVDX01000009.1 GCA_015295985.1 Synechococcus sp. M44_DOE_062 | reverse complement strand
GCGAAAGCACAAAGCCGCCCTAGTCGCGTCAGCGAGCCGTAGGCTTTAGGGCGGGTTTTAGACCCAGGTTTCTGATAAGTTGGCGCGGCTGTTAAGCGAATATCTGGAGTTGGGGGAATGGGTTGCCCTGTCTGCTGGTTCACTGAGTGAAGAGCCTTCCGGTAACGAACATCAGGCTTGGCAGATTTTCAGCTTACCTGTCAGAGTCGGAGCAGGATTCTTGCCCTGGCGTCGGTGAACGGGATCCCGTAGGCTAGGTAGGCCGTCCCCCACTGCACCAACATGCGGATCCCTTCTTGGTGGCCGAAGCTCAGTTTTCAGGTTTGGCTGATCTTTATCGGTCGGTTGCTTTCCCAAACAGGAACGGGCTTTACCCTGTTTTATTCCACTCTCTTCTTTGTCAATCAGGTGGGGCTGACTGCCACCCAAGTGGGCCTGGGGCTGGGCATTATGGCTTTTGCCGGGGTGTTTGGTCGTATCCTGGGTGGCTCGATGGCCGATGGAGCTTGGGGGCGCCGCTCCACCTTGATCCTCTCCCTGGCCATTTCCAGCTTGGGGTCGTTTGGGTTTGCGCTCTCCTATAACTTCTGGGGTTTTGCTTTGGCCAATGTGGCTGCAGGCTTGGGGCAGGGGCTGTACTGGCCACCTGCGGAAGCGATTGTAGCGGATCTAACCACTCGCGAGCAGCGCAACGAAGCCTACGCCCTCAACCGTCTAGGGGACAACTTGGGCCTCAGCCTTGGGGTGGCTATGGCTAGCACACTGGTGGCTCTGACGGGGGCCTATCGGCTCTTGTTTGTAATCGATGGTGTCACTTTTCTGATCTTTCTGGCGGTACTTTGGTTTTTTATCCGGGAAACTCGGGCAGCTTGTCCGGCAGCAGAGCCGGTGTTGGCAGGTTGGAAAACTGCCCTCAGGGATCGCTCCCTCTTGGTGTTTGGCTTGTCCAATATCCTGTTCACCACCTATGTGGCCCAGCTCAGCAGCAGCATGCCCCTTTACTTCCGCAACGGGGTAGGGATCCCAGAGGTGCAAATCGGCATTTTGTTTGCCTTGCATGGGGCCTTGATTGCTCTACTGCAGATGCCGGTGGCCCGTTGGTTAAATCGCCGGACGCGCATCCAAGGGTTGCAGGGATCCGCCCTGATGTGGGGGATAGGATTTCTTTTGGTTTGGCTTAGCGGTCTGGCAGCGGGATTGGGGGCTGTGCCGGCCTCGGCAGTGGCAGTCTTGGCCCTGGCGGTGCTCTCTTTGGCGTTGGTGAGCTACAACCCCTCTGCTTCTGCTTTGGTGGCGGATTTGGCGCCGGATCACTTGCGGGGGGTGTATCTGTCGGTCAACTCCCTCTGTTGGGCGGCGGGGTTTGCCCTTGGCCCGATGATTGGGGGGATGGCCCTGGACTTGCCGCAACCGTGGGCAAGCGGGCTGTGGCTCTTTTGGGTGTTCACCGTCAGTTGGGTTTGGGGGATCCTCGGCTTTCTGAATCGCCTTCTGCCTTGCAAAGTAAATAGGGCTGCAGTGCCTCTAGTCATGGAGCCCGCCCCCCTTGGTAATGCAGAACGCTAGAGCGCAGGAAAGAAGCAGATTTTGGGATCCCAATCTTGGCCAACAGCTTGCTAGGGTACAGATGTCGAACAAGAGGGTTAGTTCTGCTCTTGTATCCTGCAATCGGTTCTGCAATCGGGTCGCAACAGTGGAGGATCTGAATCATGAGCTTAATTGGCAACATCATCTGGCTAATCTTCGGAGGTTTGCTGACAGGTTTGGGCTACATCTTGGGAGGACTGAGCCTTTGCCTGACAATTATCGGCCTTCCGTTTGGCTGGCAGAGCATCAAACTGGGGTTTGCAGTGCTTACCCCCTTCGGGAAGGAAGTGGTGGAGTATCCCGATGCCAACAGCCCACTGCTGCTGATCTTTAACATCATCTGGCTATTGCTGTTTGGCTGGCCGTTGGTGCTTAACCATCTCTTCTGGGCTGTGATTCTGGCAATCACCATTGTTGGGATCCCCTTTGCCAAACAACACATGAAGTTAATAATTTTGTCGCTGTTGCCTTTTGGCCGAGATCTGCGCTGAGGGAGTGGGTGAGCCTAGGTTGTGGGTTTACGGCCAAACTGTTTATGGTCATTTTGATTCCAATTAAGACACTGCACCTATACCTAAACCTAAAACGTTGAATGTACGCGGCCAAAGGCTTTTTCAATAGCCCAGGCATCTCACCCTAACCTGAAACGACTGCATTAGGTATTTCCCACTCGAGATGCAGGAGAGTTTTCTGTCGGGTTGTCAGGATTTGGGGTTTCTAATTGCCAAGGCTGCTCTCGGAGTTGCTCTATTGAACCATCAGCCATTTTCGAACTATTGAATGACTTGTCTCATGTAATTTCCCCAAGTTTGAGCGGCTATGCTGCTGCTTCCTCGTGTTGGGCTAGAGTTATCATTGCCCAGCCAAACGCCGGTTACCAGAGGAGGGTTGGGCGTGTAGCCGATAAAGAGCAGATCCTTGTTGGCGGTGGTGGTGCCGGTTTTACCGGCTTCTCCAATGCCGATCCGGGCAGTAGTACCGGTGCCGGAGCTGATCACCCCTTGCAGTACGGCTGTCATCTGTTGGGCAACGGTTTCTGGCAAGACAAGCCGCTGAGAGCGGGGATCCTCCCGGCCAGGGTAAATCTCGCGGCAGGTGCGAAAGTCGTTGGGGTTGGCGCAATCGCTGCTATCCAAGATGCGGCGGATGGTGTGGGGCTTTGACCAAAGACCGCGATTGGCAAAAGGAGCAAAGGCCGCTGTCAACTCCAGCAAGTTCACCTCCATTGTGCCAATCACCATAGAAGGATAGGGTTGCAATGGCGATTGGATGCCCATTTGCCGCGCCATCGCCACCACTCGCTCCAGGCCCACTTGTTGGGCTAGCCGCAGGGCAATCACGTTTTCAGAGAGGATCAGGCCGCGGGCCAAGTCCATAGGGGCCGATCCTGAGCGACAGCCCCGAAAGGTGAGGTTACCCCAGGTGAGGGGCTCGCAAGACAACACTTGGGAGAGGGGGATCCCCTGGGTGAGGGCAGCCGCATATGTGAACACTTTGAAGGTGGAGCCCGGCTGCCTTTGCGCTTGGGTAGCGCGGTTGAAGGGGCTGGCGTTGTAGTCGATCCCGCCCACCAAAGCCAGCACTTCGCCGCTGCGGCTGTCGAGACTGACCAAAGCGCCTTGGCTGAAGCCCAAGCGGGATCCCGACTCGCGCACCGTTTGGGCCAGGACTTGCTCTGCCAAACGCTGGTAGGGCAGATGCACCGTGGTTTCGATGATGAAGTTGCCCTCTGCCGAGAGGTCTTGGCCCAAAAGCTGCCGCAGCTCCTGGAAGACGGCACTGTAAAAGTAGGGAGCAACTGTCGAGGTTTGGGAGCGCAAATCGGGGTTGAGGGTGAGGCGACTGCGCCGGGCCCGCCGAATCTCCTCTTCGGGGAAGACTTTCAGCTCGCTCAGGCGATCCAACACCCGATCCCGGCCCCGAACGGCGGCATCATAGTTGGCGGCGGGGTTAAAGGCATTGGGCGCGGGCAAAATGGCCGCCAGAGTCGCAGCTTCGGAAAGGCTGAGCTGGCGGCTTGGGATCCCAAAATAGAACTGGGCAGCAGTTTCAAAGCCGTAGATGCCGTTGCCCAGATATACGTTGTTGAGGTAAAGGGCGAGGATTTCGTCTTTGCTGTAGCGTTGCTCCAGCTTCAGGGCAGCGACGGCCTCCCGCAGCTTGCGCCCAAAGGTGTTGCCGGAGCCGGTGTAGTCCCGCAGCACGGTGCGGGCCAGTTGTTGGCTAATGGAGCTGCCCCCCTGCTGCACTTCCCCTGAGCGCAGGTTCACCCAAAAGGCGCGGGCAATGCCCAGCAGATCCACCCCAAAGTGGGAGTAGAAGCGGTGATCTTCGGCGGCGACCACCACCTTGGGCAAAATCGGCCCAAAAGCTTCCAGGTTGGGCAGCTCCCGGTAGGTATCCCCCTGATGGCGGCGCAGCTCCGTCTGCTGATCCCCGGCCAGGACGATCAGGGGGTTGCGATCTGCGGAGAGGGGTGGCTCCACTGAGAACTTACTCCACTCATGGCCGATCCAAATCCTCGCCCCCAGCCCCAAAACCACCATCAGGATGAGGCAGCCACGCACCCCATACACCTGTGGTGGGGGTGGATCCAGCACTTGAATCCAGACGCTCTCCGGATCCCGGGGCGGGCCAAGGCTCAGTTGCTGGCCATGCCGCAAGATCACCCGGCGCACCCGCTCGGCACCACCGAAGGGTTTGAGGCGGAAAACGCCGTTGGTCGAGTCTTGATCTTCTAGCTGGTAGCGACCGGCATTCCACCCCAGCCAGTAGAGGATAGGGGGCAAGGGGATCTGCCAACCCAAACCGGGCAGGCGCCAATCGGAGCGGGGGCGGATGCGGGCGTGGAGGTGGCTCACCGCAGGGGCAGGGATGCGAATGGTGGCTACCGTCTGGCTACGACCGAGAATGTCGGATCCCTTCAGGGTGACCACTTGGGGGGGCTCTCCCGGGCAGGTAATCCGCAGGCGCACCGGGCGCTTGGGGGGAGGAGGTTCGGGGGGTTTGAGGAGAGCTGTAGGCCCAGCAGGGGAGGGCCTCGCCAGGGTTTTGAAGAAGCGAGCGACGGTGCCCAACAGCAGCTTTTTGTCTTCAGAAGCAGACATGGCTCAGTTCCCCCGCAATTCGCGCGCGCGCCGCACCTGTTCCCTCAAGGTTTGGCCAGGCCGAGGGCCCCCTGCTGCCGAATGGGGGTTATGAGCTTTGCGAGCAAATAGACTCGCCCCATACCCCCCTGTCCCAGCAGATGTACGACTCGATAACGCTGAGCCAAGAGGCGACCCAAGAAAGGATCCGACGCATTGACATACTCCCCTGCCTAGAGCCAGGGGATTCTGGTTCCTGGTTCTGCGACAGCACTTACCGTGTTGGGTTGCCCCTCCACGACAGCGGTGCTTGTCGCGGCAGCGGGCCTTAGGCCTTTCTCCCCAGGCGTTCCCTCTAGCGCTCCGCGCCGCTGACGCGAATGCGAGGCAGTTCCCTTATGCCCTAAGGTACCGTTGCGAACAACAACCACAAAACTTGTTGAGTTGAATCCAGTCGCGAGACTGTTGGGTTTAAGGCCTACGGCCCGCTTGCGCAAATAGAGCGGTTGACTACCCTGCCGCTGCGGGCAGCATAGCACAAAGCCGCCCTGGAAGGACGGGGCTTTAGACCCAGTTTCTTGGTAAACATAGGGAATCGCGGCGGTACAGAGAACAGGTTTGCAAGACTCTCGAAGGGATCCGGCAGGAGCGGGCTACCTCTACCATAAGCATTGGAGCCGTCATAGGCCATGCTCACCGCCGTCAATCCGATTGCCCTTGATGTCTTTGCCAATTGTTTATCACCCCGACTACAGTGCCCCCCTGCCGCCGGGCCATCGCTTTCCCATGCCGAAATTTCGCCTCTTGCAAGAGCTGCTGCTGCGGGAAGGGGTGATCCGCCCCCAGCAATTGCACCACCCCGAGCTGCCCCCCCTCGCCTGGATTGAGTCGGTACACACCCCTGAGTACGTCAGGGCCTACTGTGAGGGATCCCTGGAAGCCAAATTGCAGCGGCGCATCGGCCTGCCCTGGAGCCCAGAGCTGGTACAGCGCACCTGTCGAGCGGTGGGCGGCACCCTCCTGACCGCCCAATTGGCCCTGCGCCATGGCTTGGCCTGCAACACCGCCGGTGGCGCCCACCATGCTTTTCCCGGCTACGGCTCTGGGTTTTGTATCTTCAACGACCTGGCCATTGCCGCCCAAGTCTTGCTGCAGCAAGGGCTGGTGCAAAGGCTCTTGATCGTGGATTTGGATGCCCACCAAGGGGATGGCACTGCTTGGATCTTCCGCTCCGAGCCGCGGGTATTTACCTTCTCCATGCACTGTGAGGCCGATTTCCCCGCCACCAAACAGCAGAGCGACCTGGATGTACCCCTGCCGGTAGGCATGAAAGATGAAGCCTATCTCCAGACCTTGGCCAACCACTTGCCCGACCTGTTGGCTCAGGTGCGCCCCGATCTGGTGCTCTACGATGCCGGTGTGGATCCCCACGAGGAAGATCTCTTGGGCAAGCTGGCCCTCAGCGACCAGGGCCTGTTTCGGCGGGATATGCAAGTGCTGAATACTTGCCTAAAGCAGGGCTATCCTGTTGCTTGCGTTATCGGCGGTGGCTATGGCAAAGACCTCGACCGCCTCGTGTATCGCCACTCCCTGCTGCACCGGGCAGCCAGCGAAGTGTACCGCCAATACCGTCTTTAGCCGGAGGCAAACTAGGCGTATTCGGCAATCACCACCGTGATGTTGTCTCGCCCGCCCCGCTCTTTGGCCGCCTCGATGAGTTTTAGGGGAAGTTGCTCCAAATCTTCCACCTGCAGGCAGTACCCGATGATCACTTCGTCATCCAACTCCTCCGTCAGGCCGTCGCTACACAACAGCAGGCGATCCCCCGGACGCACGGTAATCGGCTGCACGGAAGGTGGCCCCGCATCGGGTCGGCCCAGGCAGCGCTCGAGAATATGTCGCCAAGGGTGAATCCGGGCCTGCTCATAGGTCAGCTCCCCCAGTCGAATGGAGCGGGCCACTAAGGTGTGATCCTCCGTCATTTGCTGCATTTCGGATCCCCGTAGGCGATAGAGGCGAGAATCACCGATGTGAGCGCTCCAGCAGTTGTCATTGGGATCCACCATGGCCACCACCACCGTAGTGCCCATGTCTGCCCGTTCTGGATTCTCCCGCTGATCCTTGAGGATGGCACTGTTGGCCGCTTCTACAGCTTCGCTGAGCAGCCGGGGCGCCGGCACGTTTTTCCAGCCTCGATCCAGATATTCCCGGATGGTCTCGACGGCCAACAGGCTGGCTGTGGCCCCAGCAGCATGTCCACCCATGCCGTCGGCAACAATAAAGTAGCGCCCTTCCGGATCACAGTAGTAGGCATCCTGGTTGCTACTGCGGAGCTTACCGGGATCCGTAGCGCAGGCATATCGTCGCATCACATCAATCGCTCTGACCGATTCAACCTTAAGAGTACTCTGATTAAAGCAAGAGCAGCGAGGGCAGCCAAAACCAAAGTAATAACCGTTAAGGTAGCATGTCCGGCCAAAAAGAGCTGAGTTGCGCTCAAGAAGAAGGCCGCAAACAGCACTGCATAAATAACTCCCAGTCCGGTGTTGTTCAGCTTGCGCAGCAAGCGCTCCGCCTCGCTGGATCGCACCCGCAGGCGCAGCTCCCCCTGTTCCAACTTGCTCAAGGTCGATTCAATCCGGCGGGGCAAACTGAGGCTGCTGCTGGTAAACTCAGCCGCTTGACGGCTAACCTGGGCCAAGAGGGTCTCGGTCTCACTTCCGTTGAAACTCATCAGCTCCTCCGCAAAGGGTTTGGCCACTTCCATAAAGTCGAACTCCGGATCCAACCCCTTCCCCAGCCCCTCCAACGTGGTTAGGGCCCGCATCACAAAGGTAAAGGTAGCCGGAAAGCGAAACGGCTGGTCGTAGGCCAGCTCGTAGAGGTCTTCGCTGATGGCCGCCACCGAGATTTCGCCTGAGTTGCCGGAAAAGGGTTTGTCCATAAGGTGATCCAGCATGTACTGCACCGAGCGGCGCACGGGAGCCAGATCGGCGGTGGGCACCAGCACCCCCAGTTCCACCAGCGAGGCCACCACCTGATCGGCATTTTTGGAGACCACCCCCGCCAGTGTGCCCATCAGCTTTTCTTTCACGTCGGAGCGCAGGCGGCCCATCATGCCGAAGTCGTAGAAGATCAGCGTGCCATCCGGCTTCACGGCAATGTTGCCGGGGTGGGGATCGGCGTGAAAAAAGCCATCCTTGAGCAGTTGCCGCAGGTAAGCCTCTGCCCCCAGCCGAGCCAAAACCTTGCGATCCAACCCCGCTGCACTCAAGGCTTCGTAATCGCTGATTTTAATCCCCGGCAGGTATTCCAACGTCAACAGGCGAGGAGAGGTGTAACGCCAATACACTTTGGGGACGGCAATTTGCGGCATATCGCGAAAGTTGCGGCGGAAGGTATCGGCATTGCGGCCCTCATTGAGGTAGTCCACCTCTTCCCAGAGGGTGCGCCGACACTCTTCATAGATGCCGATCCAGTCTCGGCTTGGCCCGCCCCAAGAGGTGTGGTACTGAAAGAACTCGGCGATCCCACGGCAGATCTCCAGATCAATGGTGAACAAGCGGGTCAGCCCTGGACGCTGCACCTTCACCACCACCTCTTCCCCGGTTTTCAGCTTGGCGCGGTGCACCTGCCCTAAGCTGGCGGCGGCCAAAGGGGTGGGATCAAAATAGCTGTAGATTTGGGTGATCGGCCTGCCCAGTTCCTGCTGCACAATTGCCGCCACCTGTTCGTAGCCAAAAGCAGGCACCCGATCCTGTAGCTTGGAGAGCTCCTCGACATACTCCGAGGGGAAGAGATCGGCGCGGGTGGAGAAAAACTGCCCCACTTTAATAAAAGTAGGGCCTAAGTTAAGCAGCGTTTCCCGGATCCAAACAGCTCTGGCGCGGCGGCGCTTGGCCTTTCGCTCAGGCGTGGGTTGTCCTCCATAGCTCCAAGCCTGCTGATCCAGCCAAAGGTAGAACAGCCAGGTGAGCACAAATCGCCAGATGTCCAGCAGGCGGCCTCGGCGAGTGTAATTCTCCCGGGCCCAACGGTAGGCAGTATAGGGCTTGACGGGTTTGGATCCCAAAGCACTCCGGGATCCCAGTGTGCTGGCACTCAAGCGTTTCGACTCCGATATTTCTGCAACTCAGAGCGCAACTGCGCCACTTCTGCCCGCAAGTCGTCCAGAGTTGCCTGCAAATCTTCTGCCTGAAAGGGCGGCGACACCCTTTCCTGGGCGGCCACCGATGCTTCTGCCTCCGCCCGGGTCATGACCTCCTGGGCAAAGGTTTGCCAGCCCTCCTGCAGCTCAGCCCACACCTTGCCCACTTCTCCGGCAATATCGGTGAGGGCGCTTTCCAAGCGCTCCCGCAGGACATCCGCCACAGCCTTGCCGACAAAAAAAGCCCGCACAACCGGATTCTTCATGCGACCCAAGTGTTAAGAAGCATCACCAGGATTATAACGAATCTTGCCCCTAGCACAGACGCGAGCCGATCCATCCGAACAACCTCGGATCGATCGGCCCCGCAGAGCTCGTAGAGGGTTGTCTCAGGAAGCTTGCCTGCTACTAGCGGCGGTTGGTGGTCATGTCCGGGATCTTTAGATCGAAGACGCTGATGTTTTGCCGCGCTGCTGGCTTGGGATTGAGCATGCGGGCCATGTTGAGGAAGTTTTCTGGATCCCCGGCTTTGGGAGGACGGATGAGACGATAGGTGCGCACCACTTCCCGGGTCGAGCGCTTCACGCCGGAGACATCGCGCCAACGGGCTCCATAGCGGGGGGTCACCAGGTTGGCGGGCTTTTCCGACAGGCGACGGCGCTGGTAGGGCACCACATCATCCCCAAAGGCAGTGTTGTATTCTTCGCTGTCTACCACGGCATCGATAAAGCCATCCAGCCCCTGGGTGGCAACGATGATGGAGTACTTGATGCGCTCCTGTTGGCTGTAGGTGGGCCGACCCAAAAAGCGCTGGAAGGTGACTTCAATAAAGCGGTAGTTGTCGTTGGGAACCATGACCAGATCCCGGTACACCTCCGACTTGCCTAGGCCGCGCACAAACTCTTTGACTGAGATCGCCCCGTTGCGCAACTGGGACTCTAGAGCTCTTTGCCGATAGCTCTCCAGCATCAAGTGCTCGCTGAAGATCTGGCGATAGGCGGCGCGAATGATGTTGTCGATACCTGTTGGGTCGTCAGGACGGTAGACGGGCGGGGTTTCGTCGCTGGGCACAAAGTAGCGAGGCACCCGCTCATTTTGGGTGGTGGGGCGATCGGCAAGCAACGGAAGAGACATAGGTGGTACTCCTGAAAAAACGAGAAAAACCGAGAAAGACACAATGGGGCAGAGAAGCTAAGGCTCGGCAGCCAACTCCTGCCAGCTCATCTGGGCGCGGAGAGGGATCAGGGGATCCGCATCTTCCAAGGCCATCTGGAGCGCAGCCTCGGCTGAGGCGCGCAGAGATCGTTCACCCTGGCGAGCCAAGTCCGTCAGGGATCCAACGGCGGCATAGCGGACTCCCCAATCGGCATCAGCAAGGCATTGCCGCAACAGGTGCAAGGCTCGCTCTTGATCGGGCAAGGGCCGCTTGGCAGCCACCCGTCCCAGCCCACGGGTCGCCGCTCGTCGCACACTGGGGGCAAAGTCCGCCACAATGGCTTCTGCCAAAAAGGGGTAGGCATCCCCATGGCCAATGCGAGCCAAAGCCCGCACCGAATAGGCCCGCGCCCCGTAGTCAAAACCATCCATATGGCTCAGCAAGGGCTGCACCGCCGCCTCCCCAAAGCGCAGCACCTCCTCCAGGGCGGCTTCCCCCACTGCAGGGCGATTGAACCCAAAGGCGCGAATTAAGATGGGGATCCCTTCCACTTGGCCCAAAGCGCCCAGCGCCCTCACCACCCGCAGCAAGTCCTCAGGCGACGTGGCCTGCTCCAACTCCGCCGCCAGTTGAGCCACAGCAATGGGAAGCGCTTGAGCAGCCGAGGCAGAGGACATAGGCAACGAGTAGTCAAAAGTACAGTTGAATGAAACCTCTAATCAAAAGCACTGAGCGCTCCAGGATCCTAGAAAAGCTTCTCCAGTTGCGGAAGGATCGCTGCCGCCACCTGAGCCAGCGGTACCCGCCCCAACTGAAGCGCCACATCGAACAGCCGCTTCAGAGCATTGATGCGCAGGTTGAGAGCTACATCGGCTGTCGCCAGCAGCGGTGCCCCCGCCACCCATCCCGATTCGGCTAGGTCGAACAAAGCAGCCTGCCGCAGGCTGGAGTTGGAGTGGGCCAGGAGTGCCACCAGGATTTGGGTCAGCTCCTCGGCTTGCGTAAAGCGGTAGAGCACCCAAGCCGCTGCCGAACGCACCCGTTCGGAGGGATGGCCCAAAAAGGGTCGGATTGCTGCCTCAGCCTCGGTGGCCTGGAGCTGGCCCAGCGCCTCGATAAGGGCTTCCCAGGGTTGCTCCTGCTCGCGGGACTGCAACAGCGCCAGCAAGGGATCCACCGCTCGCTTGTCCCCCAATTGAGCCAAGGCATAGGCGGCCTCTTCCCGCACATGGAAGTCAGTACAGGTGAGTGCCTCGATCAAACCGGGTACGGCCCGCGCATCCCCAATCTGCCCCAGGGCCTTGGCAGCGTTGCGGCGCAGAGGATAGCCCCCCAAGGCGGTGCGATCCCGTTCATCCTGCAGCGCCAAAAGCAGCGGCTCCACCCCCCGCGGATCCCGAACTGTGCCCAAGTACCAGGCAGCATAGTACCGATCTTGCAGGTCATCCCCCTGTAGCCGGGCTATCGCCTGCTCCCAGGTAAGCTGCTGCGGCAGCACCGCCGTATTGGATGCCATACGAACCGTTGTAGAGCTGTTCATGACACCTTGACACCTGGGCAACCTTGCCGGTAACTCCAGTCAGCCCTCGGGCGTCCCTCCCTCAGCAGCGCCGTTGCCCTGAGCAGGGGAAATATTGGCTCCCGACAAGGCAGTGACCTGCACAATCTTGCCACCCATCCGCAGAATGCGCTGCATCTCGGCAGATAACCGACTGTAGGGAACGGTGGTGCTCAGGGTGCTGCGGCGAACCTTGGCAGAAGTGGCTAGAGCATCAGGAGGGTTGAGCAGGCCGGTGTACTCAACTCTGTAAACCCGGCTGCCGGCTTCTGTCAGGGCTTCAGGGCTGGTGGTGCTTTGACCAAACATCGCTTCTTCCCCAAGTATCTATCCAGATCAGATCTGCATAGAAGACAGGCAAGGGCAACTGACCAGCAGACAAGCCGTACTGGGTATTCTCGCCAACCCAGTCACCTTGCCATCGGACAATGCCTAGAACGTGAAAACGTAAGAACTGCCCCCGGCTGGAGAGCAGGCGACCAACCCAGCTGGCTCAAAGGGAGCCGAGGTACTAAGCCAACCTGGAAACAAGTGGAATAGACCTCCTTGAAGCCGCCGCCTGCTCTGGGGAGACACACAACTGGAAGACAAAGAAAGAGATCGCCTACTTTCAACAGGTGGGGATCTCTGCCCTGGGATCCCCTAGCTGAGGGCGTTGATGGCGTAATCGAAGTAGATGGCAGCTTCGTTGGCCGCTTGACCGCTCAGCATGCCCAGAGCGCGGCTCTTCATGTACTGCAGAGCCACAATGTACCAGCTCGGAGAGAGGTTAAAGGAGCGGTTTACTTCCCGCAGCCCGGCTACCAAGTATTCATCAAGAGGGCCAGTGCCACCGGCAACCAGGGAATAGGTGATGAAGCGGAGGTAGTAGCCAATGTCGCGGGCACACTTGGCCTGAAACACATCGCCGTGGCCCATTTCACCCGGCTGGGTCAAGTAAGGAAACCTCTTGAACACTTCCTGCACCGCTTCCCGCACCAGAGTTTGCTGATTGTTGGTCAGGACGCGGGCCGCTTCCAGGGAAGCAGCAGCACGCTGGTAACGACCATTCACGGCTTGCAGCTCGCTGGCATTTAGAAAACGCCCTTGGTTGTCAGCGGAAGCAATCGCTTCAGTGATGACAGTTTTCACCTTGCAACTCCTAAATTCATCGGTTGTGTTGTTAATGAAAGCTCTGTAGAAAAGGCAGGCTGGATCTGCACTTGCCTATCAGAAATAAGGGATCCAACGGAGCTAAATAAGAAACGACCAAGCTGGCTTCCACCCGAAGCTCAAACGATGGCAGCAGCCGCCTTATCGAAGTAGCTGGCCACTTCGCTTTGCAGCGCCGAGCAGTCGCCAGGAGTGATGCCCTTCGGATCCATGATCTTGGCCAGGGCTTCCTTCTTCATGGCGGCAATAGCGTTGGCCATAGAAGTGGTGGGCACCCCCAGAGCAACGTAGGTTTCCCGCAGGCCGTTTAGGCAGCGATCTTCCAGCACAGAGCTATCCCCGGCCAAGGTGGCATAGGTGATGTAGCGCAGGATGATCTCCATGTCTCGTAGGCAGGCGGCCATGCGGCGGTTGGTGTAGGCATTGCCACCGGGAGCGATCAGATCTGGCTCTTGAGCGAACAAAGAGCGAGCTGCGTTGGTTACGATTTGGGCAGCGTTGCTGGTCATGCGGTTGACGGCATCCAGGCGCTTGTTGCCCTCTGCCACCAAAGCCGCCAAACGGTCAAAGTCTTGGTCACTTAAAAAGGCACCGCGTGCATCTGCCTGAGCGATCACCCGGGTAAAGGCGTCTTGCATGATGGATCTCCTTCTGGTCTTTCCAAAAAGCGATGAGCGACTGGCTGAACCTCCCAAAAGCCAAATCCCAAGCTTTTTCACGGGATCCTCTTTGACCTCCAAAAACTGGGGATTCCGTGGCAGCAGACTACTCAAAACTACCCCCACCGAACCCCCCAATAGATAGGTCAAGAACCTCTGCGACTTTCAGACAGCCGAGCATCCAGCCTAATTTTATATCGCGGGAGGGATGAGTGTTTTGTGAAGATTTACAAACCCATCAACGCCAAAAGGTCTGCCTAGCCTGGGATCCGCGGACTGTGGGGGGTAGCAGGGGAAAATGGGTCTGCCGGCTGACTTAACGGAATGTAAACATTTGTTTTGAGATGGAGGCAACCTGAGTTGGCACCCTTCTAAACAGAAGTTAACACTCCGGAGTGGTCACCTCTTGCAGGGCCGCTTTGAGAGCTCGACAAAAGTGCGCTATTTGTTGCAGTCCTTCTTCAGGTGTGGAGGCCTTCGCCAGCCGTTGCACAAATGCGCTGCCCACAATCGCCGCATCCGCTCCCCAGAGGGCAATCTGGCGGGCCTGGTCTGGAGTGGAGATGCCAAAGCCCACCCCAATCGGCAGAGGGGTTTGTTGACGCAGTTGCTGCAGCAAAGCCGGGATCCGCTTTTCCAGGGTGGCCCGTTCGCCGGTAACGCCGGTGGTGCTGACCAAGTAGACGAAGCCGCTGGACTGCTGGGCGATGCGACCCATCCGCTCTGGGGGGCTGGTGGGTGCCACCAGCAGGATGAGGTCGATCCCTTCGGCCTGGGCTGCTTGTCGCAGGGATCCCGCCTCTTCCAGGGGCAAATCAGGGACGACCAAACCGGCACAGCCAGCCTGCCGCAGTTGATGCAGAAAGTTGGGGATGCCAAGCTGGTGAATGGGGTTGTAGTAGGTGAACAGGATCAGGGGAGCCTGCAGAGAGAGGCGGCGCAAGCCTTGTAGAATGGCGCCCAAAGTGACTCCCCGGCTGAGGGCACGGGTGGCTGCCGCTTGGATCACCGGCCCATCCGCCAAGGGATCCGAGTAAGGCACTCCCAACTCGATAAGATCAGCGCCACTCTGATCCAGAACCTGCAAAGCCGCAAAGGTTGTCTCCAGATTGGGATCCCCGGCAGTGAGGTAGGGGATGAGAGCTTTTTCGCCGCGGCTGCGCAGTGCCTGAAAGCAGGCTGTGATCCGGGTGGGTATGGGATCCATTCGATCTGAGGAGATTGGAAATTGAGGGAGTTGAGAGCATCCCCCACTGTAGCGCCTGCCGGGATCCCTAG
>DVDX01000087.1 GCA_015295985.1 Synechococcus sp. M44_DOE_062 | reverse complement strand
GACTCCGTCCCGCTGGCGCGGTCGCGGCAGCGTTGCGTAGCAACACAGTGGCCCAGCCGTCTCACCCTCACCTGAAACGACCACAAACCAGACATTTCGCAAACCCTGAGATCCCTATCTTGGGAGAAATTGAGGGTGAAGAAGAGGGAAGCCCAGAGAATCCCTACCGATAATTGACAAATTGCAGGGCCACTGGGTAATCCTGCTGCCTGAGCATCTGAATGACTGCTTGCAGCTCGTCTTTATCCTTGCCGGAAACCCGCACCAGATCCCCTTGAATGGCAGGCTGCACCTTCTTAAAGTTGTCGCGGATTTGCTTGGCGATCTGTTTGGCCAGTGTGGCATCAATGCCCTTTTTGAGGCGAACCACCTGGCGCACCCGGTTGCCACCGGCACTCTCCGGGGGCTGAAAGTCGAAGATCTTCAGGGATAGGCCCCGCTTGGCCGCTTTGGTGAGGAGCAGATCCCGAATGGAGTTGAGGGCCATGTCGTTGGCGGTGGTGATGGTCAGGGATCCCTCCTCCAGCTCAATTTCCGTCTGAGTATCCTTGAGGTCGTAGCGCTGTTTGATCTCCCGCTGGGCCTGATCCACAGCGTTCACCAGTTCCTGCCGATCGAAGTCGCTGACGATGTCAAATGAGTAGGTAGAGGCCATAAACCTTATCTTCGCTACCGTTCAGTATCTTAAGTCTTCAGGCAAGCAGGGATCCCTAACTCTGGGAGAAGCTACAACAGGTAGAGGGATCCCAGTCCAGATTTGCGGAGAAGCAGGATGGCCGATGTTGTTTTAATTACAGGTGCTTCTGAAGGCATCGGCAGAGCTACTGCCTTCACTTTTGCTCGTGGGGGGTACCGCTTGGCGCTGGCTGCCCGCACTGCTGAAACTCTGAAGCAAACTGCCA
Source organism: Synechococcus sp. M44_DOE_062 (assembly GCA_015295985.1). Lineage (GTDB taxonomy): Bacteria > Cyanobacteriota > Cyanobacteriia > Thermostichales > Thermostichaceae > Thermostichus. The sequence goes on along the minus strand of DVDX01000087.1, from coordinate 809 downwards.
TCGACCTGGAGCAAAGCCTCAATGCCGAGGTCTTGGCCGTTCCCACCGATGTCACGCAGCCAGACCAGGTGCAAAACCTGGTGGAGAGAACTCTGGAACGCTATGGCCGCATCGACTGCCTGATCAACAATGCCGGCATCTGCATGAGTGGCCCTTTTTTGCAGACCACCCCAGAACACTGGCAGGCTTTGATGGCAGTCAATTTTTGGGGCTACCTCCACACCATCCGAGCCGTGCTCCCCGACATGTTGAAGCGCAAAAAAGGCCAGATCATCAACGTGGGATCCATTGGCGGCAAAATGCCCCTGCCCCAGATGAGCGCCTATTGTGCCAGCAAGTACGCGGTCAGTGGGCTGACGGAGGCGCTGCGTCTGGAACTGCAACCCCAAGGGATCCAGGTAATTGGCGTCCATCCGGGCATCGTCAGCAGCAATTTTCTCAAGCGAGCCATTTTTCTGGATGAGGTGGGGCCAGCGTCCTCTCCCGACGGCCAATCCCAAACCTCAGGTGGCAAAGCCCGCGAGCAAATGCAACAGGCGCTGGAGAGTTTTTGGGTCAGCCAGCCGGAAGAAGTTGCCGAAGCCATTTGGGATGCCGCTCGCCAGTCCAAGTCAGAGGTGGTGGTGGGCATGGCCCAATGGGCGGTAGGGGCTTACACCCTTTTCCCCGGATGGGTCGGTTCACTGCTCCAGAATGTCCCTCGCTAGCCCATGGGATCGGTCAGGTTCTTGGCTGCTGGATATTGACATACTCTCTACCCTAAAGGGCAGGGATTCTTGACGCTTCAACAACCGCTGCTGGCAAGCCAG
>DVDX01000076.1 GCA_015295985.1 Synechococcus sp. M44_DOE_062 | reverse complement strand
TAGGGATACCTATGATCGCTGCCGCTCCTGACAAGCTGCAGGCTTTGCGTTCTCACTTAGAGGGCATTGAGATCATCACCGATCCGGCTCAAGTGGCCAAGTTGTCGTTGGATTTTTACCACTACAGCCCCGTGCTGAGCCGACAACTGAGCGACAAGCGGGGAGATGTGGTGGTGCGCCCCGCCGATGAGGCCGAGGTGATACGGGTGGCGGCGGCCTGTGCCAAGCTGCGGATCCCGGTTACGGTGCGCGGTGCCGGTACCGGTAATTACGGCCAATGTATCCCGCTGGCCGGGGGCGTGATCCTAGACATGGGCAAGTTGAACCAGGTGATCTGGGCAAAGCCGGGCTTGGCGCGGGTGCAGGCGGGAGCCAAGTTGATGGCCATCGACAAACACACCCGGGAGATGGGCTGGGAGATCCGCATGGCTCCTTCCACCTATCGCACGGCCACCATCGGGGGGTTCATTGCCGGCGGCAGTGGTGGCATTGGCTCTGTGACCTACGGCCAACTGCGGGATCGGGGCAACATCTTGGGTTTGCGGGTGGTCACCCTGGAGGAAGAGCCGCGGGTGCTGGAGCTGCGGGGAGACGAGGTATTCAAAGTGAGCCATGCCTGGGGCCTAAACGGGATCATCACCGAAGTGGAGATTCCGCTGGCGCCTGCTTACCCTTGGGCGGAGCTGGTGGTGGCTTTTCCCCCCGCAGGAGGGTTTATGCCCTGTGCCCATTTTGGTCAGGCCCTGGGTGATGCGGATGGGATCATCAAGAAGATGATCAGCCTGCACGCTTGGCCGATCCCCAGCTACTTTGCACCCCTGCGGGGCTATTTGCCAGAGGGATCCGCCGTGGCCCTGTTGATGGCGGCCGAATGCAGTGTGGAGCCGCTGTTGGAGCTGATCCGGGAACATGGGGGGCAAGTGGTCTACCACAAAACTGCCCAAGAGGCCGCCAAAGGGATCTCACTGGGGGAATTTTCTTGGAATCACACCACCTTGCACTGCCGCAGCGTGGATCCCAGCCTTACCTATTTACAATCGGCTTTTCCCGCCGACCGGGAGCTGAAGCTGGTGCAGCACATGTACGAGTATTTTGGCGACGAAGTGCTGATGCACCTGGAGTTTATTCGCATCAACGGGCAAGCTACCCCCGTCGGCCTACAAATTGTCCGCTTTACCACTGAAGAGCGCCTGAACGAGATCATGCGCTACCACGAAGCGCAGGGGGTATTTATTGCCAACCCCCACACTTTCATCATCGAAGACGGTGGGCGCAAAGTGATGGATCCCCGTCAGATCCGTTTCAAAGAAGAAGTGGATCCCTATGGGTTGCTCAACCCGGGCAAGATGCGCACCTGGCAGGAGCGAGCCTCTGCTTGAGGAATAGCAGGTGTAGACTGTCAAACTTCCGGCAGCCAGTCCTCTGCCAACACCAACTCTGGAGAGTAGGGACAGACATCTGGAAATGTCGAGATTTCTATCCCCGTTTGCCTGGCTGCTTGGCGGCGCGCCCGTTGATAACTTTCTTCAAATTGCTCTACCAGATAACCTTTTAGGCTGGGGCTATCTTCTATGGCCAATTCAATTTGGGTTCGCGCATCTGTGATGGAATCTAGCCAGCTATCTGAACGGCGCTGAGGTTGATATTGCCACTTGAGTAGATGCAACAGAAGGCGAGTTAATTGACTGGCAATCCCTCGTCGTTCGCTCTTGCCCAAATTCTCAACCTCTTCAATTAAGTGTGTTATGTCAATTTCATGCCAGCGCCTTTCCCGCAATAGCTGGGTTGTTTGCTCAATCCACAAGTTAAAGTCTGTCGAGTATAGATTGCTCATAGCTTTGTCCTGCTGACAATAGAGTCGCGATAATTATGAAATTCAGACTACGTCCTTCTTGAGTTTACTACATAACATCTATAACACCTGAGTTCTCAACCGTCTGGGAGCGGAGCCCTCTAGTGACAAACCCTATCCAGCAACTTATGGTCATTTCGACTTAAAGCAGGACACTGCACCCACACCCAGAATGCACGAGCCAGAAGGCTTTTCAAGGACTCCGTCCCGCTGGCGCGGTCGCGGCAGCGTTGCGTAGCAACACAGTAGCCCAGGCATCTTACCCTAAACTGAAGCAACTGTATTTGACGGAGAGTGAATGGAGAGGGCGTCCCTGCGGAGAAGGATTCGAACAAATGCTTTAGCTGCCATAGTAGTTGATGGCTAAAGTTCCCACCAGGGTAAACTGCAAGGTCAAGATCACGAAGTAGAAAATGGCGCGGGGCTTGAACAGAGTGAGCATCAAGCCTATGGCTTTCAAGTCCACCATCGGCCCAAACACCATGAAGGCCAACAGGGATCCCGGCGTAAAGGTGGCCGCAAAGGAGAGGGCAAAAAAAGCATCCACCGTTGAGCAAATGGAGATGATCGCGCCCAGGGCTATCATGATCAGGATCGAGAGCAACGCATCTTGGCCGTAATCCAACAGGAACGAGCGAGGGATCACCGTTTGAATCAGGGCGGCCATCGCCGAGCCCAAGATGAGCACGGATCCCAGTTCGCGGATCTCCCTGGCCCAGGTCTGTAGCAGGAGAACTCCTTTTTTTTGTCGCCTGGAGAGAGAAGGCGCAGCGGCCAGAGCGGAGCGATACACGTCTTCAGCCGTCTGTAATGTGGCCAGGGATCTGCTAGAGGCTCCTTGAGCATAGCCCTGGGATCCAATCCAGAAGGTGCCTCCCCGCAACAACGGCGAGCAGGAGGTGCTTTTCGGATCCGCCTCTCGGGAGCGATTGCGCTGCAACTCCCGCCAGACTGCCGGCTGCAACAGAGGCTGGAAATCCTTTTGCAGGCTGAAGATCAAGCCGATGACTACCGCAATGCCGAAGGAAAAGAGAACCCGGTAGATCACCAGCTCCGGCATAGAGCGAAAGGCAATCCAAGTGGAAAAGATCACCACCGGGTTAAACACCGGCGCCGCCAGTAAAAAAGCCACCGCCACATGGGGTGGGATCCCTTTGATGACCAGTTGACGGGCCACCGGCAGGTTGCCACACTCGCACACCGGGAAAAAGAATCCCAAAGCACCACCGGCTATCGCGCTGCCCACTTTGCCTTTGGGTAGGAAACGGGCCAACTGGGATCCTTCCACAAACACCGCCAGCAGCCCCGACAGAAACACCCCCAGCAGCAAAAATGGCATTGCCTGCACCACAATGCTCAGAAATAGGGTGAATCCGTCCCGCCAAAGGGGAGAGTCCAAAAGGCTCAACGCACCACCTCACACACGATTTGGGCCTTACTGAGTTTGGATCCCGGCCCGGCACCCTGTCAAACGGCCCTCAACCCCGCTCTTCTATGGGGATATAGCGTTGCTGACGCTCGCCTGTATACACCTGGGTGGGTCGGAAAAGCCGATTATCGGACAATTGCTCCCGCCAATGGGCCAACCAACCCGCCGCTCGGGCAATGGCAAACACCGGTGTAAACAGATCTTCCGGGATCCCCAGCTTGGCGTAGACCAACCCTGAGTAGAAGTCCACATTCGGGTAGATCCCCTTCGGCCCCAGCAACTCCTCGCACACCCGCTCCACTTCCAGGGCGATGTCGTAGTACTTGTCGTGGCCGTAGCGCTCAAACAGCTCTTCGGCCAGCCGCTGCAGGATGGTGGCCCGCGGATCCTTCACCTTGTAAACCCGATGCCCCATGCCCATAATGCGCTGTTTTTTGGCCAGCTTCTCCTCGATAAACGAGCGCACATTTTCCACCGAGCCGATTTGCCGCAGCAGCATCATCACCTGTTGGTTGGCCCCCCCGTGCAACAGCCCCGAAAGGGTACCCACCGCCGTGGCCAGGCTGCTGTAGGGGTTAGCCAGCGTGGAAGCACTCACCAGAAGGGCAAACGTAGAGGCATTGACTGTGTGCTCCGCGTGCAGGATCAAGCAGATGTCGAAAATGCGGGCCAGCCAGGGATCCGGCTTCTTGCCCGAGAGCATGTACAAAAAGTTGGAAGCGTGATCCAGACTATCGTCCGGGGGAATGGGATCATTGCCCTGTCGCATCTGGTGGAACATTGCCACCATGGTTGGCAGCTTTGAGAGCAAACGGGTGACGGTGCCGAACACATAGTCGGGATCCATCTCCCGCAGCGGGTAAAACAGCCCCAAGCCCGCCACACAGGTTTGCAGAGCATCCATCGGGTGGCCCGACTCCGGAAACGACTTGATCATGTCGCGGATGCGGTATTTCACCCGTCGATGACTGCGGATCGCCTGATCAAAGTTGTCCAGCTCCGCTCGGGTCGGCAGCTTCCCAAAGATCAGCAGGTAGGCCGTCTCCAGAAAGGTACTGTGGGCGGTCAATTCCTCGATGGGGATGCCCCGATATTCCAGGATCCCCGCCTGGCCATCGACAAAACTAATGTTGGAGCGTGTGGCCGGAACGCCTTCCAACCCAGGTCTGTATTCGCCATCCGCCATAGTCGGATCCTTAGGTATTTCCCAAATGATGAACCCAGGGTTGCCGAAGGTGCTTGGAATCCAACCCCTTGCTCCCCTCAGGCAGTACTGACCCCGCTTCGCTACATTGACACACCCCTGCCTTTGGGCAGGGGGGTATGTCAAAGAGAGCTGGGCTGAGATCCACCTTCTATCTTGCAACAGCTCCCGCTGCCCGACGCAAAAATTGTTGCTATGGTGAGAACTGCGTCCAGCTTGAGGGATCTGGGTGCTTGCCGGAGCCGCGAAAGTTCACTCCCCCGCTTGGAGATTGGCATTGATGTCGGATACTGCTCAAACTCACCTTGGCTCTAGCCCAGTGCAAGGACTGGAGTACGTGGTGCTGGGAGTGGCCACTTGCTTCCAGCAGGATCAGGAAGGTCGCCTGGTGGAGGTTTTGGTGGCCGAGCCGGTGCCTGCTGCCGATTTGGACTGCCTGGCCCAAGAGCGCCGCAGCACTTCCTATGTCCTCCTCTACGCCACAACCTACGCCGAGATTGTGAACAACGGGATCCCCACCTTGCCTGCCGATGTTTTCCCGCCAGGGGTGTTGTTGGGAGAAAACTTCGTGGAACGGGTGCAGGCAGCGGCCCGCACCTATCGCAGCAAGCCCCAATTTCGCCACATCCCCCTGCACCAAACCTGCACTCCAGAGCGGGGGGTGTTTAGGCTCAATCACAGTGTCGAGCCCCGGCGCATCCTCAATGCGGTTGTGGAAGTGAAGGATGCCGACAACATCAAACAGCACCCCCACACCCATCGACAGCTCTGAAGAACCCACTCAGAGGAATTGGTGGCTTTCAGGCTGCAACACTATCTCGCTCGGTACAGCACCGGCGGGCGCTGTGAGGGCAAAGTGGATGGCTTCCGCAGCCGTGGCAGGGCTGAGCATCTTGTCTCGTTGCACCTTTAGGCTGATGGGATCCCAGAAGGGCGAGTCAATGCCCCCAAAGTAAAACAGTGTAAACCTGACCCCAAAGCGCTTCAGCTCGTCGGCCATACACTTGCTAAACCCGACCACCCCAAACTTGGCTGCACAGTAAGCAGAGGCCATCGCCATAGGATGACGTCCGAGGATGCCGGGGAAGTTGAGGATGTGGCCGGATTTTTGCTCCCGCATGGGGTTGGCAGCCAGTTGGCTGGTGTAGAAGCTGCCCTTCAGGTTGACTGCTATCATCCGCTCCAGGTCTGCGGGGGTTAGCTGCGGAGCAGGCTTGAGGATCCCGGCCCCTGCTAGGTTGATCAGCACGTCAATACGCCCATGCTTTTGCATTGTTTGGTTGACGAGGGCCTCTACCTGGGCATAGTCCGTCACATCGGTAGGGATCCCCAATCCAGAGGCAGCCCCCAGAGACACCGATTTCTCCACCAGAGCTCGCAGAGGCTCCTCTCGCCGCGCGGCCAACACCAGATGGGATCCGGCCCGAGCCAGCAGAGGCACAAGGGCGCTGCCAATACCCCCTGTTGCCCCCGTGATCAAAACAACTGCCTGCGATAGTGGAGAAGACACGTTACGTTTCTTAAACTCTTTCTCCCATCATACACAGGGATCCCGACAAGCCGGTTACCTCTGCAACAGGGGTCATCTGAACGATGCAGAAGACAGGAAAGGCTGGCACAGCCACAACCCACTAAACCCCAGAGTCAGCAGAGTGAGGGGCAGGCCAAAGCGCAGATGTTCCCCAAACGAAAGCACATAGCCCTTTTTGGCCGCTGCCTCGACGGTGATTAGATTGGCCACCGCCCCAAATAGAGTCAGATTGCCCGCCAAAGTGGAGCCGGCAGCCAGCAACAGCCAAGCAGTGGTCTCCTGTCGAGGGAGCAACGATTGCAGCAACAGCACCGCCGGCACATTGGAGATGATGTTGGATAAAATGGCCACACTGCTCAGCAAAGTGAGGGGGGATCCGGCCAGCCTCTCCGTCAAGGATCCCAAGCTGATCCCCCAAGCAGTAACCAGCTCTCGTGTTGCCCGCGTTAGGATAAACAGCCCGGAAAACATCACCAGCAGATTCCAGTCCACCTGCCCCAAAAATCGCTCCGGCTTCAGCCTGCGGGTAATCAACAACAGGGCCGCTGCCACCAAGGCTGATTCTGCCAAAGGAAGTCCGGCTGCAAAGGCCACAAACAGCCCCCCCGTAATCACCACGCTCTTGCGCAAGAGGGGCGGATAGAGCCGCAGCGGCAGCCAAGGCACCTGGGCAAAGGGTTTCAACGAGCGCACCTCAGGGTAGTACAGCCACAGCAACCCCACTTCCAGCAGCAGTCCCACCATGGCAATGGGGGTCATCTGGGCAGCAAACTCCAGATAGCCAATCCCAGAGAAGGAGCCGATCAAAATATTCTGCGGGTTGCCGCTCAGGGTGGCGACGGATCCCAGGTTGGTGGCTGCCGCCAAGCCCAGCAGATAGGGAATTGGATTCAACCCCAACACTGTTGTGACCTGCAAAGTGAGGGGAGTGAACACCAGGGCCAGTGTGTCGTTGAGCAAAAAAGCCGAGAGCAGCCCGCTGCCGAACACCAGCATGATCAACAGGCCAAAGGGGCTACGGCTCACCCGAATCAAGCCCAGCAAAGCCAACTGAAAAGCCCCCCCATAAGACAAGCTGGCGTTCACCACCATCATGCTCAGGAGAAACACAATTGTGGTCGGGTCAATGGCTTCCCAAGCCTGCCGTAGCGACAAGGCCCCCAAGCCGATCAACAGAGCGGATCCCACCAGGGCGATGGTGGCCCGGTTCATGCGCAGCCTGGGCAGGGATCCCAGTCCCAACCCGACATAGCTCAAGCCCAACACCAACCAAGACAGCCCCTGCACCTCTTGATCCCTCCCATGCTCCTTTCAGGATCCCTGATGGGTTTAGCCAATGGCAAAGGCTGCAGTTGAAACAGGCCCAATATTCCCGATACCCGATAGGTCACCAAGAAAACTGGGTCTGAAGCCCGGCCCTAGCGCCTACGGCCCGCTGACGCGACAGGGCGGCTTTCATGTGTGTACAATACAACCATGCAACAGACTCTAACACTGGTTTGTAGGCTCCAACCCACACCCGAACAGATAGCCAAAATACAAGCCACACTCCAGGCCTTTGCCGCTGCTTGCCACTACACCAACCAAACGGTCAAGCCAAATATCTGCAACCCTGTAGCCATTCAGGCACAGGTGTACCAAGCTATCCGCAAGGAGTTTGGACTCAGTGCCAACCTAGCCGTTAGAGTCTGTGCAAGAGTGGGAGCTAACCGCAAGACTGCCAAAGCTCAAGGTCACCCCGTCAAGACCTTCAAGCCCACTTCCGCCGACTACGACGCTCGCCTCTTCTCCTATCGGGAACAGGACGAGACGGTCAGCCTGTGCTTGGTAGGGGGACGGGAACGAATTCAGTTGTGTTTGGGCAACCACCAAAGGGGCAAGTTGCGGGGACAAAAGCCGACTTCTGCCCAGCTTGGCCGGCATCGAGACGGTTGGTACTACATCCACATCCAGCTGACCGGGCAGGTGCCTGAGCCAAAGCAGGCCGTTCAAGTCAAAGGACTCCGTCTCGCTGGCGCGATCGGGGTGGACTTGGGCAGGCGAGAGATTGCCAAAACCAGTACCGACAGGGAGTGGGATGGACAGCAGTTGAATCAGACCAGAGACCGGTCCAGCCGAGTGCGTAGGTCGCTGCAGACAAAAGCCTCGAAAGGCACAAGGTCGACACGCCGCAGGGCGAGACAAATCTTGCAACGGTTGTCGGGGCGGGAGCGACGGTTTCAGACTTGGCTCAACCACACCATCAGTGCTTCGATTGTCTGGGAAGCGCAGCAGAAGCAGGCAATCCTTGCCCTTGAGGACTTGACGGGGATCAGGGAGCGCATCAACCGACAGCCTCGCAGCAAAACTGAACGGCGCAGGGGCAACAGTTGGGCGTTCTACCAGCTTCGTCAGTTTCTGGAGTACAAGGCTCTGCGTGCGGGAGTTTTGATTGTTCTCGTTCCACCTGCATATACCTCGCAGACTTGCCACAAGTGTTTGCATATTCATCCCGACCCTGCGCAATCCTATCGCAGTGGGAAGCAGTTTAAGTGTGGGCATTGTGGATGGGAAGGGGATGCGGACTTGAATGGGGCAAATGTGATTGCCATTCGCGCAGCGGCGCGGAGCGCCAAACTTGGGGCTGCCTTTGTAAACCAGCCCAGAGGTTAAGCCTACGGCTCGCTTCGCGAACGTGGTTGGCTTGCCAACTGCAGGGCTACTGAAAGCCTCCGCCTTTAGGCGGGGGTAGTTTACGGTCAGGAATCTTTCAAGACAGTCCAACAGCTCCGCTGGGCCAGCGCGTTCGCCTCGGCAAGCTGCAGGCTGAGCAGAGGTGGGGAGGATATCCTCGGCCATCGTTCGTAGGATAATGGGAGCCCGTAGGCACTAACCCGCAAACACTGAGTTGCCTGCCGTTCGCTGAGGAGTTGTCCCCTTGGTCAAAGAACGAGTAGAGGTGATCGTCCCGGCCACCACCGCCAATTTGGGGCCAGGGTTCGACTGCATCGGTGCAGCCCTAGAGCTCTACAATCACTTCCATTTTCGCGAGATCCCTTCCGGCCTCAGCATCCACTACCGTGGCAGCGACCACATCAGCCAGAGCAAGGACAACCTGGTGTACCGGGCCTTCTGTCGCGCCTTTGAGCTGCTGAGTAAGCCTGTGCCGGGGGTAGAAATCGAAATTACCCTCAACGTGCCCCTGGCGCGGGGGTTGGGCAGTTCTGCCACCGCCATTGTCGGCGGCTTGCTGGGTGCCAATGCCATTGGGGCACTCAACCTAGCTCCCGAAACCCTCCTACAACTGGCCATTGCTTTGGAGGGCCACCCAGACAATGTGGTGCCTGCCTTGCAGGGCAGTTGTCAGCTCTGTGTGCAGGGACAGCAGGGGCAGTGGGTGTTTTGTCCGGTGGAGTGGCATGAGAGCATTGGCATCCTGGCCGTGGTGCCCAATTTTAAGCTTTCCACCCAAGCGGCCCGCGAGATCCTGCCCAAATCCGTCAGCTTGGCGGATGCGGTTTTTTCCAGCAGCCATCTGGGCCTGCTCATCCGCAGCTTGCAGTCGGGCCGGGTGGACTGGCTGAAGGTGGCCCTGCAGGATCGGCTGCACCAGCCGGCGCGTATGGAGCTGATCACCGGGTTCAAAACGGTTCAAGCTGCAGCCATGGCTGCCGGAGCCTATGGGGTGGTGATCAGTGGAGCTGGCCCTACCCTCTTGGCCCTCTGTGCTCCTGAGAATCGGGAACGGGTGGGATCCGCGATGGTCAGCGCTTGGGCACAGTTGGATATTGAAGCAGAGGCCAAACTGCTCAATCTGGATCGGCAGGGGGGACGGGTGGTGATCCACTCCCAGCAGTCTGGATAGGAAACTTCCTGTCCAATCGGGGAGCTACCCTACTGCCGGGAAGCCATCTTGCAGCAGCAACACCAAAGGCGGAAGAAACAGCCAGGCTGCCACCATCAAGGATGCCACTGCCGCCATCAACACGGCTGCTGCCGCGCAATCTTTGGCGATCTCGGCCAAGAGGTGATACTTGCTGCCCAGGGTGAGATCCACCACCGCTTCCAGAGCAGTATTCACCAGCTCAAGCGCCATCACCAAACCGCTAGTCAGGCTGATCAGGGCCATTTCCACGGCGCTCAGCCGCAGGCCCAGCCCAAGGCCAAAGGCCATCACCGCCACCCCCATGTGGATGCGGAAGTTGCGCTGAGTGCGGATGGCATAGACCAAGCCCTTGCCCGCGTAGTAAAAACTTTTGCCCAGGTTGTCGGCCACTTGCCAAGAGGGGGGGCGTCGCCAGGGATCCATCCCCGAAGGCTCGGCATTCACTGCAGGATCGGCCTCTGATGGAGGTGCTGGGTCTACACCGGTGAGCCGGGCATGAATGCGCCGCCGGAACACCACCGGGCGAGAACGCTCCGGCAGCCGACTAGGGCTGTTGGCCATGGGCCACCTCCCCGTCCAGTGGAATGGCTGCGAGCAACTGTCGCTGTTGCTGCAACATGCGCTGTAGGGACAGTTCATCCGGGTGATCCCACCCCAGCAGATGGAGCAACCCGTGGCTGGCCAGCCAGGCCAACTCTTGCGAGAGACGATGCCCCTGCGCTTTGGCTTGTGCGCGAGCGGTGGGCACCGAAATCACAATATCCCCCAGCAGGCGTACCCCCGTTACGTCTTGGATCTCGAAGGGGGCAAACATCTCCTGCGCGGCAAAGGCCAGCACGTCGGTAGGCTCGTCGAGGTGGCGAAACTCGCGGTTGAGCTGGCGGATGTGTTCATCGGAAGTGAGGCAAAGGCTGAGCTCGCATGGCTCCTGTACTCCCAGCTCTTTCAGCCAGATCTCGAACCAATGACGCCAAGTGGCTTCTTCAACTGGGCTTGGGATGTTGAACTCCAGATAGAGATCTAAAAGTCCATCCATGCGGGCCTCACTCACACCACGCCCCCTATTCTACCGGTTTGCCCAGATTGGGCCAGGTTTTGCTTCTTTGCCCTGCCAGCTGTCTCAGCGCCTGTCGTAGTCGATTCTCCAGCTCATGGCAGTCTGAATGCAGATCCTCTGTCGGGAACAGATCCCCGGCAACGCCGACCGCCCAGGCCCCTGCTTGTAGGTACTCCGCTGCCCTGGCCAAGGTGACTCCCCCTGTGGGGATCAACGGCAGGGATCCCAGCACCGATTGTAGATGGCGCAGGTAGCGGGATCCCCCCATACTCTCCGCCGGAAACACCTTCACTGCCGTTGCCCCCGCCTGCCAGGCCCTCCAGATCTCACTGGGGGTAAGGGCACCGGGCACGATGGGCAGCCCCACTTCCCGACCCCAATGGATGACTTGCTCGTCGGTGAAGGGGCAAACGCAAAACTGGGCTCCTGCCTGCCAAGCCTGCTCCGCCATCTGTCGATCGAGGACAGTGCCCACCCCTATCCAACACTGCGGGTGGTCTTGCCGCAGTTGGGCAATCAGCTCCAGATATTGGGGAACTTGCGTGGTGATTTCAATGTGGCGGATCCCGGCCCGGATGGCCAGCATGGATCCCTCAAGGGCCTGGGCTGGGCTGGCACGGAGGCGGATCACCGCAATCAGCGGCTGCTGCCACAGATGGAGTAGCCAGGGGTGCTGTGAACCTTTCCTGAAACCGCACTCAAAATCCTCGAATACCATCTGTGGGGAAATACCCTCTCATCGGTTTCTCATCTTTGCCAGACGTTGAGGTCGCTGTCGCTTGCCAGTGGGTTGGGCTGCCCACCATCAGACCCATGAAATCCAAAGGTTAGTACGAGCCTAACAGCGGTGTGGTTATTTCAAACGGGTTTGAGACAGTTCCCGGCTGCCCCTTGCCCCCAACAAAGCAGCCATAACCGGCAATAGCCAGCTCAGGCTCGATCAGATCCGTGGGGATCTTTGTATCCTTAGGGTCGATGGATCAATGGCAGAGGGTGTGGGGAGTGACGAGTCTGAGTCGTGGGTCACGCAGACTGAAAGCGTGGGTGATGCTTGGATTGCTCACCCTCTTGCTGTTGGGGATCCTGTGGGGGGGTGCCTCCTCTCAGGCGCAGAATGTCAACCAATTGCAACAGCGGCAGCAGCAGATCCAGCAACAAATCCAGAGCACTCAGCGCCGCCTGGGAGAACTGCGCCAAGCAGAAGAAGAAGCCCGTCGCCGCATGGGATCCCTGCAGCAAAATATTCGACAGACCGAATCCAGCCTTCGCGACAATCAGTATCGCCTAGAACAAGCTCAGAAAGCGCTGGAGCAAGCTCAAAAAGAACTGCAGGAGCTGGAAGACCGTCTGAGACGGCAGCAACAGGGCACGGCTGCCCGTTTACGCTACATGCAGCGACAGGGGGCTGAACATTGGTGGGCTTTGCTGCTCACCAGCCGTGACTTGAACGAGTTTTTTGACCGCCGCCATCAACTGCAACTGTTAATCGAGGCGGATCGGCAGTTGATCCAAGAGCTGCAAGCAATGGCCAAAGAGGTGGATCAACAGCGCATTGCTCTGGAGATGCAGCGCAACGAGATTTCCTTGATTTTGCAGGAGCTAGCCGCCCAGAAGAATCAACTGCAGCAGCAGGCCGCCGCCCAAGAGCAACTGGTGGGCCGCTTGGCCAACGAACGCGCGGCCTATGAAGCAGCCCAACGGCGGCTGGAAGCCGATTCTCGCCAGCTCACCAGTCTGATCCAGCAACTGATTGCCCAGCAGGCGCAACAGCGGGGGGGCAGGGATCCCGTTCAAGGGACAGGCCGATTCATCGCTCCGGTGCGCGGGCCGATCACCAGCGGCTTTGGCTGGCGGGTTCACCCCATCTATCGCAGTCGCCGCTTTCATGCGGGGATCGATTTTGGTGTGCCCACCGGCACCGCAGTCAGAGCCTCAGACCGGGGCACCGTCATCTACGCCGGTTGGTACGGCAGCTATGGCTACACGGTGATTGTGAATCACGGCGGCGGCATCACCACCCTGTATGCCCACAACAGCCGCGTCGCCGTTGGGGTAGGCCAGCAGGTACGGCGGGGGCAAGTCATTGCTGCTTCCGGCTCCACCGGCCTCTCCACTGGGCCCCATGTTCACTTTGAAGTGCGCGCCAACGGCCAACCAGTCGATCCCCGCCGCTACCTCTGAAGCAAAGCCTCCGCCGCCACCGGCTTCAGGGATCCCGCCTCTAATGTCCACCGCACATCGGCAATGGAGGACAACTCCTCGGGGTCGTGGGAAACCACCAACACCGTCCAGGTGGACTTTAGCCGGGCCAACAGCTCGATCAACTGCCGCCGCACCGACCAATCCAATCCCGCCGTTGGCTCATCCAGCAACAGCAAAAACGGGCCACGGATCAACTGGACAGCCAGAGCCAGCCGCCGCTGTTGACCTCCGCTGAGGTGATTGGGGGACGTGTGCAAAGGGATCCCTTCCAATCCCACCTGTCTGAGGGCATTTTCGATCTCTGTTCTCTGGAGCTCCGGGTGGCCAAAGCGCATTTCCTCCAGCACCGTCAAGCCGCAAAAGTGCCGCTCCGGGAACTGAAACACCAATCCCGCCATGCTGCGCAACCGGTTGGGGGAGAGTTCTACCCCTCCCCAGGCAATCCGTCCCTGAGTGGGCCGCGCCAAGCCGGCCAAGATTTCCAGCAGGGTGCTCTTGCCCGCTCCACTTTTGCCCACGATCAGCCCCAACTGGTTCAGGCCCAACTCAAAGGAGAGATCGTCGAGAATGGGCTGGGAAACGGCTGCCGGATGGTAGGAAAGATGCTGAACTTGCAACATGAGGGGCAAAAGAGGAGATGCTGTCGTTATTTTGGCACCGGAAGATCTCCACGCGACAGCTATGGCCCTTCTTCAGCAGGAAGGTCGAAGCTTGGGAAACCCATCCGTCTGGGAGGCAGAGTGACATCCTTCCGACGCTGACCCTACGGGTACACCGCGGGATCTTAATAGCTCTCCGCACCCCTCAAAAGTTAAGCTAGCCTGAAGTTAGGGTAAGTTATCGTTCTGGTTGTCCTGATGGCACAGCCCTCTTCTGCAGATTCCCCTTCAGTTGGGGCAGGATCCCCCCCGCAGGTGAGCTATACTCGCCTGGCCATGCGTAACATGGTGCGCAAAGGCAAGACCTCCCTGCTGCACTTCACCCTGACGGCGGTGGGGTTGGTGGCCTTGCTGGTGGGGCTGGCCTACCTGTTTCACTAGAGTTCTGTGAGAATGTCCGGGCAACACCCTCCCGCGGTTATTCCTGGGGCAGTAAAGACACACCCTGAGAGGTCTTTCTTGTTACACTCCGTGTCTCTTCTTAAGCTTTTCCCAAGATTAGGTGTTAGGAAGGAACAGGCAGCAATGGCTCCTACGGTTCGAGCGCACGGCAATCCCGGCTGCTGAAACGCCAACCTTTGGCTTTTGGATTTTAGTCTATGCAGACTTCGCCAGATCTCACCTCCGCTCGTTCTGTCATTCGCCTGCTATTGTTCGCCAAGAATCGAGCTGTCGTTGCTGAACTTGAGGAACATCTGCGCCAGCACATCCAGGGATTGCCAGGCCAATACCCTGCCCAACTGGAAGTGGTGCCACTGGAGGAGCACCCCTACCTAGCAGAACATTACAAGCTGGTGGCGACTCCCGCTCTGGTCAAGGCTGAGCCCTTGCCTGCTCAGGTTTTGGCAGGCGAAGACTTGGCGACGCAGTTGGAAGTGTGGTGGCCCCGTTGGCAAGGCCAGGCGGCTTTGGCTTCCCATCAAGAGGGGGCAGGACGGGATCCCACCTCCCCTCCAACCACCGAGGCGCTGTTGCAGATGTCGGAAGAGGTATTTTTGCTGCGGCAGGAGCGGGCCCAATTGCGGGAGCAGTTGGACTTCAAAGATCGCGTTCTGGCGATGCTGGTGCATGATTTGCGCAGCCCCCTGACAGCCACGGCTTTGGCAGTTGAAACCCTGCAGCAGGGGCGCGAGGGATCCCTGGACAAAGCCTTGGAAGGGCAGTTGTTCGACCACGCCCGCCAGCAACTGCGCAAGATGGACAGCATGATCACCGATATTCTGGAGTCGGCCCGTGGCGCTGCCTCAGAGCTGAGAATTCGAGCCGTAGAAACCCAGTTGCCCGGCCTGTGTCAGACGGTGATCGAGGAGCTATGGCCGCGCATTCAAGGCAAGCGACTGCAGTTTCAAGCGGATATTCCCGTAGATCTGCCCTCCGTTCACGTGGATCCTGACAAGATCCGCCAAGTTCTGTTCAACTTGCTAGACAACGCCATCAAGTACACTCCCGCCGGGGGATCCATCCGTCTCGATGTTCTCCATCGCACCAGCCAAAAGGTGCAGGTGACCGTCAGCGATACTGGGCCTGGGATCCCGGAAGCCGACCAAGAGAGCATCTTCTCCGATTCTGTCCGTCTGTCTCGGGATCAACAGCAGGAGGGCTATGGCATCGGCCTTTCCCTCTGCCGACGGATTGTGCGCGCCCACTACGGCCAGATTTGGGTAGAGTCTTCCTTGGGCAAAGGCAGCAGCTTTCATTTCACTTTGCCCGTATACCGGCTCTGCAAGCCCTAGCCAAGAGCTGGCTTCCCAGTGGTGTGAGCCCTCAGAGAGAAGAGATCTGACAGTTTTCCAGCATCAAGGAGTTGCCAACACCGGTAGAATGGGCACCGGAAGCTGGAGGATGAGTGAAAGACTCCACTCTGCCTCTGGCGGGGTTGTTGCTATGGGAACCGCAACGCTGCTGCAACAAGGCCGCGAGGCTGCTCTGCGCTGCTAATGCGGACGTGGAGGCGTTGTGTGGCAATAACGGTTTGATGGGCGTTTTGCAATCTGGGTCAGGTTGGCCAATTTGTGGGTTTAATTAAACCAAGCTCACCGAAGTTGAGTCGGTGAAACGGTCAGCATTGTCTGTTAGGAGCATGGTGTTAGTGCTCCGCACCGCTGGCGCGAGAGTGCTCCGCACCGCTGGCGCGAGAGTGCT
>DVDX01000058.1 GCA_015295985.1 Synechococcus sp. M44_DOE_062 | reverse complement strand
AGAGGGGGAGTCTACCCTAGCTGGCAGCAGCCGAACCCAACAAAGTCCGGCTCGCCTCTGCTTCCAGGGGCTGAGGCTCGTAGATTTTCAGCACGTACTCCGCTACCATGCGGTCGGTGTTGAAAACAGGATTGAGCGTGCGGATCGCCTCCTTCATGCGGGCAATCCAACGACGTGGGATCCCTTGCTCGTCCCGGTCGTAGAACATGGGGATCACCTCATACTCCAACAAGTCGTAGAGGGAGTTGGCGTCCAAGTCGTCTTGGGCAGCGGGATCCAACCCTTCGATCTCCTGGCCAATAGCCCAGCCATTGCGACCGTTGTAACCCTCCGGCCACCAGCCATCCAGCACCGACAAATTCAATCCCCCGCTAAAGCCCACCTTTTGCCCTGAGGTGCCGGAGGCTTCCAGAGGGCGTCGCGGGTTGTTCAGCCACACATCGACCCCCTGCACCAAATTGCGACCCACATAGGCATCGTAGTTTTCGATGAAAGCGACCCGGTTGGCCACCTCAGGCCGGTTGGACCATTCCACCACCCGCTGGATCAGGCGCTTGCCCCCTTCATCCCGCGGATGGGCCTTGCCGGCGAAGATAATCTGCACAGGGTACTCTTTGTTGGTGAAGATGCGGGTAATTCGCTCCAGATCTCGCAGGATCAAATCTCCTCGCTTGTAGGTGCTGAAGCGGCGGGCAAACCCAATCGTCAAGACCTTGGGATCCAGCAACTGGTTGACCGCTTGGATGCGTTCGTTGCTTTCGCCGCGATTGCGCCGGGCCCGCAGCACCCGGTGGCGGGTAAAAGACACCAACCGCTCCCGCAGAGCCTCTTTGCGCCGCCACAGTTCTTCATCCGGGATCTCTTCCACCTTGGCCCACAGTTCCGGGTCGGACACCCGCTCCGGCCAATCGGGGCCCAAGTACTGATCGTAGAGATTCCAGAAGAGGGGGGAAACCCAAGTACGGGCGTGAACCCCATTGGTAATGGAACTGATGGGCACCTCATCCACTGATCGCTCAGGGTAGAGCACATGCCACATTTCGCGGGAAACCCGTCCATGGAGCTTGCTTACCCCATTGGCTGCCCGCGCATACCGCAAAGCCAGCACCGTCATGTTGAAGCGCTCCCAGGGATCCCCGGTGCGCCGTGCTCCCAAAGCCAAAAATTGCTCCCGCGTTAGGCCCAGTTGAGGCCAGAAGGAGGCAAAGAACGCATCCATCTCATTGGGGCTAAAGGCATCGTGGCCCGCTGGCACCGGCGTGTGGGTGGTAAACACACATTTTTCCCGCACCTTGGCCTCCGCCGTCTCGAAGGGAGTGCCCCGCGCCACCTCCTCCCGCAGCAACTCCAGCGTTAGGAAAGCAGCATGCCCCTCATTCATGTGATAGACCATGGGATCCAAACCCAACTGGCGCAGCAGCCGCACCCCACCGATACCCAGGATGCACTCTTGGGCGATGCGAGTATCGGTGCTGCCTCCATAGAGGTGGGCGGTAATCCAGCGGTCAATGGGGTCGTTCTCCGGCAAGTCAGTGTCCAGCAGAAAGAGGGGCACCCGGCCCACGTCCGCTCGCCAGGCCTGCGCCTTCACCAACCGCTGCCGCATCGCCACTTCCACCAACAGAGGGCTGCCATCCGGCTGACGCACCAAAGTCAACGGCAGAGACTCAAAGTCAGAGTCTTCATAAAGCTCCCCCTGCCAGCCACTGTTGTCTAGGCGCTGTTGGAAGTAGCCCTGGCGGTAGAGCAATCCGATGGCCACTAGAGGCACCCCCAAATCTGAAGCTGACTTGAGGTGATCGGCAGCCAACATACCCAGCCCGCCAGAGTAGGTGGGCAAAGACTCATGCAAGCCGTATTCGGCACAGAAATAGGCGATGGGACGCTGCCAGTCGTAGGTTTTCATGGTGCGCTTGGCCCAGGTATCCTCAGCCGCCATGTACTTCCGATAGGACTGCACCATCCGGTTCAACGTGTTGAGGTAGTTCACATCGGTGGCCAAGGCTGCCAACCGCAAGTAGGAGACCTCCTCCAGCATGCGCACCGGGTTATGGGAGGTTTTTTCCCACAGGGCGGGATCCATTTCCCGAAAAATGGTGAGGTGATCCGGGTTCCAAGTCCACCAATAGTTGCGGGCGATCTCGCACAGGGGCGTGAGCGCTTCCGGCAGCACCGGACAACGTTCGGGAAAAGCAGGAGCTAGGGTGGCAATGGACATAGGACAGATACCTGGGGTTAAAGTTATGGGCTCGAAAAAGAAGAGGTAGAGGTCGATCCTGGTAAACGTATCTCAATTATTATTGAGCCGATCCTGAGGATTCCGAGAGGGGAATTCAAGATCTCTACAAAATCTTCACAAAATCTTCAGGGATGTAACCCAAATTTGCCGGGGCTTCTCTCGATCTTGTCACAGCAGTGGGGGCCCTTCAAAAACAGGAGCCCTTGGCAGGCCAGCTTTCAGTTCCGGCAGAAGCTGCCCGTCTATCGTAAGAGAGGGTGCAATATTAGAATTAACTCAAAGTTAACAAAATCTGCAGAACCCTAGCGAACCCTCAGGGAACTCCTCCGCTTCAATTAAAATGTTGCTTTGCTGCTTTTCATAAGCTCTTAAAAACTGCAGCTACTTTTGCTACCAATCGATGATTTTGTTGGCTTCTCCCTGAGGTTGAGCCCTAACGTCCTTCCACCACTGCCAAGCTGGTGTTGCGGTAGTAGTGGCTGAGGATCTGTTGGTAGGAGTAGTTCTGGCTGGCCATCGCAGCCGCTCCCCACTGGCTCATGCCGACGCCATGTCCGTAGCCGCGCCCTTGAATCTCGAAGAAAGCCGGGAATGTCCCTGCCACAGGGGCCAAACTGGCTGTAGTGGCGGCCTCCCCGCGCGGGCTAATGGCAATCTTTGTACTGCGCAACCCAAGAGCCCGACGAAAGTCGCCGGCATTGAGATCTTTGAACCCTTGGGATCCTGTCAAGCGCACCGTGATGGCCCGTCCCCACGGGGAGCTGCGCAGCACCTCCACAGAACGAATGGCTCCGATCCCAGCAGCCAGTTGCTGGATCTGTTGGGCAGGAACAGTGGCCGTCCAGCTAAACACCGGTGAGTGCTGATCGAAATCGGGTACCCCCTGCAAGTAAGGCCGCGATTCTAACCAGACATTGCCCGCATCATCCGTATGTCCCCCTGCAGAGGAGTGGAAAACCGCATTGATCAACTGCCCTTGGTGGATGAGAACCTGCCCGGCGGTCTCGCGGGCAGCCGCTTGGGTACGGCTAGATTCGGCAGCTACCCCCTTGTAAACCTGCCAATCGATCCCATTTCCTAAGTCAAAAGGCTGGTGGGAACGGCGACTGCGGTGGTAGAGGGCATAGGTGCGGGAGGCCACGGCTTGGGCTTTGAGAGCCTCCATAGGGAAACGGTGTCCCATTTCGCTGCCCACCACGCTGGAAACGTAGTCCTCCAAGCCAACTTGGTTGATGGCAATCACCCCACGCTCGCCGGGGATCAACTCCACCCAGCCGCGGTACCAGTTCTGGTCGATAAACACCAACCCATCGGGAGCCGTGGGCTGTAGGTAAAGACGTTCTCCCCGTTGGCCGGCCAAACTGACTGCTGAACCCGAACGGCTGGCCTGCAGCGGTTGCATGGCCTGGATCTCTGCCAGCGGTTGTCCCTGGGCGTTCAACAGGCGGGCTCCGGTAGAGCTGCCGATCGTGACCTGAGACTTGTTGACGGCAATACCCACCCGCAGCAGCACCCGTGCCTGCACCGGAAAGGTCAAGCACAGCCAAGCCCAAACCAGAATGAGCCAGGCCGATGGGAGAGGAGAAAAGGAGAGGGCAATAGTCACACACCAATCCTCTGTGAAAGACTACCCGCCGCTGGGCATAGCCAGCGAGGGATCCCAGACAAGTCGGGTTCTGAGAATCCAGGCATAGGGCCGACACACCCTCAACAACCCAAGCGGCCACTGTCGGGCCTAAGAGAGCCCGCACTCGGAAAGCCTTTTTTGAGGCTGGTGCGGGATCCGGGCAAGGGCCAGCCGAACCCGTTATGAACAGTATCAAAAATATCCTGCAGATGCACGACTCCAGCCCAGAATTCTCCGCGCCCAGTTCCTCAGTCAGGGTTCAGCTTGCTCAAAGGAGAGGCCACGCCGGCGGCAGAACCACTGCTGCAACAAGCGCCGACACTCGGCCTCGCAAACTCCACCGATGATCTCCGGGCAATGGAAACTGGCAGCGGAGGCGGGCAAATTAAGCACACTGCGCAAAGCCCCGGCCTTGGGATCGTCCGCACCATAAACCACCTGAGCCAGCCGCGATTGGCTGATTGCCCCAGCACACATGGGGCAAGGCTCAAGCGTAACGTACAGCCGACAGCCCCGCAGTTGCCAATCTCCCAGTCGTTGCCCTGCCTGCCGTAGGGCCAGGATCTCCGCATGGGCCGTGGGATCCCGATCCCGCTCCCGCCGGTTGCCGCTTAGGGCCAACAGCTCTTCCCCTGGCCCGACCACCAGAGCTGCCACCGGAACCTCTCCAGCTTCTCCCGCCTGCTTAGCTTCTCGCAAGGCCAACTGCATCCAGGCGCGGTGGCGCTGCCACGGATCCCGTCCTTGCAGTTTGGAGGAATGAAGCTCGCTCGGATCCCCGATCATTTTGGGCATTTTGAGCACTGCCTTTGCCCACAAGATTTGCTAAGGATTTGCTAAGGTGAACACGCATACCCCAAACATCCGCAAGAAACAGTAGGAGTAGATAAAATAGACCAAAAGTGAACTGAGTCTTGATGGTCTAAGTCGGGGGAGCTGGTTCACGCTTTTTGCATCTTGGCAACAGGCTTAGCTTTGGGAGGGATCATGGCGCGGATTCTACGGCACACACTTTTGGCGATGGCTCTGTTTGGTGGAGGCGTCGCAGGTGGGGTCTGGCTATCGTCTCGATCGGGGCAGGAGTGGTTACGGCAAACTCCCCTGGTCACTTGGACGCAACGGGCCGGTGAGGGAGTGGGATCCCTTTTGCCCTGGTCTGAGCCTCGCCCTGAGGCTGCGAATTCTGCCTCTCCTGCCGATGCCGTCCGGCCTTCCAATTTTATTGCCGCTGTTGCCCAAAAGGTCGGCCCAGCAGTGGTGCGCATCGATGCCACCCGCACCGTGTCGAGAGGGATCAACCCAGAGCTGTTCAACCAGCCCCTGTTTCGCCGCTTCTTTGGGGATCAACTACCGCAGTTGCCGCAGGAGTTTCAGCGAGAAGGCACCGGATCGGGGTTTATTATTGACGCCAGTGGCCTGATCCTCACCAACGCCCATGTGGTGGAAGGCAGCGAACGGGTCAGGGTTCACTTGCTGGATGGGCGTACCTTTGAAGGAGAGGTGAAGGGCTCAGATCCGGTTACCGACATCGCGGTGATCAAAATTGAGGGGGAGAATCTGCCCACCGTTACTTTGGGCAACTCTGACTTGGTGCGACCGGGGGATTGGGCTATTGCCATCGGCAACCCTCTGGGTCTAAACAACACCGTAACTGCCGGGATCATCAGCGCCGTCGGGCGCTCCTCCGGGCAAATTGGGGCTGTCAACAAGCGGGTGACGTTCCTGCAGACGGATGCGGCCATCAACCCCGGAAACTCGGGGGGCCCGCTGCTGGATGCGGAAGGGCGTGTGATTGGGGTGAATACGGCCATCTTCCAGCAGGCTCAGAGTGTCGGCTTTTCCATCCCCATCAACCGCGCCATGGAAATTGCCGAGCAGTTGATCCGGCATGGTCGGGTGGAGCACGCTTTCTTGGGCATTCGCATGATCACCCTCAACCCCGACATTGTGGCCCGCCTCAACCGCGACCCCGCTCGCCCCACCACGCTGACGGTGGAAGAAGGAGTCTTAATCGGGCAGGTGATTCCAGGATCCCCGGCTGAGCAAATCGGCTTGCAGGAAGGGGATGTGATCATCGAGATCGATGGGCAGGCCATCCGCGATGCCGAACAGGTGCAGCAGTTGGTGGAAGCTGCCGGGGTGGGCAATACGCTGACGCTACGGGTCATCCGAAATGGACAGGCACGCACCTTCCAGGTAAAGACGGGGGTGCTGCCGGTGGACTTCTGAGCAGTTTTGTGGGCCATCAATTTACTGATCCCCATGACACAATAGCCCTAGAGGCGGGGATCAGGTATGGTTTGGGCAGTTGGCGAAAGACTACAAGGGGGGCGCTACCGCATTGAGGCCATCTTGGGAGAAGGGGGCTTCGGCATTACCTACCGGGCCTGGGATAACGTCCGGGCCGAGCAGGTGGTCATCAAAGTTTTAAGCGACAGCATCCGTCGGGATCCCGAGTATCCCCGCTTCCAGCAGAACTTCATGAATGAGGCGCTGCAACTGGCTCGCTGCCACCATCCCCATGTGGTGAAGGTGGAAGAAGTGATTTGGGAGCAGGAGCGCTGGTGTATTGTGATGGAGTACATCCGCGGCCAGACTCTGCACCAGCTTCTGCGGCAAAAAGGGCTGTTGCCCCTGCCGGAAGCCCTACGCCTGACACGGGAGGCGGGATCCGCCCTGATGGCTCTACACGAACAGGGGATCCTGCATCGGGATGTGAAGCCGGCCAACATCATGGTGCGGGAGGGATCCCAGCAGGCGGTGTTGATCGACTTCGGCCTGGCTCGCGGCTACTCCCAAGGTCTGATCCAACGCCATACCTCCTATGGCACCGATGGCTATGCCCCACTGGAGCAATACGACAGCTTGCGCCGCCGTGGGGCTTTTATCGATGTCTACGCCTTGGCAGCTACCCTCTACACCCTGCTGACGGGAATGGTGCCCCTGTGTGCGCCGGTGCGGGCTACTGGTCGCCAGTTGGATCCCCCCCGTAGCCTCAACCCCAGCATTCCAGAGGCCGTAGAAGTAGCCATCCTCAAGGGAATGGCTCTCAAGGCAGAGGATCGCCCGCAAACCATGGCCGAATGGTTGGCACTGTTGCCGGCAGAAGCCTCTCAAGAAGAGAGAAAGCGGGTTGCTTTTGAGCCCGCCATCCACACCCAAGAGCTGCGGGAGCTGGAGCAGGTCTTAGCCCAGACCCCGGAACCGCAAGATGGGCTGGAACAGCTTTTGGCCAACCACTCGGCAGAAGAGCTGGAGCGACTGGTGGCACCGCCCACCCCCCCAACGGTGAAAAGGGAGACAGGATCTGGATCCCTGATTTTCCCGAAAGTCTGTCCAGAAAGGCAGGGAAGTCAAGAGGGATCCCAGCCCAGAACCCTCTCTTGGCCAGAGTGGGTGGGGGAAGCAGCCCCTGCCTTGCAAGGTTTGTGGGATCGGCTGCAAGCGAGGCAGTGGGGGGAAGCAGATCGCTGGACGACCGCCTTGATGTTAAAACTGAGCGGGCGCTTGCAGGTGGGTTTTTTTGATCCCAAGGATATTCAAGCCTTCCCCTGCCCAATGCTGTGCTTGATTGATCAACTGTGGGTGCGGGCCAGCCAAGGGCGCTTTGGCTTTAGCATTCAAAAGCAACTGTGGCAAGGATGCGACCCCGGGGGAACCTTAACAGGCAGATCAGGATCCTTCTCCGCCTTGCCCCGCGAAGAGTGTATGGGGGAAGCCGTGGGTTGGCGGATCCAAGGCCGCTGGTTGGGGTACGGCGAGCTCAAAACCAACCTGGATGCACCGCCAGGACATCTGCCTGTCGGCTTTTTTTGGGGCTACTCGGGTGGCTTGCACTCGGCGCTGCTGACGCTGGATCGAGTGGTGCTGAAAAAGTTCAAAGCCTGCCTATAAAAAAGCTCCCCTCTCCCAGAGGAAGAGGGGGCAGGGGTGAGGGATTCAAGAGCCTTAGTAGCGATGCACCAGCTTGTTGATGGGCTTGAAGATGTCCGCTTCAAACTTTTTGCCCTTGAGCATGCGGTTCCAGTAGAGCCAAGGCAGGACGTGCACCTTCGCCAGGTACATTGAGTAGCGCTCCCGTGTCGGATCCAGCGGGAAGGAGGGAGCCAGTTTCCCCCCGTAGGCAAACTCCGCCATGATTAGGGAGTTATAGCCTGTGATCAGGGGACAACAGGTGTAGCCATCATACTGGGCCACCAGGGGCTTGGACTGCATGGCAGCCAAGAGATTTTCGGCCAGTACCGGCGCTTGCTTGCGGGCGGCAGCGGCTGTTTTGGACGTTGGCAAAGAAGAGGCATCTCCCAAGGAAAACACGTTGGGGTAGCGGGTGTGCTGCAGCGTTGCCTTATCCACATCCACCCATCCTCCGGGGCCAGCCAGGGGGCTGCGCTTGACAAAATCCGGGGCGCTCATGGGCGGAGCCACGTGGATCATGTCGTAGTGCAGTCTCACTTCTTCTTTGCCGTTGTCAGTGGTGACCTCAAAGATGGCTTCTCGGGTTTCTGGCCGAATGGCTTTGAGGTTGTGCTTGAATTTCACCTGGATCCCTCGCCGCTCTACCACCTTCTCCAAGGCGGCGCTGTACTCCGGCACCGCAAAGAGAGTGGGAGTGGCTGTGCAAAAGAGAACCTTGGTATTGACCCCAACGCCGCTCTTGCTTTTGAAAACATCGTCGGCCATGTACATGATTTTTTGAGGGGCGCCGCCGCACTTGATCGGGGTAGCCGGGTACGTGAAGATGGCTGTTCCCCCTTTGAAGTTGCGGATGGTTTCCCAAGTATAGGAGACGTAGTCCTTGGAGTAGTTGCTGGTCACGCCGCCCTTGCCCAGCGCCTCCGGCAAGCCCTCGATCAAGTGCCAGTCAATTTGGATCCCTGGGGCAACGATGAGGTAGTCATATTGAATGACCTGCCCGCTCTCTGTGATTACGCAGTTGTGATCCGGATCCAGCTCCGCCACTCGGGCTTGGATCCAGGTGGCTCCCTTGGGAATCACGGTCTTTTCGTCCCGGATGAACTTGGCCAGGGGAGCCACTCCCCCACCCACCAGCGTCCAGCCTGGCTGATAGTAATGCTTGTCAGATGGCTCGATAATCGCAATGTCGAGGTTACGCTTGCGCTCCAGCAACTGGGCCGCTGCGCTGATGCCGGCAGCCCCTCCTCCCACCACAACAACTTGATGGTGAATGACAGATTGTGAAGTTCTGGAGACGGATCCCTCCACACTGGGGCGCCCGTTCGTTGGGGTAGTGGCGGGTGGGGCTTGGGTTTTGAGTTCCATCGTCTTAGTAGTCGTTGACACAGCAGTTTCCTCAAACAGAACTGAACTTGAGCTCAAGAAGCTCTTTAATTACGAAAGAACCTGTTAAATGACAAACAACAATCCCAAACCGGCAATCCGTAGAAGACTTTGCGGATCACCAGCCTTCAGGACGCTGCAGGTGTGGAACAATTGTAACCACAACACTTGATAAGAATATAGCCATTTTTTCGAGTTGTCGAAAATTTGAGGCAAATCTTAGCCTGGGACTTAGGCTTTGTTGACGCCGGTGGCAGCAGTGGCACCCTGGGGGATGAGCAGCATCCGCTAGGCTATGGACTGTACGAAGGATTCGCCGCTGGGTTCACGGCTAGCCTTCAAGTTCTGTTGCGTTTGACTGGAGACCTTCATCACAATGGCGAAATCCGTCTCCCCAGGTCTATTGCCAGTTGCTCCCTGGCACGCCCTGCCTGAGGAGGAAGTTATCCGCCAAATTGTTGCAGAGGAACTGCCCCTGGCGGCACTTTTGGAGCGGGGTCTATCTCAAGCTGAGGTGATCCAACGGCAGAAGCAACATGGCCCCAACGAACTCAAAGCCAAGGCAGCTACTCCGGCTTGGGTGAAGTTTCTGCAGCAGTTTAACCAATCCCTGCTCTACATCTTGATGGTGGCCGGGGCGGTCAAAGCGTTCTTGGGATCCTGGCGCAATGCCATCGTGATTTGGGCGGTGGTGGTGATCAACGCCCTCATCGGCTACATCCAGGAGTCCAAAGCGGAGGAAGCGATTGCTGCCCTGGCCCAGTCGGTGGTGACGGAGGTCACCGTCATTCGGGATGGGCAAAAACTGCGGGTGCCCTCGCGGGAGCTGGTGTTGGGGGATGTGGTGCTGCTGAGTTCGGGAGATAAGGTACCCGCCGACCTGCGCCTGCTGAGCGTGCGCAACTTACAGGTGGATGAATCAGCCCTGACAGGGGAATCGGTGCCGGTGGAAAAACGGCTGGGATCCCTGCCAGAAGAGACTTCTCTTGCCGACCGCCAGAACATGGCCTACGCTGGCAGCTTCGTCACCTTCGGCCAAGGGGTGGGGGTGGTGGTAGCCATCGGTAACCAGACTCAAACAGGCCGTATCTCGGAGTTGGTCGAAAAAGGGGGATCCCTGCAAACCCCCCTGACGCGCAAGTTCGAGGAATTCAGCCTCATGCTGCTCAGGATCATCCTTACCTTGGCCGGGCTCACCTTTTTGGTGGGATTGGTTCAGGGGCAGGGGGCGGCCAGTGTGTTTGAGGCGGCAGTGGCCCTGGCCGTTAGTGCTATTCCGGAAGGCTTGCCGGCGGTGGTGACGGTTACTCTGGCCATTGGGGTTTCCCGCATGGCACAGCGCCACGCCATTATCCGCAAGCTACCGGCAGTGGAAACCCTGGGCAGTGCCACAGTGATCTGCTCTGACAAAACCGGCACCCTCACGGAAAACCAGATGACGGTGCAGGCCATCTACGCCGGATCCCAGCTCTATCAAGTCACGGGCGGTGGCTACAGTCCCTAGGGACAAATCCTAGCCCAGGCGGGGGATGGTCCAGTAGAAGTGGAGCGGCTGCCGGCGTTACAGGCTTGTCTCTTGGCCGGCTGCCTCTGCAACGACACCCGTCTCAAATCTAAAGACAACGGCCAGTGGGAGGTGGTAGGGGGTGAACAGGGGGAATCGATGACGATTCTCCTCAGCGTGCTGCTCAACCGCGAGCTCCCCATCCTGGTCATTCAAGTGCTGTGGCTCAACATGATCAACTCCATCACCATGACGGTGCCTCTTTCCTTTGAGCCAAGTACAGGCCGAGAGATGACCCGCCCACCGCGGGATCCGGACGCCAACTTGCTCTCTCCTAGGCTGTTGCAGCGCATCCTGCTGGTCTCTGTGTTCAACTGGATCTTGATCTTCGGGGTTTTTGAATACATCTGAATACATCGAACAAACCATCGGCAACATTGACCTGGCCCGCACCATGGCTATCCAAGCGTTGGTGATCGGGCGAATTTTCTATTTGCTCAGCCTCAGCCAAGCCATTCCTACCCTGCTGGGTCGTGGACGTGCCAGCCAATTGGAGCGCCATGAGCGCCTCATGGATACAGCAGCCATTGCCATCGGCATTGGGGCGGTCATCCTGCTGCAGATCCTCTTCAGCCAGTGGAGCCTGTTCAACATTCTCTTCGACACAGCACCCCTGTCTTGGGAGCAATGGGGCTTTTGTCTGCTGGTGAGCTTGCCGATCATCGTTGTCTCAGCGGTGGCCAATCGAGTGGATCCTGAATGAATAACTTGCTTTGGGCCACTCGCGCTTACTGATCTCCTATCTAAAGAAATGCCGAAGAGGGGATCCCCTAGCCATTGCTCAGGTGTGGCCGACCTTTGCCAAGAGGGGAAAGTGCCCGCCGGGCTGGGTCTGATAGCATCCAGCTTCACGTCGCTCTGGCTATCTTTTCGACCCATTTGCGCAAGGCAATGGCAATCGCCGTGCCCATCTCTATGGCGGTTTTTGGGAAGATCGAGTCCGTTTTCTGGCGGAAGTTGCAGAAGACGTGATCAGAGTTCGGGGTACCTGACGAGTGAGGATGAGGTTGTCTCCAAGCAATGCCTATCCCCTGCGCGCCTTCGGCCATGGGGTGAAGTCCCAATTGCTTTCCCCTCTCATTCCCAGAAAGTGATCAATTGCATCTGCGCCACGGCACCACCTCTATTCCAACGGCAATCTTTTGTCAGCTCCCTCCACGCAAGCCCCAGCAGCCTTCAGCGCTTAAGTTCTCTTTGCCCCCATCACCTTTTGGCAAGAGCGGGAACATCTCTTGAGCGAGAAGAGGCTTTTCCTTCGGAGCTGCCGGCTCAAGGAACAGGAGAAAAACCTGTCTTCAAAAAAGCCTCCGACTTTCGGTTGCAGGGGTACACCATAAGGCTATGATCTTAGGGGAAGGATGTAGGACATTAAAAAATGTCAGATATACCACCACAACCTTTAACCGGGAAGGCTCTGCTGCAGAAGGTCGAAGCGTTGGGGCATCTTCCACGCCGAGAAACGGCAAAGCGATGTGGCTATGTAACCATGACCAAGACCAACAAGCCTCGCGTCAACTTGAATGAGTTCTATGACGCGGTGCTGGCGGCAAAAGGTCTGAGTCTCAGCCCAAGTTCCAGCCGGGACAAGCGCGGTCGTGAGCCAACCTTTCGAGTCAGCGTCCACAAAAATGGGCAGTTGATCATTGGGTCGGCCTACACCGAAAAAATGAATCTCAAACCTGGGGATGAGTTTGAGATTCAGCTAGGTTACAAGCACATTCACCTCAAGCAGGTGCTAAACGGCCAGGTGGTGGAGGAGTCAACCTCAAGCAAAGAAGCTTCCCCCAAAGCAACTCGCGGTCGCCGGAAAAAAACTGCTGGGGCTTGAACCGCTTCTGGGATTGGAGGAGAAAGGATCCAGTTGATGAACTGTCACTGCACAGCTTTCTTCTCGCATTGCCTTCTTTAAGATGGGATCCAAAGCCTAGGTCTGCCGATCTGACTGACCCTAGATAAGGATTCCTATGCAACAGAAGGTTCAGCCGCCCCTCAAGTTTTTGCCGCCGCGATTGACGCCCTGGGTCGTTCGCTTTGCTCAAGCAGGCTTGCCCTTTTGGTTGCGATGGACCAAAGGGATCCCTCGCGTTGAAGTGGAAGGGGGAGAGCGTTTGGCCCAGCTTTATCAGCAGTTTGAGGCGGGCAAGATTCGCCTGCTGGTGGCCTTTCGACACCCCACCCTTGATGATCCCCCCTGCTTGATGTACTTGTTTGCCCATCTCCTGCCGCAGGTGGCCCAACGCCTGGGGATCCGCTTTCGGGGCCGACCCCACGTTTTGTTTGTCTATGACCGCGGCCTACCTCTGTGGCTGGGATCCGTTGCCCGGTGGGGCTTGCCACGCTTGGGTGGGATCCCAATTTTGCGGGGCCGTCTGGATCGGGCAGGGCTAAAAAGTTCTCGTGAGCAGTTTGTATCCGGCCAATATCCGCTGGCAATAGCTCCAGAAGGGACGATCAACGGCATGAGCAGTCTCCTCAACCCGCTGGAGCCAGGGGTAGCCCAGATGGGCTTTTGGGCGGTGGAGGATCTGCACAAGGCAGGACGGCCAGAGCAGGTGCTGATCTTGCCAGTGGGTCTTCGCTATTCCTACCTGAGGGATCCCAGTGCTGCTCTGAATAGATTGCTGAGCCGCATGGAGGCTGATTGCAAGCTGCCACCCACGCGCTCGACTCATGCCGGTCAGGCCTTTTTGCTGGCCCGTATCCTTCGCTTGGGAGAACACCTGCTCCAAGTTATGCAGACCTTCTATGAGCGCTTCTATGCCCCTGCCCTTCCTGCTGCAGATAGAGTCCAGGTTAAAGAGGGGGATCTGTTGGCGCGCCTTCAAAGCTTATCAGATCTGGCCCTGCGGGTGGCCGAGCAACATTTTGGCCTAGAGCCCCAGGGAGACTTCATCGAGCGGCGGCACCGCATCGAACAGGCGGGCTGGGCCTGGATCTACCGCGAAGATATTGCTGATATTGCTGCTCTCTCGGCTTTGGAGAGGGGGCTGGCCAATCGAGTGGCTGCTGAGGCCAGTTTTCACCTCTGGCACATGCGCTTGGCGGAAACCCTGATGGTGTTTGCGGTGCGCCCCATGCCCGAGCAGCCCAGTTTAAGTCTGGATGAGTTGGCGGAAACCGCCTTGCGCCTCTGGAGCCTGCTGGCTTGGATCAAAGGAGAAAATCCCGTCGGAGCTGCCCCCCCCCGCTTAGGCCCTCGCCTAGCCCGTTTCAGTATTGGGGATCCCCTCTCGGTTTCCGAACGCTGGCCCGCCTACCAGGCCAACCGTCGACAAGCCGTACAAGCCCTCACCCAAGATTTGCAAGCGGAAATGGAGCGGCTTATCCAAGGGATCCCGTGCTCCCCTGCCGCCCTGCCTGCTGCCTGACCTGCCCGGTCAGCTCAGGGGCAAGAGGTGTAACAATTCCTAAGACATTTTGTGAGATATTTCGTGAGAGTAAGACGAACTTTTGCATTATCTGACAAGCAGGTGAAGGAAAAGGGAAGTTTCTGGCTCTTGGGATAGAAAGGGGGCAGAAAGGAAGTGAGGCTCGTTGGCTTGGTCTATGTCTGATGAGCTGCTCCGCGCCATCCGCAGACGCGACCTGGAGGCCGCCACTTCAGCGGTGCAGCACTTGCGTTCTCGCCATTTAAGCGAAGCTGTGATCACCTCGATGGTGATGGTGGCTGTGGAGCGGTTGGCGTGGGATGAAGGCGACCGAGCCGCCGCCAGTTGGTTACTGCGTCGCTGCTCCAGACGACGGCGCTGAAGGGATCCCTTTCGAGCCAGAGGGCATTGTGATTAGCACCGGCTTGCCAAACCGCTGCCTCCCCTTTTCCTGGATCTCAGAGCTTTCCCGTGTCAACCTGCCCACAAAGCCCTATCAGCAGAGGGATTAGCTTTCTTCCTTGCCCTTGTTCGGATCGTCGGGATGCTGTCGGTCTTCATCGAGGAACAAAAACCTCTGGACAAGGCCCAACCGGTAGTCGGATGTGCGCCGAGAGAGAGAAGTCCACGCTCCTGCGCTGCCCAATTTAGACTTCCGATACAGCAGAGATGCGCTGGGATCGAAGCCGACGGCTTGGGCATCCCTAATGGCAGCCAGATCGGCGCTTAAGAAGACAAACTGCCAGCCCTCCTTCTCGGTTTTTTCCTGGATCATCTTCTCAATTTGCTCTTTGCGGAACTCGCGACTGGCATTCTCTTGCCCATCGGTTACCACAACCATGACAACCTTGGCCGGGCGATCTGCCTCGCTGAGTTCGCTGAGGCTCTTTTCTAGGTCGATGATGCCGCGCCCCATAGCATCCAGCAAGGGAGTAGAAGCTCGCGGCACGTAGGTCTCGCGGGTCAGCTCAGGGACTTCGGCAATTGGCTTGAAGCGGTGAATGACTTCATAGGGATCCTAGGAGTCGAACTGAACCAAGGTAAGGGTGGCACTTCCCGGTTCTGCTTTTTGCTGCTGCAGAAAGGTATTGAATCCGCCAATGGTGTCGTCTCGGATGACTGCCATCGAGCCGGTGCGGTCGAGGATGACGGCAATGTGGGTGTAGTCTTGTCTCATAGTCACTCGCCTCCTGTAGAAAATCTAACTTTGGCTCAGGTGCAGCGATCTGTTTGTGAAGGTTTGCTTGCAATCTGTTGTAAAGAGTATGAATGCCTTTTGAGGTCGCCTTGGTAGCTGGGGGTGCCAGAGCATTGACTCAGACGGATTCAGATTGACTGCAGGTTAACAGTTTCTCTTGATTTCTAAGTGCTTCATATCATAAGGTTTATAAACCAAAACACCAAACACTGAGGTTTGCCCTTAATCTCTTTGCATTTCTGAGCTAAGCTTCTAGGCATTGGCCCCGTAAAGATTTTGGAAAAACTAGGGAGTGGCTATGTCTTCTCGCGCAGATTTACAGCGTTTTGCCTTCGCTGTGCTAACAGCGCTGCTTGTCCAGGCGGGGCCGGCTCGGGCCGATCTGCCCGGAACAGTGGATCCCCCAGGGCTTAAGCGCTTCGCAGGATCCAGCATTGTGTTTCAATCGCGGGCCGATTACGACCGCTTTAAGTTGGCCCTTGAAAAAATCGTCTTCAGTGGCGCAATGGGGGCTGTGCAGCCCTATCGGTCTCAAACTGTCGAGGGGCGCCGTATCACGACCTATTATCGACTGCCGGAGCGGGTTGCCCCTCTTGAGGCGCTGCTCAACTACGAAACCGAACTGAAAGACTCTGGCTTTGAGATCCTCTTCTCCGGGTTGGGGGAAGAGATTGAGACCGCTCCGAAAGACCTACGAAACGCTAACAAACACTTCCAGAGTGTTCAGTGCCTGCCGCGCTTCTGCTTTCTTCCTGCTTCCACGACCCATGACTAGCGGCAGAGTTCACCCCCACCACCCCGCCAGAGGAGTCTCCACAGGCGTCACTTCCCCCAGAGCTTGGGGTAGTTTCATACCACCGCACCAGGTTCAGCGCTGCATTCAAGTCGCGGTCTAGCTCCAAACCGC
>DVDX01000025.1 GCA_015295985.1 Synechococcus sp. M44_DOE_062 | reverse complement strand
CGGAGTCCTATCGCGTCAGCGGGACGGAGTCCTATCGCGTCAGCGGGACGGAGTCTTATGGCGGTTTGGGATACGGTGGCCTCCCGGCACCTGCCTCTGCTGGGATCCGGCTTGGGTCTGGGAATAGCCCTGACCCTCTGGTACGGGCTGTTCGGCTACCACGTGCTGCAGATTGGCATTTGGCTGCTAGGGATCCTGCTGGTGGGGCTGTACTGGGCGCAGTTTTCCCCGGCTCAACCCCCCTGGGATCCCGCTCGGTTGCGCTGGCGACAGGAGCTGCTGCACCTGGCTCTGCTGGCGCTGGTCTTTGCTCCGATTTACCTCTACGACTTGGCCAACATCCCTTTTCAGATCAACACCGACGAGATCGTGATTAGCTCTATGGCCCGCAACGCCTCGGCGGTGCGCTACCCCGACATCTTTGGGCTGATGCCGGAGTACTTTTATTTCCCCCGCTTTATGTTTAGCCTGTGGGGCGGGCTAACCCGACTGATGGGGGGGGTCACGCTGGTGAATGTGCGCACCGTACACGCTGCCTTCGGGGTGATCACCATTCTGGTAGCCTATGGGTTCTTTCGCGCTTTCTGGGGATCCCGTCTGGCCTTGGCCGGGGCAGCCCTCTTGGGATCCAACCATGCCCTGCTGGCTATTAGCCGTATGGCGATGCGGGAAAACCTGATTGTCTTGGTAGAGTGTGCAGCCTTGGCCTTGATCTTGAAGGGGGTGCGGGAGAAGAACCCCTTGCTGCTCTATCTGGGGGGAGGGGCGGCGGGCTTCTCTCTATACGGCTATTTGCCGGGGCGGGTGGTGATCCTATTGGGGCTGTTGTTTGGAGTTCTGTACTTGCTCTTGGGACAGGCGGATCTCAAAGGGGAAGAGGGGGGATCCCATCCGGTTTGGGCATTGGCCAAGCTGACGGTGCCGGCAGCGTTGGGTTTTTTTCTGGTGGCTGGCCCCATTCTGGTGGCTACGGTTACAGCACCCGCGGTGAGCGCGGAGTACTCTCGCCAACAATTTCTCTTTTTCCCGGAAGGTCGGGCTCTACAGCAGATGTGGGTGAATGCGGCCACCCCGGAGGAGGCGGTCTGGCGCAACATCTTCAACGGCCTCAGCATGTTCAACGACCGCAGCCAACACGACCGGGGCTACATCTATCCCAACTATGGCCACGCTTTTGTGGATCCCTTGACGGGGATTTTGATCTGGCTGGGGCTGGGATCCGGCCTCTACCGCCTTTTCAAGAGGCGTAGCCAACCCCACGACTGGCTGTGTATCGGCAGTTTCCTGTTTCTCTACCTCCTCTTTAGCTTTGCCATCACCAAAGCCCCCAACTACACCCGCCTGCTGGTCATTCTGCCCTTTGTGGCCTACCTCACCCTAGAAGGGATCCAGGTGCTCCTGCAGGTGCTGAGCGGTCTTTGGGAGCGAGCGGGATCCCAGGCAAGAGGTTGGTTGCCGGCGGTGGCGATGGGGGGCGCGATCCTGGTGATTGGGGGATGGAACTTGGCAATCTTTGGAGATTTTGTTTTCAAGGGCTGGATCCAAGGCAACGATGTAGGAGCTACCGGGCGCTATGTGGCAGCTCGCCAAGGGGATCCCGACTACCGCTTCTATCTGGCCGCCAGTGCTGCTTACCCCTATTTCAGTTGGGGAGAGCCCTACTATTGGCAAAGCTGGATCCAATTTTTTGCCGGGCGGGAACAAGAGGTAACGGTGTTTTCCCCTGAGGTGTTGCCCACCCAGGTGCTACAGCCACCGTTTACCCTGTTCATGAACGAGGGGGTGTGGGATCAGCAAGGGGCAGAGCTGCAACGGCGCTTTTCCAAGGGACGGTTGCACCGGATCCCTGCTGAGCGAGGTCTGTGGGCCTTTGAGGTGGTGGATCCCTAGGGCTCCCCCCTTGTTTGGCTAACCCACCGTTCGCGGGACGGAGTCCTTTCTTTTTGCCAAACTACTAAAGGTAGCTGAAAGCACATTATGCAGATCCAGAGCCGCCAACAGTAGAAGAAGATAGCGTTCTAGGGATCCCAGACGTGCGTTTTGATGCCTACGACCCGGGCGAGGGGTTTTACGACGAGCTGTTTTTGGGGCGTAACCAGCCCCGTCCTGAGGCGATCCCGCTGATTGAGCGCATTCATTCTCTGGAAGAAGGGGAACTGCAGCAGCGGCAAGCAGCAGCACAGGCGGCCCTCTTTCAGATGGGGGTGACCTTCAACGTCTATGGCGACAGCCAGGGCACAGAGCGAATTTTCCCCTTTGACATTATTCCCCGCATTGTCTCAGCTTCCGAGTGGCAGCGGCTGGAGAAGGGCCTTAAGCAGCGCATCCACGCCCTCAACCTGTTCATCGACGATGTTTATCACGACCAGAAAATCCTCAAGGATAGGGTGATCCCTGCCGAGCTGATCGAGACGGCCAAGGGATTTCTGCGGCCCTGTGTAGG
Organism: Synechococcus sp. M44_DOE_062; assembly: GCA_015295985.1. Taxonomy (GTDB): domain Bacteria; phylum Cyanobacteriota; class Cyanobacteriia; order Thermostichales; family Thermostichaceae; genus Thermostichus. Next base: position 14,143 of record DVDX01000025.1, on the reverse strand, counting down.
GCTTAACCCACCGGGGAGAATTTGGTGCCACGTTACCGGCACCGACTTGGTGCGGGATCGGGACGGAACTTGGTACGTGTTGGAAGACAACCTGCGCTGTCCGTCAGGAATCTCCTACGTGCTGGAAAATCGGCGGGTGATGAAAAGCACCTTTCCCTCCTTGTTCAACACAATGGGGATCCGCCCGGTGGACGATTACCCCAGCCACTTGTTGGATACCCTGCTCTACCTGGCGCCGCCGCAACTGGCCAATCCAACGGTGGTGGTGCTCACCCCCGGCATCTACAACTCCGCCTATTTCGAGCATTCTTTCCTCGCCCAGCAGATGGGGGTGGAGCTGGTGGAAGGACGGGATCTGGTGGTGGCAGATGGCTATTTGCAAATGCGCACCACCAAAGGGCTGCAGCGGGTGGATGTGATCTACCGCCGTATCGACGACGACTTCATTGATCCGCTTGCCTTTCGCCCCGATTCTCTACTGGGGGTACCCGGCCTGTTTGAGGTCTATCGGTCAGGGCGGCTGGCGATTGCCAACGCTTTGGGAACAGGGGTAGCAGATGACAAGGCGATCTACGCCTATGTGCCGCAGATGATCCGCTACTACCTGGGAGAAGAGGCCATTTTGCCCAACGTGCCCACCTACCTCTGCTGGGATCCCAAGGATCAGGCGTATGTGCTGGAGAACCTCGACAAGCTGGTGGTGAAGGCAGCCAACGAGTCGGGTGGCTACGGCATGTTGATGGGATCCCAGGCCACACCGGAAGAGCGGGCTGCTTTTGCCGAGAAAATCCGCGCCCAACCGCGCAACTACATCGCCCAACCCACCCTGTGCCTTTCCCGCGTGCCCACCTTGGTGGATCGGGGAGAAGGCCCCCGTCTAGAACCCTGTCATGTGGATCTGCGGCCCTATATTCTCTACGGCAAGGACATTTATGTTCACCCAGGGGGGCTGACCCGCGTCGCCCTCAAGAAGGGATCCCTGGTGGTGAACTCCTCCCAGGGGGGCGGCAGCAAAGATACCTGGGTGCTCTGCGCGGATCCCGGCTGTTGAGAGACGGCTGGCAAAATAGGCTCAAAGTCGCTCGCCCGAACCTCTGCTCCACTGGCCAAAGCGGCTGGCATGCTGAAGCGCCAGATCCACGTAGTGCTGAGCGTGAAGGCGCAGTTGCTCGATCTCTTCCTCGGTGAGGGTGCGGATAACCTTGGCCGGGATCCCTACCGCCAAAGAGCGGGGTGGCACAGACCGGGTGACCACTGCTCCGGCTCCCACCCTGCTGCCTGCCCTGATGGTGACCCCGGTTCAAGATAATGGCCCCAATCCCAATCAGACATCCCCCCTCGATGTGGGCACTGTGGATGACCGCTCGATGGCCTATGGTCACTTCCTCGCCAACCAGGGTCGGCTGTCCGGGATCTCCGTGCAGAATGGCTCCATCTTGGATGTTGCTGCGGCGGCCAATGACAATGGGCGAGAGATCCCCCCGCAAGATGGCCCCGTACCAAATGCTCACCGCTTCCGAAAGTTGGACATCGCCAATCAGTGTGGCATTGGCGGCAACAAAGGCTGCCTCATCTACTCCCGTCGGCTGCCGATCCAGCCCAATTGGCCAGGTGTCCTGTTTTTCTTGCTGCATTTAGAGTCGAGACCGTTCATGTCAGTTGGGCTTGACGTTGAGAGAGTAGAGGGGATTCAGAGGGTTGCAAGGGGCGAATGGCAAAGAAAGTTTCGTAGATACAATCGCCAACGCGGTTCATTTGTAGCTGCAATTTGTCGAGAAACTCATGTAAGCCCTGTTCCATAATGTCATCGATGGTCAGGTAGTCCAGCTCAGAGCGCAGGCGGCCCAAAGCTCGCTCACTGGGATCCCGCCAAGTATCGGCTGGGGTACCGGTGATCTGGTGCAGGGATCGATCGGCGTGGATGAGACAAAACTGAATGGAGCGGGGAAATTGCCGATCCAGAATCAGGAAAGAGGCCACCTCTCTGGGATTGATGCGGTGCTGGCGGCTGTATTTCCGATACATTTCATAAGCACTGGCCGACTTCAGCAAAGCAATCCACTGCAACTCATCCAAAGCCGTGCCCACATACTGCAGAGAGGGCAGCAAAATAAAATACTTAACATCCAAAATGCGCGCCGTTTTGTCCGCCCGCTCCAAAAGACGGCCAATCTGACCAAAGTGCCATCCTTCCCCATGGGTCATGGTGGCATCCATCACCCCAGCAAAGAGATGACTGGCCAGCTTCACTTCCGTGAAAAAATCATGGAGCTGACTCAGGTGGGGGCCTTGCTGAGCCGCCTCTTTGACCATTAAATAAAAGCGGTTGACCCGCTCCCACATTTCTGAAGAAATGACCTCCCGCACAGAACGGGCATTTTCCCGTGCTAGCCGCAAACAGGAAAGGATGGAGTTGGGGTAATCCCTGTCGAAAGCCAGAAACTGGATGACCGTTTCTTGGGTCGCCTGGCCATAGCGCTGGTAAAACAGCTCCTGATCCCCCGTGGTGTAGACAATGGGATCCCACTGTTGGGTGGTGCCGCTGGGCGAGTCGAGGATAAGGTTTAGGTTGACATCGATGAAGCGAGCGATGTTCTCGGCGCGCTCCACGTAGCGGTTGAGCCAGTAGATGGAATCGGCCACCCGACTTAGCATGCTGTTGCCTCCTTTGGAGTTTCTTGTCTCCGCGCTCCGTTTAAACCCAACAGGCGAAGCAGCCGCCGCACCTTCACCAGCAGCACCCCCGTTATGCCAGTCAGGATCCCTCCCATCCAGTCGGCTGAAGTGCCCAGATAGCGCACCTGCACACGATGATCCCCTGGCGGGATCCGCACCTGCAACAGCCCCACTCCGTTGGACTCAGCAGACGTGAAGTGCCCATCCACCTGTACCCACCAAGCAGGGTAGTAAAAAGTGCGCAGGACTACCCATTGATCCTGATCGGTGGGGTTAACGGCCCGAAAACGACGATACCCGTAGCGCCACTGCTCCACTTCTAACAGTGGCTCTGGATTGCTTTGTTCTCGTCCAGAATCCGCTAGCTCGCCTTGCCACTGCAGCAGCGGATCCACTTCTGGGGGTGGCATGGGCAGCGTTGCCTGACGAGGCCGGTATTCTAGAGCGTCCACCAGCGCCAACCCATCGGGAAAGTGCCAGTGCATGTGGAGAAAAGCAATGCCCGGTCGCTCCTGGGGCTCGTTGGGAAATTGCTTGGCCGCAGACAGCTCTTGAAAGGTCTGGATGGTCTGCGAGTCAAACCAGGCTCTGGACAAGACCTGCCAGCCCTGCCAGCTTTGTATCCCCATCGCCAGACCTATCCCCACCATCAAGAAGAGTCGCAAGCGCTTTTGCTCCCACCCCCAGGCGACCAGGGATCCCAAAAGCCAGGGCAGCGTCACCGCTGTAATCCCCATCCAGCGCCAAGAAAACTGGATGCGGCGCAGGGGCAAAACCCACTCGTAGAGCCAACCCAGCAGATCCGTCATCATTAGCAGCGCCACCAAGCTGGCTCCCAAGCTGTAGAGCAGGATTGCTTTGTCCAGAGCACGGGATCCCAAGACATCAGAAGACTCCCCTCCGCTAGCACGAACGGAATAGATCGGGGTCATCCTCCCCGTCCTGCGGGCCAGCCATTCCCAGAAAACCAGGATCCCAGCACCCAAGACAACGGCCACCATCCAGATCCAGTACCCCACCAGGCCGCTCTCAAACCAGTGCTGCGTCAGTTGTGGCTGGAGCCGGGTTAGCCCACTCACCATCAAACGATGTTGGGGCATGTACTCTTCGACAAAATTGACGAAGTCCACCTGGATGAGGCGCTGATCCCAAAAGGCGGGCAGCAGATAAAACGCCGCCCATCCCAACCCCAGCCCAAACCCCAGGTAGCAGCGCCCCCATCTCTGCTCAAAAGCCTCTTTTCGCCCTAGCACCCAGGGTAGGGGCAGCCAAACCAGCGTAAACAGCAGCAGAGTTGGCAGATGAGACAGCACCAACAGGCCGTAGCTGATGGCTAAAGCGACAATCGGCCAAAGGGACTGGGGCCAGCAGATCACCTGAACCGAGGCCCAGAAAATCCAGGGGGAGACGGCAATAGCCCACACTTCCCCAATTGCCCCCCGTTGGTAGATATCCACCAGCCAGTAGGGGCCGGCCATACTCGCCAGAGCCAAAACCAGGGCCAGAGCCCAGGGGATGAGCTGCCGGAGAAGGGCATACAGCCCTGTCCCGAAGACCGCCATCGCTAAGCCCATGCTGGCCACCAAAGAGGTGGGCATGTCCAGCCCCAGCAGGCGAAATGGCAAAGGGGCCACCATGCACAAAGGGGGGTAAAAGGCAAAGGTGGGATTGCCGTAGCCGAAGTTGGAATACTCCAACCAACGGGGGTAAAACTGCCCACTGAAAAACTGGCGCTGGTACTGAAAGGCCCAACTGAGGTTGAAGTGGGTGGAATGAGTCATGGGATAGTCCTGGTGCAGCATGGGCCAGAGCAGCACCAGGACTCCCACCAGCAACCCTATCCCAACACCCCCCTCCAGTTGGCGCAACGCTTTCAGCATTCCTCGGCCTTGTCCCGATCCTCTGCCTCGAAGGGCCCAGACTTCCCCCCATACTTGCGCAACAGCCGGATGTTTTCGATCACCATCGTCTTTTCCAGGGCCTTGGCCATGTCGTACAGGGTGAGGGCGGCCACGGAAACAGCCGTCAGAGCCTCCATCTCCACCCCTGTTTGGGCGTTGGTTTTTACTGTAGCGGTGATCAGAAAGCCGGGCAGATGGGGATCCGGATCCAGATCCACAGTGACGCTGCTCAAGGGGAGAGGATGACACAGCGGGATCAGATCGGCGGTGCGCTTGGCAGCCATGATCCCAGCCAGCCGGGCTGTTTCCACCACATTCCCTTTGGGCCCTTGACCGGCCAAGATGGCCTGCAAAGTCGTTTCTGACATGCGTACCTGCCCTTGGGCAGTGGCCAAACGGGCAACCATGGGCTTATGTCCCACCTCCACCATCTGTGCTCGGCCAGAGGCGTCCAGGTGGGTGAGGGCTTGCCCAACAAAGGACTCCGTCCCAAGAACGCGACTAGAACTCGAATCCGATGGCACCCTGGCCTCCCGCAATCCTTGAGAGCTGAAGAGTTGGCTCAGGCTCCGATGAGGTCCGCAACTCAGCAACCAGACCCGCAGGGACTTGACAACTAGTAACGAATCCAGGCATAGGCAGCATCGGAGAGCACTGGCACCTCGGCGTAGTGGCCGCGAACGTTTTGCACCCAGGCGTAAACGGTGATGGCAATCACCCCTAAAAGGGCCGTGGTGGCCAAAATACTAACCATCGCCGCCAGACCAAGGTTGCCGAAAAGCATACCGAACACCTGCATCAGCACCTGCACCAAGAACAAGGCAATGTTGAGCAACAGCGCCTGGATGGTGTTGAAGCGAACAAAATGGGCTACGCGAGTGTTGCGGATCACCAGGAACAGCAGAGCCAAAAACACCCCCATTCCCAGCCAACCCGTGGCCAGGGGCACCAGACGAAATAAAGGCGCAAAAATGGGGATCAGCCCTGGCAGAGATTGAAACAACCCAGAGGGCAAAAAGCCCAAGGGCAGAGCCGATACCAAAGGCAAAAGGTAGGGAAGGGATCCCCACAGCCGATTGATGGGAGTGATGTCACCGCGCCAGGTCATAATCTGTCATCCCCATAGGTGCAATGGTTATTGAGCAGTGGTGATTTAAGCAAAGTCTGCTTGTCGGTGTGCTTTCGGGATCCCTGCAAGCTACCGATTCGGAAAAGGAAAGCAACACCCAAGCCTTGGGCCTATTGTAGTCGATGGATTTGGGTGGCTCAACGCGCTTGGCCGCAAGCTGGCTTCTGTTTTCCAGTGAGCAGAAAAACTCGAGGCCAAAACGTTCAGAGTGAGCGCTCCGATGAATCCAGGCTGGTATAATCAACGGCAAATCCTGGCTGCATCACCGGTTTTCTAGGTTCTCTACATTTTTCAGCTTCCACCATGAAGATTTCATCGTCTCCCGCTGCTCGCGTCGTCGGAGCTTTTCTCTGGCAAATTTGGTCTGGGCTCATTGGTTTTCTCAACGACCGTCTGTTGCCGGAGCGCTATCACATTCGGCCCGAAGCTTTGCCAGAGTGGATTGCCCAGGTGTGGGCCGGCTATCTGCGCTATCGGGAAGCCTCTCGTCCGGGGGCGATCCAGTTTCGCGGCTTGACGGTGGATCCTAGCCGAGAGCTGCGCTCGGTTCGCCTTGGATTCCGTTCGCTCCGCTACCGCGGCTGCCCCATGGAGACAGTTGCCCGCTCTGGGGATCCCTCTCCTGCCCTCCAACCCATCACCGAAAAAGCTTTTGTGCCCCCCTACTGGAAACTCCTTGATACACTGCGCTTGAAGTTGAGCCTGGCAGACATTGATCGCTATCCGGTCACTCCGGCCCTGCAGCGGGTTTACCGCGGTCACGAGTTCTAACAGCGCTCTGCACCCTGCGCAGGAATCAGGATGTGGATGCTGGGGATCCCTTTTTGGACTCTGTTTGCAATGGCAGGACGGAGTCCTCAGGTTGGACTTGGGGGCTTGGGTGCGGGTGGTTTCTCCTGAGGTTAGGGGAAAGCTGAGAAAGACTGCAAAAAAACTTAAGGTCACTTTCCCGCTGGGGGGCAAGAGCCCCTACAGTGGATAAAGAAGAACATGGTGCTCCGCACCGCCAACGCGAGTGAGCTTTGTTATGTCCAAAAGCGGCGTGCTCCTGCTGAACTTGGGGGGACCAGAGACCCAGGCCGATGTACAGCCCTTTCTTTACAATCTGTTTGCCGATCCTGAGCTGATCCGCCTGCCATTTCCCTTCTTGCAGCGGGTCTTTGCCTGGGCCATCTCCACGCTGCGGGCCGAAAAATCCCGTCGCAACTACGCGGCCATTGGGGGGGGATCCCCCTTGCGGCGCATTACTGCTGAGCAAGCGCGAGAACTGCAGGCCCACCTGGTGGCCGAGGGCTACGATGTGCCGGTGTATGTGGCCATGCGCTACTGGCATCCGCTGATCGAGTCGGTGGTGCAGCAGATCAAGTCGGATGGGATCTCCCGCTTGGTCGTGCTGCCGCTTTACCCGCAGTATTCCATCAGCACGACGGGATCCAGCTTTAAGCTTTTGGATCGGCTCTGGGCTGAGGATCCGGAGTTGGCCCGCATTGAGCGCTGCCAGATCTACTCCTGGTACGATCAGCCGCAGTACGTGCAGGCAATGGCCAGAGCAATTCGGGAACAGTTGGATGGGTTTGCCGGTCGCGACAGCGGGACGGAGTCCTCTCCGGAAGGGGTGCATGTGCTGTTCAGCGCCCATGGCATTCCCGAAAGCTATGTCACCCAGGCCGGGGATCCCTACCAACAGGAAATGGAAGCCTGCGTGCGGCTGATCTGGCAGCAGGTGGGACGCCCCAATGACCACACCCTCTCCTATCAAAGCCGGGTGGGTTCGGTGCGGTGGCTTCAGCCCTATACCGAACGGGTCATCCCGGAGTTGGGATCCCGAGGCGTGAAGCAGTTGCTGGTGGTGCCGATTAGCTTTGTGTCGGAGCACATCGAGACCCTGCAGGAGATCGACATCGAGTATCGGGAACTGGCCCATCGAGCTGGGATTGCCGATTTTCGCCGTGTGCCCGCCTTAAATACCGACCCTCTGTTCATTGCCGGCTTGGCGGCGCTGGTGCGGCCTCATCTGTTCACTCCAGGCTTGGCAGCTCCTGCCTTTGTTCCTGCTGCTGTGGGCGGCTTGCTGCTGGAGCGGTAGGGAAAAACTCCGGGCATTTTATGAACGCTGACGCGACCAGACGAGGGCGCTGCCTGCACATCCATAAGCAATCCCCCCTCAAGAGAGACCTCAAGAGAGAAAAGAGAAGAGAGCAAAGAGAGCGTATCCTCACTTCTCACTCCTCTCGTTGCTCCGCACTGCTGACGCGAACAGGAAGTCTTGATTGGGAATGACCCTAAGCCTGAGGGAAGCCTTGCTGACGAAGTGGCTGCTGACCTATTTCTACCAACGGCTGCCTTTCCCCCGCGACTGGCTGCCGCAGGAAAGCTATTGGGTAGGGGGATCCCTGCGAGATGCTTACCTGGCTTGGCTGCGGAGCTGTGCTGCTGGGGATCCTGTCCGTGACAACGGGATGGAGTCCTCAGCACCGGTGGATTTGGATCTGATGTGCGCTGTGGATCCCGTGGGCTGGGCGGCGGGAGTGGCGCGGCGGCTGGGGGCGGGCTTTGTGGTATTGGATCCTGAACGGCAGATTGCTCGCATGGTGTTGGCGAAGTTAACCGTGGACGTGGGTCTGCAGGCGGGATCCACCCCTGAGGCGGATCTGAGGCAGCGGGACTTCACCTGCAACGCCCTAGCCTTGGATCTGCAAAGGGAGCAACTGCTGGATCCCACGGGCGGACAAGCCGATATCCGCCAGGGCCGGATGCGCATGGTACACCCCGACAACCTTAGTGCCGATCCGGTGCGGCTGCTGCGGGGTTATCGACAGGCGGCTCAACTGGGGTTTGCGCTGGATCCGGCTACGCAAGAGGCAATCCGAGAGCGAGCTCCCCTTCTGGCCAATGTGGCGGCAGAACGGGTGCGGGCAGAGGTAGTGGCCCTGTTGGAGGCAGGGATCCCCGGGCTGGCTCACCTACAAGCGGCGGTGGCGGCGGGGTTGCTGCAGGCTTGGCTGCCCCGCCTGAAACCGGAAAGTCCGGGCTTCCCTCAAGCTCAGGCGATGTGGGAGTGGGCCGAACGCTGGCAACCGCGGTATCCCCGCACGCTGGCAGAGCTGGCCCAACCTTTGGTGTCCTCACGGGAACGGCGCGGCAGGCTGTTGGCGGTGGTGCTGGCGGCCCTGTTGTGGGATCCGGCAGGTACCAAGGACTCCGTCCGAGTCGCGCGAACGGCAGAAGGGGTGGAAACCGAGCTGGAACGGCTGCGCTTCAGCCGGGCAGAAATGCGGGCCATCCAAAAGCTGCACCATCTTCTACCTCAGTTTCAGCTTCTCCTGACGGACTCCCCCACCCCTGCGCAACAGTGGCGGCTTTATCAACAGGCGGAATCCCTGTTTGGCGGCTTGGCGCTGTTGGCAGTGGCTACGGGTAGCGACCCTCAAAAGCTAGAGTCTTGGCTGCAACGCTATGAAGATCCCCAGGATCCCCTGGCCCATCTGGTGCCCCTGCTGGATGGCCACGATCTGCTGCACAGCTTGGGAGCCAAGCCCGGCCCCTGGGTGGGTCAGTTGCTGCAAGCCCTTCAAGAAGCGCAGGCTTGGGGGCAGATTCAAACCCGTGCTGAGGCGCTCTCTTTTGCCCACCGGTGGCGTGGCCAGCAAGAAGACTAGCCAAAGCGATAGCCGAAGCCGCGCACCGTCACCAAATACTCCGGGTTACTGGGATCCAGCTCCAATTTTTCCCGCAGCCAGCGGATATGCACATCAACGGTCTTGCTGTCGCCCATGAAGTCGGATCCCCAGACGCGCTCCAGAAGCTGCTCCCGCGTCCAAACGCGGCGGGGGTTAGACATAAACAGCTCCAACAGGCGAAATTCCTTGGGGGAAAAACTCACCTCAACGCCCCGCACCAATACGCGGCACTCCTGAGTAAACATGCACAGATCCCCGTAGCGGAGCACCGTGACATCGCTGGCTTGGGCCAGTTGTTGCCGACGCAACACCGAACGACAGCGGGCGATCAGCTCCCGCATACCGAAGGGCTTGGTCAGATAATCATCAGCCCCCAGCTCTAAGCCCACCACGCGGTCGGTTTCGCTACTTTTGGCCGTCAACATCAAGATGGGAATCGTGTTGCCCTCCCTGCGCAGCAGCCTGCACAGATCCAAACCGTTCAAGCTGGGCAACATCAAATCCAAGATCATCAAATCCAGCCGCTCAGCCGTATGTACCACCTCAAGGGCTTGCCGACCATCGGCGGCCTGTAAAACTTGATATCCCTGTTCTTCTAAAGCCAGGGCAACCGTTTCCCGAATGGCATCCTCGTCATCCACCACCAGCAGGGTCTCCAGATGGGAAGCAGCTTCCTTGGCTTGAGGAAGTTGACCGGTCATGGAGAGGGTTGCTTCCATACAGAACTCCGTTGCGCCTGCACGTAAGTGCTCCGCACCGCCGTCACGAACGCGGAAGCGTCACGTAGCGATAACAGCCTCACAGGGTGAGAAGGGCAAGTGCCGCCACCGTCAACAGCAGCCCCCCGATAGGATATCAAACTTCCAGGGCAGGCCAATAAAGAGAACAGGGGCGGACTGACTTGCACAGGGTCTTGAGACGGCGAACGGAACCGCAAGGATTCCAAAAACCTGCAATTCAGGATGATTTAGGATCTCTAATATGGAGCTGCCCCTACCCACGCCTCATGGTGCTCTGCACCCCTCCCGCGAACGGCAACTCACGCTTTAAGGACTCCGTCCCGCTGTCGCGATTGGCCGGAAACCGGTTATGTCTGCTTCCCCTTCTGCACTCTGGGCCACTGGCGGAGCCATTCTGCGGCTGTTGCGCTGGCACAAGCCAGCAGGGCGACTGATTTTGATGATCCCGGCACTGTGGGGAGCTTTTTTGGCCGGACGGGGAACGCCCCCTTGGCCGTTGGTCGGGATCCTGATTCTGGGCAGTTTGGCCGCCAGCGGAGCGGGCTGTGTCATCAACGATCTTTGGGATCGGGACTTAGATCCCTTGGTGGAGCGCACCCGCCATCGCCCATTGGCCAGCCGGGAGTTGACCGTTGGCGTTGGGATCCTGATGGCGCTGGTGAGTTTGGCCTGTGCGGCAGGGCTGGCGCTTTTTCTCAACCCGGTCAGCTTTGCCCTCTGTGTGGCGGCGGTGCCGGTGATTCTGCTCTATCCGGGGGCCAAGCGGGTGTTTCCGGTGCCGCAGTTGGTGCTGGCTCTGGCCTGGGGATTTGCCGTGCTCATCAGTTGGACGGCGGTGAGCGGCCAAGATGCCAACACCCCCCTGTGGGAAGAGGGGCTGGGCTGGCTGTGGCTAGCCACGGTGTTGTGGACCCTGGGATTTGATACTGTCTATGCCCTTTCGGATCGAGAAGATGATGAGCGGGCCGGGATCCATTCCAGTGCCCGTTTTTTCGGGCAGCGGACGCCGACGGCGGTGGGGCTGTTTTTTTTGGGCACTGCCATCGCGCTGTTGGGGGTGGGGATTAGCCTGCAGCTCCATGGGGTTTATTTTGTCAGTTGGGCCATCGCCAGCGTCCTCTGGGGCCGGCAAACCTGGCAGCTTCACCAAAGAAATGCCTCTCCCACCCTGTACCTGGCCATCTTCGGCCAAAACGTGGTGCAGGGATTTATTCTGCTGGCGGGGATGATCGGCGGATCCCTGCTGGCCTAAAGGATCCCTTGGCAGGGCCAGAGGTTTCTCTAGAGGGGGCCTTGCCCCTCGACCTGTGTCAGAGCTGCGTCTTTGGGAAGGGATCCCGACTAGCAGGGGTCAGCCCAGAACCAAAGGCAGACGGTAGAATGGGTCGATAATTAGTCGATAATTAAAGGAAATTAAAGAATCCTAGCCTCCGATGGCCCCACTAAGCGGCGGTGAGCCTCCCTATGACATTCTTATCCTCTCAAACGGCCCTGGAGAGCTGACCACCTGGGTGCGTCCGGTGGTGATGGAATTGCGCCAGCAACTGCCTCAGGCGCGCCTTTCTCTAGTCCTTTCCCCCTGCCCTCATGCTTCCGGGCAGGAGATGAAGATAGCCCAAGCGTTCATCGATGTGGATCGGGTGCAGGATCCCGATTTTTTTCTGGCTTTTTTGCTGACTGGCCAAACCGAAGAAGCCTGGGATTGGGCCAAGCGAGGGGTGGTGCTGTTTCTGGGGGGGGATCAGTTTTTTGCCGTCTGGATTGCTCGCCGCTTGCGCTATCGGCTGGTGGTCTATGCTGAGCATCAGCCTCGTTGGCAGCCTTGGGTACATGCTTTCGCCCTGCGAACCGAGGCCATCAAACGCCGCTACGATGGCGGGCGGCTGCTGGGTCACCCTTGGGCCCACAAAATGCACGTTGTCGGGGACTTAATGGCGGATGGTGTGGCCAGCGCTGTCTATTTGCCGGGGGTGCCCCTTTCCGGCTGGCTTGGCAGCAGATCCCCAGAGCCCCTTGCCGCTGCCTCCAAACCCACGGCAGGCTTTTCCTCCCCAACCCCAGTTTTTGGCCCGCTCCAAGAAGATGCATCTCCCGGTTCAGAAGAACCCCGTCCTGCTGTCGCGAACGGTGAAGTGGAGCCTGTCAGAACTGCGCCGGAAAGGGTGGGGAACCGCTTCACCGATGAAGAATGGCTACCGCGCGGCTGGCAGCGTCTGAGCGATGGAAACCGCACCCACTATCAGGTGGGACTGCTCCCCGGATCCAAACCGGCCAAGCTCTCCTTGGGGGTGCCGCTGGTGCTGGCCGTGGCCGATGAGCTGCGGCAGATGCTGCCGAATGTCCGCTTTGTGATCCCGGTGGCCCCAGGACAAACTCCCCAGTCGTTGGCAGCGTATGCCCATCCCAAGCTCAATCCCGATATGGCTTTGATCTATGGCACCTCAGCTCTCCTAGAGCAGACCAATCTGGGCTCCCAGTTCGTCACCCCCTTTGGCAGCACTGTACAGTTGTGGACGAGCTTCCCCGCCTACTCTGTGCTGGCCAACTGCGACCTCTGTCTGACCACTATTGGCGCCAATACTGCCGAGCTGGCCTATTTGGGGGTGCCGATGGTCGTGGTGATCCCCACCAACAAGCTGGAGGCAATGCGCGCCTGGGATGGGATCCTCGGCCTGTTGACCCGCCTCCCTGGACTGGGCACTTGGCTGGCCCGCGCCGTCAATTGGATTGCTCTGCGTTGGCTGGGCCACTTGGCTTGGCCGAACATCTGGGCAGGACGGGAGGTGGTGCCGGAGTTGCGGGGCCGCTTGCGCCCGGTGGCCGTGGCCGAACAAATGCGAGTTCTGTTGGAAGATCCCCAACGCCGTCAGCAAATGCAGGCAGAGTTGCAGCGGCTGGGGGGAAAGCCGGGAGCTGCCCAAGCCATTGGGCAACTGGTGGCTCAGCAGTTGGGTAAAGGCTAGAGCAGAAGGCAATGTGCTTGAGCTCAATCTGGTAGAGGGTTACACAAGGAGTTCCCTTGACGCGACCTGAGGATCCCTCCTGGCTGCCGGCAAAAAGTGCTAGAAGGAAAGTGGAGGTTCCTGAACGGAGACCATTCATGCTGACGGAGGCCCAGCAGTCGGCGGCAGAAAGCACCAAAACGGGGGAGGGGGACTCTCTCCCTCCTGGCAGGCCGGAGCCAAAACTGCGGTTCTGGCAGCAATTTTGGGAGGATGTTGATTGTGTCTTCGAGCGGGATCCGGCAGCGCGGAATCGCTGGGAGGTGATTTTCACTTATCCCGGCGTACATGCTCTGTTTTTGCACCGCATCGCCCACTGCCTGTGGAAACGGCGCTGGTTTTTCCTGGCACGGCTGCTCAGCTTCTTGGCTCGTTCTTTCACGTTAATTGAAATCCACCCGGCAGCCAAGATTGGACGGCGCTTTTTCATCGACCACGGCTGTGGGGTGGTGATTGGCGAGACGGCGGAAATTGGCGACGATGTTACCCTCTACCACGGGGTTACCTTGGGGGGTACCTCTTGGAGCAAGGGCAAACGTCATCCCACCCTGGAAAATGGGGTGATTGTCGGCACGGGGGCAAAGATTCTGGGGCCGGTTCGCATTGGGGAAAAAGCGCGGATTGGGGCTAACGCGGTCGTGATTCAGGATGTGGCTCCCGGCATGACGGTGGTTGGGATCCCAGGCCGTGCAGTCATCCCCCCCCATCAGCGCCGCATCCCCGCCCATGGTATTGACCTGGATCACCATCTCATGCCTGACCCGGTGGGACGAGCCATCGAGCAGTTGCTGCACCGTATTCAAGATCTGGAAGCCCAGGTGGCTCGCCTCAACCGAGAACGGGAACAGGCTCGGCAGGATCAGGTTAGAGGCGAAGCGGAGTACCCCTGAGAGGACTCCGTCTGAGTAGCGCGAACGGGCTCTGTCCACTTTTGGAACCCAATAGCACTCCACACTGCTGACACATTCGGATAGCTTGGTAGCCCCGTACTTCAGTACGGGGTGGAAAAGCCCGC
>DVDX01000078.1 GCA_015295985.1 Synechococcus sp. M44_DOE_062 | reverse complement strand
GGTCTGCAACAAGGTCTGCAGTAAGAAGCAGCTCGACTGACTCTGAGTCAACTGCGGCGCAAGCTGGGATCTTTGCCGGAAGACCTGTCTGAAACCATCCGCCTCTTACCTACCGAGCAACTGGAGGCTTTGGCGGAAGCGCTGTTGGACTTCCAAACCCTGGCCGATTTGATCCAGTGGCTCAGGGAGTCATCCTCCAACTAGGGTTTGCTGTCGCGGCTTTTTCCAACTTCACAGGAGCTCCGCGGGTGAGTGGGATCCCCGTCACACGAGAGATAGGTATTGGCTGTGGTTCAGTGTCTGAGGAAACGGCCACAGGTTTTGATCTGTGGCTACTACGGCTACGGCAATGCCGGCGATGAGGCGTTGTTGCTGGCTCTCCTTCAGCAGCTCGAGCGGTTGCCCAACCCTGTACAGCCGGTGGTGCTCTCCCGCTGCCCTGCCGAAACGGCTGCCACCTATGGGGTGCTGGCCTATCCGCGCTTCAACGGCTTGGCTTTACGGCGCTGTCTCCAAGAGGCCCAGGCTTTCATCTGGGGTGGGGGTGGCTTGCTGCAGGATCGCACCAGTTGGCGCAGCCCTCTCTACTACCTGGGGGTGATGGGCCTAGCCCAGCGGTGGGGACTGAAAACCCTTGCCTGGGCCCAAGGGATCGGGCCGCTGCAGCGGGGGTGGATTCGTGCACTGGCCCGTCGCTCGTTGGCAGGTTGCACGGCCATCAGTGTGCGAGATGGAGTTGCTTCCCAATGGCTGCAAGAGTGGGGGATCCCTCACCAGGTGGCTCCGGATCCCGTCTGGGGCTTGCCGTCCAAAACCTCGCCGGAATGGGAAACGTGGCCTCAGCCCCGTATTGCTGTGGTCTTGCGTCCGCATCCACAACTGACCGGAGCTTGCCTAGAAGCTTTGAGCCAGGGTTTACAGCGTCTCCAGGCTTCCACGGGGGCGTATCTTCTCTTTGTGCCCTTCCAGCTAGCTCCTTCCGGATCCCCTGACCTTGGGCCAGACTACCGCTTGGCTCAGCAGCTTCAGCAGCGCCTGCCCCACCACAGCCAAGTGCTGGAAATTCGGGATCCCTGTCTATTGAAAGGAGTCTTCCGGGGTGTCAGGCTGACGATTACCATGCGCTACCACGGATTGGTGATGGCGGCGGCAGAGGGCTGCGCCTGTTTTGGTCTCAGCTACGATCCCAAAGTGAAAACACTGCTTCGGGAATTGGGCATGCCCGGCTGGGATGTGCAGGAGATACCCACCGATCCTGAAGCCCTGCACCAGGCTTGGCTAGCCTGCTACTCAGAGGGTCTGGCTCTCAGCCCTGATCAAGTGGCTGTTTGGGTGGAGCAGTCGGCTCAGCACAGCCAGTTACTGAGACAGCACCTGAGGTGGGATTGATAGGGTTGCCTAGAGAAATCGCTGCCTCCGTAGCTCTCTGCCAGTGCGGATTCCGGTAGCGGTTCTTCTGGAGATCCGCTCTACCCTAATAAAAATAGGGTTAAAGCACAGGGATCCCCCTCCATGACTTCCCAAATTCAGCCCTGCACACGCGAACAGATCTTAAACGGGATGGGCATCACCACCCTGTTCTCGGCTCTCATTGTGGGTCTCTGGATTGGGCTGGGCTCCTCCTTTCCTGTGCCGTTTCGCTGGGATCCCCTGGCCTTGGTGTGGGGGACGGGGCTGGGGCTGGGGGTGGCTCTGCTCAGCGGAGGGGTTTACCGGCTCTGGCCAGCCTATCGTCGGGCAGCCACCGCCTACTTACACTGGGTGGCGGATCCCTTGCGGTGGGGAGATGTCCTTTGGGTGGGCCTGCTGCCGGGCTGGAGCGAGGAATGGCTGTTTCGCGGTGTGTTGATGTCCCTGCTGGTAGCCAGCCCCTTAGGGTGGACGGGCGGGATCCTCCTGAGTGGCCTCTTGTTTGGCGTCTTGCATTGGTTGGGATGGCAAGGCTGGCCCTATGCTGTCTGGGCCAGTGGGGTCGGCATCCTCATGGGGATCGGCTTGTGGCTGTCGGGAAACCTGCTGGTCACCATTGTCGCCCACACCCTTGTCAACTGGATTGGGGTCTGCACCTGGAAATGCTTTTTCTCTCAAGCGGAGCCCTGAAGGCCCTCTCCCCTTGTGGGAAAGAAGTTGAGAGTGGTCGGTAAGCAGCGCAGAACTTTAGGGAAGTACCCCAAATTGAGGTGACCCTAACTTAGAGTCGTTTCAGGTTAGGGTGAGATGCTTGGGCTATTGTGTTGCTACGCAACGCTGCCGCGACCGCGCCAGCGGGACGGAGTCCTTGAAAAGCCTTTGTTCCCTTGCGTTCAATGGTTTAAGTGTAGGCGCAGTATCCTAGCTTGAATTGAAATGACCGTATTTGTCGATGCCTTCTTGTCAATGTCAAACCGAGACCTCTTGCAATTTCTAGTTTGGGGATCCTTCTCATGGCTGCGCGTGGGGCGATCTTTGCCGCTTGTCGGGCTGGTGGTGTACGGCTACCTGCTCTGGCTGGGCTGGTTTCAATCGGAGCGAATGATCTTTCTGCCTCACCCCGCCAGCTATCGAGATGGGGACGCCATTCTCAAGCTCACGACCTCTGATGGGCTGCAGATTTCAGCGGTATATCTGCCCAATCCGGCTGCTGCTTACACCCTCCTTTATAGCCATGGCAACGCCGAAGACTTGGGGGATATTTTGCCCCGCCTGGTGGGTCTACAGCAGGCTGGGTTTGGCGTCTTGGCCTACGACTACCGCGGCTACGGCACCAGTGAAGGGATCCCTTCCGAGGCTGGCGCTTACAAAGATATCGAGGCCGCCTACACTCACTTGGTTAACCAAGGGATCCCGCCGAAGCAGATTTTGGCTTACGGGCGCTCGGTAGGGGGTGGGCCATCGGTTTATTTGGCAACCCAGAAGCCGGTGGGGGGCTTGATCCTGGAGTCCACCTTCGTCACAGCCTTCCGCGTCCTAACGCGCATCCCGCTGCTGCCTTTCGATCGCTTCGATAACCTCAGCCGCATTGCCAAGATCGATTGCCCGCTACTGATTTTGCATGGCACCCACGACCGTCTGATCCCCTTTTGGCACGCTGAAACTCTTTACCAAGCAGCGCGGGATCCCAAACGCTTGCTGCCCATCGAGGGAGCCGATCACAACAATTTGCTGGAAGTGGCCGGAGAGCGCTATGTCCCCATCCTGCACCAATTTGTAACTGAGCTGGTGGATCCCCATGTCGCCTTCCCTCGGTAGCGGCTTAGGTGAGGACAATCTTAAAATCAACTGTAATCCGCTCGGAAAATCGGGGTTTATGTGGCAAGATCAAGAGGGATCGGATCGAAGGATTCGGATCCCCGTCTCACCGGATTGAACCCTTTTACGGAGGATCAAGAGCGTATGTCTCTCCGACTTGGCGATACTGCTCCCAATTTTACGCAAAAGTCAACCCACGGCGAAATTGACTTCTACTCTTGGGCTGGGGATAGCTGGGTGGTGCTATTCTCTCACCCTGCCGACTACACGCCGGTCTGCACCACGGAGTTGGGCACTGTTGCGAAGCTGATGCCCGAATTTGAGAAGCGGGGCGTGAAGGTCATCGCCCTCAGTGTGGACGATGTGGAGTCCCACGTGGGCTGGGTAAAAGACATTGAGGAAACCCAGAACACCACCTTGAACTATCCCATTTTGGCGGATGCAGACCGCAAGGTTTCTCAGCTCTACGACATGTTGGATCAAACCAACATCAACCAAGAAGGGCTGCCCCTGACGGTGCGCTCGGTGTTCATCATCGATCCCAACAAGAAGATACGCCTCATTCTTACCTACCCGGCCAGCACAGGCCGCAACTTCGACGAGCTCCTGCGGGTGATCGATGCCCTACAGTTGACGGATAAGTATAATGTCGTCACTCCTGCCGACTGGAAAGACGGCGACGATGTTATCATCCCACCTTCGCTGAAAGATCCGGAATTGCTGAAAGAAAAATTCCCGAAAGGCTACCAGGAAATTAAGCCTTATTTGCGGGTCACCCCTCAGCCCAACAAGTGAAAGCCCCAACACCAACTTCAACAGGTGCTTGAGAAGGGATCCCTTCATCGGGTGAAGCTAGGATCCTTCTGGTCTGGATCCCCATAAGGGGATCTTTTTCATAGTTATTTCGATTCAAACTGGGACGCTACCAAATGAGGATGGCTATTTCCGCAACAAAACATAAAGTCCGTAGTGAAAGATCCCACCGGTGTTGAGCCCCTCTTTTCTGAAGAGAAGTATTGAGAGTAGTTGCCCTGGCGGGCTTGGGATCTCTCGTTTCGGACGTGGGCAGGACACTTATTGTTCGGGGAAGAAAGCTGCCTCTGCTGCTTTTTTGGCCAGCTCATCTACTGTGAAGTAACGATGAAACTTATCTGTTACACGCAACCAAGGGGAACGGCAACCTTCTTTGCGATAGCGCGTAACAAAGCCTTTTTCTACCAACTCTGCCACGTGCTGATAAGCACCTTGACCGCGCAACGCCACCAAATCGGCCTGCGAGAGGGGGCCACGTAGAATGATCGTAGCCAGGGTACGGGTGGCGCCCACCCCAATTTCAGGAGGTAAAAGCTGGTTGGCCAGCTCCAAAAACGGCTCCCGCAACTGCAGGGCAAACCCCTCCCCTACCTGTAAGACTTCCAGGGCAGAATCGCGGTGGGCGTAGTCTTCCATTAATTCCAGCAGGGCATCGTAGGCTTCGTCGCGACTGCAATGGGCCAACTGAGCCAGGGCCGATAGCTCCAGAGGCTGCCCCTTCAAATAGAGGATCGCTTCAATCTGATTTTTTAGGGCAAAGACACGCTCCCTTTGACCTTGCCTTTCCACCAACAGGGGATGGGAAATCGACTTAAGACGACGCAGGGCCACTGCAACAAGGGATCCGCTCAACTTGCTCCGTAGCATAGCAGCTAGTTGTGGGCTGAGGGATCCCTTGACCGAGGGGGCAGCCTTGCCCTCAGGCTAGAATCCCGCCCCCGACGCCACCACCATCACCACCACCGCCGCAAAGATAATCAAAGCGTAAAACTGGGCCTTGCCGCTCTCCAGGTATTTCATCGCCTCGCCGCTCACCATGGTCACCAAGCCCGTCAGGTTGACCACACCATCCACGATGCGGCTGTCCACCTCCAGCGCCTCCCGTGCCACAAAGCGGGTGCCCTGCACAAAGACTCGCTCATAGAGGTCGTCAATGTACCACTTGTTGAGGGAGAAGTAGTAGAGCGGCTGCAGGCTTTGGGGGAAGGTGCCCAGGTCAATGCGCTTTTGCCAGTAGATCAAGCTGGCCAAGGTGATGCCGACCAGCCCAATGCCCACGGAGCTACCCGCCATGATCAGAAACTCTGCCCAATCGAAATGGCCCGCCAGCACCTCCTGCCACTCTGCTGCCACCAGCGGCAAAATCGAGCCTGCCTCTGCTACAGACTCAGCCGGCGGGTGGATGAAAGCTTCAAAGAAGTTGGCAAAAGGGGTGCCCACCAGGCCAATCAGCACAGAAGGGATGGCCAGAGCCAACAGCGGGAAGGTCATCGACCAAGGGGACTCATGGGGCTCTGAGGCGTGGCCATGCCCATCGTGTAGGTTTTCCTGAGCTTCAGGATGGCTGCTGGGCTGGGGTTTTTCTTGAATGTTCATGGCTCCGGGGCCAAAGGCCGGTTGTTTCCCGGCGAAAACATAGGCAAAAGCCGGCACAGGACGACCTGCGCTGACAGCCACCTCCTGCCGCAGTCTCAGGTTGGTGCCGCGAAACTCCCCTTCAAAGGTGAGGAAATAGATGCGGAACATGTAGAAGGCGGTGATCCCGGCAGTGAGGAAGCCCACCCCCCACAAAGCCGGGTTCCGTTCAAAAACAGCGCTCAAGATCTCGTCCTTAGACCAAAAGCCGGCGAAGGGCGGGATCCCACAAATAGCCAACGTGCCGATTAAAAACGTGATGGCCGTAACCGGCATGTATTTGCGCAGCCCCCCCATCAGGCGCATGTCTTGGGCCAGAACCGGGTCATGGCCCACCACCGCTTCCATGCCGTGGATAACCGAGCCAGAGCACAAAAAGAGCATCGCCTTAAAGTAGGCGTGGGTCATTAGGTGAAACAGGCTCGCCCCATAGGCCCCGCATCCCATAGCCATGACCATGTAGCCCAGTTGGGAAATGGTGGAGTAGGCCAAGCCCTTTTTGATGTCATTTTGGGTGATGGCAATGCTGGCTCCCAGAAAGGCCGTGCCCGCCCCCGTCCAGGCGATGATGTCCATAACCACTGGGATCCCTTCCAGCACCGGGAACATGCGGGCCAAGAGGAATACCCCAGCCGCCACCATCGTCGCCGCGTGGATGAGAGCGGAAATGGGTGTGGGGCCTTCCATGGCATCTGGCAACCACACATGTAGCGGGAACTGAGCTGACTTGGCCACCGGCCCCAAGAACACCAACACCGCAAACAGAGCAATCAAGCTGCTGCTCACCGCCCCAGCAGCCAGCATCTCCTGCAGATTGCGCCCGATCTCGTTGAACGCGAAGGTACCGGAAATCCAGTAAAAGCCCAAAATGCCCAACAGCAGGCCAAAATCCCCCACCCGGTTGACCACAAACGCCTTTTGCGCTGCTTCTGCCGCCGCCTGCCGGTCGTACCAAAAGCCGATGAGCAGGTAGGAGCACATCCCTACGAGCTCCCAGAAGATATAGATCTGCACCAGGTTGGGACTGACCACCAAGCCCAGCATTGAGGAGCTAAACAAGCTCAGGTAGGCGTAGAAACGCACGTAGCCGGGATCGTGGGCCATGTAGCCATCGGAGTAGATCTGCACCAGAAAGGCCACCGTGGTCACCACCACCAGCATCATGGCGCTCAGGTGATCCACGACAAAGCCCATGTCCACCGAAAAGGATCCCGCCTGGGCCCAGGTGATGGTTCTGAGGACAGTTTCGTGCCCCTGCACCTGGCTGACCAAAAGGGCAAAGGCATGAACCATCGCCGTCCCGGTTGAGAACACGCTCAAAAAGGCAGCCAAGGAGCGGTTAGCCCTTGTCCAGGTGTTGAACATCAGGATGCCTAAGCCGAGTAGAAAGGCCGCCACCAAAGGATAGACGGGGATCAACCAGGCATATGTGTAGATGAATTCCATGGGAAATGCTTCCGAATACGTCCTCTCACAGCAACGAACCTGCTCTGCTAGCCCTGTAGTTGGCCGGTGGGAGTGTCTGGCGGGCTGGCATTTGCTCCACTGCTTCTGTCATTGTAAACTTTTGCGACAGAGTGCGGATCCGGATTCCGAGTATCAAGTCCATCACAGCAGAGGCTTTTCCCGCAGATCAACCGGGATCCCCGCAGTTGAATCTGTAGATATCCTAAAGAATCGGCTCTGAGCCTAAGCCGACGGTTGCAGGCAAAAACAAGTAAAAAGAGGACAGGGATCCCTTGCCAACGCTATAACTAAAGAAATCTAGATCTCTCAGCGGTCTGGAGAAGCTGCCTATGAGCTTGAATCTGGTGACCTTGGTGGGGCGGGCTGGCATGGATCCAGAGGTGCGCTACTTTGAGTCGGGCAGAGTGGTGTGTACCTTCAGCTTGGCCGTGAACCGATTTCGCAAGGGGGAAGACAAGCCCGATTGGTTCAACCTAGAGCTGTGGGGCCGCACTGCCGAGGTGGCGGGAGAGTATGTGCGCAAAGGCAGCCTCATTGGGGTGACGGGCAGCCTCAAGTTCGATCGCTGGACCGACAAATCCACCGGAGAAGAGCGCCAGAAGCCCATCATCGCTGTGGATCGGCTGGAACTGCTGGGATCCCGTCAAGACCGCGACTCCAACCTGCCCCCCGAGGAGCCGTTTTGACCCTGGGCTGGAGCTGGGAACTTCAAGGTTCCCCTCTACCCAAGCATCGCCTACATGCCTGCACCACCTCTGTCAAGTCCTGGCTGCACCAGGGATGGTCCAAGGGGGGTCGCTGGATCACCCACAAAGGGATCCCCAGGGTTTTGGCCACTGCCTGCTTGATCCCCAGCCCGCCTGCTTCTCCAGAGGCTTTGCTGATCACCACCTGAGGGCTGAGCTGCTGCCAAAGCTGCAGTTCCTGCTCCAAACTGAGGGGTAAGCGCATCCCAATCACCCGCTCGGCAGGGATCCCTGCCTGCACCGCCTGGGAAACCGATTCCGGCAGCACCCGCGCCCACAGTTGACAGCGATCTTGCCAAGGCACAAACAGGGGCAGTGCCTTCACTCCCACCGTCAACAGCACCCGCCGCCCCGCCAACACTGCATCTGTGAGCACCCCCTGCCAATCCGGTGCCACCTGTACCCAGGGAGCCAGCTCCACAGGAGGGCGTTCGTAGCGCAGGTAGGGGATCCCCAGTTGGGCTGTTACCCGGATGGCCAGTTGCGAGATCTGCTGGGCAAAAGGATGAGAGGCATCCACCACCACGCGGATCCGGCACTCCTGCAGGAATTGTTCCAAAGATTGCGGCGAAAATCGGGTGACCACCACCTGACCAGGCAAATCCTGATACAGTCTTTTGGCCCCTTCGGTGGTGACGGTCGCCACCCAAGGGATCCCTTGGCGGCTAAGGGCATCTGCCAAGCTGCGGCTCTCGCTGGTGCCCCCGATCAAGGCCACTTCCACCAAACCACCAACTGAGCTCATAGTGTGTTGCCAAACTTTGATACCCGTAGATACGATCTAGATCACCGGCTGGAGGCAATTGCTCATGATCGAGATGCATGTGGCTGGGATTGCGGTCGATGCCGTTAGCCAAAACCCCATCGTCATCCTGCGCGATAGCAGTGAGCGTCGTGCCCTGCCCATTTGGGTGGGAAAAGCAGAGGCCAATGCCATTCTGCAGGCGCTGGACGACCAAAAGCCACTGCGCCCCATGACCCATGATCTAATCCTCAACTCCTGGAAGACGTGGGGGATCAAGCTGGAGCGAGTCATCATTCATGCTCTGCTGGACAATACTTTTTATGCGGTGCTCGTCACCGTGAACGGCGACAAAAAGCAGGAGATCGACTGCCGCCCCAGCGATGCCATTGCCCTTGCCCTGCGGGCCCATGTTCCCATCTGGACGGTGGAAGAGGTCATTGCGGAAGCCTCGATCCCCATGAACCAGGATGCCGATGAGGCGGAGCGGGAGGCCTTTCGCAAGTTTGTAGAAAATGTAACCCCCAGAGACTTTATCCGCAGCTATCCCATGACCGATCATCCCACCGAAGCCGACAGTTAAGCAGTTAAGGCGGATCCCGGCAAACAGGCTATGCCCCAGGTTGCCAGGTTAACGGTCTATCCCATCAAGTCCCTGGATGGGATCCCCCTGTCTGAGGTGAGGCTGACGGCAGGGGGGACTTTGGAGGGGGATCGGCGCTACGCCCTGGTGGATGCGGAGGGGAGGTGGGTGAACGGCAAGCGCCATGCTGCAGTCCACCGCCTGCGGGCCCGGTTTGATCCCCAGTTGGACCAGGTGCAGTTGTGGGGGAATGGCAAGACGGCCCAGTTTGACCTGCAGCAGCAGCGGGATGCTTTGCAGACTTGGCTCAGCAACTGGTTGGGCTTTCCGGTGCAACTGCTGGAGGAGCCGGTCAGGGGGTTTCCAGATGATCCCTATGCCAACGGCCCCACCTTGATCAGCACAGCCACTCTGGAGGCGGTGGCCGGTTGGTTCCCCGGCCTGACCCTGGAAGCGGCTCGACAGCGCTTGCGCATGAATATTGAGCTGTCGGATTGCTCTGCCTTTTGGGAGGATCGTCTTTTTGCCCGCCCAGATCAAGGGGTGCGCTTTTGCATTGGGGAAGTGGAGCTGCTGGGCCTTAACCCCTGTGCCCGCTGTGTGATGCCCACCCGGGATCCCTTGAGTGGAGATGCCTATCCCGGTTTTCAAAAGCACTTTGTGACCCAGCGGCGGAAAACCCTGCCACCCTGGGCCGAAGCCAGCCGCTTTGACCATTTCTATCGCCTTGGGATCAATACGTGGATCCCAAGAACGGAGGCGGGCAAATACCTGAGGGTTGGGGATCCCGTCGAAATCCTCGGGGTTGAACCCCTCAGCCTTTACCCTGAGCTGAGTCGAACCCCAAGTTAGTTTCCAGCCTACAATCAAGCTAGAGCAGCTCTTTTGGCTTGACCAAGCTATGCAAGCCCTGGATCGGCCCAACGCCCCCACTCAGCAGCCCTACCCAGAACCGGTCTATCCCCGTCGCCCCACCCGCACGGTGGCTGTAGCCGATGTGTTGATCGGCAGCCAGCACCCGGTGGTGGTACAGTCCATGATCAACGAAGACACCCTCGACATCGACGCGGCAGTAGCCGGGATCCGCCGCCTGCACGAGGCGGGCTCAGAAATTGTACGGGTTACCGTTCCCAGCATGGCCCATGCCAAGGCGATGGAGGCGATTCGGGAGAAGCTGATCCAAACCTACAAGCCGGTGCCTCTGGTAGCCGATGTTCATCACAACGGCATCAAGATTGCTCTGGAAGTGGCCAAATATGTGGACAAGGTGCGCATCAATCCGGGGTTGTTCGTCTTTGAAAAACCTCAGCCCGGTCGCACAGAATATACCCAGGCGGAATTTGAGGCCATCCGCAACAAAATCCGGGAAACTTTCACCCCCCTTGTCCAGACCCTCAAAGCCCAGAACAAGGCCCTGCGCATTGGGGTCAATCATGGATCCCTGGCAGAGCGGATGCTTTTTACCTACGGGGATACGCCCGAGGGGATGGTGGAGTCGGCCTTGGAATTTGCCCAAATTTGCGCCGAGCAAGACTTTCACAATGTGGTGCTTTCCTTCAAGGCTTCCCGCCCGCAGGTCATGTTGGCAGCCTACCGCCTGGCAGCCCGTCGCTTCGATGCCCTGGGCCTGAATTATCCCTTCCACTTGGGGGTCACCGAAGCCGGAGATGGAGAGTATGGCCGCATCAAGTCGGCGGTGGGGATCGGAACCCTCTTGGCTGAAGGGATCGGCGATACGATTCGGGTTTCTCTCACGGAAGCGCCGGAAAAGGAGATCCCGGTGGCCTACGGCATTTTGCAAGCTCTGAACCTGCGCAAAACCATGGTGGAGTATGTGGCCTGCCCTTCCTGTGGCCGCACCCTGTTCAATTTGGAGGAAGTGCTGCAGAAGGTGCGCGCTGCAACTCAGCATCTGGTGGGGTTGGACATTGCCGTGATGGGCTGTATTGTGAATGGGCCGGGAGAGATGGCCGACGCCGACTACGGCTATGTGGGTAAGACGCCAGGGGTGATCTCCCTCTACCGCGGCAAAGAAGAAGTGAAAAGGGTGCCGGAATCTGAAGGTGTCCAGGCGCTGATCGATCTGATCAAAGCCGATGGGCGCTGGGTGGATCCCCCTTCTTCCCATTAATTCCGCTTCCCCCTCAAGCAACAATCTGCCCAGCCATCCTGCCGCGCTCTTGCTTCGCCCAGCAACTGGCTAGCGCCGCCTGCCACGCAGAGCTTTGGTGCGGTTGTTGACCTGCCTTACAAACAGCGGCAGCAGGTGCGTCTGGATGTATTCAAACGCTGCTTGCAGACCTTCTGTTTCATAAATTAGGCCAATTTCCGCCTCCACCTGCGTGGGATCCCTGAGGGCCGACAAAAATTGATTGGAGGTCAGCCACGTGAAGAGTTCTGCGCGATTCAAGTTACAACTGGGCGGGGAAGGCACTTGCCAGTCTTGAGGTGGGCCAAGCAGCCACTGCCGGGCAAACAAGCTCAACACAGCATCCCCCAACCAAGCCTTGTCTCGACGAGATCCCTCGTCCAATTGGGCCACCTGCTGTCTGATGGTCTGTCCGGTCGAGGAGAGGTGGGATCCTGTCAGCATGGAAATGGGAAGTGTGCAAGAACTGGCAGCAGACAAGCCCGGCGGCGAAGCACCCCTGCCTCATTTTAAGATAAGGTCTGTCTTGACCTCACCAGGGTTGCAGATGGAGTGTGGCATTTTGCGAGGATCCTTGAAGCATGCTGTTGGAGCTAACCCCAGAAGAATGCGAATCGGTGATTCCAGTAGTGCCAACGCGCCTTCAATATGCGGCTTACTGGAGCGATGCCCTCAAGAGCACAGGCCGTATCATCACAGCCATTTTGGTGGGTGTGGCATTGCTGGTTTTTTCCCGCGCTTTCGGCGAGGGATCCTTTTTGGGGGCAATCTCCTTTCTGGTCGGGATCCTCTCGTTGCTCTATCCCTTCCTGTGGGGGCCGCTCTACACCATCTCCCGCCGTCAGCTAGCCTTTCGCGAGATTCCCTATGGGGGATTGTTTTTTGGCCAGGTGTTGCGTACTCGCCGTTTCGAAGTGGTGGTGGAAGAGCGAGAAAAGCTGGATGAAGATGGCAACTTCTACATTGAAGAGGTGCGGGAGCGCCAGTTTGAGATGGAAATCGGTGATGAGACCGGTATCGTCTATCGTGTGCGGGCCAAGGACGATCCCCGCTACAGGCGAATTGTCAAAAAGCAATCGGTGCTCGGGTTGGTGAAAGCCTATTCCCGCGATTTGCAGCGCCGACCCACTCTGAGCGAGGTCTATGTGGTCAAGCTGGGGGAGTGGGTGGGAGATGTCTCCTATCTGGATCGGGAGGCTTTTTTGGATATGGCAGATGAGCTGTTGGAGCTACAAGCCCAAGGACAAGCTTGATCCCCTGGATCCCTAATGTTCTCTGAGATGGGGCTGGGAAATGGGGGGAAACCTCAGCAGGGGGATCCCTGCCCTCTTGTTCTGAAACCCAAACGGCTGTCTATCCGGGAGTGCCGCTTTCAACGCTGGGTTAAGCGCATCACACTGCACTGGCCAGGGGTAGGGTCAGGTAGTTTACTGTAACCTGCCGGGAGCTCTAAACTGAGGGCTGTAAGCCAAAAACAACTGCCATGGCCGATCCTCTTACCCCCCAAGTTAGCGAGCGCATCTGTAAGCACATGAACGAAGATCATGCCGATGCGATAGCTCTCTACGCCAGGGTCTTTGGCCAGGTGGAAGGAGTCACCCAGGCTCGCATGCAGGCCATTGACCCAGAAGGGATGGACTTGCAGGTGCAGGTCAATGGGGCTGTACAAACACTGCGGATCTGCTTCGACCACCCCCTGCGGGACTCCGAGGATGCCCATCACACCTTAATTGCCATGGTGAAGCAGGCTCGCGCTCAAGTTAGACAGGCTACAAAGTGATGGGGGATGCAGTTAAGGCTTAGCTGGCCTGTTGCAGGAGCCGATCCAACTGGCCTCGGGACTCGAGGGCGTAAAGATCGTCGCAGCCGCCGATGTGCTGGTTGTTGATGAAAATTTGCGGCACCGAACGGCGACCATTGGCCCGCTTGGCCATTTCTGCCCGTGCTGCCTCGTCTCCATCGATGGCGTACTCGATGTACTTCACGCCCTTGCGATCCAGCAGTTGCTTGGCCCGGATGCAGAAGGGACAAAAACGCCAGGTGTAAATCTCAACAGTCATAAGTAAAGTAACAAACGCTTTTACACACCCTAACATTTCCACGCGGTTGGGATCCCTTTCTTCCCAGACCTGGGAATGGCCGTCTCCCCTGGTTTAATTGGCTTCCTTCCAGTTGTGGCCGATTTGAATATCCACCACCAGTGGTATGGAGAGGGGCACCGCTCCTTCCATTTCTGTTTGGATCAGCGGTTTTAGGGCCTGCCATTCCGAGGGATCCACCTCAAACACCAGCTCATCATGCACTTGCAGGAGCAAGCGGGAACGAAAGTTCTGCAGCTTTTGCCGCAGGCGCACCATTGCCACTTTGATGATGTCCGAGGCGGATCCCTGGATGGGGGCATTCACAGCCGCCCGCAATTCGGCTTGTTTGCGATGGCCTGTCAGACGGGACAAATTGGGAAAATAGCGACGGCGACCCAAGATCGTTTCCACATAGCCATGTTTTTCCACAAAGGCTTCGGTGGAGCGCAGATAGGCGAAAATACCAGCGTAGCGCTCGTTAAATCGCTGTAAAAATTGCTTGGCTTCGGATAGAGAAACCCCCGCAGTGCGAGCAAAGCGCTGTGCCCCCATGCCGTAGATCACCCCATAGTTGATCGTCTTGGCCAGGCGGCGTTCTTCGCTGGTTATTTCTTGTTTTTCCAGGAGCAGGCGGGCGGTTAGGGTGTGCACATCTTCTCCTGAGCGAAAACCTTCCACCAGGGCAGGTTCTTGGCTGAGATGGGCCAAAATGCGCAGCTCAATTTGAGAGTAATCTGCTGCCGCCAATAGCCATCCCTCTTGGGGAATAAAAGCCTGCCGAATTCGGCGACTGAACTCGGTGCGAATGGGAATGTTTTGCAGGTTGGGGTTGGAGGAGCTGAGCCTGCCAGTGGCGGTAACGGTTTGGTTAAAGTCGGTGTGGACTCTGCCGGTATCGCTTCTTACCAGAGCGGGCAGAGCATCCACATAGGTCGATTTTAGCTTGGCCAAGGTGCGGTATTGCACAATGGTTTCGATGAGGGGATGATCCCCCTCTAGCTTTTCCAAAACCGAGGCATCGGTGGAATAGCCGGTGGCCGTTTTGCGGGTTTTGCGAGGATCCAATTTCAGCTTTTCAAAAAGCAAGGATCCCAGTTGTTTGGGAGAATTGAGGTTGAAGGTCTCTCCGGCCTGGGCATAGGCTTTCTGCTCTAAACTTTGCAGCTCTTGTTCCAGCTCTTGGGAAAATTGCCTCAGAAACTCGGTATCAATGCGAATGCCGATCCACTCCATTTCCTCCAGAACTTGGGCCAAGGGCAGCTCGACCTGAACAAAAAGATCCCACAGGCGCGGATCGGTTTTCTGTAGCTTTTCGGTGAGGATCGGCACCAGACGATAGGCACAATAGGCATCAGTTCCGCAGTATTCTGCAACTCTGGAAATTGGGATGTCGGCGATGGACTGTTCCTTGCCCAGTAACTTTTTGTAGCTGGTGGTCGGCAAATTCAAATGGGTGGCTGCCAAATCGGCCAAGTTGTGGCTGGCTTCTGGATCCAAAACGTAGCTGGCCAACATGGGATCAAATTGGATCCCTTGCAAGCGGATCCCGTGGGCGCGGAAAATGCTCAGATCATACTTACAGTTTTGTAGGCTTTTGGGTCGGTTGGGATCTTCCCAGAGGGGCTGCAGGCTTTGTTTCACCAGCTCCCAATCCAGGTTGGATCCCTGGCGGTGGCCGATGGGCAAGTAGGCGATATCTCCCTCTGACCAACAACAGCCGATCCCCACCAATTGGGCATCCCGTGGATCTAGGCTGGTGGTTTCAGTATCCCAAGCTACAACTCCTGGGCAGGCCAACAGCTCTTGCCGCAACAGCTCCAGTTGCTCCGGCGTATCGATGATGCGCACCGCCGGCAGAGAAGGGACGGGATCCACGGCAAAATCAAACCACAGGGCTTCGTCATCCTCTGGAGCGTTTGCAGGAGCCCCGGTGGGATTAAAGGCGCTGACCGCTTCTGCCTCGGCTGGGATCCCCCCCAAAGCCGTTTGAATTTTGCGCACTTGGGCGATAAAACTGTGAAATTCCAATCTCTCCAGCAGCGGCAGCAATTCTTCTTGATCGAAGCCGGTTAATTTCATGCCCTCCCAGTCGGGAGAGAGAGGGACATCGCATTTGATTCGAGCCATAAATTGCGAATGATGGGCTGCCGGGATCCCTTCTTTGAGGTATTGCTGAACTTTTCCCTTGATCTCGTCCAGGTGGTCGAAAATTTCATCCAAACTGCCGTAGCGCTCTAGCAGCTCTGCAGCTCGCTTGGGGCCGATCCCTTTCACGCCGGGAATGTTGTCGGAAGGGTCGCCACAGAGGGCTTTATAATCCACCACCTGCCAAGGCCAGATGCCCAATTTTTCTTTCACTTGTTCGGGGCCAAACTCGCTGATGCGATCTTTGCTGTTGAGGTGCAAAACCCGAACTCTCCCATCGGTGTCGATCAACTGGAACAGATCTTGATCCCCACTTAAGATTTGCACCCGGTAATCTTGGGGGGCCAGCCTGCTGAGGGTGCCCAAAATGTCATCCGCCTCAAAACCCGGCACTGCCAAAATCGGGATGCGCAGCGCCGTCAGCACCTGCTTGAGGTTCTCCACGTCTTCGATAAACTCCGGCGGCGTTTCCGGGCGGCCTGATTTGTAGGTTTCGTCGGCCTCGTGGCGAAAAGTGGGTTGGCGTGTATCAAAGGCAACTGCTACATGGGTGGGGGTGTACTTGTCCAAGACTTCCAACAGCGATTTCAAAAAGCCAAAGCTGACGCTGGTGGGGATCCCGGTGGAAGTGCGCAACCCCCCCTCGCGACTGTAGGCAAAAGCGTAGAAGGAGCGATAGGCTAAAGAGTGCCCATCCACCAGCAGCAGTGTTGGAGTTCTCAAAGCCATTAGCCGATACCTTGAGGGTGAATCCAGCCTATCGAATCTGGGTTGGGGGCAGAGAAGGATCCCACATCCATCATCGGCCTCAAGAACTCAGCAAGAGCGCCCGGCAGTCAACAGGACGGGATCCCAACTCCAACTTCTGTGACCCGGCTACGGCAAGATCCAAAAAGCCATCGATAGGCCCGCCACCCCTGTCTGTTTTGTTAGCTACAATGCTCATGCCCATTTTTTCAATTTATTGGCTTGATCGGCAACACCTCAATTTGCCAACCCAACTGATCACCCAAAGCATTGGCTTCTGGTTTTGGACAACATACAGCCCACCACAATGCTCTTCTCTTCTCGGCAAATCCTGCCCCCATCCCTCTACCCACCCCTGCACTGGGGCCTTAAGACTCTCTTTCCCGACGGCCTGTGGGAGCTGCCGGCAGATCCCTGTACCCAGCGGGTGGCCCTGACGTTTGACGATGGCCCTCACCCCGAATACACTCCGGCTTTGCTGCAGGTTTTGATGGATTTTCAGGTGCCGGCCACGTTTTTTGTGTTGGGCGAACGGGTGCAGCGCTGGCCCCACCTGGCCCGTCAGATCCGCCAACAAGGCCACCGCATCGGCCTTCACGGCTGGCAGCATCGCTCCTTCACTCAGCTTGCCCCTGACGAACTTCAGCAGAACCTGAAGCGCAGCCAAACTGCCCTGGTGGCTGCCTGTGGCGGGATCCCTGACGATTATCGGGCTGTGCGCCCGCCCAATGGCTTGTTTTGGCCGCAGACGCTTGCGGATTTGCGCCGTTGGGGCTTTTGGCCGGTGATGTGGAGCGTGGTGCCTGAGGATTGGCTGATCCCACCGGTATCGGTGGTGGTGGAGCGGGTGCTGGCCCAGGTGCGGCCTGGCTCCTTGATCGTGCTGCACGATGGGGTAGAGGGGGGATCCCAAGTGGCTGAGGTGACGCGGCAGTTGATCCCAGCTTTGCAGGAGCGGGGATTTGAATTTGTCCACTTGCCGGATCCCTAGGGATCTTTCCAGTTGGGGAGAAAGTTAAAACAGTAGAGGCACGCACAAGCAGGAGGGTCAGGCCATGGGCGCACGCAAGATCATCTATGGCATTTTCGGGCAACGGGCCGGCAGCGTCATCGTCGGAACTTGGAACTGGCTGTGGGGGATCCCGGTGGAGAAAGGCGGCACAGGGGCAGTGATGGTGGCGGAAGAATCCCTACGCACCATGCAGGAGACGGTTCAGCGTCTCACGGAAGCCGTTGCCACCCAAGTAGCCGCCTATCAGCGGGCTGAACAAAAGTACATGCAAAAGGTGCGGGAGTACCAGGCCCTGGAGAACAAGGCGCGCCTGGCCGCCCAGCGAGGCGATCAAGAGGCTGCCCGCCTGGCTATGTCCCAAGCGCTGCAAATTGAGGCCATTCTCGGCCCCCTCAAGGAGAATGTGGAAACTGCCGAGCGCTACGTCAACGCTGCCAAGCAAAAGCTGGCCCGTGAGAAAGAACGACTGGCTGCATACAAGAGCGAGCTGAGTAACCTCAAAGACATCAACGAGGTAAACCAAGTTCTGGAGCAGATGACCCGTGTCAACAATTCCTACAACATCGACTCGGCTAAGTCGCAATTTGAGGCGGCGAAGAATGCCATCCAGGCTCGCCAGCTCAGATCCCGAGCCATGAGTGAGCTCTCGGAAGATCGCAGTGAGCAGATTGCTGCCCAACTGGATGAAATGGCCATGGACGATGAAATCTCCCGCCGCTTGGCAATGCTCACCGGCCAAGGGAGTGCGCCGGCCAACCTGCCGATGCCGGATTTGGATTTTGAGAAGCGGCTTCCATGAACTACCCCACCGCGTAGGCGGATGGGGTTTCTGCACTTCCCCCATCCCCTTGACAGTGAGATTTCCGTCTCTTCCTCTGCCCCAGTTGCTTCAGAGACCCGCAGGTCTTTGAAGTAGTGCT
>DVDX01000085.1 GCA_015295985.1 Synechococcus sp. M44_DOE_062 | reverse complement strand
AGTTTCCAATTTCTAGGGATCCCCCCGAAGGGGGAACTCCACCCCTATTAAACCCAAGCGGGGCAAGGAATGCAAGACCCATTTGCGAGGGATCCAGAAAAAAGGGGGCAAAAAGAGTTTCGGCGAGGGGGTTTTGGGGCCGGAAAGCCTTGTGGCACAAGGCGTCGAGGGATCCGACGAAAGAATGGGCTTTTCCGGGATTTTCAGAAACCCTCGCAAAAGCGTTGATACCGTTTCGGTGTTCTTTTGGAAACATTGGGATCCCTGAGGTTTGGCTAGGCTATCTGTTGGCAGGTGGCGAGCTCCTGCTAGGGTTGCTCGATATGAGAGCGGGGCTCCAGGTGGATGAGGATCCGCGCTGGCCCGTAGCGCTCTTGCAAGAGGTGTTCAACTTCCTCGGTAAGGCGGTGGGCGGACTCAATGTCCTGTGGCTCCACCACCAAGTGCATCTCGATAAAGACCATCTCCCCTGGGATCCCGCGGGAAGTGATGTCATGGCAGTCAAGCACGCCTGGCACGCTCAGGATGAGATCCCGCAGAGCCTCGGCAGGGATCGCCACTCGATCTGTGAGGTAGGGAAGATTCTCCTGTAGCACTTCCCAGCCGCTTCGGAGCACCAGCAGCGCCACCGGCAAAGCCAGGGCTTGATCCAGCCAAGGGATCCCCCAGTAATGCACGCCAGCCAACCCCAACAACACTGTCAGCGTCACCCCAACGTCGCTGAGGGTATGGCGAGCATCGGCCAACAGCAGCGAGCTGGATAGCGCTTTGCCCCAACGGTGCTCGTAGAGGGTAACAAAGACGTTAATGCCCAGCACCCCCACCATCACCCCCAAGGTCAGCTCGTCAATCTGCAGGTGGGGCTGGGGCTCCCAAAACCGCTCCACGGCTGTGCGCAAGATTTCCAGGCTGGCCATCCCCAAAAAGGCAGCGATCCCCAGGGCTCCAATGGCTTCAAACTTGCGGTGGCCGTAGGGATGGTCGGCATCGGGCTCCGGTGAGGAAAAGCGCATGGCCACCAAGCTCAAAATGTTGCTGGCGCTGTCGGTGGAGCTGTGCAGGGCATCGGCAATGAGGCTCAGGGATCCCGTCGTCAGCCCTAGGGTGAATTTAATCAAAAACACCAGAACATTCAGTCCCAGCGTGACGTACAGCACCCTCTGCACCTGGCGCTGGCGGCGGCTGGCTGTGGCAACAGAATCCAAAAAGCTCACTACAGATCAGGCGGGGATCCGCAGATATCCTGCTTTATTCTGCCACCGACCTCAGTAGGGGTAAGGGATCCCAGGGGAGTGGGGTATCCTAACGGTGAGCTGCGGGGGCATGGGGGCTATCCGTTCGGGAGCAAACTCTGAGTATGCACGTTGCCGTAGTAGGGGCTGGATACGTGGGCCTGGTAACAGGAGCTTGCCTGGCTCACCTGGGGAATAGCGTTATCTGTGTGGACAACAACCCCGCCAAGATTGAAGGGCTGCAGCGGGGTCGCCTGCCCATTTACGAGCCCGGCCTAGAAGAGCTGGTGCGGGAGGAAACTGCGGCAGGGCGGCTGTACTTCACCACCGATCTGGGCCTTGGGATCCGGACCAGCGAGGTGGTGTTTATTGCCGTGGGCACTCCCGCTCTGCCCAGCGGGGAGCCGGATCTGCGCTATATGGAAGCGGTGGCGCAGGAAATTGGCCAGCACCTGGACGAGCGCTACCGAGTCATTGTCAACAAATCCACCGTGCCCATTGGCTCCGGGGACTGGGTGCGCATGCTCATTGTGGACGGGGCCGCTGAAGTCGCCAAGCAGCGGCTGAGCAGCCGGGAAGTGGGGAGGGATCCCGAGGCCAGATCTCTCACCTTAGAGCTCTCCCCTTGGACGCCGCAGTTTGACGTGGTGAGCAACCCCGAGTTTCTGCGGGAAGGCAGCGCCATCCAAGATACCTTCTACCCAGACCGGATTGTGATTGGCTCCAACAGCCCCCGCGCCATTGAAATCATGCGGCAGCTTTACGAACCCATCCTCAGCCGCCAGCAGGGTCTGGGTGGGGATCCCGTGCCTTTGCTGGTGACCGACCTGGCCTCTGCCGAGATGATCAAGTATGCCGCCAACGCCTTTCTGGCCACCAAGATTAGCTTTATCAACGAAATGGCCAACATCTGCGAGCGCACCGGTGCCGACATAACCCAGGTGGCCGAAGGGATCGGCCTAGATAAGCGTATTGGCCGCGCCTTTCTCAACGCCGGCATAGGGTGGGGCGGAAGCTGCTTCCCCAAAGATCTAGCGGCTCTCATTCAAACTGCTGCTGACTATGGCTATGAGGCCAAGCTGCTGCGGGCCACGGTGGAGGTCAACCGAGAACAGCGGCAGCGTTTGGTGGAAAAGCTGCAGCAGGCCCTTAAGGTGCTCAAGGGGAAAACCATTGGCCTTCTGGGCCTCACCTTTAAGCCCCACACCGACGACCTGCGGGATGCCCCCTCCCTGACCTTAATCGAACAACTGCACCGCCTTGGGGCAAAGGTGAAGGCGTATGATCCCATTGTGTCCGCTTCAGGGATGCGAGAGGGTCTGGCCCATGTGGTGGTGGAAACGGATGTGTTCCGACTGGCTCAAGATTGCGATGCCCTGGTGCTGGTAACGGAGTGGCCGGAGTTCTTGTCACTGGATTACCGACGGATTGCAGAGCTTATGCGGCGGCCCTTGCTCATCGATGGCCGTAACTGTCTGGATCGGGAGGCGGTGCGGCAGGCGGGCATAACTCTCATGGGAGTGGGCTGGTAGGCGCTGAGAAACAAGGGGAATTCATGAAAATCTTGGTTACGGGGGGCTTGGGATTTATTGGATCCCACTTGGTAACCCGCCTTCTGCAAGAAGGCCACTGGGTCATTTGCCTAGACAACGGCTCCACAGGCCAGCAGCTCAATGTCCAGGCCCATCTGGACAACCCTGCCTTTCAGCTTATCTGGCACGACGTGGCCGATCCCCCGCCGCCCGCTTTGGAAGAGGCCGGGATCCAGCAGATCTACCACCTGGCCTGCCCCGCTTCCCCCCCCCACTACCAAGCGGATCCCGTTCGCACCATCCGCACCAGTGTCTGGGGTACTTACCACCTACTGCAACTGGCCCAGAAAACAGGGGCTAGGTTCCTGCTGGCCTCCACTTCAGAAGTGTACGGGGATCCTCAGGTGCATCCCCAACCGGAAGACTACTGGGGCCACGTCAACCCCATTGGCCCGCGGGCCTGCTACGACGAATCCAAGCGCTTGGCAGAAACCCTTACCTTCGACTGGCAGCGGCAATACCAGACGGAGATCCGGGTAGCCCGCATCTTCAACACCTACGGCCCCGCCATGCGGGAAGACGATGGCCGCGTGGTGAGCAACTTCATCGTCCAGGCCCTGCGCGGGGATCCCTTGACGGTTTATGGGGATGGCTCCCAGACCCGCAGCTTCTGCTACATCTCCGACTTAGTAGAGGGCTTGATCCGGCTGATGAACAGCCCCTACCCCGGCCCCTTTAACCTGGGCAACCCAGAGGAGTTCACGATCCTGGAGCTGGCCCAGCAGGTTCTCGCCCTTACAGGCAGCTCTTCTCCCATTGTTCACCGGCCCCTGCCGACAGACGATCCCAGACAACGGCAGCCGGATATTGGCAAAGCTCGGGTTTTATTGGGGTGGGAGCCGCGGATCCCATTGCAAGTTGGTCTGCAACAGACCATCCCTTACTTTCGTCGGCGGCTGGGGCTGGACTAATCATCAGGTGCTCCCGACAACCCCAACCCGTTTGAGAACCCTTTTCGCCTTAGCTCGATTGACCTGGGTGAATGGCTGCCAGCGGCTCCAGTTGGCGGGCTTGCTGTTGCAGCCGGCTCACCAACTGCCGACATACCACTTCGCACAGCTCAAAGCACATGGGATCCGCAATTTGGTAATAGACACTCACCCCCCTGGGCTGACGGCTGACGATCCCTGCCTGGGCTAAGATTTTCAGGTGCTTGGAAACATTGGCCTGGCCCATGCCGGTGGCTTCCAGAATTTGGGTCACGTTCTTGGGCCCAGAGCGCAGCTCACACAGGATCTGCAGCCGGCTGGGTTCCGCCAAAACCTTGAAGTACTCCGCTACACTGTTGAGAACCTGCGGCGTCAGGATTGTGCGACACTCATTCACATCCGCTCTGCTCACTAGCTTTTCCCCCATCAACAAGCCTGCTTGCGCCGTCCGTTAACTTGATTTTAGCACTAGATAGTTATATAGTGTTCCTAGAAAGCCCAAGTTCATGTCAGGCTTTCGATACCCGACAGGAGGGCACTATGCTATTTCGCCAACTGTTCGACGCAGAAACGAGCACCTACACCTATTTAATCGCGGATCCAGCAACCCGCGAGGCTGCACTGGTGGATCCAGTGCTGGAGCAGGTGGAGCGGGATTTGAAGTTGATTCAGGAATTGGGTCTAACCTTGAAGTACTGCCTAGAAACCCACGTTCACGCGGATCACATCACGGGAACCGGGAAGCTGCGGGAATTGACCGGCTGCCAAGGGGTCGTGCCAGTACAGGCTAAGGCTCAATGTGCGGATCGCTTCATCGATCATGGGGAAACGCTCATGGTGGGATCCATCCCCATTGAGGCGATTGCCACCCTGGGCCACACTGACAGCCACATGACCTACCGTGTCAATGGAGATCGCATCCTGACCGGAGATGCCCTGTTGATCCGCGGCTGTGGCCGCACCGATTTCCAAAGTGGTGATCCTGGCTTGATGTACGACCACGTCACGCAGCACTTGTTTACGCTGCCCGACGAGACTTTGGTCTACCCCGGCCACGACTACCGCGGGCACACCGTCTCCACCATTGGCGAGGAGAAGCGCTGGAACCCCCGCTTTGTGGATCCGGAAACAGGCAACCTGCGCTCGCGGGAGAGCTTCATCGCCCTCATGAACGGCCTCAACCTGCCCCAGCCGAAGAAGATCCAGGAAGCTGTGCCGGCCAACGAGCGGTGCGGCCAAGTGGCAGCAGCGGTTTAATCTGTTCTGGGCAGGGAGGTGCGGGGCAAGCCCTCGCCAGTTGGGGAGCCCATGGGAAACTTCGAGGATGAGGGCCTGCTGCTCCGAGTAAACTTCTCTCAATTGGCTTGCCAGAAATGGGGAGTTTGAGCGTGGATCGAAAAAATCTCTATGAGAGGGATTTCTATGCTTGGATCCAGCAACAAGCCCAATTTCTGCGGGATCGAGCCTGGGAGAAGCTGGATCTGCCCAATTTGATCGAGGAGATCGAATCGTTGGGCAGGCAACAGCGGCAGGAACTGCGAAACCGACTTGCGGTTTTGGTTGGGCATCTCCTCAAGTGGGAGTACCAGCCGGAGGGGAGATCCGCAAGCTGGCTCCTCACCCTCCAGGTGCAGCGGCAGGAAGTTCTGGAGCTTCTTGAAGAAAGCCCAAGTCTCAAGCCCTATTTGCCGGAGGCCATCTCCAAGTCTTACTTGGGAGCGCTGAAGCTGGCCCTGGAGGAGACCAAGCTGCCCAGAAAAATTTTCCCCAAAACCTGTCCTTATTCCTCAGAGCAAATCCTGGATAGCCGGTTTTACCCCGGTGAGCCCAGCAGTTTGTTGGAGGAGAATTATGACCGCATCTCAGACAATCCCAAAAGCAAGGAGACAACCATGACCGTAACCCAGCAAAATTCTACGCCTTCTGCTCAGCAAGGACGGGATCCCCGTATCAAGGAGATCGATGCCCTGACCTTGAAACAGTGGCTGGATCAGGGGCGAGTGCAGCTTATCGATGTGCGGGAGCCGGGAGAATATGCCGATGAGCGGATCCCAGGAGCCATCAACCTGCCCCTCTCTACTTTTGATCCCGCCAAAGTGCCTGCTTCTACGCCAGAAAAGCCGGTGGTGTTGCAGTGCCGTATGGGCAGCCGTTCCATTCGCGCCGGTTGTCAGTTGCTAGACCACGGTTGGCCAGAGGTCATTAGCCTTAAGGGAGGGATCGAGGCTTGGAAAGCGGCTAAGCTGCCCGTTACCCGCACCCAAAACGCTCCCATCTCCATCATGCGGCAGGTACAGATTGCGGCGGGATCCCTGGTGCTTACGGGAACCCTTTTGGGGGCGTTTGTCAACCCCTGGTGGCTGCTGCTGAGTGGCTTCGTGGGTGCCGGGCTGGTGTTTGCCGGGATCACCAACACCTGCGGCATGGCTCTGTTGCTGGCTCGCATGCCCTGGAACCGAGGTCAGTCCCTATGAATGGGATCCCTTCTACTTCCTCTGCGGGGCAAGGGATCCTGGCGCGGTACTTGCCCTTTGCCAAGGAGTCTTTCTGGGTATTCCACTATCGGCGATCAGATTTGCCGGGAGATCTGATCGCGGGCCTCGTGGTGGCCATTCTGCTGGTGCCCCAGAGCATGGCCTATGCCCTCTTGGCTGGGTTGCCCCCTCAGGTGGGCCTGTACGCCAGCATTTTGCCGGTGATCGTCTATGGGCTACTGGGATCCAGCCGTGCCCTGGCGGTGGGGCCGGTGGCCATCATTTCTCTTTTGGTGGCGGCGGGGTTGGAGCCCCTGGCCGGTCGCGTCAGCGGGACGGAGTCCTTGCCGGGTAGCCCGGAGTACGGGCAGTTGGCTTTGGGCCTGGCCCTGGAAGTGGGTTTAATTCAAGGGGCGATGGGGTTGCTGCGGCTGGGATTTTTGGCTAACTTTCTCAGCCATGCGGTGGTGACTGCCTTTGGCAGCGCGGCAGCTTTGATCATCGGCTTCAGCCAGCTCCGGCACCTCTTGGGGGTCAAGATTGCCAATACGGAGTCTTTCTTCCTCTTGGTGCAGCGGCTGTGGCAGAGCCTGGATAAGGTAAACTGGGTAACCTTTGGCTTGGGTCTGCTGGCCATATCCCTGCTGGTGTACGCCCAGCACAAGCTGCCCTACCAACTGCGCCGCTGGGGCGTGCCTCCAGGTTGGGCCCTGCCTTTGACTAAAGGGGCACCGCTGGCGGCTGTGCTTTTGACCAGCCTGCTGGTGTGGGGTCTAGACCTATCCGAGAGGGCAGGGGTATCCGTTGTCGGCTCCATTCCCTCCGGACTACCTCCTTTGAGCTTTCCCCAGTTGAGCTGGGAGCAGTGGATAGCGCTTCTGCCCACCGCCTTGGCCATTAGCCTGGCGGGCTTTACGGAAAGCTATGCCGTTGGGCAATCGCTGGCCAGCCAGCGGCGGCAAAAGGTGGATCCCAACCAGGATCTGGTGGCTTTGGGGGCAGCCAACTTGGCAGCAGCCTGCAGTGGCGGCTATCCAGTAACAGGGGGCATTAGCCGGTCGGTGGTGAACTTTCAAGCGGGAGCCAACAGCGGCCTGGCTTCCCTGATCACGGGTCTGTTGGTGGCCTTGACGGTCATCTGGCTGATGCCGTTGTTCACTTTCTTGCCCCAGACTACGCTGGCGGCCATTGTTCTGGTGGCGGTGCTGGCACTGGTGGATTTTCACCCGCTGCTGCAAAGCTGGCGCTACGACCGCGGCGATGCCCTGGTTTGGCTCGTTACCTTTGCCAGTGTGCTGGGGATCGGGGTGGAGCCGGGGATTGGAATAGGGGTGTTGGTTTCCATCCTGCTCTTCCTTTGGCGGGCCAGCCATCCCCACATTGCCATCGTGGGTCAGGTGCCGGGCACCGAGCACTACCGCAACGTGCTGCGCCATGAGGTGATCACCGATCCCCGCATTCTGGCGGTGCGGGTGGACGAAAGCCTGTTTTTCGCCAACGCGGCCTACTTGCAGGAGTACCTGCTGCGGGAGGTGGCGGCGCGGCCAGAAGTAGAGCAGGTGCTGCTGATTGCCAGCGCCATCAACTTCATCGACGGCAGCGCCTTGGAGGTGCTGCTCCAGTTGGTGGAAAGACTAAGGCAAGCAGGGGTGGGCTTTGCCATGGCTGAGGTGAAAGGGCCAGTGATGGATCGCCTCAAAATGGCAGGCTTTGTGGAGAAAATTGGCGCCGAGCGCATCTTCCTTTCCACTCACCACGCTATGCAAGCCTTGGGATCCCAGGCGGTTTCTAGTTAGACAGCTTCGGCCTGATCAGCACAAGGGGGGTTTGTTCAGCTGCATTCCCGGCAGGGTTCTTGCGCAGGGCCTGCTCCACCAGCTCCCGCTCCACGCCAGGGCTAGCGGCCAGGATCCTCACCTGCCCCAGATCGTTGGCGTCTGCGATGGCCACCTCGTAGCCCGTCTGCTGATGGAGATTGGCTACCAGCTTAGCTGGCTCTCGCGGTCCCAGGACGATGAACTGGTCATAGGGAGGCAGGGTGCCGGTAACGTCGTCGATGAGATCCGCTTGCTCCCCCGCCAGGGCATAAAACACCCCTGGGATCCCCAGCAGTTTGGCCAGGGATCCCACCCCAAAAGCCGCCAGTACCCGCCAAGCTCCGGAGCAGTCGATCAAAGTCTGCATGCCGTAAGAGCTGGAGAGGCTGGTCTTGGAGGGGAAAAAGTAGCACAGGGTGCGAGCTAGCCAGCTGGGTTGGATCTGGAGGGGATGGCGGAAATTGCCCTGGACAATGGCCACTGCGCTCTCAGAAATGGCCACCACATCGCCTGCCTGGATGTGAGGGCCCACATACCGCCGCAGCACCTCGGCCAGGTCGTCGCTGGGGGTCAGCAGGTGGGTGGGCACAGGGGCCCAAAGGAGGGATCCCTGTTGCTGCCAGTTGAGCTCCGGCAAGGGATCCACCTCTTGCAGCGGCAGGATGAGGTGGCTGGTCTTGAGGGTGCGCCGCTGCCGCCCATACTGGATGTAGTCCACCTCCAACCAGGCCGAGTGCAAATCCGCTAGTTCTTTCCCCTTCAGCTCGATCTCAACCTCTAGGCCAGTCTGGTTCTGGGGGGTGATGATGTAGGCCTGCCAGTAGTTGTCTTGGCGGGGGGGAAGATCCGGATGGCGAGAGCGCAGGCGTAGGCGGGTGTGGATGCCTTCTAGGGATCCGGCGCTGAGCAAATGCAGTCGTGGCTCCACCTGGGCCAAGGTGACTTCTAAAAGGGGGTTGAGGTTGCGGGCCACAAACTCGGCTTGGATAACCCAGTGCTCAGGGGTGTTGCGGCTAATGCGCCAGCTCTGCGGCTCCACCACCAGTTGATCGGCGGGGCGGGTTTTGAGCCAGTAGAGCAAACTACCCAGGCTTAGCAGCAACCCGGCCACCACCTGAGCCCAGCCCCAGGGATCCCATAGCCAACGCCAAGCCCCCCATAAGCTGAGTCCTACCCCTGCCAGCACTGCGGCCAACACGCCACGGTTCACCATGCTGCTACTTGTTGCCATTGGGATCCCACTCCTCAAAAGACAAGTCCTTAAACCCTGCTAAAGTCTGCCCCTTTGTCCGCCCCAACACCCTAGACTACAGGTACGCTCTAGCTCTTCTCCCAAACCCTAGCCATCCTACCGGGAAACCGAAGCAGGCCGTAGCGGGATCCCTACCTAATTTTTAGCCTCAAACAGTTAGCTTGCAGATAGATTTCATTTCAGGCTTTTCAGAACACTCTGGGAGTTTCCTATGGCGCACAAACAGCAA
Organism: Synechococcus sp. M44_DOE_062; assembly: GCA_015295985.1. Classification (GTDB taxonomy): domain Bacteria; phylum Cyanobacteriota; class Cyanobacteriia; order Thermostichales; family Thermostichaceae; genus Thermostichus. Next base: position 8,794 of record DVDX01000085.1, on the reverse strand, counting down.
TTCAAAAGTTTTGCCGACATGATTCAGGGATCCAAAACCCCGATTCTGGTGGATTTTTATGCTTCTTGGTGCGGCCCTTGTCAGGTCATGGCACAGGTGTTGGAGCAGGTAAAGCCTCAGGTGGGGGATGCAGTCACTTTTGTGAAAGTTGACACCGAGAAGTACCCGACCATTGCTGCCCGTTGGGGCATTCAAGCAGTGCCAACGCTGATTCTCTTCAAAGATGGGAAGCCGGTTGACCGCATTGAGGGGCTGTTGCAGCCGCGAGCCCTGTTGGAGCGCTTGCAGGCGCAGGTCAACTAATCCATAACCTCAGTAAACCTTTCTGGATCCCCCGTGCAACTGCCGCTTCTGCAGGTTCACCTGCCGGGTGAAGTGCCCTACCGTACCGCTTGGGCTTGGCAACAGGCAAGACTGACCCAAATGATCCGGGATCCGCAGATGCCCGACGGGCTACTGCTGCTCACCCATCCCGCGGTTTATACCCTAGGGGCAGGAGCCGATCCCAAGTTTCTCAAGAGCCTTTCTCAGCCGATAGGATCCCCGGCTGTCCACCCAGAATCCCCTTCTAGACAAGAGCCGGAAATCCTGCGGGTGGAGCGCGGCGGCGAAGTGACCTACCACGGGCCGGGGCAGTGGGTGGGCTATGCGATGCTGAACCTGAAGCGCCATTGCCCAGATCTCCACGGCTACCTACGCCAGCTAGAAGAGGTGGTCATCCAGACTTTGGCCCACTTCGGTCTACAGGGGGAGCGGATCCCTGGCCTGACAGGAGTTTGGGTGCAGGGCTGCAAAGTGGCGGCCATCGGCATCAAGGTTTCCCGCTGGGTGACCTACCACGGCTTTGCCTTAAATGTCTGCCCCGATCTGTCGGCCTTTGAGGCAATTGTGCCCTGTGGGATCCCTGACCGACCCGTGGGATCCCTGGTGCAGTTTTGTCCGCGAGTAACGATGGCGGCAGTGGCCCCAGTACTGGTGAAGTCCTTTTGCCAGGTCTTTGGACTGCAAGCTCAGGAAGTTTCCCTATCGGAGTGGTTGGGGGAACGCAAGTCTTTAAAGACTCAAGGCTAATCCACCCCCAATTGGCGCAGCAGTTGTTGCATGATGGTTTGGTCGGCAAAGTTGCCGCTCTTGGAGAAGAGAGCCAATGCCTGGCGAAAGTCGGCCATCGCTGCTTCCCGATCCCCCAACTGAAGACGGGCCACCCCGCGGCTAAAGTAGGCTTCCGGGATCCCTGCATCCAACTGAATGGCCCGCTCTGCATCGGCCAGGGCTTCTTCCGGCTGGCGCAACTGGTTGTAAACGTAGCTGCGGTTCACATAGGCCGGAGCATAACTGGGATCCAACTGCACCGCTCGATCCAGATCTGCCAGGGCACCCAGGGGATCTCCCCGCAGCAACTTGAGGGATCCCTGCCAGTTGAGCTCGGAAGCAGTTTTTGACCCTGAAGTGCTCTCAGCAGGAGTTGGCAAAGAGACGGCAGGAGCGGCAGCCAAGAATGCTGCTAGAAAACTTACCAGGGCCACCCTTGCCAATTTACGCTTCATGTGCTCCGCACTGCCAACGCGAACGTTGCTCTCTTGGGATCCCAAACCACTCCAGCATAAACTGCTGGCAAAAGGGGCGATCCTTGAGCTGCAAAGGAAAGCTTTTGGAAGGATGATCAACCGGTAGGGCAAATCTGGGAATGACTTCTTCACCCCCCAGAAAATCAACCGATTGCAGGAGACGAGCGGGCTCTTGAGAGCTGTGATACACCAGGATGTAGTACTCGCCGGGGTAAACAATCTAACAATCTAAAACAATCCCCAGCTTTGTTGCAGGCCAGGCCCTGTCGAGCTCTCAACTCGGGCAAGGACGCCAAACGCTAGAATAGCTTGGCTTACCCTATCGCATCGACGGAAAGGGCACCTTGATCGAGCGCTACACTCTGCCGGAAATGGGACAGATTTGGTCTGCGGCCAACAAACTCCAGACCTGGCTGCAAGTTGAGCTAGCCGTCTGTGAGGCGCAAGCGGAGCTGGGGCGGATCCCACAGGAAGCCCTAGAGGAGATCAAAGCCAAAGCTGCCTTTGATCCGGCGCGGGTTCTGGAGATCGAGGCAGAGGTGAAGCACGATGTTATCGCTTTTTTAACCAACCTCAACGAGCATGTAGGAGCGGCGGGGCGCTACATTCACCTGGGCCTGACCAGTTCCGATGTGTTGGATACCGCCCTATCGCTGCAGTTGGTGGCTTCGGTGCAAGTTTTGCAAGCCCGCCTGGCCGACCTCATCGCTGCCATCCGCGACCAGGCCCGAAAGCACCGGCAAACCTTGATGATTGGCCGTACCCACGGTGTCCATGCTGAGCCCATGACCTTTGGCTTCAAGCTGGCGGGGTGGCTAGCAGAATGCCTGCGCCATCAGGAGCGACTGGAACGCCTGCAAGAGGTGGTGGCGGTGGGCAAGATCTCGGGGGCAGTGGGCACCTACGCCAATGTGCCGCCCCAGGTGGAGCAGTTGGCTTGTGCTCGCTTGGGACTCAAGCCGGATACCGCCTCAACCCAGGTCATCTCCCGGGATCGCCACGCGGAATATGTGCAGACCTTGGCTTTAATTGGCTCTTCGCTGGAGCGCTTTGCCACCGAGATCCGCAACCTGCAGCGGACGGATGTACTGGAGGTGGAAGAGTACTTTGCCCCCGGCCAAAAGGGATCCTCCGCGATGCCCCACAAGCGCAATCCCATCAAGTCCGAACAGCTAACCGGGATTGCCCGCCTTCTGCGGGGGTATGCCCTTCCGGCTTTGGAAAACATCCCCCTCTGGCATGAGCGGGACATCTCCCACAGCTCGGTGGAGCGGGTCATCCTGCCCGATGCCTCCATTCTGTGCCACTACCTGCTGGTGAATATGGCCGACCTGGTGCGCCACCTGCAGGTTCACAGCAGCAACATGAAGCGTAACCTCAATATCTACGGCGGCGTCATCTTCAGCCAGCAAGTGCTCCTAGCCCTGGTGGAGAAGGGCTTGAGCCGGGAGGAAGCCTACCGCCTGGTGCAGGAAAATGCCCATCGCGCCTGGAACCAGCCCCAGGGAGATTTTCGCGCCAATCTGCTGGCGGATCCGCGGGTAATGGCCCACCTGAGCGACGCGGAACTGCAGGACTGCTTTGATCCGCAGCGCCACCTAACTCACCTGGACGAGATCTTCGCCCGCTTGGGCATTTGAGGGATCCCCTATGGTTTGGCAGCGGCAGCACGTCTTGGGCTTGGCGGATTTTACTCCCGAAGAATACCAGATGGTTTTGCAGACCAGCGCCAGTTTCCAGGAGGTGTTAACGCGGCGGTTGCCCAAGGTGCCTACCTTGCAGGGGAAGGTGGTGGTGACGCTGTTCTTCGAGCCTTCCACCCGCACCCGTTCCAGTTTTGAGCTGGCGGCCAAGCGCCTTTCGGCAGATGTGCTCAACTTCTCTCCGGGCACTTCTTCCTTGAGCAAAGGGGAGACGCTCTTGGATACGGCTCGCACCTTTCTGGCTATGGGATCCGATCTCTTAATCGTTCGCCATGCCCAGGCGGGGGTGCCCCAACAATTAGCTGCCGAGATCGACCGCCGCGGATCCCCTGTGGGCGTTCTCAATGCCGGGGATGGACTGCACGAACATCCCACCCAAGGCTTGCTGGATTTGTTTACCCTCTGCAGCCATCTGGATCCCCGGCGTCCCCGTCTGGAATTGCTGCAAGGGATCAAGATTGCCATTGTCGGCGATATTCTCCACTCGCGGGTGGCCCGCTCCGATATCTACGCCTTGGTAGCTGCCGGAGCTGAGGTTCACTTAGCCGGCCCTCCCACCCTGTTACCCAAAGATTTTGCCCAGTTTGTGCCCGGCCACACGCTCCCTGTCCATTGGCAGCTAGAGCCTGCTCTAGAAGGGGCGCGTTTTGTCATCACCTTACGCCTGCAACAGGAGCGCATGAGCGAGTACCTCCTGCCCACCTTGGAAGAGTACCACCACTTCTTTGGCATAACTCGGCAGCGGCTGCGCCTGTGTCACCCCCAAGTGAAGGTGCTGCACCCTGGGCCAGTGAATCGTGGCGTGGAGCTCAGCTCCGAGGTGATGGAGGATCCCGGCTTGAACCTGATTGAGCAGCAGGTTACCCACGGCGTGGCAGTGCGCATGGCCCTGCTGTACCTCATGGGGGGTGGGCGGATCCCAGCTTAGAGCCCAGATCTTTCTCTGCTCGGGGAACATGTAGAGCTGCCCCACGTCTGGAGTGTTGAAGTCCATCTCCTAGCTAATTCTCCCTGTCATAAAGTCGGAAGAAGCTCTGGCCAGAGCTTTTCCCGCCCTGCTGAAATTATGTCCAAGCTTGCCGAGAGGGGAGCAACATCTTTGTCTCAAATTTTACACATCTCGGATCTGGATCGAGTTTTTTTGCAGCCGTCTAAGCTTAGCTCTTATTCAAGTTGTGTCCGTTTGATTGGTTGTCAAATGAGATAGAAGTTCAGCAGCATAAGCCTTTTCGTGGATCCTGGGCTCCAGGATCCTGATTTTGCTGAAATCCAAACTGGCCAAAACCACCAGATGGAAAATCAGGGTTTGGAAACGAGCCAGCACACTCAAAAAATATCGATTTTTCTCTTGACTTAACCCAAGGTTAACCTTTAGATATTCCTCCGTTAACTTTGAGGTTATAGGGTTGAAAATGTTGATTCGCAACAGATATTACCCATGCGAACTCTGTTTTCTGCTTCTCTCTTCTCCCTAACTGCCCTGACAGTAGGGCTTCTAACGGCGACCTCGGCTCAAGCCCAAACTGTGCAAATCTCCGGGGCGGGCGCGACCTTTCCGGCTCCGCTACTGCAACGTTGGTTCGATGCCTACAACCGCACCGTAGACCCCACTGTGCAAGTCAGCTATCAGTCTGTCGGCAGTGGTGCTGGCCTAGAGCAGGTGATCAACGGCGCTGTGGACTTCGGCGTTTCCGAGGCACCTTTCTCCGGTGCTCGTCTGGAAAGCTTCCGAGCCAAGTATGGCTATGAGCCCCTACAGTTGCCTTTGGGGGGAGGTGCCATCGAGTTTGCCTATAACCTGCCTGACATTAAAGACGGAGAGCTCATCCTGAAGCGGGAAACCTACTGTGGCATCGTGACTGGCGAGATCACTCGCTGGGATGACAATCGCATCAAGGCTGATAACCCAGACATAGCAAACAGGCTGCCACCCCTGGACATCACCTGGGTACACCGCTCTGACGGCTCCGGGACGACCTTTGTGTTCACCAACCACCTCAAAGCGGTTTGTCCCAACTGGACTGCGGGCGCAGGCACTTCCGTTGAGTGGCCTGTTGGCATTGGAGCTCAAGGGAATGAGGGGGTAGCCGCCACCATCAAGCAGGAGCCAGGGGCGATTGGCTACGTGAACCAGTCCTATGCCAAGCTAGAGAACATGGCCACTGCTCGCCTGGAAAACAAAGCGGGTAACATTGTTGAATTCTCCACTGAGGCAGCTACCTCAGCGCTGGATGCTCCCATTCCTGATGACTTTGCGCTGTTGGTGCCCGACCCGGAAGGGCCAAATGACTACCCAATTGTGGGCTTGTTCTGGGTGATGCTGTACCGTGAGTATCCCGACCAGGAGAAATTGACCAAGCTGGTGGAAACGCTGAAATGGACTCAGGGGCCAGAGGGTCAGGCTATTACCCGTGAGCTGGACTACATTCCCATGCCTGAGGCGGCTATCCAACGGATCTTTGCCGAGCTGGATGCCATTACCGTTAACCCCAATGCGGTGCGATGACCGGGTTGCAGCCTGAACTCTACTGGAGGGTAGCCGGTGGCCGGCAGAGAAGGCAGTTGTAGGCTTTCTCGGTTGGCTGCTGGCTTCTGCTTTTCAGGATGGGATGCTTTGGAAAAGATTTGAGACCAAGAGAGAATTTTGAGCCGAAGATGAGCAGGGGAGAGAGGCTATGACTTCAGCGGCTACGGGTTATGGTTCACCGCCAAACCCGGATATCGATGTTGACATTGAGAAAAAGGCAAGCCCGTCCCGGGCTGTTGATGTGGGTTTTGTCCGCCTGACGCTGGCCTTGGCAGGGTTTGCCGGCATTATTCTCATCTGGGTGATTCTTCAAACCACCGAAGCTGCTCTGCCGGCGATCCAGCAGTTTGGCTTGGGCTTCCTGGTTACTGCCCGCTGGAACCCGGTGGAAAACATCTACGGGGTACTGCCGCAGATTTATGGCAGTTTGATGACCTCTCTGGTGGCTTTGATTTTCGCTATTCCTCTGGGTATCGGCACAGCCATCTTCCTGACGGAAGGCTTTGCTCCCAAATGGGTAACAGCGCCGATTGGTTTTGCCATTGAGCTGATCGTAGCCATTCCCAGTGTGGTGCTGGGGCTGTGGGGGATCTTTGTGCTGATTCCAGCAGTACGGCCCATCTTTCGAGCCATCAACCAGACGCTGGGCTGGATCCCTTTCTTTGGCGGCCCGGCTCCACGGGGGCCCAGCTTGTTGATTGTGGCTATGGTGCTGGGGATCATGATCTCTCCCATCATCATCTCCATTACCCGCAGTACCTTTGAATCGCTGCCACGCAGCCTAAAAGAAGGAGCTTTGGCTTTGGGGGCAACCCGCTGGGAGACCATCTTAACGGTGATGATCCCTGCTGGCTTGTCGGGTATCGTCAGCTCGATCATGCTGGCGCTGGGGCGGGCCCTGGGAGAGACCATGGTAGCGGCCATGCTTTCCGGCAACGCCAACCGCATCAACATCTCTCTGATGCAGCCGGGATCCACCATTACCGCCTTGATTGCCTCTCAGTTTGGCGAGGCAGGACGCTTGCAGGTGTCGGCTCTCATGTATGCCGGCGTGGTGCTAATGGTGCTGACGTTATTGGTCAACATTGTTGCCGAGATCATCATTCGCAAGTTTCAAAACTTGGAGCAGTAACTTCGGAAGCAGAAAGAAGATGAAGGAGCACTGTTATCATGTCCGACTCAGCACAGCTTGCCCCTGAGAAGGTTGATATTGACATTACCCGTGCCGCCATTGCCCCTGTCCGCAATTACACAGGCATTGTCCTAACCCTGCTGAGTGGCCTCTTTGTGGCGGTGATCATAGCTTCCCTATCTTGGGTGCTGTGGGATGTGGGCAAGGAAGGCATCCAGAGGATAAGTTGGGATGTTCTCACCCAGACCCGCTACCCTGCCCCTGGCCTGACGGAAGGAGGCTTTGGTCACGCGATTGTCGGCAGTTTAATGGTGCTGGCTACGGGGGCAGCTTTGAGCTTTCCCTTTGGCATCTTGGCGGCAGTGTACTTGTCCGAGTTTGGTCGCGGCACCCGCTTGGCCTATCTGGTTAAGTTTTCCTGCAATGTGCTTACGGGGGTACCCGCCATTCTCTGTGGCCTGTTTGCCTATGCTGTGGTGGTGCGGGGATCCGGCTTTTCAGCTTTCTCAGGAGGGGTGGCTTTGGGTGTGCTGATGCTGCCGATCGTCATCCGCTCTACCGAGGAGGCGTTACTGTTGGTTTCGCCGGATATGCGCCTGGCTTCGATTGGTCTTGGCTCTACTCGCTTTCAGACCACAATGCGCGTTGTTTTACCGGCAGCGGCACCGGCGATTGTAACCGGGCTGATCCTGGCTTTGGCCCGAGCGGCGGGCGAGGCAGCACCTCTGCTCTTTACCGCCTTCAACAACAATTTCTGGTCTACTAATCTATTTGGCCCGGTGGCTACCTTGCCGGTGATGGTCTACTTTTTCTCCATCATTCCCTTCAGGCTGCAGCAGGAGCTGGCTTGGGCGGGCGCTTTGGTTTTGTTGGCCATTGTTTTGGCGGCCAGCTTGATTGCTCGCTTTTTGGTGCACAGAACCAGGAGGTAGCCTGAGGATTCTCAACAAAGTCTTGAATCGAATACTTTGCCCAACCCTAGCTCTTTTTGCGAGTGCTGCTATGCAAACTCAATCTCTTAACCAGACCTCTTACGTTTTTAGGACTGAAAACCTGAATGTTTACTATGGATCCAACTTGGCGGTGAAAAATGTCACCCTGAACATTCCGGCCCGGCAAATTACTGCGTTTATCGGCCCTTCTGGCTGTGGCAAAAGCACGATCCTACGTTGCTTCAACCGCACCAACGATTTGATCCCCGGTGCTCGTGTAGAGGGCAAGCTCACCTACCACGGCAAGGATCTCTACGCCAAAGAAGTTGATCCGGTGGCGGTGAGGCGGCGTATCGGCATGGTCTTCCAAAAGCCCAACCCCTTCCCCAAAAGCATTTACGACAACGTGGCCTACGGTCCGCGGGTGCTGGGGATGAAGGTGGACTTGGACGAGGTGGTGGAAACCTCGCTGAGGCGGGCTGCCCTTTGGGATGAGGTGAAAGATAAACTGAAAGAAAACGGCCAGTCGCTGTCGGGAGGTCAGCAGCAGCGCCTATGTATCGCCCGGGCTCTAGCGGTGAAGCCGGATGTGATTTTGATGGATGAGCCCTGTTCGGCGTTGGATCCCATTTCCACCCGCCGTATCGAAGAGCTGATGAAGGAGCTGGAGGAGGAATACACCATCATCATCGTCACCCACAACATGCAGCAGGCCAGCCGCGTCTCGGATATGACGGCTTTCTTCAGCGTGGAGCTGGTGGGATCCAACCGGGTGGGCGAGCTGATGGAATTTGACAGAACTGAAGTCATCTTCAACAGCCCCACCAAGCAAGCCACAAGAGATTATGTGGAGGGCCGCTTCGGCTAATTGAGCTGGCCGGACAGGGATCCCTCCATACTGTTCTCGGCAAACCCTTTTGTAGGCAATTTCT
>DVDX01000014.1 GCA_015295985.1 Synechococcus sp. M44_DOE_062 | reverse complement strand
GACACCGGCACCCACTCCCACTTCAACGCCGACGCCCACCCCGACTCCGACACCGACACCCACCCCGCCTCCAGCGCCGACGCCCACTCCCACTCCGAGGCCGACACCCACCCCCACTCCGACACCGACGCTTACCCCTATCCCCCGATTCACCCCGCTTGTCCCCCGCACTCCCACCCCCACCCCGCCTCCACCTCCTACTCCCACCGCCACACCTGCCCCGGCAACGCCAACGCCTGTGCCAGAGCTTGCCCTAAGCGGCCAGTGGCTCTATGAAGGAGGAGCCTTTATCTGGCAAGGATCCCTGTGTAAAGTTAATGTTGCAACCGGTATCCAAGAAACCGTCTCCATTCGTCAAGACGGTAACCAGATCAGCGTTTCCTCTCTCAGCTTTTCCGAACGCAGTGGCCAGCTCATCGGCAATCAACTTTCTGTCAGCGGTAAGGCAGCGGGTAGTGGCACCCCAACCATTACTTGGAGCGGCACTGTTAGTCCCGATGGACGGTCAATTCGAGGAACGGCTACCTGTGGTAGCGCCAGCTTCGCCATTAGGCTCACACGGCAGAGCTAAATACCCACGCCTCCTCCTCGATCACCACCGCCGCCGTCTTCCCTATCGTCCGGTTTCTGTTGCCCTTGAGGCGGTGGAGGAGGAGCAGCAAAGCTTTCGCTCACAACTTCGATGGTGTAAGGGCCTCGCCCAGGGCTACCCGGCCCAGCGGCTGGAGAGGCATTTTGCGCCCAGTAGCTTTGCACCTGGAGCAAGTAGCAGCGGTTTTGCCGCACCGGGATGGTTAGCTGAGAGGTGGTAAAGTTGCCAGGGGCAGCGTCGTCATTCACAAAAACGTCAGGATCCAACCTCCGGTTGCTGTCAAAGCTGCCGATGACCAATAGTGGGTCGAAAACCGGGCTGGTCAGCCGGATCGTAACCCCGGTAACGTTGGCTGCAGAAGGGAAGTAAAGAAACGCATCCGAATAGAAGGTAAATGTGCCAGGAGGCGGGGGAGTCGTGCGAGCATTCAGAATGTTGCCGGCGGCATCGAAATAAAACTCCAAAAGGCTATTCGGCCCCAAGATTCCACTGCGCCTATCCCCCTGTCGGCGCAGACCAATAGAAGCGAAAAAGTCTGGACTGAAGGCTTGTTCACAGACATTCACCAGAGGCGGTAGTGTACTCCCTCCGCTTCCTCCACAACCTGCCAAAACCGCAGCCGAGGCCAAAAGGCCCAAGAACAGCCTCTGCAGGGATCCCTGCGGAGTTCTAGAAGCATTCGATGCTGGCCCTAGCATAAGCACTCCTTCGGACACCGGATCATCAATGTTCCTCTAGATTACGATGATTTGAGCAATTCGCGGCAAAATGCAGATCACTGACAGGCTTCTCCCACGTTTGGGCTTGCACCGGCCTGGGGGAGCTGTTTCGCTGCTGGCATCGAAAAGGGATCTTCAAAGGCATAGTGGAGCCCTTGAGCCAATCCTGTCCTCAGGAAGGGATCCAGAGCAAACCCCTTTTTGTAGGGAGCTAACCACTACCGGTGTCAGACTTCCTGGTGAGAAGGAAATGGGCCAGGGCTGCCACGCATTCTCGATCTTCAAAGAGTAGGTCGCGTCGCTGCCGAACCTCTTCGGTCATATGGTGGCGAAACTCAGAATCGGATCCCAGTTTTACCGCCAAATCCTCATAGCTTTTCAGATCCGAGGCAATTAAGCTATCCAGCTCCATTCTTTTGAGAATGGCATAGGTATGCCGGCCCCGCATCAGCTTTCCAGGGCAAGTGATTACAGGTAATCCAATCGCAACGGCTTCTAGGGTGGTGATCCCACCTGACCAGCCGTAGGAATCCAACATCAGATCGGCACAGCGGTTGAGATCCAAGTAGTCTTGATGGTCTAATCCAGGCAGGATCAGGCAGTGGTCTTCCGCATCCAACCCATAAGCAGAGAAAGTCCGGCTGAGCCGTTGCTGAAATTGTCGGGCAATGGCAGCATTGGGCAGAGCCAGGAAGACAAACTGAGCGTTGGGCACTCGTTGGGCAATAGCGGCAAAAAGATAGTCGTATTGGGGCAGATATTTACCCAAGTATTGACAAGTTAGGTAAACCACTGCATCTTTTCGCAAGCCGAAATCCTCACGATGGCGCTTTTGCTGAGGCAAGACTGGCTTTTCAAAGCAAGTACCCAAACGAGGTAGCCGAACCAAGGTTTCGCTGTAGTGTTCTTGAGCGTCCTCTGGCTCCATCAAATCGCTGGAAAGGAAATAGTCAATCGTAGAAAGCCCAGAAGTTACAGGATGAGCCCAAGTGGAGCACTGTGTCGGTGCTAGTCGCAGGGAAGCCAGTTGCAGAATAAGAGGGGAAAGACCAATCTCCAAATACACCAAAATATCCAACTGATCCTGCAAGATTTGTTGAGCTGCATCCTCAAGGCCGGTGGGAATGTGTCTAAACACGTCAACATATTGACGATAACCGTCTGTCATGAAATCGGTTCTGGGATCCAAGTGATAGGCGAAAACTTGAAACTTTTGCTCAGAGTTAGCCTGTCCATCAGCCCAATTGGCATTCAGGTACTTAACCCAACCCAGAGACAAGCGGCTGTAAGAGCAAGCTCGCAGGGAAGCTGAGGCAAACCCAATTCGGATGGGCTCCCCTGGTTGGGATCGGCGAGGAAGATATCTCCATTGGGGATAACAGGCGTTGACTATGCGTTGAACGAACTGGGCATATTTTTTCTGCAAATCCAGGTCGTTGTAGCCTTGGTACTGTAGGTAGTGATTGGTTCCCAGTCCTGACGCCCACAGCGCTCTGCGACATTGCTCCTCCGTTTCCAGGGGAGTTTCCTCAATAAGACAATCCAGGTGCTCAATAAAGCGAACACGAAAGAATTTAAGTTCTTCCTCACTCTGATAGATTACTGGCAGATACAGATGATAAAACCAACGAGCTTGCTCCAAGTGAGGATCCAAAGCCATTGCTTTCTCCAGGTGATCCAATGCAACAGTGTGTTCTCCTTGATCTCGGTAGGCAATGGCCAGATTAAGATGCACCTCTGCCAAAGGGATCCCAGTCTGTCCATCCAAGTTCTCCACCAGAGGATTGAGTAGGGCAATGGCTTCTTCGCTACGTCGCAGGTTAACCAAGATTTTCCCAGCTTGAAGAGCAGATCCAGCAGCCTGTGGATTTAGTTTCAGGCTTTGCCGATAACAGGATAGCGCTTTCTCCAGTTGACCTAAAGACTCATAGACGACACCCAAATTGTGATGATACAGGGCCACTTCAGGCTTTTGCTCAATGGCTTCTGCAATGAGAGCCGCTGCCCATTCCAAGTCTCCCCTGGCTTGAGCTACTGTTCCCAATAGGTGAAGGGCGTCTGCTTGTTCAGGAAAATCTGCCAAGATTTCGCAGTAAATGGCTTCTGCTTGCCGCAGATCTCCTGCCTGCTGAGCTTGGATCCCGGTCAGAAGTTTGTCTGTAAGTGTCGAGTCTGACATCGGCCACAAGGTGGATAGAAATTCTCCAGCCCTGCCCAGTATAGTCATTTCAAGTGGATACAAACGTCCCCCAAACCCCCTACGCCGCTCAACCCCTACCCTCAGCCCCTTTCCCAGAGGAAGAGGGGAGTTGGGGATCAACGGAACAACAGTTTCACTGCTACCGAGAATGACCCCGTTGGGTTGCCTCTGTCTTGTGGATGTTTGGATGTCTATGTCCGCGTTTTGAGAACGGGTAACTCGCTTTTCCAAAGCGGTAAGCAAGGAGAAGGGCAGCCTAACTCAGATCCGCTGCCACCCGGTGGGCGCAGGCAAAGCCGGAGAAGGCAACGGCATTGAGCCCTTGGCCGGGGAAGGTGCTATCCCCCACGCAGTACAGGTTGGGGATGGCGGTGCGATTGAAAGGCATGCCCAGCAAGCCCCAGGGATCCCGGCTGGGGATGGGCCCATAGGTGCCGTTGCTGCGGCTCAAGAAGCGGCGGTGGGTGCGGGGAGTGCCTATCTCCTTCAGTTCAATGTGGGATCCCAGTTGGGGCCAAAGGGCCTCCAGGCGGCAGATGAGGCGGTCAGCGGCTTGCTGTTTCTGGGTCTGGTACTGGCTGGGGCTCAGCCCTTGCCAGGTGGATATCCAACTGGGAGTAAAGGCGTGAACAATGTGGCGGCCTGGGGGAGCCAGGTCGGGATCCAACAGGGTGGGGATGGAGACAAAAAGGGTGCCCTGCTCAGCCTCCATCTGATCCCAATCTTCCAGGAGAATGTGGTGACAATAGGGTTCACCGGACAGGGCCTCGGCCCGCACCCCCAGATGCAAGCTTAAGAAGCTGGGGGATTGTTGGTAGCGTTTTTGCCACTGCCGCTCCGCCGTGGGCAGGGATCCCGGCCATAGGCGCTCAAAGGTGTCCCAGCGGGTGGCATTGGAGATGATTGTGCGGGCAAAGAGCTTTTCCCCGCTGGCCAGTTCTACACCCACCGCCCGACCTTTTTCTTCTAGGATCCGCCGCACGGGTGCTTTGTAGCGGATCTGCCCGCCATGGGCCTCCAGCCCTTGGGCCAACTTTTGGGCGATTTGCCCCACCCCCCCTTTGGGATAGTTAATGCCGCCGTAGTGTCGGTCACAAAACACCATCCCGGCGTTGATGATGGGCGTGCGATCCGCCGGCACCACCGACCAGCAGTAGCACTCCATATCCACAAAGCGCAGCAAATCTGGATCCCGCAGACAGCGCCGCGCCACCTGGCCCACATTCACCGGCAAATAGCGCGCCAAGGTCAGACAGCCGAGGGGATTGCCCACAAAAGACCGAAACAGATAGCCCCACTCCTCCAACGAGAGCAGCTCCATGGCATTGAGGCTGTTGAAGATGGGCCACAGGCTGTCGTAGAACCGGCGAATGCCGGGGGCTTCCCGAGGAAAATAGCCCGATAACTCCTGTAAAAACTGCTCGTAATCCCGGTGTACCCGTGGATTTAAGCCATTGGGCAGGTGGTAGGCAATCTGCACCGGGTCGGGAATGGACTCCAAGGACTGGCCCACCGCTGCCAGAGCCCGGGTCAGCAAGTTGGTGGTGCCTTGGGTGCCCAACCCAAAGATCATGGAAGCGCCCACGTCAAAGCGGTAGATCCCATTGCCCAAGGGATCCGGACGCTCAAAGTAGCCGGCGCTGCCCCCTGGAATGAGGTATTTCTCCAGCACCAGCACGCGGTATCCCCTGGCGGCCAACTGGCTGGCCGCAACCAATCCCCCGATCCCCGCGCCGATGACGATGGCATCCCAGGCAGGGGAAGGGGTGTGCAAAGCTCTGGACTGCAAGAGGGTCTGAGAAGGCAAAGTTGAGGTCAAGGGATCCCTCTGGAAACTCAAACGCAAGACCGGTACCTTCACCCTACCAAAGGTTCCAAGGTTTCCCCACAAGGTCGGGATCCCCTGGGAGTGGGTTTGCTGGGATCTGCAAGATCCTCAATATCCCAATATAGAGAGTGTGGCGCGGGCTACGGAACTGAATTCAGGAATTGGCCGATAAGCCCGGGATCCTGATGCGCAAGCAACTGGCGGCTTTGCTCAAGGCCCACAGCAGCTTCTCAAACCAGATTTTCTAGGCTGCGGGTGCCAACATACCGGCTATAGGCGTAGATCAACCCCAGAGTGAGGCCGGTAACCAAAAAGCTGAGGGCCGCCCCGAAAGGGTAGTCCAGGCTGGAGCCAAACTGCAACTGAATCACATTCCCAATCAACAGCGTTTTGCTGCCCCCCAACAGATCCGGCACCACGAACATGCCGAAAGCCGGGATCCCGACCAAAATGAGGCCCGCCGTCAGCCCGGGCAAGGTTTGGGGCAGAAGCACCCACCAGAAGACTTGCCAACCCTTGGCGTAGAGATCGCGGGCCGCTTCCGCCAACCGCCAATCGATGCGCTCCACCGCCGTGTACAAAGGTAAGACCATGTAGGGCAAAAATGTATAGACCATGCCCAGATAAACTGCCAGCCAACTGGGATACAGAGCCGCTTGCGGCGGGATCCAGCCCAGCCAGGCCGCCAAGCGAGCCGGCCACCCTTCCGGAGCCAGCACCACCATCCAGGCGTAAGTGCGGATCACCAGGTTCGTCCAAAAGGGCACCACCACCAGGGTGAGCAACAGCTCCCGTTGTCGGGGCGGATGGGCGGCAATGAAGAAAGCCAACGGGTAGGCCAGCAGCACGCAAAAAAAGGTGGTCACCCCCGCCACCAGTAGACTGCGGCCCAAGATCTGCCAGTAGATGGGTGTCCATCCCAAGGGGCCAAAGCCGAGAATGCGCAGATAGTTCTCCAGGGTTAGGGGCAGTTGAACCTGGCCAAACTCTCCGCGGCTGAGGAAGCTGTACACCAACAGCAACAGCCCCGGCAGCACCAGAAAAACCATCACCCACAGCACCCCTGGCCCGGCAAAAATCAGGCTGCGCCCCAACTCCTGCCATGGGGTGAGCAGCTCCCCAAACCGCACCTGGGCTTGGCCAGAAGAAGGGATCCGCTTGCCTGTGGGAAACAGCAGCCTCAACATCCAGTCTCCTCCTGACGGGGGTCGGGTCGCAAGCGGATCAGGCTTTTCGGGGGTAGGTGGGCCACCAGCGCTGCGCCAATCTCAAACCCTGTATCCTCAATATCGGTGTTGAGGGCCGTGGCCTTGAGCTGCTGACCCTGGTTTGTCCGCAATAGGTATTGGTTCTCGGCCCCGGTGTAGATGAGGTTTTCCACCCACACCGGCACCTGGTTGGGCAGCAGATCCCAGGCGCTGCGGGAGAGCTGAATCTTTTCTGGGCGGATAGCCAATTGCACTGGTCCCGAGCTGGCCGGGATCCCCAACACCTTCAGCTTTCCCAGGGGCGTATCCACACAGTCCGTCCCACAGGCGATCCCCTCGATGAGGTTGCTGGCCCCTAAAAAGTCAGCTACAAAGGCCGTCGCCGGGCGCTCGTACACCTCATCGATAAGGCCCACTTGCTCAATGCGCCCTGCCCGCATCACCGCCACCCGGTCGCTGGTTACCAAAGCTTCTTCTTGGTCGTGGGTAACAAAAATAAAGGTCATGCCTAGGCGGCGCTGCAACTCGCACAACTGCACCTGAAGCTGCTTGCGCAACTTGGCATCCAACGCCGACAGCGGCTCATCCAACAAGAGCACTTCCGGCTCGTTCACCAGAGCCCGAGCCAAAGCCACCCGCTGCTGTTGTCCTCCCGACAGCTCACGAGGCTTACGCCCAGCCAGATCTGCAATCTCCACCAATTCCAGAGCAGCGGCTACCCGCTTGCGCAGAGCTTCCCCCCGCACACCCCGCATGCGCAGGCCAAAGGCGACGTTGTCCTCCACCGTCATAAAAGGGAAAAGGGCATAGCTCTGAAACACGGTGTTGACATTGCGCTGATGCGCGGGCAAGTGGCCCACCGGGCGACCTCGAATCACCACTTCCCCAGCATCGGCCATCTCCAGGCCGGCCAGGATGCGCAGCAGGGTGGTCTTGCCACAGCCGGAAGGGCCCAGCAGGCCGAAAAACTCCCCCCGCCGAATGTTCAGCTCGATGCCATTGAGGGCCACAAAATCGCCAAAACGCTTGTAGAGGCCCGTCACTTGCACATCCCAGTCGGGATCCCGGACGGTGGAAATGCTGGAGATGACACCCGCGATCACAGTTGGCAGCGCTGACAACACCCTTTAACCCAGTATGCAAGTCTCCGAGAAAATTGCAGTTGTCCTCTACACCAGAGGTACAAGTTCCACGCTCAGCCCTGCAACCGGGTATCCCTACCTACAGGCCTTCAAGATAGAAGACGTCGGGAACAAAGGACTCCGTCCCGCTGTCGCGAACAGCCCCACAGTAGGGTGGGCATGGGTTGCTGCCAAAACAGATCCTGTCCCACCCTGCTCTGTTGACATTCTCCCTCGCCTAAAGGCGAAGGATTCTTTCTCAGGTTGCAGGACAATTCCCACTTCCTGTTCGCGTTAGCGGTGCTTAGCACCCGCTACACCACCCTTGCGTAAACAGTGGTGGGGGATGCCATAACCCCAACTACTGGGATAAACTCCCAGATACTTGCTTGAGCTAACGTTACGCCATACCCTAGCTGGCGGAACTCGAAATAAGTCATAACAGAAAGCCGCCGTAAACGGCGGAGCTTGAAACCCAATTCTTAGGTCACTGCCCTCAATAGGTATCGGGGATGGGATCCTCAGGTGTTGCGGGCTCCTGCATTGGCCAGACCCAATCCGTGAGGTCTTGAGAAGGGATCCCTTCCGGCAACAGCCCATGGCAGCGGGAGCGAAACAGACAACTGTCGCAGCGTTCGGTGTGGGGAGTCATGGGAAAGTCTTGCGTCTCCAGTTGCCGCAGGTGGCTCAGGGTGGCTTTTAGGTGGGCCAGGTCTTGCTCATAGGCGGCAGCGCTGTAGTGCAAGTGGAAGGGCTGCTGCGGATGCTGCACATACCAGAGGGTGAGCTGTATCTGCTCTGGGCAAAAGGGAGCTTCCAGAGGCAGTTGAAAGTGCTCCGTACCGCTGGCGCGAATGGCCAACCCACACAGCAGCAAGGGGTAAAGGCGCACCTGCCAGTCTTGGGCCAACTGTTCGTCGCCAGGGCGCTGCCGCTCGGTTTTCCAGTCTAGGATGTGCAGGGATCCGGGGGTAATCACCAGCCGATCCAAACGGGCTATCAGCTTAAAGCCCTCCATCCGTTGCCACAGGGGCAATTCTGCCAACACCCGTCCTCGGGGATGGGCGTAGGGACTGGCCAAAAACACCTGCCACCACTGCTGCACCACTTCATCCAGGGCAGATAAACGCGGCTCCACCTGCCGCCCGCGGCTGTACCATTCCACCAAACGGTGAAACTGCCGTCCGCGCCTCTGCTCCAGTTCGTGCTCAAAAAGATTGGCAGCAGGCCAGATCAACCGCTCCAGATACACATAGCGAAACAGGCGGGGGCAATGTTCCAGCAGAGCCAGCGAAGAAGCGGAGAGGTTGACCTGCTCAAGACTCAACTTCTCCGGAGAAAGGGCAGCAGGGATCCCAGACAAAGTGCTCCGCACCGCTGTCGCGAAGGGGAAGAGCTGGCGAGAGGGCAATACGTTCAACTGCTCCTAGAATACTCAGAATACTCGCACCGCCCCCAGGAGTTGCCCAGCAGAGGGCAGTAGCCCAAGCCCCATTCTCCCAGTTCCCAGAAGTTTGATAGACTCCCTGCCCTGCCAGCCTGCCAAGGCAAACTGCGGAGCTTTAGACCCAATTTTGGGGAATGAGTTAATTAGAGTTAACTAGACTTAGAATGGTGCAGCCATCTGGACGTGATGGCGATGCTGGGTGTTGTGGGTGATAGAAGGGGGCAATTGTGGCAAATTCTCAAAGCAGCAGTAGGCCGGAGTTCACACCTAAGCAAGGGGGAGCCTCTTCCCGGCGGGCTGGTGCCCCGCGACCCCAAAAAAGTAAGCCGAACCCTTCTGCCCAGTCCCGGGATTGGGGAACCTCAGAAGCAAGAGCGCAGCCAAAACAGCCTGACAGCACTCCGTGCCGTGCGCAGCAGCAAGAGAGCTTACAAGATCAGCCTTCTGGCTTGAACCTGCCCAAAAATCTCTCTATACTGCAAGGAACTTTATCATTCGCTCCAGCTTCTTCATCTCCCCTTCAATCTATGCGTGCTCCCTCCTCAGGTGACTCGGATCCCATCCCTCCAGAAGCTCAAGCAAGCTGGTCAGCCAAGGACTCCGTCCCGCTGGCGCGAACGGAGCTGGATCCCAACACAGAGTGGCACTTGGCCCTGAGGCAGCAACAGCAATTGGAGCACCGTCTCCTCAAAGCCGAAGCCGAGCTGCAAGAGCGGCGAGCCCTTCAGGAAAAGCTGCAGGCCGAGGTTCAGGCTCTGCGCAGTCAACTGGCCCAGGCGGAATTGCAGTCCTGCCAGCAACAACAGCAGATAGAGCTTTTGCAACGGAAGGCCCAACCCTCTGCAGAGGCTGGCCTAGAAGCGGAATGTTGCGCTCTGCGCCAGAAGGTGGCCGAACAAGAAAAGGCGCTGCAGGAGCGGGAGCACCTCTTGCAGCAGTTGCAGCAGACTCTGGCGGATCAGAAACTCCAGATCTCGGAGCAGGAAGCTCAGCTTGCCGCTCGGCAACGCTTAAATGAACGGCAGCGGCAGGATATCGAGGCCCTGCAGGAGCAAATTGAGCAGCTACGCCTGGCCCACGCTCAGGAGCGCCGTCAATGGGAACAGCGCCAGCAGGAGCTGCAAGCTTCTCTGCTGGAAGCCCAGGATGTGGCAGAAAAACGGGTGGAGATGTTGCAGCGTTTTAAGGCAGAGCTTTCTCTGGCCCGCACCCAAATTGCCGAAACTCAGGCGGAGCTGAGCAGTCTGCGGGCTTTGTACAGCGACCAACGGGCAGCCTGGCAGGAGCAACGGGAACACCTCGAGGCCCGCTTGGCGGGCTATGCCGAGACGGAAGCCGAGGCCGAGCAGCGTTGGCGAGAACAACGGCAAGAGCTGGAAGCAGCCCTAGCTGAAGCCCAGGCTCAACTGGCAGCTTTGCAAGCTCAACAGGAGCATCTGCAGCAGGGATCCCTAGAGCAACAGCAGCTTCAACAGCAATGGCAAGCTCAGGCCGAAGCGCTGCAAGTGGCCCTCTCCCAAGCCCAGGCAGAAGTTACCCGTTGGCAGCAAGAGCACCGCCATCTACAGGAACAGTACGCCCAAGCCCAGCAGCATCTCTCTGCCTTGGAGCAGCAGTTGCAAGCTGCCTTGGAGCAGTTGGCCGCCCAACCTGACTGGCAGTCGCAGTTAAGCTCTGCACAAGCAACCCTTCTCCATCTGCAAGAAGAAGTTGCAGTCTTGTCCACACAACTGGAGAAGCAAGCAGAGCAGATCAAAGCTCTGCAGGCGGAGCGTGCCGCCCTCTGCGAAGAAAACCGCTCTCTCCGGGAAAAATACGAGCAGCAGCAGATGCATGTACTGAGCTTGAAGGCGGCTTTGGAACGCAAAGGCTTGGAGGTTCCGCCTCGGGCTGGCGGGGTGGAGTCCAACGCTTCCAGCGCACTCACGCGAACAGAGTCCCTGGGCCAGGCTCTGTCTCCAGCCCCTGCCCCCAAGCCTACCGTCCAGTCCCTGCCCCGACCTCTACCGGCTCGAGTCAACAAGCGGGCGGTTGATCTGCCGAGGTTTCTGCCCCGTCCGTGAGGGATCCCGTGTTGCAACCTGCTCCTCCCCTCTGGCTGGAAGTGTGGGTGGATCATCCCCACTTGGGCGGTTGCTTTACCTATCGGGTGCCAGAGGGATCCGCGCCAGAAGCGGGCGACCTGCTCAGCGTACCCTTTGGTCGGCAAATGGCGGGGGCAGTGGCCTTGGGTTGGCGCTCCGAGCTGCCGGCAGGGGTAGATCCGCAGTCGGTGCGGGAGATTGAGGCGGTGGTGGCCAAAGGGATCCTGCCCAAAGAATTCTGGCCCCTGTTGCAGCGGGTGGCCGACTACTATCTCACCCCTCTGGCCCAGGTGGTGCGCACGGTTTTGCCTCCTGGCTTGCTCAGCCGTTCTCAGCGGCGTATCCGCTTGCTCCGGCTCCCTGCTGAAGCAGAGGAATGTTCGCCGGCTGCCCGAACCCTGCTGCAGATGCTGCAGGCCAAAGGGGGAGAGCTGTCTTGGCGCTATCTGCACCAGCAGGTGCCCACTGCTGCCGTCGCCCTGCGGGAGCTGCAACGACAGGGTTGGGTGGAGAGCTTTTGGCAGGAGCAGCAGGGGGGTAGGGTGAAGACCCAACTGGCCGCCAGTTTGGCCGACGACTCCCCAGAGGGGCTGAGCCTCCCTCAGCAGAAGGCGCTGCAGATCCTCAAGCAGAAGGGGGGAGAGCTGCTGCTTGTCGAGTGGGAGCGCCTGGCCGGAGTGAGCCGAGCCGTTTTGCAGGGGTTGGCCCGCAAAGGCCGTGTCCACCTCTATGAGCGACCGCTGTTGCGGCTGGGAGATGCCAGCCTGCCGGGATGGCGGGATCCGCCCAAGCCCTTGACGGCAGCCCAGGCCCAGGCGGTAGAGGCAATCCGGCAAGCTTTGGGCCGGTTCCAGCGGTTTTTGCTGCACGGGGTCACCGGTTCTGGGAAAACAGAGGTGTACCTGCAGGTGATCGCCCAGGTGCTGCAGCAAGGGCAGTCGGCGCTGGTGCTGGTGCCTGAGATCGGCCTTACCCCGCAACTGATGGATCGGTTTCGGGCGCGGCTGGGATCCCAGGTGTGGGCCTACCACAGCGGCCTCTCCGAGGGTGAGCGCTACGACACCTGGCGGCAGATGCTATCCTCCACCCCCCAAGTGGTGATCGGCACCCGCTCGGCGGTGTTTGCCCCCTTGTCCAAGCTGGGCCTGATCGTTTTGGACGAAGAGCACGACGACAGCTTCAAGCAGGATCAGCCCCAGCCCTGCTACCACGCCCGTCAGGTGGCCGAGTGGCGGGCCGAGCTGGCCGGTTGTCCACTGGTCTTGGGCAGTGCGACCCCGGCAGTGGAGACCTATGCCGCCCATCTGCAAGATCCGCAGCGGTGGATCCGGCTGGCCCTGCCGCAGCGCATTCCCCAAGTTGGGATCCCAGCCACCCTGCCCCAACTGGAGCTGGTGGACATGCGCCAGGAGCTACAAGCCGGCAACCGCAGCATCCTCAGCCGCCGTTTACACCAGGCCCTGCAGCAGACGCTGGACAGAGGGGAACAGGCCATTCTCTTCGTCCCCCGCCGCGGCCACAGCACCTTTGTCTTGTGCCGTAGCTGTGGGTTTGTCCTCACCTGCAAGCACTGTGATGTTTCTCTTACCCTTCACCTGGCCCATCTCGGCGGGCAAGAACTGCGCTGCCACTACTGCGGCGCCCGCCAACCCCATCCGCAGCGCTGCCCCGCCTGTGGATCCCCCTACCTCAAGCACTTCGGCACCGGCACCCAAAAAGTGGTGGAAGTGCTGCACCAGCATTGGCCCCAGCTCTCGATTTTGCGCTACGACAGCGACGCCACCCGCCGCAAGGGATCCCATCGAGAGTTGTTGGAGCAGTTTCGCAGCGGCAAGGCCCAGGTGTTGGTGGGCACGCAAATGCTCACCAAAGGGCTGGACATTCCCCAGGTGACCTTGGTGGGCGTGATGGCCGCCGATGGGCTGTTGCACCAAGCCGACTATCGCGCCGGCGAGCGCAGCTTTCAACTGCTCACCCAAGTGGCGGGGCGCTCAGGCCGGGGATCCCTGCCGGGACAGGCCATTATCCAGACCTATCTGCCGGAGCACCCAATTTTGAGGGCGGTACTGGCCCAAGATTACGAGGGCTTCTTGCGGGCAGAACTGCAACAACGGCAAGAGGGGGGCTATCCTCCCCACCGAGCTTTGATTTTGATCCGCTTGAGCAGCACCCGCTGGGAAGCCCTGGAGCGCTACTGCCATCGGGTGGCCGAACGCCTACAGGGGATCCCAGCAGAGGTGTTGGGGCCGGGGCCAGCTCAGGTGGAGCGGGTTGCTGGACGCTACCGCTGGCAGATCCTGCTGAAGCAACTGCCCGACCAAGGCTGGGATCGCCCGCAGCTGGCTGCCCAGATCCACACCGCCATTGGCCATCCCCCCCAAGGGATCCGCGTCAGCCTGGATGTGGATCCCCTGCGGATTCTCTAGAGGCAGGTGACAGAATACAGAAAGCCCACCGATCCCGGGAGATCTTAAGGTAGTCTGGTTTCGGGGCCACCCGCATCCAACTCAACTCTGGCAAAGCATGGCTGAAAACCGGACTGGCGCGTTTATCGGTGGGCTGTTGCTGGGAACGGCTGTGGGCACCGCCATTGGCCTGCTCTTGGCTCCCCGCAGCGGACGGGAAACGCGGCGACTGCTGAAGAAATCGGCAGAGGCCCTGCCAGAGGTGGCAGAAGATGTAACCAGCAGCCTGCAGTACCAATCGGAAAAGCTGCTTGACTCTGCCCAAAAAAGTCTGGACGAGGCCCTGCTGAGACTGCAACAGGCGGTGGCGGTGGGCAAAGAGGCGATGCTGCAAAAGCGACAAGAACTGAGCCAAGCCCAAAACCGCAGCGCCTTGGCTAGGGAAGAAGTGAACCTAGAAGCCCAAGATCGACAGGAAGAAGCGCGATGACCGATCCGGTATTTTGGCTGGGCCTCTCCGTAGGTCTGGTGGCCGTGGGCATTTTGGCGGTGATCCTGACCCTGCTGCCCGCCGTCATCCAACTGGGTCGAGCTGCCCAAAGTGTGGAACGCTTTTTCGATACCCTGCTGCGGGAATTGCCCCCCACGCTGGAAGCCCTGCGCCTGACCAGCCTGGAAGTGAGCGAGGTTGCTGACAGCCTCGACGAAGGGGTGAAAGGGGCCGGGCAGGTGGTGAAGCAGGTCAACCGCTCCATCGAAGGGGCACGCGCCCAAGCCCAGGGCGCCCAAGTCAATATCCGCAGCCTTTGGGCAGGGGTACGGGCGGCCTGGCAGACGCTGTCCGGCGAAGGGCCCCCCAGTGCTGGCGGGATTCACAACCCACGGCTGCGCCCATCCGACTCGTCCAACCGTGCTTTCCCCGTTGCTTCCTCAACCATTCCCCTGGGAGATGTTCGCCCTTTTGCCGACAGATCCACACCAGAGGGATCCCAACCCAATGCCCAATCTTCCCGACCGGATCCTGCTAATTCTTAGGTGCTCCTCAGGATTCTCTGAAAGACGGGCGTGGGGGGCTGGGGCTCTTGCCCAGGGGGAAGCTGACCCCAGGTGGCATCGGGATCCCAGCGCAGTTGCGTGATGTCGGTGAGGGAGAACCCCAGTTGCTGTAGGATCTTGAGGCTGAGAGCGGGAATGAGGGGGGAGAGCAGCACTGCTACCCAGCGCACGCTTTCCAGAACGGCATAGAGGATCTGGGCCACCCGTTCCCTTTGCCCTTGTTTGTGCAGCGTCCAAGGGGCCTGCTCATCCAGATACTTGTTGCTGGCCTGGGCCAAGCTGAGGGCCTTGCGGGCGGCAGAGCCGGGATCCATCCCTTCGTAGGCTGCGGCCACCAGGGGGGCAAGGGTTTCCGCCAAGGTTTTGAGAGGGTGGTCAGCCGGGATCTCGACTGCGGGAATGCGGTAGTCTGGTTGATATTTCTTCAGCATGGTGAGGGTGCGGTTGAGCAAATTGCCCAGATCGTTGGCCAGATCGGCGTTGAGCACGTCAATGAAGCGGCCCTCGCTGAAATCGCCATCCTTGCCCAGCTCGATTTCCGTCAGAAAGTAGTAGCGCACGGCATCGGCGCCGTACTGACGCACCAGCTCAAAGGGATCCACCGTGTTCCCCAGACTTTTGCTCATCTTGAGGCCATCTTTGGTGAGAAAGCCGTGGCCAAACACCTGCTTGGGCAGGGGCAGACCTGCCGACATGAGCATGGCCGGCCAGTAAATCGCGTGGAAGCGGACAATGTCCTTACCCACCAGGTGGACATCCGCAGGCCAGTAGCGGCGCAGGGCATTGGCCAAGGTGGGCTCGTCGTCAGGAGCCAAAGCAGCGCTGATGTAGTTGATGAGGGCATCAAACCAAACATAGAGGGTTTGGCCGGGATCCGCCGGGAAGGGGATCCCCCAGGAGACGCTGGGGCGAGAAATGGAAAAATCCCGCAGGCCCTGCTTGACAAAGTTGATCACCTCATTGCGGCGGCTTTCTGGCTGGATAAACTCCGGGTGCTCCGCATACAGGGCCTCCAGCTTTTCTTGGTAGCGGGAGAGGCGGAAGAAGTAGTTTTCTTCGTCTTTCCATTCCACCTTCTTGGTGGGGTGCAGGGGACAAAATCCCCCTTCCAGCAGCTCGGCCTCGTCTTTGAACTCTTCGCAGGCCACACAGTACCAACCCTGCTGCCGGCCAATGAAAATATCTCCCTGATCCCAGACCCGCTGAAAAAACTCCCGCACAATAGCCTTGTGGCGGGGATCCGTGGTGCGGATGAAGCGGTCGTGGCGGATGTGGAGCAGGTGCCACAGTTTGGCAAACTCGGCAGAAAACTCATCACAGTGCTGCTGCGGCGGAACGCCCCGTTCTTCGGCGGTGCGCTGGATCTTCTGGCCGTGCTCGTCGGTTCCCGTCACCATCAGCACATCCTTGCCCTGCAGGCGATGGTAACGGGCAATGGCATCCGCCGCTAAGGTGGTGTAGGCACTGCCGATGTGGGGAGCAGCGTTGACGTAGTAGATGGGGGTGGTGATGACAAAGGTGGAATCCGGCATGAGCATCTGCAAGGCTTTCTCCCATGATAGAGGTTGCCGGAAAATCCAGAAGGCCAAGCTGTAGCGTGGGTGTGGAGAGGTTCATTTGATGAAACTTCAGGTCAATCTTCGGGGGTGGAGCGGTGTGCTGTTGGGAGCAGGGATCCTCGGAGCGGGAGCGGGCCTGGCCCAACCTTCGACGGCGCCCGTGCCGGAAACCCGGATCCCCTGTGAGATTTTCATCGCGGGGGGTGGGCTGGGGGGGGTGGCGGCAGCCTATGACGCGCTGCAACTGGGTCGGCAGGTGTGCATGACGGAGATCACCGATTGGATCGGGGGGCAGGTGAGCGCCCAGGGAGTCTCCGCTTTGGACGAGCGACCCCTGCAGCGAGAAAACGACATCTTCCCCAGAGGCTACAGCGAGTTTCGTCGGCGGGTGCGGGAAAAATACGGCGGGGATCCCAATCCAGGCAAATGCTGGGTGAGCGTGCTCTGCTTTTCCCCCCAGGTGGGCCACCAGGTGATTCGGGAGATGTTGGATCCCTATCTGCAGTCGGGGCAGTTGCGGCTGTTCACGGAGACGGTGGTGAAGGATTTGGAGATCGAAGGCTATCAGATCCGCAGTGTGCAGGCCATTCGCAATATCCCCAAACACGCCAGCGTGGAGCCGGAGCAGCGGGGGGATCTCTCCACCTACTTTCTGGACTTTTACCGCCTAGAACCCACCGACAACTGGGACAAGGAGATCCTGCGCTTTGAGCCGCCGCCAGAGCGCCGAGGGAAAACCCTGCCCTGGGTGGTGATCGATGCCACCGAAACCGGCGAGCTGCTGCCCCTGGCGCGGGTGCCCTACCGCCTGGGAACCGATGGCCAAAGCCGCTGGGAACCCAGCTCCAAGCCCTACGTGGATCCCTACTGTACCCAGGGCTTCACCTACACCTTTGTCATGGAGCGCTTCCCCGTGCCGCAGGTGCCGGTCAAGCCGGAGTTTTACAACGATCCCCTGCACGGCCCTTACTACAGCTACGAACACCCCCGCTTCAACTTTGCGCTGATCTTCACCTACCGCCGCATCCGGGGGCAGGTGTTTGGCTTTGGGGAAGAGGCCATTCGGGTGGGGGATCAGTCGATGCAAAACTGGACTTGGGGCAACGACTGGCGCATCACAGGGCCGGATAAGAATCTCATCCTCACCCACGAGCAGTTGCAGGCTTCAGGCCAGTTGGATCCCGGCGGCTGGATGGGGGGCTTGCGGGTGGAAGCCCTGCGGCGGGGCGAGCAACATGCCAAGGGCTTTTTCTACTGGTTGGTGGCGGGAAGGACGGATTTTCTGCTGCAGCAGGAGGATCCCCATTTCCAAAGAGACTATTACCTGCGCTATGGCTATTTGCAAGGGGCCAATAGCCCAATGGGAACCGCCAGCGGTCTTTCCAGATATCCCTATATCCGTGAGTCACGGCGCATCATTGGTCGCCCCAGTGGGGCCTACCCACAGGGGTTTACCATCTACGAGTCGGATATCACCACACGGGAATCGGAGTTGAATCGGGGTCGCCCCTTCATCTTCTACGACTCGGTGGGGGTGGGCCAGTACCCCATCGACTTTCACGACTGCCTGCTGCCGGATTTTTCGCTTCCCCCCAGCAACAACAAAGACTCGCAAGCGCCCAGCTACCCCTACCAGATTCCCCTGCGGGCTCTGATCCCCCAGCGCATCGACAACCTCTTGGCCGGCAACAAAAACATCGCCACCAGTCGCATCGCCAGCGCTTCCTACCGGGTGCACCCCGTGGAATGGGCCATTGGCACCGCCGCCGGTCACACGGCCCACTTTGCCCTGGAGCAGGATCTGATCCCGGCAGAGATCGTGGAGGAACCGCTGTTGGATTTGCGGCTGTTGCCGGCTCTCCAGGCCCAAATTCAAAGTTTGGGCAACCCCATTCAATTCCCCGGCACCACCATCACTGCCACCGATTGGGCCCAATCCCGCTAGCCTAGAAAGGCAGGGTTAGGAGTTGACCGGTGCATCCCGTTGGGGTTGAACTGGGGAGCTGGGAGATGATTCGCCCCTCTCTGTGGGCGGCCACAGCTCTGTGGGGCTTGGGACTAATGTGGGGATTTTCGCCGCTGCATCATAAGCTGCAGGAAGGCTGGGAAAAGGAATTGCCGTGGGATCCCAGTGGAGCTTTGGCCTCTTTGCTGAGCGCCCTTCCTTTTCTGCTGGCGGCAGGCTTGGTGGTGGCTTTGACGGAGATCTCCTTGGGCAAAAGCTGGGCTGTCTCCTGTGGCCTAATCGCTTGCGTCGGCGGTGGCCTCTACGAGTTGGGCCGTCGGGACAATGCCAGGTAAACTACTCCCAGCTAAAGCAGGGAGCTTTCAGTAGCCCTGCAGTTGGCAAGCCAACCGCGTTCGCGAAGCGAGCCGTAGGCTTAACCTCTGGGGTGGTTTACGACACCCCCAAGCGCGCTCCGCGCCGCTGGCGCGAACGACCGTTACCAGTGCCTTGAACAACCGTTTCTGGTGTCCGCATCATTACAATAACCCAAGGCAACTGAAGTTGCCAAAGGAGCTTTCCTCCCCGTACTAAAGTACGGAGCTTCCAGCTTTACCCAGTGTGACCCTCACCGCCAACCTCTTTCCCAGGCGGAGAAGGGAGTATGGGAGTCTGAGCAGCACAAGGAGCAAAACTCAAAGCATGACCCCTTTGGAAGAAGCGACGGAAGCGGCAGCCAAGCTGCTGGTGTTTCGGGAACTCTGCACCCACCCGCTAACCCTGGCCTGGCAGGAGCTGATCCAGCAGTTGATGACAGGGGATCCCTTGCCTTGCTGGGCAGCCTACGGGCGCTGGTTTGAGCAGTTGGCCTGGCAGGGCTTGAGCTGGCGGGAGTGGCTGATCCGGGAGATTGGCTGGGCAGATAACCCCTTTTCCCGCGCGGCGCTGCGACCCCAAGGGATCCCAGAACCTCTGATACAGGCGGCCCGCCACGATCTCCGCTGTCTGCAAACCTTGGCGGATAGTCAGGAGACCATTGCGGAGCAAATGCAGGCGCTGGGCCTAGGGATCCCCTGGCCGGATGAAAACAAGAGCAGCTCCGGCTGGGATCCCCGCCCTTTTGCCGATTGGGGCCTGAGCCTAGAGGACTTGATCGCCCACTATCGCCGAGAAGGGGTGGGAATCTGTGCTCGCTACTGGGCCTTTCGCTGGGGGGCATCAGGGCTGCAGGGGATCCCCGCTCTCGATCTGCCTGACTGGGAGGAGATTTACGGCTACGAACGGCAGAAACGGCAGTTGGCGGCCAACACCGAAGCGCTGCTGCGGGGAGATCCGGCCTTGCATGTGTTGCTCTACGGGGCGCGGGGCACCGGCAAGTCTTCTCTGGTGAAGGCGTTGTTGCGCCGCTATGGCCCGCAGGGGTTGCGCCTATTGGAGCTGCGACGAACAGACTTGATTCAGTTGCCGGAGATTTTGGCAGAGCTGCGGGCGCAGGTGTTGCCTTTTATCTTGTTTGTGGACGATCTCTCCTTTGAGGCAGAGGAAACCGAGTTTAAGCAGCTCAAGGTGCTCCTGGAGGGAGATCTCGTCGCGCCGCCCCTCAACGTGCGTCTTTATGCCACCAGCAACCGCCGCCATCTCATCCGCGAGTTTTTCGGCGACCGACCCAATCCCCAAGATCAAGAAGTTCACGCCTGGGATACCGTACAGGAAAAGCTGTCGCTGCGGGATCGCTTCGGCCTCACCCTCACCTTCACTCCCTTCACCCAAGGCGATTACCTGGCAACCGTAGAACACCTGGCGCAGCGGCTGGGTTTCACCCAATCTTGGGATGTCCTGCACCGCCATGCTTTGATCTGGGCGCAACAGCAAAACGGCTTTTCCGGTCGCACCGCCCGTCAGTTCTTGGATGCCGTTCGGGCAGGGCTAGTGAAGAACAGCGATGGACGTCCGATCTAGAGGGGATGGCTATTCCAAACTCCAGAAGGACGGAAGTTGCTGAGCTACACTCGCTAGGCTGAAGGGTGCCGGTCAGCTCGTCTCTGCCGTCTCCAGAAGCCAGGCGTCACAGCCATAGTCCGACCGAGGGCTGGCCCCAGAAGAAGGCAGTAGGAAATGCACGAGAGAAACCATGGTCGCGTCAGCGTTGGGTAGCAACATCGATCCGGCCAATCTGGATCAGACGGAAGCAAGCCGAGGCTTGGCCCGCCTGGGGATCGATGTGGGGGGCACCTTTACCGATCTGGTGCTCCTGCGCGACGGCCAGATTCAGACGGCGAAGGTGCTGTCTACCCCCAGCCCTGAGGAGGGAGTCTTTGCGGCGCTGGACAAACTGGGAGCCCTCCAAGGAGAGCTCTGGGTTGACCTGTTCTGTCATGGCATGACAGTGGCCACCAACGCGCTGCTGGAGCGCAAGGGATCCCCCACCCTGTTTCTAACCACGGCGGGCTTTCGAGATGTGCTGGCCATTGCCCGTCAAAACCGCCCCTCTCTGTATGACCTAACGCAGCCCAAACCGGAGCCGGTGGTGCCCCGCCACCATTGCCTGGAGGTGAAGGAGCGCTGCAGCGCGGGCGGAGTGTTGGAGCCGCTCACCGATGCCGAAATCTGGCGGGTGGTGCAGGAGGTGGGGGAACGGGTGCAGCGGGATGGGATCCGCGCTATTGGGGTGGGGTTTTTGTTTTCTTTTCTCTACCCGGAGCATGAACAGCGGCTAGGAACGGCCTTGCGACAGGCTTTTCCCCATCTGCACCTTTCCCTGTCCTGCGAGGTGGCGCCGGAGTTCCGGGAATACGAGCGGTTCAGCACCACCGCCATCGATGCCTACCTCAGCCCGGCACTGGCGGGCTACCTGCACCGCTTGGCCCAAGGATGTCGGGAGCGAGGGATCCCCGAACCCTTGATCATGCAATCTTCCGGCGGGGTAACCTCCATCCCTCAGGCGGCGGCCCATGCTTCGGTGGCTTTGCTCTCAGGGCCGGCAGGCGGAGTTTACGGGGCGGCCTATCTGGGTCGGCTGAGTGGCTACCCCCACTTGCTCAGCTTCGATATGGGGGGAACCAGCACGGATGTGGCCTTGGTCCAAGATGGGATCCCCCAGGTTACTCCTGCAGCGGTGGTGTGCGGCTTGCCCGTGCAACAGCCCCAAATTGACATCCACACCGTCAGTGCCGGTGGCGGATCCCTGGCCCATTTGCTGCCCGGCGGTGGGCTCCAGGTGGGGCCAGAGAGTGCCGGATCCAACCCTGGGCCAGCCTGCTACGGTCGGGGGGGAACGGCTCCAACGGTGACCGATGCTAACCTCTGGCTGGGGTACCTGCCGGATGGCGGGCGGCTGGGCGACTCGGTGCGGCTACGGCGGGAGCTGGCGGAACAGGCTGTGGCCACGCTGGCGGATTCCTTGGGTTTGAGCTTGCAGGAAACTGCCGTTGGCATTCGCACCTTGGCCAATGTCGCTATGTCGCGGGCCTTGCGGGTGATCAGCGTGGAGCGGGGTTTGGATCCCGCCGACTTTGCCCTGTTGGCCTTTGGCGGGGCAGGCCCAATGCATGCCTGTGCCCTGGCGGAAGAGCTGGGCATCCGCAAGATCTTGATCCCGGCTGCCTGTGGGGTGCTCTCGGCGCTGGGAATGGCTTTGGCGGATCTGCGGCGAGATTATCGGCGGGCCATCCTCCAACCTCTGCAGCAGCTTGTGTCCGATTCAGGGGGATCCCTGCTGCCTCAATGGGCAGAACCCCTGATCCGCCAGGCCCAAGCCGATCTACAGGATCCGGCGCTGCACTTCAGCTTGGACTTGCGCTATCGCGGCCAGTCTTTTGAGTTGGGGATCCCAGTGCGGTTGTCGGATCCGATTGCCCACCTGGAAGAACAATTTCACCGGGCCCACCAGCAACGCTACGGATGGCAGGATTCGGCCCAGACAGTGGAGGTGATTCAGTTGCGTCTACAGGCGGTGCAGGCCCTACCCACTGTGCCTTTGACTGCACCCCACCCCTTGCCCGGGGATCCCTTCAAGGGTCGGCGAGAGGCTTGGTTTGGGGGCAAGATGTGCCTGGTGCCGGTCTACGATCGGCAGCGCATGGGTGTGGGATTCCAACTGCGTGGGCCGGCAATTGTCGAGATGCCGGAAGCAACTGCGGTGATAGAAGGGGGTTGGAGGGGTATCATCGACGAGGTGGGAACCTTAGTCTTGAGCTGCAGCTAACTTATTGACAAATCCTGCTGGTGTCTCTCTCTTTACGGAGTTACTGCGTCATTACAGATTAACGGGAGCTCTCCATGACAGCAGTTAAGTACCGGCCCTTCAAGGCCAAAGTTCCTAGGATTAGGAGAAGTTAACATAATCTTGCCTGCTCACTATGCAAACGACGGAAGCAATTTTGCCTCTACTTGCGGATTTACCGAGGGTTATGTAGAAAATAAACCTACATTTGAGCCTAAATCTCTTTGGGATTCTGGATATCTGATGAGACTAAGAATCAGCTATAAGAAAAACGGCGTTAGCAAAACAGCGATGATATGGTGTGTTGCTGACAAAGTACCTGAAGCGATAGTACAACTACTAGGCAAAAAGTACAGGGGCAATGAAATTACATCGGCAAAGATTCCAGTCAGAGCTCGTCTATCTGCTTAACAGAAGTAGCCATGCCTAAGCTAATTCTGCTAAAAGCAACTGTGCAACGAACTTGGGGTACCAGCGGTGACAGCGGTAGTGCTACTACCATTCCCACCAACTATTTCTTTCTAGGCACTGATGGGGTTTACAAAGGAGATATAGCAACTATAACTGGAATCAGGGAAGCTTCTGACGAAGAAAAATTAAAGTTTCCGCCTACGAAGATAGGTCTTTTGGTCAGAAAAGGGATTCTAGAGCGATTTATTGCTACCGGGAGAACTACACAAAGTAATGTAATCAGGGTACGCCGCTTTATACTTTACGCCGCTCAAGGAAAAGGAGCAAGTGTAATGTCAGATATCATTGGAAAGTCTATCCGTGGTGTAGAAATTCAAAGTGTTGTTGTTCCAACTCGCATGAAGAAATACTACTAAGGGAGCAATTCTGTTTGACCTAGAGGATTGTCATCTCAGCTTAGCTACGTTTTCCTGAAATACGAGCCATAAAACTGACCTTCCCTCTCCACCGCCACTCGCCGCGCCAGGCCTTCAACTGAAGGCAGGTTTCCTAGGTTAGCCAAAATGCCCGTTGCGAGCCTTTGATAGTGTGGCCGTTGCGCCTGACTGCCAGGCTTGGGCGGCAGTGTGCCCCTCAAATAGAACCGGTTTCCCCGAACCTCGATCACCAGTCCGATTTTCCCAGCCCGTAGCCGCCCGTTGGCCTGAGCTACTCGGCTCAGGAGTTCCTAGTTGTCCTCGGATAGCTGCTTAGAGCGTCGCCTGGCCATGCCAGCATTTCCTGGCCTAATACCTGGCCTAAAAATTTCCCTCGATTTTCCACGATTTCCCACGATTTTCCTCAATCGTGTTTTTGGGGATGTCACGCTAAAGCCGCTTCTGGAGCGCGTTTTGCTTGCTTTGCCTGAGGGCGGACGATGGGACTCGAACCCACGAATGGAGGATCCACAATCCTCTGCCTTAACCGCTTGGCTACGCCCGCCATGATTCTGGCTATCTAGCTTAGCATGGGAAAAACAGGACTGAACCACAGAGGTCGAAGCACCCCAAAATGCTACCCAGAGCCGATTTGTTGCAAGGGGCAGAGTATCGAGAAACCTTGGCACGAGTCTTGGATTTGGGAGAGCAAGCCCTCAAGACCTGGCAAGTGGTCTGGAGCGACTTCCTTTCCCCACCCGAAATAGCAGAGGTGCAAGCTCGGCTGCGCAACTTGACCGAACTGCAAGTGTGGGCTTGGGGAGGGTACCCTCAAGCAGAACGCCAACGCTTGGCCCTGGCTCGCTCTGAGGTGGGTCTAGACGTCCGGGATCCAGAGCGTGACCCAGAAGGGATCCCATTGGCCGCCATTCAGATTCAAGGCAACTTTCTGTTCGACCCGGCCACCCACCGCGATTTTCTGGGAGCCCTGTTGTCGTCCGGCATCGCCCGCGAGAAAGTGGGAGACATCCTCGTGTTGGGGGACTCAGGTGCCCAGGCCATTGTTGTGCCCGAAATGGTGGACTACCTCACCCTAAACCTAACTCAGGTGCGTACAGTGCCCGTCAAAGTGGGCCGGATCCCCCTGAGTCAGTTGAACATTCAACCCCCTCGTGTCAAATCCATCACCAGCGTAGAAGCCTCTTTGCGCTTGGATGCAGTAGCCTCAGCCGGGTTTGGCATCTCCCGCAGCAAGATGGTGGAAGAAATCCAACGGGGGGAAGTGCGGGTCAATTGGAAGCCCATTACCCAAGCCAGCTACACCGTTGGCCCTCAGGATTGGATTGCCATTCGAGGTCGGGGTCGGCTGCAAATTGAAGAGGTAGCCGAAACGAAAAAAGGTCGCTTCCGAGTGCAAATGACGCGGTATCTCTAGGTTTTTCTTGCCTGAGTTTTGGGAGATCGTTATGCTCATTTTGGTTCAAACTAGGATACTGTGCCCACACCCGAAACGTCGGTCGCGTCTTCGCGTCAGTGTTTCTCAATAGCTCCGGCGTCTCGCCCTAACCTGAAGCAACTACAGCTCCAGGAAAATGCTCTAGAAAAAAGAGAAAAAGGCCCAAGGATAAAGCAAATACTCCAAGTAAAACAACTTCCAGATCAGTTGATAGTATCCAACAATCGCCTCTCGACGGCTGAGATCCAGATGAACAGCATAGCCCAAGAGGATCCCCAGCCCCAACACATGGCCCACCAACAGCCAGAGGCCGTTGCCTGCAAGGAGAAAGGAGATCCCCACCCCGATAAATCCCAGATAGCAAAAGGCCAAAATGCCAATGCAAAACCTTGAGATCGGCTCTGGCCCAAAGCGCAGTGAAAAGGTGGCAATGGCAAACTGGCGATCCCCTTCCATGTCGGGAATATCCTTGAAAAGGGCGATCACCAACCCAAAAATCGACATAAACCCCGTCAGCCAAACAATCGGAGCAGAAAGCTCGACCCTTCCCTGCATCACCTGCTGAAAATGGCTGTAAAGGCCCAAATTGACGATCAAGCCGCGCACGCTGTAGATGCAAGCCGAGGCCGCCAGCGGAAAACGCTTCAACCGTAAGGGGGGCAACGAATAGGCCGTGCCGATCCCATTGCTCAAAAGCACCGTCAGCAGCAGATAAGGGATCCCAGCCATGGCCAGTAGGACGGACGCCGCTCCACAACCCACAACGATCCCCACCCCCTGTCGCCAGCTCAGGGATCCAGCAGCTAAGGGCAAATGGGGTTTGTTGATGCGGTCGATTTCAACATCCGTCAGTTGATTCAAGCCGACGATGTAGATATTGGCTGCCAAACAGGCTGCCCAAGCCCAAACCAGGTGGGGTAGTGCAGAGAGAACCAGTTGCAGGGATCCGGCAGCCACAAACCCCGCCAACAGGTAGAGGCCCAACACGCTGGCGCTGGTGCCGTAGATGGTGTGGGGTCGAGCAAAACGCCAGAGAACTTGTGGGCGCAACATTCAAAAAGCTAGGGAGAGTCTTCCAGGAGAGAAGCTAGAGCTGCCCAGCGGGGATCCACCTCCGGTGCAGGAGATTCCACCCCAATGCCCGGACAATCAGGACGGCAGGGCAACTGGCGGGGCATCTGCAAATGCAGGTGTTGGTACATCCAGTCTTCGACATCCAGCTCCCCATTGGGGGGCAGGCTTTCCAGCAGATCTTCTTCGTCTTGCAATTCCAGCCCCAAGGGCAGAGGTTCGGGATCCCGAATCAAGATGATCTCCTCAACTTCCAGGTGCAGCCGGTGGTTAAACTGCTGGAGGCAGCGGTGACAGGTGAGAGTAACAATGGTATGGGCCTCAGCACTCACCTCGAGAAAATGGCCCCGATGGCTGACTTCCAGGGATCCTTCCACAGGGGTCAAGCTCTCAAAGCCCGAAAAAAACTGCCTAAACTGCAATTCTTGGGTTTGATCCGGCATCTGCCGCAGATCGGATAGACGAATTGGCCTTAACATTGCGCCCCCTTTTGCATGTTTTGGATAGCCGGGATCCCTGTCGTCACCGTAGCCAGAGAGCCAAGTTGCTTGTCCAAACCCCTCAAGCTGGGGAAGACACTCGACGGATGACCAGGCGCCGGTCAGGCTCTTTGCCACGGCTGAAGGTTTCCAGATCAGCGTAGGCAGGGTCATTCAAGAGGGTATGAATTTGCCGACGCTCAGCAGCCGAGAGATCGGGAAACTCGTATTCCCGGCCCGTGGCCCTCACCTTTTCCACAGCAGCGGCAACCAAAACCTTCAGCTCCTGCAAGCGCCGCTGACGATAGCCGTCCAAATCCAAAATGTAGGGCTGCTGCTGGTCTTCGGGCTGATTCAGGTTGAGAAGGGTGTTGGCTAGGTATTGCAACGCATCCAGCACCACAGGGGAGCGATCCTCCTCTTGAGCAGAATCTCTGGAAGATAGAGAGGGTAAGGCAGGGGCTTTTGCCAACAGCAGTTGCTTTTGAGCTGGGGTCAAAGAGGCCGCCTCAATTTCCAGTACCTCTCCCACCACCCGCACCGCTGCCGGGATCCCCATGGCCACCAGCACCTCCTGTAACCACTGCCTGGCTCGCTCTTGATTGGCCGCAAAGGTGGACTTCTTTGGGGAAGAGGCAACGGTTCCCTCAGATTTCTTAGCAGCAGATCCCGTAGAAGACTTAGGGCGGCTCATCCTGGGCAGCTTCCAACTTTGAAGAGGTATCAACACTCAACCACAAGTCCACCCCAACAGCCAGGATCCCCTAGGGCTCAAAGGGCAAGGATTCGCGTCCCTCCTTGGCTGGTCTGGGCTTGGTCGATTTCTCCACTTCCTTGGCCTCTACCGTTATCGTCTGGGCAGCCCGACGACGCTCTTCTTCCACCAATTGCTGCAAGTTCTCCGGCAACGGCTCCCGCGAGAGCAGGAAGGTCTGCACCGTTTGGAAGATGTTAGAGACGAGGATGTAGAGCAAAACCCCCGCCGGCAAAGGGAAAAACAGGAACATAGCCGAGAACAGCACAGGGGTGATGCGAGCCATGGAGCTTTGGCTGGGATCCTCTTTACCCATATCCTGTCCAACGTTGGTCAGGTACTGGTTCAGATAAATGGACACCCCAAAGATGACGATCATGGCGATGATGTCCCAGTGGATGGTGCCATCTTCGTCGAAGGCTCCCACACGGCCCAACTTGTCGATGAACAGAAAGCCGGTATCAGAGGCCAAACCGGGAATGGACACCTGCACCGTCACATCCCCCGGCTGCAGAGCCAGTAAGGTGCCATCCGGCTTGATCTGGGCACGATCTTCCCCTTTGGTGATCTTCCAGGTGGGCTGTAACAGACTGGGATCCCCGCCGGCTTCGGCCACCAGTTGCTCAAAAGGTTTGCCCCCCGGCCCTTGAAGCAAAAATTGCACCTCTTCTCCGACGGCAACCTTAGTGCCTTTGGGCTCTACCAGCACCACTGGCTTGTGAAGAGAGTCGGTGACAAAAATGTTCTTGCTGGGGCTAACGTAGGGAGCAGGCACCACCTCAGCCGCCACTTCCGCCGGCAGGATCTGCAAGTTGACATCGTAGGTTACCGCCGCAAAGGGGGATCCGCGCAGGGTGGCAAACAGGGCAAACAGCACCGGCATCTGAATGAGTAGGGGCAGGCAGCCCCCCAAGGGATTGGTCCCTAGCTCGCTGTAAAGCTTAGCCTGGGCTTCACGAAGCTTCTGCGGGTCATCTCGATATTTCTCCTGGAGTTCTCGCATCCGCCGCTGCATCACCGGGCTAATCACCTTCATGCGCCGCATGTTGCGGATGGATCCCACATTGAGCGGGTAGAGGGCAAAGCGGATCACCAACGTCAGGAAGATGATGGCCAGTCCGTAGCTAGGCACGATCCCATAGAAAAAATCCAGGATCGGCAGCATGACGTTGTTGGAGAGAAATCCGACTCCGAAGTCCATGAGGGGCGCTGGCAAATGTCCGTAACCATTGTAATGGCTTCCGTTCGGTTGACGAGGGCGTTTTCAGGGTTTGTCCCCTGGATCGGTCAGATAGACCTGCCAAAGGCGAGCAATTGCCCAAAATCAAGCCCGCTCCACTGAACAGGGATCCCAAGGCCAAACAAGAACCCCTCACCGGCAGTTGCCTAGCAGTCCTTTCTTCCCCTATGATGAGAAACGCTTAATCCTCGGTAGCTCAGCGGTAGAGCGGTCGGCTGTTAACCGATTGGTCGCAAGTTCGAATCTTGCCCGGGGAGTATGTCCAAGCTGATCAAGGTCGATCAAAAAAGCCGGATCTGGAATCCTCTCCTTCCAAGACAGCTCTGAGCATGCTGAGCGAAAGGAGGAGACAAAAACCAAGTCTCTTGCCGAGGATGGGGCGTCTCCCAGCGTTGAGCCAGACGTGGGTGGAGAGAATGGAAGCTGGCTGAGGATTCCGTTCCGCCGACGTGAACTGTTCCCGGCGAAGCCTCAAGAGTCTCTGTCCTTTGGGGCAAGGAGTATGTCAAAATACACTCTGGCTGTCTATCTCCCAATCCGAGAGTACTTGCTGTGATCGACCTGTCGCGGATCCCTGCCCAACCCAAGCCTGGCCTGCTCAACCTCTTGATTGAGATTCCCGGCGGCAGCAAAAACAAGTATGAGTTTGACAAAGACATGGGAGCAATGGCGCTGGATCGGGTGCTCTACTCCTCGGTGCAGTACCCTTACGACTACGGCTTTGTGCCCAACACGCTGGCCGGGGATGGGGATCCCTTGGATGGCTTGGTAATCATGGATCAGCCCACCTTTCCAGGGTGTGTGGTCACGGTGCGCCCCTTGGGCATGTTGCAGATGATCGACGGCGGGGATCCGGATGAGAAGCTGCTGTGTGTGCCTGCCAAGGATCCCCGCTATGCTTCGGTGACCAAGCTGGAAGACATCGCCCAGCACCGCCTGGATGAGATTGCGGAGTTTTTCGCCACCTACAAGCGCCTGGAAAAGAAAGAAACCCAGATTTTGGGCTGGAAAGGCTTGGCCGAAACCGAGGCGGTCATCGCCAGCAGCATTGCAGCTTGCAAACAACCCAAATAGGTATTTTCGGTATTTTCAAGAGATACGAACAGAAAGAGCTTCCTGGCGATGTTGCAAAAGCCGCTCTGGGGTGAGGGGCCCTTCGATGTGTTGCCAAGGCAAGGGATCCCCCGGATCCCAATGGCTGTGCACGTAGTAGTCTAGGGGCGGCAGTTGCCCTTTAAGCTCTTTGAAAGCCCGCCGGTAGCTCCCCAAAGATTCGCCAAAGTCCCGCGCCAACTGCAAGACCTTGCCCACCCGCCGATCCCCTCGCGAGATGAGGGCTTGGATCACCGACCAGCTATAGCTTTCCGGGCGAAACTCCACCCCCAGGGGATGCAGGTGTTTCTGGAAAAACTGCAGTTTTTTCTCGGCTTTGGAGTCCACCCCGTGCCACTGAAAAGGGGTATGGGCCTTGGGCACAAAGGTGCTGCACCCTAGGGTTAGGCGCAGGCCGGGAGCCGCTTTTTTGAGCTCTTGGAAAAGGGCTACTGTGGCCTCCAGATCCGCCTGGGTTTCCGCCGGGATCCCCACCATGCCGTAGAACTTAATACCCTTCAAACCCCCAGCTTGGGCGTGGGCTGCTGCCGCCAAGATTTCGGGGTTGCTTAACTTCTTGTTAATGATCTGGCGCAGTTGTTCTGAGCCGCTTTCAATGGCCACCGTAATGGACTGGCTGCCCCGGCGGGAGAGTACCTGGGCAAGACGTGGGGTTACGGTAGCCGTGCGCACTGAGGCCAGACTGAGACGCACCTGCTCAAAGCGATCTTGGGCCAAGTGCTCCAGCAACTGCTCAAATTGCGGGTGTTGGGTTATGGAAGCCCCCAGCAACCCAATCCGCTGGGTAACTTGGAGTCCTCGCTCCACCGCTGGGATCAAATGCCCCTCCACATCCGCCACTCGAAAAGGTAGGGTGAGATAGCTGGCCAGGCAAAACCGACACATCTCCGGGCAACTGCGCACCACCTCCACCATGTAGATGCTCTCCCAGGCGGCTTTGGGGGTAACCACTGTGGAAACCGAGAGGGTGTTGCCACGAAAGGTGTGTTTGCGGATGGAGCTGGGGAGCCCGGCCACCTTGGGGACGACCTTCTCCAGTGGGCCATCGGGCTCGCGGTATAGGGGTTCATACAGGCTGGGCACGTAGATCCCTGGCACCTGGGCCAGCGCCTGCAATTGCTCAGCCCGGGATCCCTGGCGCACCTCTCGATAGACCTCGATCATCTTCTCCAGGAGACCTTCCCCGTCCCCCAGCAAGATCAGGTCAAAGAACTCGGCAAAGGGTTCGGGGTTGGCCGTCAATACTGGG
This sequence comes from Synechococcus sp. M44_DOE_062, assembly GCA_015295985.1. Taxonomy (GTDB): domain Bacteria; phylum Cyanobacteriota; class Cyanobacteriia; order Thermostichales; family Thermostichaceae; genus Thermostichus. The sequence goes on along the minus strand of DVDX01000014.1, from coordinate 96,571 downwards.
CCGCCGCCAAAAACCAAGGGGTGGGCTTCTTCCCGCTCCTCGGATCTCAGGGGGATCCCGTGTCGTTCCAGCAGAGCCAGGATATGAACATAGTCCAGCTCCCAGGACAAGGAAAAGCCGAACAGCTCTGGCTCCCGCGGCAGGGGCTCAGCCAAGTCTATAAAGAGGCGGGAGACAGCCACATCCCGGCGGCTGGCCAGCAGACTCCAGATGACTTGATAGCCCAAGCTGGTGATCCCCACTGCGTAGGTGTTGGGGAAGGCGTAGATTACCCGCACTGCGTCGGGGTCAGGCTTGGCCGGGGCAAAGAGCAACTGCTCCAGGGCAAACTCTGAGGTAGCCAAGGGATGCCGCTGTGTTGGATTGAGGTTTGGGTTCTGGCTTAGAGGGGTTTTGATGGGCCTCCCTCTCCAGCTTAGTACGGCTCCGCCCGGCAGAGGCAAATCGGGTCACCGGATTGCACCGGGTGAGAGGAGCCAAAATAAAGAAGCCATGGATCCAGATCTGCTGTCATGACCTCCACCCTTAACCAACGCATTCGTCACTTCTACGATGCTTCCTCCGGTCTTTGGGAGCGGGTGTGGGGGGAGCACATGCACCATGGCTATTACGAGCCGGGCCAAACCCGTAAGGATCGCCGCCAAGCTCAGATTGACTTGATTGACAGGGTTATCCGGTGGGGCCAAATCGGGGATCCCCGCCCTCCCCAGCACATTCTCGATCTTGGCTGTGGCATTGGGGGGAGCAGTTTGGAGTTAGCCCGGCGCTTCGGGGCACAGGTTATGGGCATTACCCTCAGCCCTGTCCAAGCCAAGCGGGCCGGGGAGCGCGCCCAAGAGGCTGGCCTGAGCAGCATGGTGCAATTTCAGGTGGCCGATGCTCTGGAGATGCCCTTTGCAGCCGACACCTTCGATTTGGTGTGGTCTTTGGAAAGTGGCGAGCACATGCCGGACAAGCAGCGGTTTCTGGCGGAATGCTGGCGGGTCTTGCAACCGGGCGGGCAGTTGATGGTGGTAACCTGGTGCCACCGCGAGGGATCCCTGAGCCGGCAGGATCGGCAGCTTTTGCAGAAAATCTACGAGGTGTACTGCCTGCCCTATGTGATCAGCCTCTCTGGCTACGAGGCTCTGGCCCAACAGGTGGGCTTTCAGCAGTTGCGCAGCGCTGACTGGTCGGAGCGAGTGGCCCCTTTTTGGGATGAGGTGATTGCTTCCGCCCGCGATTGGCGCTGGATCCCGGCTTTGCTACGCAGCGGTTGGGTTACCCTTCGGGGGGCACTGGGGCTGGGCCTGATGCGTCGGGCTTATGCCACCGGCTTGCTCCGCTTTGGCCTGCTGACCGGGTTCAAACCCAAAAGCTAGCCCACGGCAGGGATCCCTTGCTCTCCTTTGGGGGAAGGGGCGTTTGGGAAAATGGGTTCAAACGTCCGGCTGAGGCGGTGTTGTGCCGCTGAGTTCCAGATACTTTTGCTTCACCGCCTGAATATCCTGCCACATCAACCACTTGGGGCTGCCGGGGGTGCGGTCTGGGTTGCGCAGCAGATAGGCCGGGTGAAAAATGGGCATACACCAGCGCCCCTGCCACTGGATCCATTCCCCGCGGATCTTGGTGATTCCTCGCTTCTCCCCCAAAAGGGAGCGCACCGAAGTGGCCCCCGTGAGCAAAATAATCCAGGGATCCACCAGGCGAATCTGCTCCAGCAAATAGGGACGGCAAGCTTCGATTTCCTCAAGGGCGGGCACCCGGTTGTTGGGGGGACGGCATTTCACGGCGTTGCAGATGTAGGTATCCTGGTCGGGATCCAACCCCACCGAAGCCAGGATTTTATCCAGCAATTGTCCCGACTTGCCCACAAAAGGCAGCCCCTGCAAGTCTTCGTTTTCCCCTGGCCCCTCTCCGATGATTAAAATCCTGGCCTTGGGGTTGCCCCGATACACCACCACATGGGTACGGCTGGCCGCCAACTCGCAGCGCTGGCACACCAAACAATGCTGCTTCAGTTGCTCCAAATCCCTGTAGGTGCCGGGGGGGATGGGTACCTGAGCCGATAAGGGGATCTGATCCCACTGGGGGAGTGTCTCCTCTACCGGGGCTGGCGGCTCGATGGGATCGTCAAACAGGCTGGGCTGAAGCTCCGGTGGTCTTTTCTTGGCAGCCATTGCAAGTCGAGGTTTCCTTGTGCAGCGATCTTCGATTGCTCCCCCGCCCTTGTCAAGCTCAAGGTCAACCTGTTGGCAGGGGAGAACCTTCACACCTTGTTAAACTGGGGAAACCAAAACTTGCGTCGGCCTCAGCTCGCCTCTACTCCCTGGGTCTGCCATGCTGCTTTTGTCCAAAGAACTGCCCAACCTGAACTATCGCCACACCCTACAGCGCTTCGACGAGGATTGGCGGGATCCCCTCTCTGCCCTGTTGGGTTGGGGGCGGGCTGCTGGCGCTGATTTGGTGGAGATTTTTCTGGAACGAGGCAATTCCATCAGTTGCCTGGCCGAAGATGAGGCCATCACCAGTATTACCCCACGGCTCTCCACCGGGGCCGGTGTGCGGGTGTTTCGCGGCTTGGCCGACTGCTACGTCAGCACCAACAATCTGTCCTTTGCCGGTCTCAAGGCTGCTCTGGAGAAGGGCCTTTCGCTAATGGGTCTCACCCCTCCTGGCCCCACAGCGCTGGTCTCTGCCGTCAACCTGGAGATGCTGCAGGACTACGGCGAGCGTCGCCGCAAAGATGGCTGGCTGAAGGAATGTAGCTCCATTGCCGAGATGGGGGAGATCCTGCTCAAAGCCAACGAACAACTGGGTCGACAAGCCCACCATGTGCAGTCCCGCCGCACTACCTATTTTCGCGATTGGCAGGAGATCCTGGTGGCCTGCAGCGATGGCACCTTTGTGCGGGATGTACGCCTCACCCAATCCGTGAGCTCTACGCTGCTCTGTGCTGATGGATCCCATCGCGCCTCTGTCAGCCAACGCAGTGGCGGCACGGGGGATCCCAACTTTTTACGCCGCTGGGATCTGGAGGCCCACAGCCGGGAACTGGCAGAAGCTGCTGGCCAGATGCTCTATGCCGACTATGTGGAATCCGGCACCTACCCGATTGTGATGTCCAACGCCTTTGGCGGCGTCATCTTCCACGAAGCCTGCGGCCACTTGTTGGAAACCACGCAAATTGAGCGCAAAACCACGCCCTTTGCCGACAAAAAAGGTCAGAAGATTGCCCACAAAAACCTCACCGCCTGGGATGAAGGTCTCTCTGAAGGGGCCTTTGGCAGCCTGGATGTGGATGACGAGGGAATGCCCGTCCAGCGCACCCTGCTAATCGAGAAGGGCATTTTGAAAAACTTCTTGGCAGACCGGGCCGGCTCAATGCGCACCGGCCACCCTCGTACCGGCAGCGGTCGCCGACAAAACTACACCTTTGCCCCCGCCAGTCGCATGCGCAACACCTACATCGCCCCTGGAGATGCAGAGTTGGACGATCTTTTTGCTTCTATTGACAAAGGCATCTATTGCAAGCGCATGGGGGGAGGGAGCGTCGGCCCCACGGGGCAATTTAACTTTGCTGTCGAAGAGGCCTATCTTATCGAAAACGGCAAGATCACCAAGCCCCTCAAAGGAGCCACTCTGATTGGAGAAGCCAAAGATATCCTGACCAAAATCTCCATGTGTTCCAAAGACCTCAGCTTGGCAGCCGGGTTCTGTGGCTCCGTCAGCGGCAGCATCTACGTGACGGTGGGGCAACCCCACATCAAGGTGGATTCCATTACTGTTGGCGGGCGTTAGTCGGCAGGGATCCCTTGACGATACAAAACAAGAAATATGGCCTATGACAACGTCTGCAAATATCTGGCCGAGCGTTTCCCAGAGCAGTTTGCCCGCTGGCTAATGGGGGAAGTAGCTCCACCGGTACAGATGCTGCCCACGGAACTGTTAGAGGAGCCTGTGCGGGCAGATTCTGTAATTCTGTTAGGGATCCAGCAGAGCATTTTGCACCTGGAATTTCAAACGGATCCTGATCCGGGGATCCCGTTTCGCATGACCGACTATCGCCTACGACTCTATCGGAGATATCCTCACCTATCGGTGCGGCAGGTGGTCATTTACCTGCGCAAAACGGGGTCGGAGCGAGTCTTCCAGACCTCTTTTCGTCTAGAGAGGCTGAGCCATGAGTTTGATGTTGTCCGCCTGTGGGAATGCCCTTTGACGACCGGAGCGGATTGGCAAGCCCTGCTACCGTTTCGGGTTCTGAGCCAGGTGGAAGATCCAGCAGAAACCTTGCGAGAGGTGGTCAGTGAGCTAGAGGGCTTGGCAGACCCCAGTGAGAGAAGGGAATTGGCAGCCGCAACAGCCGTCTTGGCGGGACTAGCATTGGATCGGGGTTTGATTCGGCAGATCATGAGGTCTTTGGATATGAGAGAATCCGCGATTTACCAAGAGTGGCGGGCAGAAGCTCTGCGAGAGGGGCTGGAAGAAGGGCGCAAAGAAGGACTACAACTGGGCCTGCAACAAGGGTTACAGCAAGGATTACAACAGGGATTGCAACAGGGATTACAACAGGGATTGCAGCAGGGACTACAACACGGAGAAGCAACGCTGGTTTTGCGGCTGCTCAGGCGGAAGTTGGGATCCCTTGACCCAGCCCTTGAGAATAAGATTTGGGCTTTGTCAAGGTCACAACTGGAGGCGCTGGGGGAAGCTCTGTTGGACTTCAACAGCTTGGAGGATTTAACTGCCTGGCTGGCCCGTCAGTAGAGGCACTGGATGGCAATAGGAACTTAGGGAGTGGCAATGGTGCAAGTGGAGGCGTTGGCAGAACAGGCACAAAGCTGTGCCCGGCGGTTGGGGATCCCTCAGTTTGATCTCTACGGGGCTCAAGTGGACGAAACCAGCGTGCAAGTGGATCATGGGGAGCCCCGCCAGGTCAAGGCTTCCCACCGCTGCAGCGTGACGGTGCGGGCCTGGAACGACCAAGGGCAGGTGGGAGTGACCTCTACCACCGATGTAGACGAGGTGGGGCTGGAACTGGCCCTACAAACGGCCTTTGAAGCCAGCCATTTTGGTGTGCGGGAACACGCCCCTCAATTCAGCCCAGAAGCCACTCTGCCCATTGCCCAGCCTTGTAACGACAAAGGGCCGTTGGCTTTGGCTGGCGACTTGTTGGAACAGTTGGTGGCTGCTGAAAAGGCACTGCTGGGATCCCATCCTGCCATTCAGGGGGTGCCCTACAACGGCCTAGCGCAGCGGCAAATCAACCGCTTTTACCTCAACAGCCACCAAGCCCTACGACAAGAGGAGCATACCCTTGCTTCAGTTTTTCTCTACAGCAAGGCAGAGCAGGAAGGACGCAAACCCCGCAGTGCCGGAGCCATGCGAGTGGCCCGCAGCTTGGATGAGTTGGACATCCAGGGTTGTGTACAGGAAGCTGCTGAGAAATTGATCAGCCATCTGGAGTACGAGCGGATCCCTTCTGGAAAATACACGGTGGTCTTTTCCGGGGAAGCCTTTTTGAGTTTGTTGGGGGCCTTCTCCAATGTGTTCAATGCCCAAAACATTTTGGACAACCAAAGCCTGTCCACCCCAGAATCCCTAGGTAAGACCATTGCCTCACCTCTCCTATCGGTGTGTGATGATGCCCTACACCCGACCAATGTGGGAGCCATCAGCTTTGATGGCGAAGGCACCCCCACCCGCCGCGTCCCCCTCATCACCAATGGGGTCTTGACCCACTTTTTGCACAGCGCCGGTACAGCCAAGCGCTTGGGAGCCAAGCCCACAGGCCACGCCAACATCGGTGCCAAGGTCACGGTTGCCGCCCACTACTACCATGTGTTTGCCGGGGCACCGCCGGAGAGCACCCATGACTTGGCTACGGCTGAAAATGTGGTTTGGATCGATGAGCTGCAAGCTCTCCATGCCGGCGTTAAGCCTCTCCAGGGATCCTTCTCGCTGCCGTTTCAAGGGTGGTGGGTGCGCCAAGGAGAACGCATCAGCATCGAAGCCGCCACAGTGGCCGGAGACTTCCTGGAGCTGTTGAAGTCGATTTTCTACGTCGAGCCCGAGCCCCAAATCACACCGGGTGGACTGTGTCCCCGCATCTGGGTTGCCGATCTCTCCATTACCGGCCAATAATCTCCCTTCCAACTCATGAGACTGACCCGCATCGACCTCAACAGTTGGCTCATCCACACCCAGGAGCAAACCTTCCTGCTGGATCCGTGGCTGGTGGATCCTTTGGTGTTTCTGGGGATCCCCTGGTTCATCCGCCTGGAGCACCGCCAGCCACCCCCCTTTACGCCAGAGACCCTGCCCAAAATTGACGGGATCCTCCTCAGCCAAGCCCAGCCGGATCACTGCCACCCGCCAACGCTGCAGCGCTTGGATAAGCAGATCCCCGTTTTGGCTTCGCCGGCTGCGGCCAGAGTCGTGAAGAGTCTGGGATTTGCAACAGTTCAAGCTCTGGATCCCTGGCAGTCCGCTCAGTGGGGAGATCTGCGCGTCACGGCCATTCCCGGTGCGCCCCTAGGGCCTGTCCGTGAGCTGGGCTATCTGCTGGAAGAGGTGTCCTCCCAGACACGGCTTTACTACGAGCCGCATCTGTCCCAGCCGGATGTCCGCCCGCGGCTGCAGCAGGAGTTTGGCCCTATCCATACCCTGTTGATCCCAGTGGTGGGGCAAATCTTCCCCCTCTTAGGAGAAGTGATCATGGGGCCGGAGCGGTCTTTAGAGGTGGTGGCAGCCCTGCGCCCCCAGCAGGTGATCCCAACCGCGATGGGAGAGGTGGACTACCACGGCTGGTTTGCCGCCCAGATCCGCCCCTTGGGCAGCCTGCAGGAGTTTCGAGAAAAGCTGGCAGCCCTAAATGCCGCCATGTCCCAATCTATCCGGTTGTGTTGCCCCGCCCCCGGAGAAACGGTGTCTCTTTCTGTTGCAGCCAAGCCATGAGCCTTCCTTGCCAAGCCTCGCCGGATCTGGTGGCCATCTTGCAGGCAGATTATGCTCGCTTTCCGCGGGATCAGACCTATGCAATCTACGACCCGCAGGTTTACTTCCGGGATCCCCTCAACGAGTTTCGCGGCTTGGATCGCTATCGCCGCATGATCGAGGGGATAGGGCGTTGGATAGAGGATATCCGTCTCGAGCTGCAGGATATTCGACAAACCGGCAGCCAGATCCGCACCGAGTGGATCCTAAGGGGTTCTTTGGCTTTGCCTTGGCGTCCCCGCCTGTGCATCCCCGGCTGGACAGAAATGCAGATCAATGAGACGGGGTTGATCGGATCCCATATTGACTACTGGCGGTGCTCTCGCCGGGAAGTGCTGCTGCAAATGTTTTGGCCTGGGGATCCCAAAGGATCCGCTTTGTAGCTTCCATCCTTTGCTAGGATCACAAAGCTGACTTTTTGGCTCCCCCTGGAAAGTCGCCCCTATTCTCAATCTGGAGAGATGGCCGAGTGGTCGAAGGCGCAGCACTGGAAATGCTGTGTGGGGCAACTCACCGTGGGTTCGAATCCCACTCTCTCCGTCTTCAATAACATCTTCCAAAGTCTAGAAAGCTCTTACCCAGCAAAGCTTCTGGGCTTTTGGGTGTCCACGAAAGGCCGGGGAAACCCACTGCAATCCACGCCAAAGTGGGACATGATGATGGACACAACAGACGGGGCGGGACATGCCTCTGGCAGAGTTGGCGATCAGGGGTGCTAAGCCCAAGGACAAGCCCTACCAATTGCCGGACAGAGAGGTAGGGTAAGGCCATCCAGCCTGCTGAAGTTTTTGCTGAACCAGCCGACTATAGGCTAACGGCCAGCCGTAGGACGATGCCGACAAGAGCTACGGTAGCAGCCCCAATCAAGGCAAACGCCAGGTTAACCACTTGGGCGCTAGCCTTTTGGTAGGTGTCAATTCGTTCTAGGATTACCCGGTTTTCTATCCCCTGCTCAGCCCAACGTCTTTCCTGCTCAGTCCAGCGCTTTGCTTGATCGGCTGCCAGGGCTTCTAGCCGCTCGTTGGTTCTGGAGACATCCTGCCGGAGTCCTTCCACATCTTGTCGGATTTCCTCTACATTCTGTCGAAGTCCTTCCACATCTTGCCGGATCTCTTCAATAACACTCAACACATCCCTGAGGGTGGGTTCACCGGCAGGCGTCATAGAGCTACAACCTCACTGAACAGCAAACGGTCTGAGCTGGCTAGATCAACTCGCTCACCGGGAAGCGATCCAGCATTTTTTGGGCTTGACGGGCATTTTCCCGTAAGTCTGCCGGCAGATGGGGGACATAAGGGATCTGAGAAAGCAAATCCAGCGTACGGCGGATCAGGCGCACCAAGTCTCCGGCATCCAGGTTGGTGCTGGCTTCCAGGGTCTCCCAAGGGATCCCTTGAGCCCAATGTTCGACGATCCCGGCCAAGCTGGGCTCAAACCCAATCGGCACATGAAACACCTGGTGTTGGCGTTGGCTGCGGAACAGTTGCCGCCGTAAACCCCGTAACCCGTGCAGCACATCTTCCACCAGTCCCGAGGTGCGCAGCCGGCTGTAGGTACCTGAACGGGGAGACTCTGAAACCAAGGCCGCTACAACTCCGGCCAAATGGTGGGGAGCACAGCCCTGACATTCGCCGGAGAGCAGAGCCAGCGCCAGCCAGAGCTCGTTATCCCCCCGCAGCGCAGCCACCACCTCTCCACTGTCGGTAGGTTGATATCCTTGCAGACAGTCGAAATCCTGCAACACCCCCACCAAGGCCATAAATTGCTGCCAGCGCAACTCCTGTACGGAATCGCTTTGCCGCTCCAGGTGCTCCAGGCGCTTGCGCAAGCGCTGTCGTTTTTCCCGCAAACCCAGCAACTTTTTCCCCACTTGGTGAGCGGGATTCTCTCGGATTTGGGTTTCTAGGGCGCGGATTTTTTCCTCTTGGGCTTGGATGTGGGGAAAGGCCAACAGACGCAAGGTGGGATCCGGCTCGGCCTCCTGTTGTTTGAGCAAGTAGCGCAAAATGCGCCGTTCTTCCCGCCGTTGTGCCTGCATCTTCTCATAGCGGGCAATGTCTTCGTCGGAAATGTTTGCCAAGATACGATCGATCTCTTCCAGCTCGGCGCGTGTGTGCTGGATTTCCTGTTGCTCGGGCAACTTTTGCAACGAGAGCAAATACTGACCAAAGCTGCGGTTGATCAGATCCCGTGCTGCTTCCAAAGAGTGCTTCTGCAGCAGGTTTAGCACCATGCCATAGGTGGGGGTAAACTGGCTTACTAAGGGATCCGCTCCAGAGGTGGCCAGCCGTGCAGCTTCTTGGGCTCCCTCAAAGGGAGATTGCACCGTCACCACATGGCCGATGATGTCCTTGCCCCGCCGTCCAGCTCGGCCCGACATTTGCATGAACTCAGAGGCGGTCAAGAGGCGGTGGCCCGTGTCGGTGCGCTTGGAAAGGGAAGAGATCACTGTGGTTCGGGCAGGCATGTTGATCCCAGCGGCCAAAGTCTCGGTGGCAAAGACCAGCTTCACCAATCCCTGCTGAAACAGATGCTCCACCAGCCCCTTCCAAGCCGGCAACATGCCGGCATGGTGAGCGGCAATGCCCCGGTACAGCGCGTCCAACTGATCTCGGCGGACAGCTTCCGGCGTTTCTCGACAAAAGCGGTCGATCTGCTCAGCCAACTGCTGCCGTTCTTCCTCGTTGGCTACCAAGTCCAGATCCCTTACGCTGGCCACAGCCATGTCGCAGCCTTTGCGACTGAAGATGAAGTAGATGGCTGGCAGCATGTCCCGCTGGCGCAAGTTTTCCAACACCTGCGCTATGTCCGGCACCCCTGCCCAGGAGGGCTCGTGAGAGTTGGGCCGTTTGCTTTTCAAGCGGCGATTACGAACCCACTGCCCCGACTCCGTTTGTTCCAGCAGCGGAAATAACCCCTTGTGATTGGCAAAGTGAAACTGCAGCGGTACAGGGCGATGGTTGGAGTCAATCAAATGGGTGGGGCCATGCACCTGGTTCATCCAATCGGTGAGCTGGTCACTGTTGGCCAGGGTGGCAGAAAGGGCAATGAGCTGGATCGTGGGGGGGCAGTAGATGATCGCCTCTTCCCAGACGGTGCCCCGCTGCTGGTCATTCATGTAATGGCATTCATCCAAGATCACTGCCTGCAGATCCCGCAAGGGATCCACCTCGCCCTCTGAGAATTCTGTGCCGTCGTCATCGCGTTCGCCGTAGGCATACCTTTGTACCGCCAAGGATATCGGCGTGCCGTAGAGCATGTTGCGGAAGATCTCGGTGGTCATCACCAAGACCGGTGCATCCCGGTTGATGGAAATATCGCCGGTGAGCAGGCCAACCCGTTCCGGGCCGAATTGCTGGCCAAAATCCCGGAACTTTTGGTTGGAGAGGGCCTTCAGAGGGGTTGTATAGAAAACCCGCTTGCCCTGGGAGAGGGCTCGATAGATGGCATATTCTCCAATCAGGGTCTTGCCGGATCCCGTGGGAGCGCAAACCACCACCGATTCCCCAGCCGCCAGAACCTGAATGGCTCGGATCTGAAAGTCGTCCAGCTCAAAGGGGAAAAGCTGCCGCAACTCGTCCAGCAAATCGGTTGCCGGGGAGAGAAGCGCACTCATGGGATCCGAATCAGCATTGGGAAACCTGGAAACCCACCCAACCCACCGCTGTCTGTGCGTTGTACCTTCTAGGATACAGGCTTTCTTGAGGTGTCGACTGCTCCCCTGCAAAAAGCGCTGGCTACTCTGCTTCTTTGGGTCAAGAACAGCAGCTTGAGCAAGTGCTAAAATGAGGTGCCGTCGCCGGATGTTGAAGTGCTGGTCGTCATTGACAACTACGACAGCTTTACCTACAACCTGGTGCAGTATCTGGGGGAGTTGGGAGCCCAGCTACAGGTTTTTCGCAATGACCAGCTCTCCGTTGACGACCTGCGCCGCATGCAGCCGCAAGCTGTAGTTATCTCTCCTGGGCCAGGGCGGCCAGAAGATGCCGGCATCTCCCTGGAGTTGATTCGAGAGCTGGGGCCAGAGCTGCCGATTTTGGGCGTTTGTCTGGGGCACCAGTGCATTGGGCAGGTCTATGGTGGTCAGATCGTGCGCGCACCTGAGCTGATGCACGGCAAAACCTCGCTCATTTACCATCGAGGGGTGGGGGTGTTTGAGGGATTAAGCCAGCCTTTCACGGCCACCCGCTACCACAGCTTGGTGATCGAGCCTTCTACGTGTCCTGACGAGCTGGAGGTGACGGCCCAAACCAGCGATGGGATCATCATGGGGGTACGCCACCGCCGTTATCCCCATGTTCAGGGCGTGCAGTTCCACCCGGAGAGCATCTTGACCGCCGAGGGCAAGCGCTTGTTGAGCAACTTCCTGCGCAGCGCCCAAGCCTCAACTGCTGCTCAGCCCAATGCTTCGCAAGTATCCCAGGAATCTGTTGCCGTTGTTACATCGGGGATCCTTTATTCATGAAGCGTCGCCAGCTTTTGCAAGCCAGTGCTGGGCTGCTGGGATCGATGGCCGTGAACCTGGCCAGAGGGCACGAGGTGGGCGCTCAGACAGCTCCCGTGCAAGGTTCGGAAACGCCCACAACCCCAGGGCCTATAGAATTTACCCCCGGCTCGAGCTTGGAGGGGCTGCAACTGACTTGGCTGCACCACAGTTGCGTTTTGTTCGAGGGGGAAGGCCAACGGTTTCTGGTGAACCCGTTTCGTCCGGCGGGCTGTACGGCTGGCTATCCTGCCCCGCGAGTTTCTGCCGATCTGGTGTTGCTCAGCAGCCGCTTGTTGGATGAGGGCGCTTTGGACGTGGTGCCCGGCAACCCAAGGGTGCTGTTTCAGCCAGGAGACTATCTGATCGATGGGATCCGCGTGCAGGGAGTGCGCATGCCCCGTGGCCCTCGCTTTGGCGTGAATGTGGGTTGGCGCTGGCGCATGGCTGGGATTGACATCGTGCATTTGGGGGGAGCTGCCTTGCCCATCACGCGGGAACAGTCCATCCTGCTCTCTCGCCCCGACCTGTTGCTGGTGCCGGTGGGGGGCGGGCCGAAACATTACGATCCTGCCGGGGCCAAGGCGGCGATAGAAGCGCTGCAGCCGAAGTTGGTCATTCCAACGATGTATCGCACTGCCGCCGCCGACTCCCAATGCGAGCTGGTGACTTTACAGGCGTTTTTGAGCTTATTTCCTGCCGCAGCCGTTCAACCTGCTGCCAGCAATCCTCTCATTCTCTCGGCCCAGGCTCTGCCCTCGCGGGGAGTGGTCATTCTTTCGTTTGAGGAATAGCGACCATGGGGTGCAGACTCTGGAGAGTCGGCCTTGGCCTGGGATCCCTGATGGTGGTGGGAGGGTTGGGCCTCTACGGCCACACCTTGGCAGAAGACCCACAAGCCTTGGCCCAAGCCAACCCGCTGCGGCTGCAACTGGCCCTCTGGCTGGGGAAAGATGCCAACGTCGTCGATGGGCGGGGCAAAACAGCCCTGTTTTTTGTGGAGAGTGGCCTCAAGGCCCGCCTTTTGCTTCATTCTGGGGCGGATCCCAATCGACCGGACTACGGGGGAGCCAGCCCTCTACATCAAGCCGCTCGCCTGGGCAACCCTGAGGTTACAAAAGCCCTGCTCCAGGGAGGGGCCGAGGTGAACGCTCGCTTTGGTGCCGGTGGCCTTCCCCTGCATTTTGCCGCTTGGTCCGGCAACCCCGAGGTCGTTCGGCTGCTGCTGGAACATGGCTCCGAGATTGACGAGCCGGATGGCTACGGCCTCACCCCCCTGCAAATTGCCCAGGACATGCGGCGCTGGGAAGCTGCGATCCTTTTGTCCCGCTGGCCCCGCTCGGCCTCAACGATCGGGCATACAGATTGATCCCACTTCTCTCACCACCCCAGCACCCAGGCAAAGATCAAAGGTGCCACAATGGTGGCGTCCGACTCGATGACGAACTTGGGGGTATCGACGGCCAGCTTACCCCAGGTGATCTTCTCATTGGGCACTGCTCCCGAATAGGAGCCGTAGCTGGTGGTGGAGTCGCTGATCTGGCAGAAATAGCCCCACATGGGTACGCCCTGGCGGCCCAGGTCTTGATGGAGCATGGGCACTACACAGATGGGGAAATCCCCGGCAATGCCGCCGCCAATTTGAAAGAAGCCGATGGAGGATTCTGCTGAGGTGCGCAGGTACCAATCCGCCAGGTGGATCATGTACTCGATCCCTGTGCGGACAGTATGCACATTGCGGATCTCACCCGTAATGCAGTGGGCAGCATACATGTTGCCGGTGGTGGAGTCTTCCCATCCCGGCACGTAGATGGGCAAGTTGGCCTCCATGGCTGCATAAACCCAAGAATCCCGTGGATGGATCTGGTAGTAGGGCTCCAGCCGGCCACTGCGCAGAATCCGGTAGAGAAACTCATGGGGAAAATAGCGCTCACCCGCCTGATCGGCACTGATCCACTCCTCCAAAAGGGCTTTTTCCAGCCGCCGCATCGCCTCCTCTTCGGGAATGCAGGTATCGGTTACCCGATTCATATGCCGATCCAGCAGTTCCTGCTCCTGCTGTGGACTGAGATCGCGGTAGTGGGGCACCCGCTCGTAGAAGTTGTGGGCGATGAGGTTAAAGATATCTTCCTCCAGGTTGGCGCCAGTGCAGGAGATGGCGTGGATCTTACCCTGCCGGATCATCTCAGCCAGGGAAAGACCCAGCTCGGCTGTGCTCATGGCACCAGCCAAGGTCACCATCATCTTGCCGCCCTTCTCCAAGTGAGCACAATAGCCTTTGGCTGCATCCACCAGCGCGGCTGCGTTGAAGTGGCGAAAATGATGTTGAATAAACTGACTGACGGGGCTGTTGGTCACGGTTTCTCCGGTCGCTCTGACCTGGTGAAGCACGGTCTTCTAGTCTATCAACTTTAGGGGCGCTGACAAGCTTTGTTTGGGGATACCTTATTGGCAACCATTCCCCTGCAGGTCGTCTGGAGCAGGTTGCGTTGCGAAGCCGGGATCCCATACCGGTTCTCACCCGGCCTTGGCTGAGACAAAGGGATCGCCTGCCCATGTCAGAATGGTGGCGACATCATTGCCTTATATCTGTTCACGTTGGGTTCATGCCTCCTGTCAGCACTGTCGAGCCAGCCGAGCCCATTGCCGAAGTCCAATCTCCTGAGCTGGCTTCTTCTGCCGAGCCGTTGTCTGGTGCTGTGGACATGTCAGAGCCAACAACAACCAGGATCCCCATGGGATCCCTGCGGCGCTGGTGGGCGCGATGGAAGCAAAAACTGCGGTTGGAAACTCAGTTGCTCTTTGTGGCAACGCTGGTGGTCTCATTGGTGGTGAGCAGTTTCACCTTCTGGGCCGTCAGCACCGTGCAGCAGGATGCTCGCTTCAACGAAGCCCGCTTTGGCCGAGATCTGGGGTTGCTCTTGGCCGCCAATGTCGCCCCCCTGATTGCGGAAGATCGCATTGGGGAAGTGGCGCAACTGTCCCGCCAGTACTTTGAGAGCACCAGCAGCATCCGCTATCTGCTCTACGCCGATCCCGAGGGAAACATCTACTACGGGATCCCGTTTTCCAACCAAGAGGTGAAAACCTCCCTCAGCCTCACCCGTCGCATGCAATTGCCGGACAATCGCCCCCCTGCTGAGGGCCAACCGCTGGTGCGCACCCACCTCACCCCTGCCGGGCGGGTGACGGATATTTTTGTCGGCATCTACCATCAGGGCCGCTTTTTGGGCACCCTTGGCCTGGGGATCAATCCCAATCCCGCCCTGGTGCGCTCCACCCAACTGGCGCGGGAGGTCTCGATTGGGGTGTTTCTGGCGGTGTGGGTCTTGGCCATCCTGGGAGCGGTGGTCAATGCCCTCACCATCACCTACCCCATCAAAGAACTGGTCAAGGGCGTCCAGGAGATCACCAAAGGTAACTTCAAGCAGCGCATTGACCTGCCCTTCGGGGGAGAGCTGGCCCAGCTCATCGACAGCTTTAACGAGATGGCGGAGCGGCTGCAAAGCTACGAAGAACAAAACATCGAAGAATTGGCTGCTGCCAAAGCCAAGCTGGAGACCTTGGTCTTCTCCATCGTCGATGCTGCCATTTTGCTGGATGCGGAGTTGCGGGTGCTGCTGCTCAATCCTGCCGCCTCCCGTATGTTTGGCTGGGAAGGGGATCCCGTTTTGGGCAAACCCTTGCCGGAGCTGTTGCCGGAGGATCTGCGGCAGCAACTGGCCCGCCCTCTGATGCACATTGCCCGCGGGGATCAAGAGGCAGAGGAAGTTCGCGTCAACCTCAGCGGCCCCACCAAGCGCGTCATTCGCATTCTGCTTTCACCGGTGTCGGATCCGCGTCGGCAAAATCTCAAGGGGATTGTGATGACGGTGCAGGACATCACCCGCGAGGCAGAGCTCAACGAAGCCAAGGCCCAATTCATCAGCAACATCAGCCACGAGCTGCGCACCCCCCTCTTCAGCATCAAGTCTTTTATCGAGACCCTCTACGAGTACGGCGAGCAGATGTCCCCCGCCGAGCGGCAGGATTATCTGGAAATTGCCAACCGCGAAACCGACCGCCTCACCCGCCTGGTCAACGATGTTTTGGATTTGTCCCGTCTGGAATCGGGCAAGCAGTACCACTTCGAGGGCGTTGATATCTCGGCGGTGATCGAGCAAACGCTGCGCACCCACCACCTGCAGGCCCGCGACAAAGGAATCCAGTTGCGCAAATTCGTCGATCCCGATCTGCCCTTGGTGTGGGGCAACTACGATCTGCTCTTGCAGGTGATGACCAATCTCCTGGGCAATGCCCTCAAGTTCACTCCCTCAGGGGGCCTGGTGACGGTGCATGCCCACCTGGTGGTTCAGGCGGACGGATCCCCGCAGGCGGTGCGGGTGGCGGTGGCCGATACGGGCATTGGCATTGCCCCAGAGGATCAAGAGCGGATTTTTGACCGCTTTTTCCGGGTGGAGAACCGCGTGCATACCCTGGAGGGGACGGGCCTGGGGTTGGCCATCGTGCGCAACATTCTGGAAAAGCACCACACCTGCATCCGCCTGGAGAGCAAACTGGAACAGGGATCCACCTTTTGGTTCGATCTGCATCTGTATGCAGAGGGCTCGCCCCTGGAGTTCACGGATCCGCCCGCCGAGACGGATCCCCCCAGTTGCGCTTGGCGGGAGTACCCCTACCATTCCCACCAACCTTAGGAATGCCGATCCCAACTTTTGGGGATCCCTGTTCTACACTGGAGAAGGTTTTAACTGAATGGTTTTGCCATGCCCCCTCGCTGGCCCCGCAAGCCCACCCGTCGGGATCCCGAATTTCGCAAGCTGGATGATCGCTATACCTATGCCGCCCACATTGCCGTTTTTCTCTGCAGCGGGTCTGGGCTGGTGTTTTTTCAGCAACTGTACCGGGCGGATTGGCCGTGGCTGGCGCCCCTGTTGGGCTGGTGGGCTTTGGGATTGGGGATCCACAGCTTCTGGATTTTTTTTGTGGCCCGCTATCCCGTCGATGCTGACTTTGTGGAGTTCACTCCCAAAGGCGATGCGCACGAGAATCCAACAGTCGTGGAGACGGATCCCTCAAGGGCCAGCTAAAACTTAGAGGGTGGATAACTCGACTTGCTCATGGTGCTCAGCCGGAAGAGGCGGAAGAGCCACCTCGTCGTTGTCGCTGCAGCAGCAGGGGGGAGAGGTCGCTCTCGTCGTAGATATCCCCCACCAGCTCCTCCAAAATGTCTTCCAGCGTGATGAGGCCGGTGGTGCCGCCAAACTCATCCACCACAATCCCCAGGTGTTGGCGAGAGCGCAGCATTTCCTTGAGCAACAGGCTGACCCGCTTGGTGTCCGGCACAAAAAAAGGGGGTGCCATTGCCTGGGTCACTTCGGCATTGCCTTTTTGATCCAGATGGCGCAAGGCTTGCTTGAGGTGGATAATGCCGACGATCTCATCCTTGGACTCTCCCTGCACAGGGATGCGGGAGTAGCCCGTTTCCAAACAGAGCTTTACCACATCTTGTAGCGTTTTGTCGTGGGAAATGGTCTCCATTTTTACCCTTGGCTTGGCCACGTCCCGCGCTTGGAGTAAGTCCAAAGCCAAGGCCCCACGGAACAGCCGCCGTTTTTGCCAATCCAGCAGCCCCCGCTGCCCCAACACATCGATCAGCAGCTCCAAATCTTTGAGAGAAGCGGTGGCCGTCAGTGGGGAGAATTCCAACAGATTGAAGAGCCTGCTGACAACCCACTCAAAAGCATCGCTGAAAGGGCGCAGCAGCAGCGATAGGATATAGACAGGCCGCACCACCCAGCGGAACACCCCCAGCGGATGGCTCACCGCCAAGGACTTTGGGGCTACTTCTCCAAAGAGGAGCACCACAATCGTAGTGGGCACAGTGGCAGCCAAAGCTCCAATCTGGGTTCCCAACAGTTCAATAGAGAGGGTTGTGGCCAAGGCGGCAATGCCGATGTTGACAAAGTTGTTCACCAGCAACAGGGTGGTGATCAGCCGCGAGCGCTGTTGTTGGGCCAGTCGATACAAGCCCTGGGGATCCCCTTGCTCTTCGATCAGGGATTCCAGGCGCAGGTTATCCATAGCTGTGATGGCCGTTTCGGCCCCAGAGCAAGCTCCTGAGAGAAGCAGCAGAAAGGCCAAGAGAAAGACATTAACCATAGTGCTCCGTTCGCAACAACGGAACGGAATATAGGTGACATCGGCCAAAAGCAGGTCGGCCTCTTTTCATCATCAGCGGGATCTCCTCCGGCACCCCACCACCTCGGTGATTTTGCCAAAGTTCAGCACTCAATCCAAGGATCTGCATCCACCAACACCCATTAACTCCATTGCAATGAGAACTCAACGAGAAAAATGAGGACTAAGCCCAAGCTGTTCAAACCGGCCAGCTCCTCGAAAATCCTGCCAATCTTATTCGTCCCCTTGATTTGAGGTTTTCTGTTGCTCAAAGCTACTGATCAAAACCAGCCAAGCCGGATCGCTCCAAAAGTTGCCGGTACAAGGTTACAATCTTGTCTTCCACCTCGGATTGGCTCAGGTGATCTGTGTCGATCAGGATGGCATCGGGGGCAGGTCGCAAAGGAGAGATGAGCCGTTCGCTGTCACGGCGATCCCGCTGCTCGATTTGCGCTTTCAACTCTTCAAGGGGTACCATTTGCCCTTGGGCTTGGAGTTGGTGTTGCCGACGCTGCGCCCGCTCCCCCACAGAAGCCGTTAAAAAGACCTTCAGCTCTGCATCGGGAAAGACGTGGGTGCCGATGTCCCGCCCCTCCAAGACAGCACCGCCATCCCGGCCAATGCTGCGTTGCCGCTTCACCAGCTCTTGGCGTACTCCCGGCACTGCCGCCACGTGAGAGACCCAGCGGGTCACCTCTGGAGAGCGAATGGCCTGGGTAATCTCTTCACCATCGGCCCAGATGCGAGTCGGCTCTGTCGAAGAGGTACCACTTTGCAGGGTGAGCTGGGTTTGGGCAGCCAGTTGGGTCAGTTGCTCGGCATCGTCCAGAGGGATCCCTCTTTGCAGAGCCAGCCAAGTGATGGCCCGATACATGGCTCCGGTATCCAAGTAGAGCAGTTGCAGTTGGGCTGCCACTGCCCGCGCCACGGTGGATTTTCCGGCTCCAGCCGGGCCGTCGATGGCAATCAGCGGGCGACGCGGGGGAGAAGTCGTGCCGGAAGAGGGCGGTGCCGCATGCTGGGATCCCTCTGGCAAGGGATCCCCTTGCTCCGGGGAAAGGAGCAGGTTGTCGATCAGGCGAGTTTGCCCCACATAGGCAGCAATGGCCAGCAGGCCCTTGTCTTCCACCCGCGGCAGCGGTTGCAGCGTTTGGGGATCCACCAATTCCAGGTATTGCAGTTGCAGCTCTGGGGTATGCTCCAGCTCAGCACGGGCAGCGGCAAGGATCCCTTCTGCTGAGGGATCCCCGGCCCGCCAATGGTCATATCCTCGACGCAAGGCCCGGTATAGCCCGGCGGCCACCTGTCGTTCAGCAGCAGAAAGGTAGCGGTTGCGGGAGCTACAGGCAAGGCCATCGGCTTCTCGCACCGTGGGGCAAGGGACAATCGTGGTGGGTATCTGCAGATCCCGAACCAAACGCTGAATGATCGCCAGTTGCTGGGCATCTTTCTGGCCAAAGTAGGCCCGCTGCGGCTGTACCAAGTTCAGCAGTTGCAGCACAATGGTGGCCACGCCGCGAAAGTGGCCAGGTCGGTGGGGGGCGCAGAGGGTCTGCAGAAGGGATTCGGGGGGCATGACCCAGGTGCGGTCGCTTCCGGTTGCCGGATTGGCTCCCATCTCCTCCGGGTCAGGCGCAAACACCACATCTACACCTGCTGCCTCGCACAAGGCCCGATCCCCCTCTTCGTCGCGGGGATAGCGATCCCAGTCTTCGTTGGGGCCAAACTGCAGTGGATTGACGAAAATGCTGACCACCGTGTGGTCACACTCTTGCCGGCAGCGGCGGATTAGGCTGAGATGGCCCTCATGCAGGGATCCCATCGTGGGCACCAAGCCAACTGTGGATCCCCGCCAATGGGCTACCTGCTCCCGCAAAGCAGCAACTGTGCGCAGCCAGTGCATTGCCATGCCACCTCAATCTATCTCTCCTCAATGGGCTTTCTCCAACCCTCCCAAAGGCTGTTCCTACAGGCCGATCTTGTTGCTGCGTTGATACTGCCTGTAGGCTGCCACGAACAAGCCCGCCAAGGTGACCACCACCATTCCCAACACGATCCCCAACAAAATTGGCTCGATCACAACACAGACCTCCCAGTTAAACCTAAATCATGATAAGCCAAGCCCAAACCCATCCTCACCCTTTCCTGTCAAGGGAATTGAGCGGGCATCCTCGAATACAATGCAGGGAATCGGCGAAGCCGTTGAGGTTGCAACCCACAACCCATGAGGTCAATTGCCTTGTCCGGGGATGGCGGAGACTTGAAGGGGCGCCTGTCCGAACTGGAAGAGCAACTGCGCCCTTTGGCAGACAAGGCCGTTCCCCTGCTGGTGGCAGACTCGAATCCAGTGCAGGTGTGGGCGGCGGTTTTGACCTGCCAACGCTTGGGGATCCCGCTGTTCTTGGGTAATCCCCACTGGGGAGAACGGGAATGGAGACAGGCTTTGGCGGATATGGGATCCGGCTGGTGCTGGCGACAGGGCCGACTGGAAGGGGATCCCGCTGCCTTGAATCCGCGCCTGCAGGAGTTGCGGGAAGCTGTGCCCAGCTCCCATTGGCCGTTGATCAGCATCCCCACGGGGGGCTCCGGCGGCCAAGTGAAATGGGCCATGCACTCTTGGCTGACCCTCAGTGCCTCGGCCAAAGCCCACCAACAGCACTTTACCGTCGGGCCTGTACACAGCTATTGCGTTCTGCCCCTGTACCATGTCAGCGGTTTGATGCAGGCAGTCCGCTCCTGGCTGAGCGGTGGGCAGTGGGTCATCTGGGATTGGAAACGGCAACAGCAGGCCGAGGCTTGGGATCCCCCTTTGCCGGGGAGCTTTCTGTCGCTGGTGCCCACTCAGTTACAACGGCTGTTGCTCAACGCCCATCCGGGAGTTTTGGAGAGCCTGCGCCAATTTCGGGCCATTTTGGTTGGCGGTGGCCCCACCTGGCCCAGCTTGCGGCAACAGGCCCGGCAGCTTCACCTCCCCCTGGCCCTCACCTATGGCACGACGGAAACGGCTTCCCAAGTCTGTACGCTGTTGCCGGAAGTGTTTTGGCAAGGCAACGACAGCCTGGGCCGGCCCCTGCCCCACGCCACGCTCCAGATCCGCAGCCAACAAGGGGATCCCTCCGTGGGCTTCATTCACATCTGGGCAGAGTCGCTGGCGCTGGGCTACTACCCCCAGATCGCCCATGGCTTGCACGAATGGCAGCAGCGAGGCTTCACCCCTGGCGATTTGGGCTACCTAGACCCCCAGGGATACCTGTATTGGCTGGGTCGAGCCGACGACCTGATCCTGACCGGCGGGGAAAAGGTGATGGCTGCAGAAGTAGAAGGGGAGATCCGAGCCAGCGGCTGGGTGGAAGAGGTGTGCGTGTTGGGCCTGCCGGATGCCGAATGGGGGCAGCAGGTTGTGGCGGTGGTTGTTCCCAGAACAGGGATCCCGGCCTTCCCCAAAGAGCTGGAAATGCACCTGAAGCAACACCTAAGCCGCCAACTGAGTCCCTTCAAGCACCCGAAGCATTGGCTGTGGTGTACCGGGATCCCACGCAACCCCCAGGGCAAAGTCAACCGCCAACAACTCCAGCAGTGGGCAGCTCAGAGGTTGGGGATCTCAACGCAGGCAAGCTAGCCGGATCCCTCCCCAATGCCCAGACGGGCCAAATCTCGCTTGATTTCAAAGGCCAATTCTCGGTTGTGCGGCTCCGTGGCCAAAGCTTTTCTCAAGTAAGCTTCCGCCTGCTGATGGCGCCCCTCGTAGATCAGATGGTTGCCGAAGCGCTGGTAGGCCAACGCCAAGATGTGGATGGCCTCGCCGGAGTTGGGAAACCGTTTCAGCAGCGCCTCTGCCTGGGCTACTGCCGTGGGCAACTTCCGCTGCCGCCAGGCTGCTTTGACACGGGCAATCCCCTCTTTGAGTAATTCCGGATTGGGCTGCTCCGCCGAAGAGGGGCCTGTACTGCGGATAACCACCCGCCTTTCGCCTGCAGCAGCAGAGCTGGGTGGAGATTGACGTTGTGCATCGTAGCGCCGCCGCTGCTCAGGGTCGCTCAGCACTTGGTAGGCTTGGTGGATTTGTTGGAACCGCTCTCGGGATCCCTCCCCTGCCACATCGGGGTGAAACTGCCGCGCCAACTGCCGAAACGCCTGTTTAATCTCTTCCATGTCTGCTTCAGGAGATAGGTTCAGGATCGCGTAGTAATCCATAAACGGTGGCGAAACTAAAGGAGCGGGAAAAGACTTGACCGAAAACCGGCTCTAGTCTACCCCTGTAGCCCCGGCTTGACCAAGGGATCCCCCAAGTGCTCGATTCTCTTGATTCCCTCAGCAACAGGGATCCAGTGTTAGACTTTGCCCAAGTTGTTTGGAGCCACATTCCGGCCTACTGAGGATCCCTTCCTGTTACCCAGCTTCACTGCAACTTGGCTTTTTTGTTTCTGTCCACTATGAGTGAAGCGCTTCATCAAGCTCTTGCCAATCGAGATCTAAAACAACTATTGGCCCATTTGCAGCAAGGGGAAGATGTGAATGCTGTGGATGCTCAGGGAATGACCTTGCTTCATAAAGCAACCCTCCTTGCCGATTTGGAACTGTTGGACTTGCTCCTGGCCCACGGCGCTTCTCCCAATGCCTTGGATCCCACAGGTGCCACCCCTCTCCATTTGGCTGCCGCCGGCGGTCAAGTCAAGCTGGTGGAGCGTCTTTTAATGGCAGGCAGTGATATCAATCTCCCAGATAACTATGGCTATACCCCTCTGCAGCGGGCTGCTTTAACCGATCAAGTAGAGGCAATCGGTCTGCTTATCCAAAAGGGAGCCAATACCGGTCGTGTTCTCCACTGGGCCACAGCCACCGGTCGAAAAAGCATTCTGGCCCGCCTCTTATCCAAGGGAGCGCCAGTGGATGCTACCGATGAGACAGGCCGAACCCCTCTGCACGAAGCTGCCACCCAAGGGGATTTAGGGATTGCTCGCTTTTTGATCTTGTACGGGGCCAATGTGAATGCACGCAACCGATTTGGGGCAACACCGATGCACTGGGCTGCTTGGGAAGGACATATCCAAATCCTGGAGCTTTTGCTGGAAAATGGAGCCGAACTAAACCCTCGCAACGAAGATGGGCATACCCCTTTGGCCTATGCACAAAAACGCCAGCACAGGCTGGTGGCTCAATGGTTACAAGATCGAGGGGCAACTCTTTAGTATCAAGTTTGGTATAGGAACAAATCAATATTTCAAGTCACAGAGCGTTTGAGCTGTCTCCCTTCCCACAAGGTAAGGCTTGTAAGCAAGAGCAACGCCTACAGAAAAAAGGAGAGAGGCTGTTAGGCTTTCCTCCCTCCAGTCTCTTCGTCGCGGTTAGCGTTAACGCCAGCTAGATTTTAACCGATTCTTCCCACTCAGCTCAACTTTTTTCTAAAATTTCTTTCTAACTCGACATGAATTTTTGAACAGCAAAGTAAGCCATAGGACAGACAGCTTGTCCCAAAAAGTCCCAAAAAGTTAGTCTTTTGCCTTATCTTTTGCCAGGTTGGCCAAGGAAACTAGGGTAGCAATCTTTGTATTGGGTCTTGTCTTCTGGCCCCAGAAGCCATAACCCCTAGCCGCTGTTGCTCCCGTACCCTGCCACCACCCCACATCGACACGAGCAAGCAACAAGTACCTCCTGTCAACTAAGACTGATTTTCATTAGTGTAAAGCCTCGCTCAGCCCTGGAGAGGAGAAAAAGGGATCCCCGCTAACGCAGGATGGCCGCTTCTGCCAGCGCAGGATCCCTGCCACATCCAAGACAAGAGAGGAAGACTGATGGATATAACTCCACCACTCAACTGAGTAACAGCATAGCTCTATTGAGACTAAATTGCAATATTTAGCCGACAGAAGGGGAATGTTCCAGATAAAAACTGCATTAAGAGTTGTTTCATTTTAGAGTGAGACGCCTGGGTTACTGAGAAAAGCCTTCTGAACCCCTGAATTGCAGGTTTTGGGTGTGGGTGCAGTGTCCCAGCTTCATTGAAATGACCACAAGCTATGGGAGCTGAGCAGAGTACCTAGGCCAAAGGTCACAGAGTTGTGGGCACGGCACAGCAACACCTTTAAATGGAAGTGGGGGGTAGGTAGCCTCATTGCCACTCAAATTCCCACTGCGGCTGGCAAAGAAGAATCAGCCCTTGGCCCAATGGATCCCTAGCGGCGATAGCTGAGTTGCCTGGCGGGAGATTGAACCTGACGGCGTTTGCGCCAGCGCTTCCAGCGGGAGACCATCCAGTCGCTTAGGGTGTGGTTCACCGATCCCAGTTCCAACCCCATCCCAATCCAAAACAGCATCTCGGCGTGAACCTGCAGCAATTGCCAGAGATCGCTGCGCCACACCCAGGGTTGCCACATCCACCAGCCCAACCGGGATCCCAGCCAAGCCCCCAGCAGGCCAACTCCGCCTGCCCATAGGCTCAAGTACAGCACCCGCACGGCGGTGCCCACAATGGGCCCATGAGACCAAAAAGAGCGATGCCGCATCCACCTGCGGTAGGGCAGCCAAATCCAGCGCAAGAACAGCCAGCGTTGATACTGTCGAGAACAGGTGTCCAGATCTCCAGAAAACATCAGGCCACTGAACAGATAGGCAGATCCCACGGCCAGAGCAACTGTGGCGCTGTTCCCCAACAAACCGGCGGCTAAGGTGATGCCGGGGGCCGTCCAGAGGGTGATGCGATCGTGGGTGGATCCCAGCGGCATAAAGCCAGAGCAGCAGTACACGACTGCGGCTCAGTTTACCCACAAGCCAAGAAGAAAGCCTGCTCCAGCCCTAGGATCGCTCCGCCGGATCTTGAAAAACTTAAGCCTGCTGCTCCCCAGGGATCCCTCGATTCAGGCGATCCAACACCTGCAACTGCCGGTAGAGCATTTCAACCCGTGGCAGATGGATCCCTGCTTGTTGTGCGTACTGCAGGGGGTTGCCGAAAATCGCCTGCAGTTCCAGAGGGCGTTTGCGCTCATAGTCGATTTTCATGCTGGTGCGGTAGGGGGCCATTTTCTCCGTGTTGGTGAGCATTTCTTGGATCAGGGAATCCGGAAGCAGACGCTCACAGGCCGCAGCTCCCTGGACCACCTCCTGCATCAGCGTTTCCGCCAAAGCACGGGCCTCAGGGTCTCGGATCATTTGCTGGGTGTCGGCATTGAACACCACTGAGAGGCCGTTGAAGGGAATGTTCCAGACGAGCTTCTGCCAGCGGGCCAGCATCAAATCTGGAGAAAGAGAAGTCGGGATCCCTGCCCGTTGAAAATCAGCTTGAACTTGTTGAAGGCGGGGTGTGATCCCTTGGGGGGCATAGCCGGGGCCGTATTCTGCCAGCAGCACCGAACCGTAATCCAGATGGTGAATGTGGCCGGGGCCAACCTTATTGGAGCTGATGAAACAGAGCCCCCCCATCACCCGTTCTGGGCCAACGCACTCGGCAATCTCGGGCTCCACCCCCAGCCCATTTTGCAACAAGATCACCACGCCATTCTCGGCCAACACAGGCGGGATCAAGTGCGGCAGAAGCGCATTTTGGGTGGCTTTCAAAGCCACGATCACCCCTTCGCAAGCGGGCATGTCCTCTACGGCTGCGTAGGCATTCACCTGTGGCAAATGGAAGTCTCCCCAGCAGGACTGCACCCAGAGGCCGTTTTGGCGAACATGCTCGTAGTCGCTGTGCAGCAAAAAATGCACCGCAAAGCCCGCCTGTTGCAATTTCGCCCCATAAAATCCTCCCAAAGCACCCGTACCCAAAACAGCGTAACGGCGAGTTTCCGGCAACCGAGGCATGGCGGCAAGTTTTAGCAGGTCATCCCCAAAATACCGCACCCCAGCGCCGGTTCAGGGTTTAATCTTTGCTGTTTTGTCTATCAACAGCACCCGCTCTTCCGCATCGGTTTCCCGCAGATGGACTCTCACCGTTTGCTCCGGTTCTGTAGAAAGCTGACAACCGCAGTAATCGGGCTGGATGGGAAACTGTCGGTGACCCCGGTCAATCAACACCGCCAATCGCACCCGTTCCGGTCGCCCAAAGTGGTTTAGGGCCTCCAAAGCCGCTCGGACGGTGCGACCGCGAAAGATCACATCATCCACCAGCACCACCTCTTGACCGGTTAGGTCACGCGGCATCTCGCTGCGATCTGGGGTGCGCAACCCACCGGCGCTCAAATCGTCGCGGAAAAAAGTGATGTCCAGCTCCCCCACTTGGGGCGGGATCCCCAGTAGAGTGGCAATCCGATCCCGCAGGCGGTAGGCCAAGGGGACTCCCCGGGTGCGAATGCCAATCAGCGTCAACCTCTGGGGGTGGGGGTGATCCCTGCCGATCGCCGCCGCCAGACTCTCGATCAGCCCGGCCAACTGCTCCGCATCGAAGACCTCAATCTCAGACATGGATCCCTGTCGCCCCCCCGCCAATCGCGGATCTGGTCTGTAGAAGACTTTAAGATAGCCCAATCTGCCGGCGGGATCCCCATCCGGTAAGATAAAACCAGGAGCAATTCCCA
Source organism: Synechococcus sp. M44_DOE_062 (assembly GCA_015295985.1). Lineage (GTDB taxonomy): Bacteria > Cyanobacteriota > Cyanobacteriia > Thermostichales > Thermostichaceae > Thermostichus. The sequence continues at coordinate 70,423 of DVDX01000014.1, read as the reverse complement.
AGCCATGGAGGTTTCCTGGAGGGAGGGATCCGCAATGTCTGTTGCTTGGCTGACTTCAGTTCTGGCGAGGCTATCTCGGCTGACCCATTTCCTGCGGGGGATGGTGCTTTACGGGCTGATACTGTGCCTGGGGGTTGCCCTGCTGGGATCCCCGGCCCACGCCGAAGACTACACCAAACGAGATCTGCAGGGGGTGAGCTTTGCAGGGCAAGACCTGAGCGGCTGGAAGTTTCTCAAGGCCAACCTGCGCCAAAGCGATCTCAGCCATGTGAAGGCGGCAGGGGCGAACTTGTTCGGGGCCAATCTAAGCAAAGCCAACTTGCGAGGAGCCGACTTGCGCGGGGCCACTTTGGACATGGCCAACCTACAGGGTGCGGATCTGCGAGAAGCGCAACTGCAGGACAGCATGATGTGGCTGGCCCGAGTCGAAGGGATCCAAATTGACGGGGCGGATTTCACCAATGCGTTAATACGGCAAGACGCCCTCGCCATCCTCTGCGAACGGGCCACCGGCGTGAACCCTGTAACCGGTCGAGCCACCCGCGACACCCTTGAATGTGATTAACCCTCACCCCCGGCTCTTCTCCCAGAGGGAGAGGGGAGATAGGCAGCAAAACCCATCGCCTCACTGCCCTCTAGGATCTGGATTTCAGGAGCTGGGAGCGGCTGCCTCAGAACGGGCGGGCTTGCGTTGAAACTGGCTGAGCAGAGAGTTCCAGGCCAAGCGGGCCATCGACAACAGCCAATTGCCCTCCAACTCTCTAAACAAGTCCATGTTTAGCTTGAAAGCATAATTGGCTTCCGCCACAATGCGGTCGATGGTGGCTTGATCCAGCCCCAATGCATCCATCTGGGCGCGGTAGCGCTGCTTGAATTTGCCCTCATGAGGGATCTGCTCGAAATCGTAGAAGGCCGTTCCTTCCCCAGGCGGCAAGCCCATGGCCCGGCGGGCAATGTTTTTGAGGATTTGACCGCCCGACAGGTCGCCGATATAGCGGGTGTAGGCGTGAGCAATTAGCAGAAGCGGATCTTTCTCCACCACTTCTCGAATGCGGTTGACATAGACCTGGCAGGCAGGGGAGGGCTTGACCAAAGAGCGCCAATTGGAACCGACAAAGTAGACCAAATCCTTCTCCAGGCTGGCCTTGCGCCACAGCTCTGGGTAGTAGAGCCGACCCACCAGGGGGTGCTCTCGCAGTTGGGCAAAGCCTTCTTCCAAAGCGCTGTAGACAAAGTAGAAATTGCCCACGTAGCGGCTGTAGGCCCGTTTATCCACCACTCCCTTCAGGAAACACTTGATAAAGGCCATGTTCTCGGCCATGGTGTGGGACTGCTTGGTGCCCTCCCGCAACTGGGCCGACAGGCTGTTGTCCCGGCTATGCAGATCTTTTTTATTCTGATTGTTCTGACTTTGACTCACAAAACCCTCCTCGCCAACAACATTAGACATTAGATCACCCGCAGATCACCCGCAAGCCATCCCGAGGTTCCCCCAGCCTGAGAAGCTTTGTAAACCCATTCCCGATCCTTTCTCATGATTGATGGCTCCGCGTCTTGCCCCCTAGCCTGCATCAACAGCGTGCATCTCAAAAGCGACAAAGACCGGCGCCGCGTCCACCCTGGCGACCGGCTGAGCCTGTCAGAACCACCCCTCCGATCCCCACGGTCGACCGGAAATCCGAGCTGGAGCAGCGGATGATCCGTAAAAACGGTCAGAGATTAGAATAATCTGCCTGAGTGCGAATGGATGTGAACAATCCTTAAGGCACGGTGGGAATCGTCCCTGCCCCGGCAGCCAAAAGGGGATCCCAAGCGGTTTTGCCGAGATTTTCCAGGCGTGCCCCCAAGGGATCCGGATGGCCCCTCCGCCTTTGTAACGTTCGTTGACGATCGTTGGCGAGGTTTCTATAATGAAAGGCCTGACTGCAGCGCGACCCCTCCCGAGCAACGCATGACACAATTAGCAGTGCAATCCCCTGCCGCTCCTACCTTTCCTGACCTGGTAGAGATTCAGCGGGAGAGTTTCTTGTGGTTTTTGCGAGAAGGGTTTGAAGAGGAGCTTCTCAGCTTTTCCCCCATTGTCGATTACACCGGCAAGCTGGAACTGCATTTCCTGCCTGAATATCGCCCTGGGGATCCCTCCAAAGGGTACAAGATCAACCGCCCCCGCTATGACCCCGAGGAGGCCAAGCGGCGAGATGCCACTTACCAGGCGCAAATCCGAGTGCCTACGCGCCTAATCAACAAAGAGACCGGCGAGATCAAAGACATGGACGTCTTCATTGGCGAATTGCCCTTGATGACGGATCGCGGCACCTTCATCATCAACGGCGCTGAGCGGGTGATCGTCAACCAAATTGTGCGCAGCCCCGGCGTCTATTACAAGTCGGAGCTGGACAAAAACGGGCGTCGTACCTACAGCGCCAGCCTAATCCCCAACCGTGGTGCCTGGCTGAAGTTCGAGACCGACAAAAACGGCCTGGTTTGGGTGCGCATCGACAAAACCCGCAAGCTCTCGGCGGCAGTTTTGCTGAAAGCCCTGGGCCTGAGCGACTCCGAGATTTATGACAACCTGCGCCACCCCGAATTCTTCCAGAAGACCATGGAGAAAGAGGGGCCCTACAGCGAAGAAGAGGCCCTGATGGAGCTGTACCGCAAGTTGCGGCCCGGCGAACCTCCCACCGTATCGGGTGGCCAGCAGTTGCTGGAATCCCGCTTCTTCGACCCCAAACGCTACGATCTGGGCCGGGTAGGGCGCTACAAGCTGAACAAAAAGTTAAACCTCAACGTAGCGGAAAATGTGCGGGTGCTTACCGTCCCCGACATCTTGGCCGTCATCGACTACCTGATCAACTTGGAGTACGACATCGGCCATGTGGACGACATCGACCACCTGGGCAATCGCCGCGTGCGTTCTGTGGGTGAGCTGCTGCAAAACCAGGTGCGGGTGGGCCTCAATCGCCTGGAGCGGATCATCCGAGAACGGATGACGGTCTCCGAGTCGGAAAACCTCACCCCGGCCTCTTTGGTCAACCCCAAACCCTTGGTGGCGGCTATTAAAGAGTTCTTCGGCTCCAGCCAGCTCTCCCAGTTCATGGATCAGACCAATCCTCTGGCGGAGCTGACCCACAAGCGGCGGCTATCTGCCTTGGGCCCCGGCGGCCTGAGTCGGGAACGGGCCGGCTTTGCCGTGCGGGATATCCACCCCAGCCACTACGGGCGCATCTGCCCCATCGAAACCCCAGAAGGCCCCAACGCCGGGCTGATTGGATCCCTGGCCACCCACGCCCGCGTCAACCAGTACGGCTTTATCGAGAGCCCCTATTATCGCGTCGAGAATGGTGTGGTGCGCAAAGATTTGGGCATGGTCTACCTCACTGCCGATGAGGAGGACGAGTACCGCGTAGCCCCTGGGGATGTGCCGGTGGATGCCGAGGGCCGCATCACTGCCGACTTGGTGCCGGTGCGCTACCGCCAAGAGTTCACCACTGCTCACCCTACAGAAGTCCACTACGTCCAGGTGGCACCGGTACAGGTCATCTCTGTGGCCACCTCCTTGATCCCCTTCCTGGAGCATGACGACGCCAACCGCGCCCTGATGGGAGCCAACATGCAGCGGCAGGCGGTGCCTCTGCTTAAGCCGGATCGGCCTTACGTGGGCACGGGCTTGGAGGCACAGGCGGCACGAGACTCCGGTATGGTGGTGGTGTCGCGCACCAATGGCGTGGTAACCTACGTTTCCGCCGACGAAATCGTGGTTCGGCCAGATGACGGTGGCGATCCCATTGTCTACCGCCTGCAGAAGTATCAGCGCTCCAACCAAGATACCTGTCTCAACCAGCGCCCCCTTGTCTATACGGGGGATCGGGTGGTGGCTGGCCAAGTGCTGGCGGATGGCCCGGCCACGGAAGGGGGCGAGCTGGCCTTGGGCCAAAACGTGTTGGTGGCCTACATGCCCTGGGAGGGCTACAACTACGAAGATGCCATCTTGATCAGCGAGCGGCTGGTCTACGACGATGTCTTCACCTCGGTACACATCGAGAAGTACGAGATCGAGGCCCGGCAAACCAAGCTAGGTCCTGAGGAGATCACCCGCGAAATCCCCAACGTGGGGGAAGATGCCCTGCGCGACCTGGATGAAAACGGCATTGTGCGCATTGGGGCTTGGGTGGAAGCCGGCGATATTTTGGTGGGCAAAGTCACCCCCAAAGGGGAGTCGGATCAACCCCCAGAAGAGCGGCTGTTGCGAGCCATTTTTGGGGAAAAAGCTCGGGATGTGCGGGACAACTCCCTGCGGGTGCCCAACGGCGAGCGCGGTCGGGTGGTGGATGTGCGCATCTTTACCCGCGAACAGGGGGATGAGCTGCCTCCGGGTGCCAACATGGTGGTGCGGGTCTACATCGCCCTCAAGCGCAAAATCCAGGTGGGGGACAAGATCGCGGGCCGTCACGGCAACAAAGGTATCATCTCCCGCATCTTGCCAATTGAGGACATGCCCTACCTAGCGGACGGCACACCAGTGGATGTGGTGCTCAACCCCTTGGGGGTGCCCTCTCGCATGAACGTGGGCCAAGTATATGAGTGCCTGCTGGGCTGGGCAGCAGAGCATTTGGGGGTGCGCTTCAAGCTGATGCCCTTTGATGAAATGCACGGCTTGGAAGCCTCCCGTCTGACGGTGGAGGCCAAGCTGAGGGAAGCCCGAGAGAAGACCGGCAAGGACTGGATCTTCAACCCGGAAGGCAAGTACTGCGGCAAAATCCAGGTGTTTGATGGTCGCACCGGGGAGCCCTTCGACCAGCCTGTTACGGTGGGCCGCGCCTACATGTTGAAGCTGGTGCATTTGGTGGACGACAAGATCCACGCCCGCTCCACTGGCCCCTATTCCCTGGTGACCCAGCAACCGCTGGGGGGCAAGGCGCAGCAGGGTGGCCAGCGCTTTGGGGAGATGGAGGTGTGGGCTTTGGAGGCGTTTGGGGCGGCCTACATCCTGCAGGAGCTGCTCACCGTCAAGTCCGACGACATGGTGGGGCGCAACGAGGCTCTCAACGCCATCGTCAAGGGCAAGCCTATCCCTCGACCCGGCACGCCCGAGTCCTTCAAGGTGCTGGTACGGGAGCTGCAGTCCCTCTGCCTAGATGTGTCGGTACACAAGGTGGAGGTGGACAGCGAAGGGCAAACCCACGATGTGGAAGTGGATCTGATGGCTGATACCTCCAACCGTCATACTCCCTCTCGACCCACTTATGAATCGGTTACGTCTGAGGATCTCTCCCCATCCTTTGGGGCGGCCTTTGCCAGAGGGCTGCGCACTGCTGGCGCGAATGCCAGCCGCAGCCGTGAGGAAGATGAGGACGGAGAAGAGGAAGAGGACTTTTGATTGTTGAGAGCACTCCGCGCCGCTGACGTGAACGTGACAGGGATCCCATTCAACCTGCGAAGGAGAGTGGGGCCTCCCTTCCCTTTGGGTTCAGGAGCTAGGGCAGCAAGCCAGGAGGAAAACGGCAATGGCCAAAACAGAGCAACGCTTTGACTATGTCAAAATCGGCTTGGCTTCTCCGGAACGGATCATGGAGTGGGGCCAGCGCACCCTGCCGAATGGTCAAGTGGTGGGGGAAGTCACCAAGCCTGAGACCATCAATTACCGCACCCTCAAGCCGGAGATGGATGGCCTTTTCTGTGAGCGCATCTTTGGGCCGGCCAAAGACTGGGAATGCCACTGCGGTAAGTATAAACGAGTACGGCATCGGGGGATCGTCTGCGAGCGCTGTGGAGTGGAGGTGACCGAGTCGCGGGTGCGCCGCCACCGCATGGGCTACATCAAGTTGGCTGCCCCCGTCACCCATGTTTGGTATTTGAAAGGGATCCCCAGCCACATCGCCACCCTGCTGGACATGCCCCTGCGGGATGTGGAGCAAGTGGTGTACTTCAACGCCTACGTGGTGGTGGATCCGGGCAATGCCCAGAATCTCTCCTACAAGCAACTCCTGACGGAAGACCAATTCCTCGAGATCGAAGATCAGATGTACGAGGAGGGATCCGAACTGCAACTGCCGGAGAACTGGGCGATGATCGGGGCAGAGGCCATCGAGCGCCTGCTCAAGGATATCGACCTGGAAAAAGAGGCGGAGCAACTGCGGGAGGAGATCACCACTGCTCGCGGTCAAAAGCGGGCACGCCTAATCAAGCGGCTGCGGGTGATCGACAACTTCATCGCCACCGGATCCCGGCCAGAGTGGATGGTGTTGCGGGTGCTGCCGGTGATCCCGCCGGATCTGCGCCCCATGGTGCAGTTGGATGGGGGCCGCTTTGCCACCAGCGACCTCAACGATCTCTACCGTCGTGTCATCAACCGCAACAACCGTCTGGCCCGGCTGCAGGAGATCATGGCGCCGGAGATCATTGTGCGCAACGAAAAGCGCATGCTCCAGGAGGCGGTGGACGCGCTGATCGACAACGGTCGGCGGGGGCGCGTGGTGGCGGGGGCCAACAACCGTCCCCTCAAGTCCCTCTCCGACATCATCGAAGGCAAACAGGGGCGCTTCCGGCAAAACCTGTTGGGCAAACGGGTGGACTACTCCGGGCGTTCGGTGATCGTGGTGGGGCCCAACCTGCGCATGCACCAGTGCGGCCTGCCCAAAGAGATGGCCATCGAGCTGTTCCAGCCCTTTGTCATCCACAAATTGATCAAGCGGGGCATCGTCAACAACATCAAGGCCGCCAAAAAGATGATCCAGAGCAATGACCCGCAGATTTGGGATGTGCTGGAGGAGGTGATCGACGGCCACCCTGTCTTGCTCAACCGTGCCCCCACCCTGCACCGCCTGGGGATCCAAGCCTTTGAACCGATCCTGGTGGAAGGAAGGGCGATCCAGCTCCACCCCCTGGTTTGCCCCGCCTTCAACGCCGACTTCGACGGCGACCAGATGGCTGTGCATGTGCCCCTCTCTCTGGAAGCGCAGGCGGAAGCGCGCCTGTTGATGCTGGCCACCAACAACATCCTCTCCCCTGCCACCGGCGCTCCCATCATCACCCCCAGCCAAGATATGGTGCTGGGATGTTACTACCTAACGGCAGATAACCCCCACCAGCCTGAGATTGGCGATCGTTTCTTCGCCAGCTTGGAAGATGCTCTCATTGCCTACGACCGCGGTGCCATCGGCCTGCACAGCAAAGTCTGGGTGCGCTACCACGGCCCAATGGAGTTGGGCAAGGGCGAAAAAGAGTCCGAGCCGCAAATTATCGAAGAACCGGGCGGCATCCGCCTCAAGATCACCAACTACCGCCGCATCCGCGAGGATCAAAACGGCAACGTGATCAGCCAGTACATTCGCACCACGCCGGGCCGGATCATTTTTAACAAGACCGTGCAGGATATTTTGTCTGCCTAGTTCACCCTCTGCCGTAGGACGGCTCTTCTCTCTCCTGTCCCCTCTTCTCTCCAGCGAGGCATCATGAGCGAAAAAGGACGATTTTCCGCTGGCCTGTTGCGGCAGGCTACCGACGGTAACAAAGCCGACGCCCCTTTGCCCCCTGTCCCCTTTCGCAACTATCAAATTGGCAAAAAAGAGCTGCGTAACCTGATTGCCTGGTCTTTTGCCCGCTACGGTACGGCCCGCACCGCTCAGGTGGCGGATGCTCTGAAAACCCTGGGCTTCAAATACGCCACCCAGGCAGCCGTCTCCATCAGCGTTGAAGATCTGCGTGTTCCCCCCAGCAAGCGGCAGTTGTTGGCGCAAGCGGAAGCGGAGATCGAGGCGGCCACCGAGCGCTACACCCGCGGGGAAATCACAGAGGTGGAGCGCTACCAAAAGGTGATCGACACCTGGAACCAGACCAACGACCAGATCAAAGAGGAGATGCTCAACAACTTCCGGCAGAACGATCCCCTCAACTCTGTCTACATGATGGCCAACTCGGGGGCGAGGGGTAACGTCTCCCAGGTGCGGCAGTTGGTGGGCATGCGCGGTCTGATGGCCAACCCTCAGGGCGAGATCATCGATTTGCCCATCAAAACCAATTTCCGCGAGGGCCTGACTGTTACCGAATACATCATCTCTTCCTATGGGGCCCGCAAGGGGTTGGTGGATACAGCCCTGCGCACTGCCGACTCTGGCTACCTCACCCGCCGCTTGGTGGACGTGTCTCAGGATGTGATCGTGCGGGAATCCGACTGCGGCACCGACCAGGGCATTCTCCTGGAATACCTGATGGACGGGGACAAAGTGGTGGTGTCTTTGGAAGAGCGCTTGGTGGGCCGAGTGCTGGCGCGTGACGTGGTGCACCCGGAAACCCAGGCAGTGCTTGCCCGTCGCAACCAAGAGGTGGATCACGACCTAGCCAAGACGATTGTGGAAGCTGGCATTCGGCAGGTGATGGTGCGTTCTCCCCTCACCTGTGAGGCCAACCGCTCTGTGTGCCGGATGTGCTATGGCTGGAGCTTGGCCCATTCCCGCCTGGTGGATCTGGGAGAGGCGGTTGGGATCATTGCCGCCCAATCGATTGGGGAGCCGGGCACCCAGTTGACCATGCGCACCTTCCACACAGGAGGCGTGTTTACAGGGGAGGTGGCTCGCCAAATTCGCGCCCCCTTTGCCGGTGTGGTGCGGTTCCCGAAAAATCTGCGCACCCGCCCCTTCCGTACCCGCCACGGCGACGATGCCCTGCAGGTGGAGGTAAACAACCAAATCCTCCTGGAAGGCCCAGATGGGCAACGGGAGTCCTTCGACATGACCCAGGGATCCACCCTGCTGGTGCGGGACGGAACTCAGGTGCAGCGGGATCAGTTGATTGCGGAGGTGTCTCTAGCCAAGGCCAGCCGCAAGAGCACTGAGAAAGCCCAGAAAGAGGTGGTGGCCGATCTGGCCGGAGAAATTCGCTTTGCCGATCTGCCCATCGAGGAGAAGACCGACCGCCAGGGCAACACCACCTACACTGCTCAGCGGCAGGGGTTGATCTGGGTGATGTCTGGACAGGTGTACAACCTGCCCCCAGGGGCTGAGCCGGTGGTGAAAAACGGGGATCGCGTACAAGCGGGGGATGTGATTGCCGAAACCTCGCTGGTGACGGAGCATGGCGGCATTGTGCGGCTACCGGAGCGCAGCGACACCAAAAGCGGGCGCGAGGTGGAGATCATCAACGCTTCGGTGGTGTTGCGGGAAGCACGGGTACGGGTGGAATCCCACCAGGGTCGGGAACAGTTTTTGCTGGACACTTCTAGTGGGCAGACCTTTGTTCTCAAGGCCACTCCGGGCACCAAAGTGGGCAATGACGAGGTGGTGGCGGAGTTGATCGACAACCACTTCCGCAGCCAGACGGGAGGCTTGGTGAAGTTCGCCGGCATTGAGGTGGCACGGCGCGGCAAGGCCAAGCAAGGTTACGAAGTCATCCAGGGCGGTACTCTGCTGTGGATCCCGGAAGAGACCCACGAGGTCAACAAAGACATCTCCCTGCTGAACGTGGACGATGGCCAGTATGTGGAAGCGGGCACCGAGGTGGTGAAAGACATCTTTTGCCAAAATGCCGGTGTCGTCGAGGTCATCCAGAAGAACGACATCCTGCGGGAGATCGTCATCAAGCCGGGATCCCTGCATCTGGTGGACAACCCCGCCGACTTGGAAGTGAAAAGTGGCACCCTAATCCAGCCTGGGCAACAGGTGCTTAGCAGCATCGTTCCCGATCAACTGGTCTACCTGGAACACGTGGAAACTCCTGAAGGCCCAGGCTTGCTGCTGCGTCCGGTGCAGGAGTACGAGATCCCCGACCGGCCCTTGGTGCCCACTCAAGAGTCCACCAGCGAGTCTGGCCGCTCCATTCGTCTGCGGGCGGTGCAGCGTGTTCCCTTCAAAGATGGGGAGCGGGTGAAGTCAGTAGGCCCCGTAGAACTCCTACGCACCCAACTGGTGCTGGAAATTGATACCGACGCTCCCCAACTGAAGGCCGATATCGAGCTAATCCAAGACGAGAAGGATCCCGACATTCGCCGCCTGCAACTGGTGATTCTGGAAACCTTGTTGCTGCGTCGCGATGTGGAGGCGGATCTAACCCAGGGGAGTACCCACACTCGGCTGTTGGTGAGGGAAGGAGACTCCATCGCCAGGGGAGAGGTGATTGCCCGAACCGAAATCCAAGCCAAAAAGGCTGGGATCGTCCAAGGAATCCGCGAGGGAGCGGAGGTGGTGCGGCGGGTGCTGGTGATTACCGACGACGATCTGGTGCAGGTGCCCCTGACAGGCCCAGCCAGCGTGGAAGTGGGAGCGCTGGTGCGGGCTGGGGACGAGCTGGCCCCTGGGATCCCTTCTCCACAGTCAGGACAGGTGATGCAGATAACGGACGGTCAAGTCCTGTTGCGGATGGCACGGCCCTACTTGGTTTCTGCGGGTGCCATTCTGCAGGTACGGAATGGGGATCTGGTGCAGCGGGGGGATTCCCTGGCCCTCTTGGTGTTTGAGCGGGCCAAAACGGGGGACATCATCCAGGGTCTGCCGCGGATTGAGGAGCTGCTGGAGGCCCGCAAGCCCAAGGAAATGTGTGTTCTGGCCAAGCGGCCCGGCACCGTCCAATTGAGCTGGCGGGGAGAAGAGCCGGATTTGAAGGTCATCGAAGCCGATGGCACCGTTAGAGACTATCCTGTGCTGCCGGGGCAGAGCTTGATCGTGGTAGATGGGCAGCCGGTGGGAGTAGGGGATCCCCTGACCGATGGCCCTGCCAACCCCCACGACCTCTTGGAGATCTACTACGAGTACCATCGCCAAACCTTGGGAGATGACCAAGCCGCGCGGCTGGCTTTGCGGGAGGTGCAGCGCTTCTTTGTCAACGAAGTGCAGAACGTCTACCGCTCCCAGGGGGTGGAGATCTCCGACAAACACATCGAGATTGTGGTGCGGCAGATGACCTCGAAGGTGCGGGTGGATGATGGCGGCGACACCATCCTACTGCCGGGCGAGCTGGTGGAGCTGCGGGAAATCCAGCAGACCAATGCCACCATGGCCATTACCGGAGGGGCGCCAGCCAAATACACGCCCGTCCTGCTGGGGATCACCAAGGCCAGCTTGAATACCGACAGCTTCATCTCGGCGGCCAGCTTCCAGGAAACCACCCGCGTGCTCACGGAGGCGGCCATCGAGGGTAAATCCGACTGGCTGCGTGGGTTGAAGGAAAACGTGATCATCGGGCGCTTGATCCCTGCGGGCACAGGCTTCACCACCTACGAGGAGATCGCCCCCGAACCGGAGCCGGACGAAGAGGAGGAAGAGCCTGCAGTGTTGCCGGAGCTGCCGCCTCGTTTGATCTTGGAAGATGATCAGTTGATCGACGATTCCACCCCTGCCTTCGACGAGCTGGAGGAGGATGACGACGCCGAGGAGGAGTAGGGCGCTGGGGATCCAGGAGTGGGCCACTTTGCAAGCTGAAATTGTCAGTTGCTGCCGCTGTCCCCGCTTGGTGGCTTGGCGAGAGACAATTGCCCTTCAGAAGGTGGCCCGTTTTCGGGATCAGTCCTATTGGGGCAAGCCCGTTCCGGGATTTGGGGATCCGCAGGCGCGGCTGTGGGTGATCGGGTTGGCACCGGCAGCCCATGGGGGCAACCGCACCGGGCGGGTGTTTACCGGGGATCCCAGTGGGGACTGGCTGTTTCGCGCCTTGCACCGAGCCGGCTTTGCCAACCAGCCCACCTCTACCCACCGAGAGGATGGCCTGCATCTGCAGGATTGTTACATCTCGGCAGTGGTGCGCTGTGCGCCCCCGGAGAACCGCCCCACTGCCACAGAAGCCAAGACCTGCCTGGGTTACCTGAAGCAAGAGCTGGAGTTGCTAACCCAGGTGCGGGTGATCCTGACGTTGGGGCATTTTGCCTTCCAACATGCTCTGATGCTGTTGGCACCTCTCAGGCTCCGTCCCCGCTTTGGCCACAACTGTGTTATTCCCTTGGCAGAGGGCCGGTACTTGCTGGCGTCTTACCATCCCAGCCGACGCAACACGGCCACGCGGCTGCTGACCGAGCCGATGTTGGATGCCATTTTCCAGCAGGCCCAGCAGTTGCTGTCTGGTAGGCCAGCCCGACCAGCCGAGCATTAGGCAGGTTGCCAAGATTCAAGGCGATAGGCACTGTCCCAAAACAACCATTCCAACCGGGAGGCAGCAACAAAAGCTGCGGTCATCTTTTCCCGCAGTGGTTCTGTAGCCTGCTGAGCAACGGAGTTGGTGATGTCCAGGGCCTGCTGCGCCACTTGGGCAAACTCTTCCCCGGCACAGGTGTCAATCCACTGTTGGTAGGGATTGCCAGGCTGGGCAGTGCCATAGATGGTGGATCCCACCTCTCGGTAGATCCAAAAGCAGGGCAGCACAGCGGCAATGGCTACCTCATAGGGATCCAAAGCCGCCGCAGCCAGCAAAAAACGGGTGTAGGCGAAGCAGGCAGGGGCATAGGTCGTTTCTGGCTGAATGTCGTAGAGGCGAAAATAGCTTTCGTGCAGGCTGCGCTCGGCCACAATGGCCCCCAGGGCAAAGTTCAAGAAACTCACCACCTGCTCAGCCCCTTCAGAACGGGCTCCGATCAAGGCCAAGGCACGGGCAAAGTCGGTGAGATAAAGAGCATCCTGCTGCAAATAAAACTGGAACCGCTGCCGTGATAGGCTGCCCGCTGCCAACTCTTGGTTGAAGGGGTGATCGAGGATTTGCTTGTAGATGGGCTGAATGGCTTGCCAAAGGTGGGCGGTAAAGGACTGGGGCATGGCAACCGTCTCTTGGCGTTGGGTCTTCGGGTTTTGTCCGGGTTCGGTCGAGTGCTGATTGACCTAACCGGGGGCAGCACCTCTGCTGTGGCACGTACTAGGTCTCGAACTAACTGAACTTTGCCGTGCAGTACTTTAAACCAGCGCAGCCCAGGCTAAATTGGGGCTCACAAGGCAGTTGTTCGACGCACGCACTTTGTGTAGGTTAAGGTTTTCTCCATCCTTAACCTGTGTGTATGTGGAGCAAGTACCTGCCTCGCGTGAGCGGCGCGGAGCGCTCACTTGCGGGGAACTGACGCCTGTGGAGACTCCTCTGGCGGGGTGGTAAGTCTGAAGCTTACTGCTAGTCATGAGTCGTGGAAGCAGGAAGAAAGCAGCGATGCTGGGCTAAGGTTCAGCTTTGTAGGGACTCCGTCTCGCTAAAGCGACCAGTGTTGCGTGGGTCTTTCAGAGCGGCTGAGGCTCTCTTCATTAGTTATTTTGCATCTCAATTAGGCTTCGGGCATGAGGGGGCGGAACCCATGCTTGCGGGAAAGCTGCCCGATCAGATCCAATTTCTCAAGGGTGATCAAATTACGGCCCCAACTGAAATTGGTGTGCAGCCCCTCAAACTCCAGCAGCATGGACTCGGCAAAGCAGGCAAAAAGCTGACGGGCCGGGTTGGCCACATTCAAAAACTGCATGATGTTCCATTCGATATCCAAAGAGTGCTCCACCATCCCCCCGTCAATGACGTAGAGTCCCTTTCGCTGCAAGCTGGAGGCGATGTTCTTCGGGTAGCCACCGTCGATGATGACACAGGGATCCGGCAACACCTGGGGATCGAGAGCCATACCCTGGCTCATGCTGGCCACCCAAACGATAAAGTCGGCGCGGGGCAGGGCCTCTTCCAGGGAACAGATCTCCCCCTGCTTGAGCTTGGCCTGCAATTCCTCTAGGCGCCGCCGCTCTCGGGCTATGAGCAACAATTTGCCCAGGCGAGTGCGAGCCACCAACCATTGACAAATGGCGCTGCCAATATCTCCGGTCGCCCCCACCACCGCAACCGTAGCGGCTGCCAAGTCCATGGCGTAGCGCTGGGCCGCCAACTGCAGTTGCTGACAGATGATGTAGGCGGTGTGGGTATTGCCGGTGGTAAAGCGTTGGATCTCCAAGTCGATGTTGCGGACTCGCCTAAGACTGTCGAGGCGAAAAGTCTCGAAAATGATGCTGCTAAATCCCCCCAAAGCCGTAATGTTCAAGCCACGCCGCTGGGCCAGGGCCATCGCATTCAACACTTTCCGACAAGCGGCCTTCACCCGCCCCCCCGCCAACATTTCCGGCAAGAAGCAGGATTCGACGTACTGCCCATGGATTTTTTGGCCGGTAATGCTGGTCACTGTGATCTCGTCCACTACTTGAGGGGGAGCCATGCACCAGAACTCTAGGTCGCTCTCCGCATATTCGGAATAACCCAGCTTGTCTGCCACCCGCTTTGCATGGGCCAGGCTGGTCAAGTGCCCGATCAGGCCGAACATAGAGATTTACCCGCTTGGATAACTAATGGATCCCATCAGGATCCGATCAAAACATGTCCACACCCGGGGGAGGTAGGGATCCCTACAGCCGGGCCGGAAACCCAATTCGCCAGCAGAGGATGGAGGTGGGTCATGCTGCCCGCAAACCCTGGGCAGAGAGGCGCATCACCTCGCGGGTGCTGAAGCCGATATTGGCCAGCGCTTCGCCATAGGCAATCATGAAGTCCTCGACAATGGCCTCACGATCCATGTAGATGGCTTCCACATCCTTGTCCACCTGCTGCAGCATCTGCCACACCAAGGGTAGGTTCTGGGCGTTGGCCGCTTCGATCTGCCCTTTGACCTCGCCAAAATGCTCCCCTAGCCAGCGCTCTCCAAAGTTGAGGTGTAGGTATTCATCCTTGACCACCCCCTCGGTGATCTTGCGGGCAAACTCATCGGCGACGGGGATGTAAATGTTGTAGGCGGCAATGGCAAAGCATTCGATGATCAGGGACTGAATGACCAAGCAGGTAACCAGGTCTCCGGCTGCTGCTGCTTTTTGGAAATTGTTGCGTAAAGGGGCGAAGAAAGCGCGGGCAAACTCCCCGTCCGGCTCTATCTGCAGGTTTTTGCCGCAGGATTGAAAGCCTTTCATGTGCCGCAGTTCCATTTTGGCCAGCTTGCGCAGCTCCTCTGCCCCTTCCGGGATCATTTCGGCCAGCTTGAGGTAGTTGTCGTGGGCTTCTTGTTCCCCTTCGATCACAATGCCGTTGATGCGAGAGTAGGCCTGCCGGTAAGCCGCGCTGCCGTAGTCCAGAGTGGTGCCACCCTCATCGGCCAAAGGCTGGGGGGTATTGGGCAGGACGTTCGCTGGGGCCATACTCATGCATCTCCTCTTAGTGGTGTTCGGGTGTCGTTGGTTGTCTATGCTGATGTCCAACCATCGCGTCGATTGCGGCTAGATCGCTCTTCTAACCAGAATAGCCGTAGCTGCCGCAGAATTGACGGGATCCCTTCTGCAGAGAGATGGGCGTCTGCTAGGGTAAGGGTCTAAGTGCCGCTGTGGAGCCTGCTGCATGTCTGCTCTTGGGGATGGTCTGAACCAACTGCGCCAGTTGCTGCTGGAGTTGGAGGAACGCTCCCTCGATCAGCCGGTTGGCAGTGCCGAAGAGGTGTTGCAAGCAATCGAGCTGGCCGCGGCCTTTGAGCTGTTTGAGGCGGAAAGCAGCGGCTTGCTGCTGCAGATTGTGGCCAATCTCTGGGATCGGGTACGGCAGCAGGATTTGTCTTCCGGGGAGATTCAGATGGTATCGGAGAAACTACGGGCAGTCGGCTACACCGACGCCGAAATTCAGGAGATTCTAGATTTGGAGCCGGAGGATTAGCCCCATTTCCCCCTCTAGGCTTGAACCATACCCAGCTCTGCTGGTGCAACACCCGCTTCCATCTGAGTGGTGGCGTCGTAGCAAGCCCCTCGCAGGTTGGCCAGCTTGAGTTTGCACTGGGCAAGAAGGGATCCTCTCAAGTTGGCCCCGGTGAGGTTAGCCCCTGCCAAGTCCGCTTGGCTGAGATTGGCTCCGCTCAAGTCCGCCTCGGCCAGATTGGCTCCACGCAAGTTGGCTCCCTGCAATCGGGATCCCTGTAGCTTGGCTTTCTCTAGGTTGGCCAGCCGCAGGTTGGATCCCTGAAGATCGGCTTGGCTGAGGTCGGCACCGCTCAGGTAGGCCCGCTCCAGGTTGGCAGAGGCCAGCTTTGCCTGCCGGAGAATGGCTCCCCCCAAGTCGATCCCGGCCAAGTCGGCCCCGGCCAGGTCAGCCCCGGCCAGTTGGCTGTTGCTGAAGTCGCGCTCGCCGCCGCCGTAGCGTTGCAACAGGTCTGCTCCAGTTTCCACCATCACCGTTTTCCACGCCGGACGAGTCGGATCCTACCGAGGAATGGAAGGGCCGCCAAGAGCACGCTAGCATAGGCGCAAACCGTTTTCCGGGATCCCCCCTTATGAGCCTGCCCCGTGTGCCCCGAACTCGACCGCGCCCCAAGCTGCGCTCGATCCCTCGCCGCCAAACCGAATCCGCCCTCTATGCTGAAATGCAGCAGCTCAGCGTCGAAAAGCAGCGGCTTAACCAGGAGCTGGAGTTTATTCGAGAGCGGCAGGGGCAAATCCACGCGCGACTCCAGGAAATCGAGCAGGCCATGCAACACCTTCAGCAGGAGGCAAAAGCCTTCCGGGATCCGGCTCCCCCCTCTGAACCGGCCCAGCTCAGATCTCGCCCTTCCCGCTTCCCACCCATGACCTTTGAGTATTGAGGGATCCCCCTGGTTAAGTCCCATCACTCTGGAAGATCCGAAAATCCAAAGCCAACCCAAGCAACAAGTTGGGGGATTTTGTAGCCAAATTAACTATTTGCTGCTCGTCTCAAGCCGACCCTAGAATCCAGGCCAGCGAACAGCTATTCTCAAGCTGGCTGCACAGTTACTTGAACTTCCAGGCTTATGACTTCTTCTCCACAGATCTCGCGTCGCCGCCGGTTTTTGTCCTGGGTGCTGGGGTTGTTGCCCACCCTTTTGCTGGGAAGCTCCTCGCCCGCTCTGGCCCGACCCCCCATTCAGATGGGCTATAGCAATTGGGCAGGTTGGTGGCCGTGGGCCATCGGAGAAGAAGAGGGCATTTTCAAGAAAAATGGAGCCAACGTGCAGTTGCGCTGGTTCGATGGCTACATTGAGTCGATGGAAGCCTTTGCCGCCGGACAACTGGATGCCAATACCCAGACCCTGAACGATACGCTCTCCTTTGCACCAAAATCTGTAAATGGCCAGGTGGTAGTGCTGGTCAATGACAATTCGGCAGGCAACGACAAGATCATCGTTCGGGAAGGGATCAACACCATTGCCGACCTGGTGGGTAAGCGGGTGGCTGTAGAAGAAGGCGTGGTGGGTGACTTTCTGCTGACGCTGGGGCTGGAGCGAGAAGGATTTTCCCGCGAGGATGTGATCATTGTGCCCCTGGAAACCGGAGCCGCTGCCGCTGCTTTTGCTGCCGGTCAGGTGGATGCGGTGGGAGCCTTTCCGCCCTTCTGGTTGACGGCCCTGGAGCGCCCTGGAAGCAAGGAGCTGTTCTCTTCGGCGGAGTTTCCAGGAGCCATTCCCGATTTGTTGGTGGTCAGCCAAAAATTGATCGACGAGCAGCCAGATTAGGTGCAAGCTTTGGTGAATAGTTGGTTCGATATTCTGAAGTTCATGGAGGAGAACCCGCAACGAGCCGACGAAATCATGGCCAGACGTGCCGGTGTCACCCCAGAGGAGCTGCAACTGTTCAAAGATGGCATTCGTTTCTTCACCATAGAAGACAACCTAAAAGCCTTCAGCCCCGGCGAGGGAATGCAGCACATGTCCTATGCGGCCAGACAAATGGTGGACTTCATGGTGAGAGTGGGCTTTATCTCGGAGGGGCCCAAGGATCTAGAGGCATTGTTCGACGACCGCTTCGTTCGCGCCTACGCCGAGTCGGTGGGCATTAGACGGTGAGAGATATCCGGGATCCCTTCATGGGCCACCAGTGAGGTAAGGTACGATGCTGACTGCTCCAGCTGAATCGCCCCCGCCCGCCCGCCCCAGTTTGCCCCCGACGGTGTTTTGGCGCATTGCCGAAGAGATCCCGCGCCCCTTGGCCTTACTGCTGACGGCATTATCGGTGCTGGTGCCCTTCGGCTTGTGGTGGGGCCTATCGGTATCGGGGTGGGTACCGCCGCGTTTTTTGCCTTCTCCCCCTTCGGTATGGGCGGCCCTGCTGCGCCTGTGGCGAGACGGCCTGCTGTGGAAGGATACCTTGGCCAGCTTCAGTCGGGTTAGCAGCGGCTTTCTGTTGGCGGCAGTGGTGGCGACCCCCATTGGCATTGCCATGGGCACCTCTGCCAGCATCCGCGCCTTGATCGAGCCGATTAGCGGCATCTTTCGCTACATGCCCGCTCCTGCCTTCACCCCGCTGCTGATTATTTACTTGGGTTTGGATGAGGCTCCCAAGATTGGATTGATTTTCATCGGCACCGTTTTCTTCAACATGCTGATGATCATGGATGCGGTGAAGTTCATTCCCAAAGAGCTGATCGAGGCAACCTACACCTTGGGGGGGCGGCGTTGGCAGGTGTTGCTGCAGGTGATCACTCCCTACATCACACCGAACATTCTCGACACCTTCCGCGTCAACATGGCTGCCTCTTGGAACTTGGTGGTGGTGGCAGAATTGGTGGCCGCCAATGAGGGTTTGGGTAGGCGGATCCAGCTAGCCCAGCGCTTTTTTAGAACCGACGAGATTTTTGCGTGCTTGATTGTATTGGGGCTGATCAGCTTTCTGCTGGATTGGCTGCTGCGACGCTTGGTACGTTTGACCTGTCGTTGGGCCTTTTTATGAGGTGGTGTCGTGCATTTGGAAGTGGTCGGCCTGAGCAAATCCTTCCCCACCCGTCGTGGCCCTATCTTGGCTCTGGATGGGGTGAATTTGCATGTGGAGTCAGGAGAGTTTGTCTGTGTGGTGGGGGTTTCTGGCTCTGGTAAAACCACCCTACTGCGCCTGATTGCCGGGTTGGAGCAGCCTACCCTCCATCAGTGTCGATGGGGAGCCGGTGATTGGGCCGGGAGCGGATCGGGGAGTCGTGTTCCAGTCCTACACCCTTTACCCCTGGATGACCGTGGCGGAGAACGTCGGCTTTGGCCTGAAATTGCAGGGGGTAAAACGGCAGGGAAGGGAAGCCCGTGTGGATTATTTTCTGGAGATCGTCGGCCTGGAGCGTTTTGCCAAGGCTCTGCCCAAGCAGCTTTCGGGCGGTATGCAGCAGCGGGTGGCAATTGCGCGAGCTCTGGCGGCCCAACCGAAGATTTTGCTGATGGATGAGCCTTTTGGCGCTTTGGATGTGCAAACCAAGGAGACCATGCAGGAGTTTTTGCTGGATCTCTGGCAGCGCACGCGCACTTCAATCCTGATGATCACCCACGATGTGGAAGAAGCCGTCTTTCTGGCCCAGCGCATCTATGTACTCACGTCCCATCCTGGGCGGGTGAAACGGGAGATCCAGGTTGATTTCCCCAGTCGGCGCGACTACAGCCTCAAGCGCACTTCTTCTTTTCAGGAGGTGAAGGAGGAGATCTTGGCTCTCCTGCGAGAACAGAAAGGGATCCCGTTGAGCAACGCTGCACCTGCAAGCTGATCAGGCAAACACCACCGTTTTGTTATGGTACACCAGCACCCGATTCTCCAGGTGATACCGCACTGCCCTTGCCAGGACTAGACGTTCCATATCGCGGCCCTTGCGGATTAGATCGGCAACCGTATCGCGGTGACTGACCCGCATCACATCCTGCTCGATGATCGGCCCCTCGTCCAGATCTTCGGTGGCATAGTGGGCAGTCGCGCCAATGATTTTCACTCCCCGTTGATGGGCGCGGTGGTAGGGGTTGGCTCCGGCAAAGGCGGGCAGGGTGGAATGGTGAATGTTGATGACCGGCGGGGCTTGGCGGAGCAGCCACCCACTCAAGACCTGCATGTACTTGGCCAGCACCACCAGGTCAATTCGATACTCCTGCAGGAGAGCGAGCTGACGGGCTTCGGCTGCGGCTTTGCCTTCTGGAGAAACGGGGATGTGGTAGTAATCGATACCAAAGGAGCGGGCCACCGATTCCAGGTCGGGGTGATTGCTGATGATCAAGGGGATCTCGGCGGGCAGTTCTCCGGCCCTTTGCCGCCAGATCAGATCCAAAAGGCAGTGGGTTTGCTTGCTGGCCCACAGCGCGATGCGCCGGCGAGTGTCGGAAAAATGCAGTTCCCAGTTGGCTTGGATCCCGCGGGCAATGCCCGAAAAGGCGGGGACAATTTCCGCTCGCTCCAGTTGGAAGCCCTCCAAATCCCACTCAATGCGGCTCAAGAACAGTCCTGCCTCAGGATCCGTATGGTGATCGGCGTGAATGATGTTGCCGCCATAGCTGTAGATGAAGCTGGAGAGCTTGGCCACCAAGCCTTTTTGATCAGGGCAAGATACCAACAGGGTGGCACTGGGCATAGGTGGACAAAAAGCCCCAACCTTCTTAACGTAGGGCTTGGCTCCACTGTGGAGCAAGCCGTTTTCAATCTACGCGGTTGATCGCTTCCAACAGCCAGGGATCCACTGGCTGGCCATCCCAGCGCTTCAGGTCGATGCGAATCCACATTGCTGCAGAAGAGCCGACAGGGGGCAGTTCCTGGCGAAACGAGATCTCGTAGTCAGACGGGTTTTGACCGTGCTGCCGCAGCCAGGTCTCCACCTTGGCAGGAGCGAAGTAGGACTGCCCTTGCTCGAACAAGCGCGTAATTTCCATGCCGAAGCAAAGGGGGTTAAAGCGGGGCATAGACTAAGCAGCGTCTGCCGTTTGAGCGTCATGGGCTGCGGATGGGGTGGGATCCGTCTCTGGGGGGGGCGTATCGGCAACTGACTCGGTGACCGCTGTTCGGGAAACTTTGGGAGGGGCGGCAGCCGTTGTCCCGCGGGTGGCTTTTTCCAGCTCTTGGGCCTCTTTGTTCAGTTGCGCCTCGAACTCTCTGGAAGCATCCTGCAAACTGCGCAGGGTTTTGGCCAGCGTGCGACCGATCTCCGGCAATTTGCGGGGCCCGAAAACCAGAAGAGCCACCGCAAAGATGACCAACATTTCCGGCAGTCCAACACCCAAAAAATTCATGAGCCTCGCAGAATAAGGTTTGGTCAGGATCCCCTCGTTTCCCTAGAGTGACATTTTCTCGCCGCGGACTGCAAGTAACTGCCCCCTTCCGATGGCTTTGGTGTTCTGCTCTCAGCTCATCCAGGCCAACCTCTCCCTGGCCAGCCAAGTCAAAATGGTAGAATTGCACTATTAATCCATCCTCTTCATTGGCCTAGGCTTGCCCATGCTCCAGACCCTACAAAAGCTCCTTGGGGATCCCAACGATCGGAAGATCCGGCAGTACCGTCCTGTCGTCAAGCTGATCAACTCGCTGGAGATCGAGATTGCCTCCCTTTCGGATGCGGAGCTCAAGGCCAAGACCACGGAGTTTCGCCAGCGCTTAGACAGAGGAGAATCGCTGGACGATCTTTTGCCAGAGGCATTTGCCGTGGTGCGGGAGGCTGCCAAGCGGGTCTTGAACTTGCGCCATTACGACGTACAGCTCATTGGCGGTATGGTGCTGCACGAAGGCCAGATTGCCGAAATGAAAACCGGTGAAGGGAAAACCCTGGTTGCCACCCTGCCTGCCTATCTCAACGGTCTCACCGGGAAAGGGGTTCACGTTGTTACCGTCAACGGCTACTTGGCCCGGCGGGACTCGGAGTGGATGGGACAAGTGCATCGCTTCTTGGGCCTGACGGTCGGCCTAGTGCAGGAGGGCATGTCCCCCGAAGAAAAGCGCCGCAGCTATAACTGCGACATCACCTATTGCACCAACAGCGAGCTGGGCTTTGACTACCTGCGGGACAACATGGCCACCGACATCAAAGAGGTGATGCAACGGCCCTTTAACTACTGCATCATCGACGAGGTGGACTCGATCCTGATTGATGAAGCCCGCACTCCCCTGATCATCTCCGGTCAGGTGGCTCGCCCCTCTGAAAAATACCTGCGGGCGGCCCAGGTGGCGCGAGAGCTGATCCGAGATGAACACTATGAGGTGGATGAAAAAGCCCGCAACGTCATCCTTACTGACGAGGGGTTTGAGGCAGCCGAGCGGTTGCTGGGGGTCTCTGACCTGTTTGATCCCAAGGATCCCTGGGCGCACTTTGTCTTTAACGCCGTAAAGGCCAAAGAGCTCTTCATCAAGGATGTCCACTACATCGTCCGCAACCAAGAGGTGGTGATTGTGGACGAGTTCACCGGGCGGGTGCTCCCTGGTCGCCGCTGGTCCGATGGGCTGCACCAGGCAGTGGAGGCCAAGGAGGGGGTGCCGATTCAAAGTGAGAGCCAAACCCTGGCTACCATCACCTACCAAAACCTTTTTCTGCTCTATCCCAAGCTCTCCGGTATGACGGGCACGGCCCGCACCGAGGAGGCTGAGTTCAGCAAAACCTACAACCTAGAAGTCACGGTGATCCCCACCAACCGACCCATCCGCCGCAAGGATGCCCCTGACGTGGTGTACAAGACCGAAAGGGGCAAGTGGCAGGCGGTTGCCGAGGAAATTGCCCAGATGCATGAGCGGGGGCGACCGGTACTGGTGGGGACAACCAGCGTGGAAAAATCCGAGCGCCTCTCGGCCATGCTCAAGGAAATGGGGATCCCTCACAACCTCCTCAACGCCAAGCCGGAAAACGTGGAGCGGGAGGCGGAGATCATTGCCCAGGCGGGGCGAAAAGGTGCCGTAACCATCGCCACCAACATGGCCGGTCGAGGCACGGACATCATCTTGGGAGGCAACGCGGAGTACATGGCCCGCCTTAAGCTGCGGGAGCGGCTGATGCCCAAGCTGGCCCAGTTGGACACCGACAATCCCTTGGGATCCGTTCAGATGGTAGGACGGGGAGGCGGCCAAGGATTTGGCGGGACGACGCCCAAGCCGAAAAAGTCCTGGACGGTGGTCTCCCCCAATTTTTACCCCTGTGAGTTGTCGGCCCGCACCAGCCAAGCTTTGGACGAAGTGGTGGCAGCAGCCGTAACCAAGTATGGGTTGAACCGCCTGCCGGAGCTGGTGGTGGAAGATCTCATCGCAGTAGCCTCCGAGAAAGCGCCGGTGCAGGATCCGCTGATTTTGCAACTGCGGGAGGTTTACAACAGCATCAAAGCCGAGTACGAAAAAATTACTGAGGCCGAGCACGAAGAGGTGGTAAGGCTGGGGGGCCTGCATGTGATCGGTACGGAGCGCCATGAATCCCGCCGCATCGACAACCAGTTGCGGGGGCGTGCCGGGCGGCAAGGGGATCCCGGCTCCTCACGGTTTTTCCTCAGCTTGGAAGACAACCTGCTGAAGATTTTCGGTGGCGACCGGGTAGCCAAGCTCATGGACATGTTCCGGGTGGAAGAGGACATGCCCATTGAGCACCCGTTGCTCAGCAGCAGCCTGGAGAACGCGCAGAGAAAAGTGGAAGTGTACTACTTTGACATGCGCAAGCAGGTGTTCGAGTATGACGAGGTGATGAACAACCAGCGGCGAGCCATCTACTCGGAGCGGCGGCGCATCTTGGAGGGAGAGAACCTCAAGACCAAGATCCTCGACTATGTGCGCAAAACCGTCAGCGAGATCGTGCGGGCGCATGTCAACCCAGAGCTGCCCCCGGAAGAGTGGGAAATCGACAAGCTGACTGCCAAGATGCAGGAGTTTGTGCCGCTCCTGAAGCAAAACCTTAAGGTTGAAGACCTGCGGGATCTCTCCTACGAGCAGATCTTGGACTACCTGATCAAGCAGGCAGAACTGGCCTACGAGGCCAAAGAGGCTTTTTTGGATACCTTTGAGCCCGGTTTGATGCGCAAGGCGGAGCGCTTTTTCCTATTGCAACAGGTGGATACCCTCTGGCGGGAACACCTGCAGCAGATGGAGGCGCTGCGGGAAGCTGTGAGCCTGCGAGGCTACGGTCAGAAGGATCCCCTAATCGAGTACAAGAACGAGGGCTACGAGCTGTTCCTGGAGATGATGGACAACATCCGCCGCAACACGGTGTACAACCTATTCATCTTTACTCCCCAGATTGTGCAAGTGCCCCAGGCGGCGCGACCGGTTCCGGCACAAGCTGCGGCTGCCAGCCCCGATCCCGGATCTGCTTCAGGGGTGGTGGAAGCCGATTTCACGGAAGAATAAGCTCCGGTATGAAGTCAAGGCGGGAGGAGGATCTGTCGCAATGCCTCTTTCAGGTGTGGGTACTGGAAGGTAAACCCCATCTGCAAAGCCGCTTGTGGGATCACTTTCTGGCCCGTCAAAACCACTTGAGCTGCCTCGCCCAACAGCAGTTCCAACGCCAGTTCCGGCAGGGGCAACCAAGAGGGGCGCCCTAAGACCTGGCCTAACGTCCGACAAAACTCTTCCATTTGCACCGGGTTGGGAGCAGTGGCGTTGAACACTCCGGATCCTTGTCCCAGCAGGAAGCAGACCAGGCTCACCCAATCCTCGCGGTGGATCCAGGACAGCCATTGTTTGCCGGAGCCGATCGTTCCGCCGATAAAAAATTGGAAGGGAGCCAACATCTGCCCCAGCGCTCCTCCATCCGGCCCCAGCACAATCCCTGTGCGCACAATGGCCAAACGGATCCCCAACTCCTCAACCGACCGGGCAGCAGCTTCCCAGGCTTGACAGACTTCTGCCAGAAAATCTTGGGCCGGGGGATCCGTCTCCGTCAGGGGATCCCCTTCTGGATGGGATCCGTAGTAACCCACCGCCGAGCTACTGATCATCACCTGGGGTTTCTGGTTGAGGGAGGCGAGGGCTTGAATAAGGGCCTGGGTGGCTTCCACACGGCTGCGGCGGATTTCTTTTTTCTTGGCCTCTGTCCAACGAGAAGAAGCCAAAGGCTCTCCAGCCAAGTTGACAATTCCCTCGTAGCCCTCCAGGGCGGCTGCCCAGGCTTGCGGTTGGTAGGGATCGTAGGGCAACAGCTTGAGGTTGGGGGATTCCCCCAAAATGCGGCGGGCCTGCTCCAGGCGGCGGGTCAAGACCAAAACCTGATCCCCTTGCTCCAGTAGACGGGCTACCAAGCGACGCCCGATAAAACCACTCCCACCTGTGATGACAATGCGCATGATGTGGATCCGATTTGCCTCTGTGGGAGCTCTGTCCCGTCCTTGTCCTTTGAACAGTGCAGAGCCCTTCCGCTATTGGAACCTCTAGCCTAGCAAGTTGGCCGGCGCTACTCCACCCACAGTTGATCCATAAGCTCGTGGTGGAGGACACTGCGGTCGTAGGGCAACTCAATTTCAAACTGATAGTCGCCCTGTTGCAGGACCGTTAAGTGGCGTAGGCAGCAGCGCCGCAGCTGCGCCTCCAAATACGGACTAGACTCATCCCGCAGGCGCACTTTCGGTTGCCGCCCGCACTGCACCTGCAGGATCCAGACTCCGTCGCCCACCGCTTGGGCCAGTGCCCAGCGATAGAAACAACGGCGGATGTCCTCCAGCAGTCCTTCCAGCAGCAACGGGTTGTTCAAAGCGTTCAGGCTTTGGTCTACGCGAATACCGTCGTAGGGGAGATAAAACACCCGCAGTGGCGGCGCCCCGTGCGCGCAGGCAAACCGTTGTGCCCCCTGTCCCAGTAACTCCCCATGGCTGATTCGACCCCAAGAGAGCCGGGTGCCATAAAGAACATAGGTCTCGTCGGGCCACACCTGCGCCAGAGGCACCTTATACAGCCCAAAGTCGTGGTTCAGCTCCAACACCCCATCCTGACGCTCCTCCAACCGCAAAGACCCAAGCACCACCTGCTGCCGCAGGTAAAATTCACGCAACTGGGCGTAGCTCAACGGCTGGTTGTAGTTCACCACCGCGTTGCTCTCGTACAGCTCCCGATAGATCAAGCTGCGCCAATGGCGGGAGTGGCCTGGTATTGACATGTCATTGCAGTGCTTACCCAACCGGTAGAGGTGGTAGCGCAAAACCTCTGCCTCATCCTCCCAGCGCAACGTCGGCAGCGTGATTCGCAAAGGCGGCTCCAGCAAAAACCGGCCACGAGCCTCATCAACGCGGTACAGGCGAAACAGCCGCCGCAGCCGCCGCGCCAAGTTCGGGTAGGGACAACCATCCACCTCACCGTCTAGATGCACGCCTAGCGTTAGCCCGGCCAAAGCCTCTGGGGCCACCTCGGTCTCCCGACACCAGCGCAGCAGCGTCAACACCAGCGCCGACGCCAAGAGGGGAAAGTTGCAAAGCGTATTCCAGGGCAGAAATGGGTCGAGGGGACGCCCCTCAGAGTTCAAAGTCGACCTTGCACCCCACCAAGCCGCCACCTCTATGCGCACGCCACAGGAGGACTTGCCGCCACAACCCACCCAATAGCGCCTTGCAGCATCCTTCAACAGCGGGTACAGCCAACGGTGGCGATACTCCCATACGTACTCGTCGACCTCCACGAACTCGTACCCCTGCAGCGTAATGTCCACCACCCGCCAGTTGTCCCAAACCAACGCCAGCCGCCCCGCGCCCCGGCGCTCCAATCTCAGGCGTGGCTCCAGCTGCACTCGGCTGGCATCACCACACAACCACTCCAACGTCGCGTAGCTCATTGGGCCGCCGCAGCCCGCTTGCTCACTCCTGTAGCAAATCTCTGCCCGCTCCTGTTCCGTCCCCTGTTCAACCATCGCCCTATAGGTTGCCGTCGCCACAGCATCGCTCCAAAAGCTCTCTGCCGTCTCCACAACCATCCCCCTACCGAGCCAGCTCAAACGGTACCAAGTTGTGCATCGTGCCAAAACCGCTGCCCAAGCTGCTACCTGCAGCCTTCGCCCAGCGGCTGCAGCAGTCGAGAAAGTAAACGTCGTCCATCTTCACAGCCTAGCGCTACACCGCCTGTTGCAGCTTCTCTAGGTTTTGTTGATCTTTTACTTTAGCTAGAAAGAGCGCCTGGGAAGTCGAGGAAGCTCAAGAAGTTCCTGGCCAACTTGTCAAAGCGAGAAAACAGAGAAAACAAATGCCGATACTGCTTCAGCTTGTGAAAAAACATTCTACTAAGTGCTTCTCTTTGTAAACATTCCGGTCGTCATCTCGCGCCACCTTCCCATTCTTCCTAGAAGGAATCGCAACTCAACTTTCCCCTATCCTCTGCGTGAATCGATGGGAATCTTATCCCTTATCCCCCCATCACTTTCGTATGTTCTTCTTGTCAACTCTCAATTATGGTCGTTTCGATTCAAACTAGGACACTAAACCCATAACCCAATGTTGACTGTACCCGACCAGAAGGCTTCTCTCAATAGCCCAGGCGTCTCACCCTAACCTGAAACGACTGTAATCCTTCTGCTTGAGCAATATCATGCCTCTGCCCTGCTGTAATCCTGAATGTTAACGGATTCCCCAAGCTATCCACGCTCACGAGGTGCCCAACTTCGGTGAAAAAACCGATGGGTAGCAACCCTCTGGCAAGCGAGTGGAGTGCGGGCTGTACCGAACAGCAACAGGCTGGCTAGTGAATGCCGATGTCAATGCCGCTGCCAACCTGCTGCGTAAAGTAAGCAGAACTTAGGACTCCGTCCTGCTACGCGGATGGGGTTGTGCCTCAAGGAACTGTCTATGGGCGGTTTGACTACGCCTTTACAAGTCCGTTTGTGGACTGCGTTTCGCGGCAGCGGGCCGTAGGCCTTAGAATCCCCTGACTTGAGTCGGTGAGAGTGTCAAACCTGGAAAAATCGGCTTCAATAGGCCCTAGCTGCGCTTCTTGGCAGCAGAGGTGGTTCATCGTCCCCCTATTTTCTTCCCTTCACCCGTGACACCCAAGTCTTCTTCCCGTACCCCGGCTCGCCACGTGTCTGTGCGTGTAGAGCAGGTTGCTGGGCCTCGGCTGGACATCTCTGTTGCTCCACGAGTGCATCGCTCCCAAGGGCAGGGATCCCTAGTTCGGGCAGGATTTCCCGCCTCTCCCCAGATTTCCGGTCGGCGGACGATCCCTGTCCAGCGCTCCCGCTCCTCGACTCGATCCCGCCGGCGCAGACGGCAAGAACCTGGCCACGAGCCTCCAGTCTGGGAGATGGCCTGCCACATCGGGGTGAATGTCTTGTTTACGGCGGCTGCCCTCAGTGGTTTGTATCGCCTCTTGCCGGTGCAGTTGGCCCAGCACCACCGGCTCCAGGTTCTGGAGCGGCATATCGAGGTCTTGTCCACTCGGATTTCTCGGCTGCAGGAGGGGGTGGATCGAGGTATGGATCCCTTGCAACAAGAGGCCCTGATCAAGGAACGGCTGAATCGGGTGCCACCCAATCAAATTCAGGTGCGTTTGGTGGATCCCAGTACCCTGGTGGCGGACGACGAGAAGAACACCCCCCCTTCCTGGATCGGGCAGTCCACCCAGCCGTCTGTCGGGCCGTAGGCTGCCCCTGCCTAGGATTGTTTTAAGAGCAAGGCTACCTCTTTGGCAAAGTAGGTGAGGATGATATCGGCGCCAGCCCGCTTCATGGCCAGCAGGGATTCCAACATCACTTTTTTGCCGTCGATCCAGCCCTTTTGTTCGGCGGCTTTGATCATGGCGTACTCACCGCTGACGTTGTAAGCGGCCACGGGCAGATCCGTCGATTCCTTAACTCGGTAGATGATGTCCAGGTAGGCCAGGGCCGGCTTCACCATCACCATGTCCGCCCCCTCGGCTTCGTCCAGCTCCACCTCCTTGATGGCTTCCCGAGCATTGGCGGGATCCATTTGATAGCTTTTCTTGTCTCCCGATTTGGGCGCGGATCCCAGGGCGTCGCGGAAGGGGCCGTAGAAGGCAGAGGCATATTTGGCGGAGTAGGCCAGGATCGCCACATCGGTATAACCTTGCTCATCCAGGGCCTCCCGAATGGCGCCGACACGACCGTCCATCATGTCCGAGGGGGCCACAATATCCGTTCCCGCCTCTGCTTGGGAGAGGGCCTGCTTGACCAAAACTTCCACCGTCTCGTCGTTGAGGATCACCCCATCCCGCACGATGCCATCGTGGCCATCGCTGTTGTAGGGATCCAAAGCAACATCAGTTACCAACAGGATCTCGGGAATCTCCTGTTTAATCCGCCGCACTGCCCGCTGGATCAAGCCTTCTGGGTTGAAGCACTCCCGCCCGGTGGGGTCCTTTTTCTCTTCCGGCACCACCGGGAACAGGGCCACCGCCGGGATCCCCAGTTGGGCAGCTTCTTCCACCTCTTTCAGCAGCAAGTCTAGGGTGTAGCGGTAGCAGCCGGGCATCGACTCTACTTCCTGCCGCTGGTTCTCCCCCTCCATGACAAACAGGGGATAGATCAGATCCTGCACCCGCAGGTGGGTTTCCTGAACCATCTGGCGGAAGGCTTCTGTGCGCCGCAGCCGACGGGGACGGTAGATCAGGTCTTGGCTCATGGGAGCAGCAGGAAAGAGGGCGTTTCTATTTTGCCATGAGGTCGGTAGGGGCTGAGCTAGTCGTTGGGCGAGGGGCGACATCCGGGGCAGAGGGGAAATGCCGAGCTAGCCAGCGGTGGAGGGTCTCTTTTACCGCTTCCGCTTGGCAGTCGTGCAAAAGATCGTGGCGCGACTGGGGAAAATCGTGGATCTCTCCCTGGGGCAGCCGACGGGCAAAATCCACAGCCCCCGCAGGATTGATAACGATATCAGCAGAGGTGTAGAGCAGCAAAACCGGCAGGCGGAGCCGATGGGCTTGGTCGAGGCAGCGCTGTCCACTGCGCACCAGTTCGGCTGTGAATCTGGCCCGCGTCACACCACACATGTAGGAATCCGCCGCAAAGGCGGCTTGCTGCTCAGGTAGGGAAGTCACCCGCGCCGGCTCGTAGAAGCCGGTCAAGGCCAACTGGGGAATCACTCTGTCCAAAACTTGCAAAAGGGCGTGGGTAAAGGGGGTGAAATAGTGGTCGATGCGAAAAGCCGGTGAGATGAGGATCAGGCCCTGCACTTGGTCGGGATGGGCAAGGGCATATTCCGTAACCCAATTGGCCCCCGCGCTGTACCCACACCAGATCTGCGGGATCCCTTTCTGCGGCCAAACCTGCTGCGTGATCCTCTCCAGATCCACTTGATATTGGCTGAAACGGTCAATCCAGCAGCGGATCCCGCCGGAGCGACCAAATCCCCGCATGTCGGGCGCCAAAACCTCCCACCCTTGAGCGGCCAACTCGCCAGCCAAAGGGCAAAACCCGCCGCCGTGATCCCCTTTGCCGTGCAAAAGCAACACCCGTCCACAAGGGGAGCTCTGGGGCCAGTGGTGCAGAAAAGCTGGGATCCCATCGGAAAGGGGCAACTCCTGAGGCCGATAGATCCCCGAGGAGGGTTGGGGCTGAGTTTCCGATCGCCCATCGGAAGCCTCTAAGTCACCTAACCGATCAAAAGGCATGGGCAAATCCAACGCACGTCCGGCAAGACCCGGCAAAGCCACAAACCCCATCTTCCTATGTCCCGGACGCCCGCGAGCGCTGCCGCCGCTGAGGAGCGGCAATCTTTGTTTCCAGTCTAAAATATTTCTTAACAATCTCTGCTCTTGCCGGGGATCCCCGACAGGCCGGGCTTTGCAGCCTTCCCTGAGGGCGTGATGAAAGGATCTCTCAAGGGGAACTGGGATCATTTGCGGGAAAAAGGGCCGCCGAGAGGTATGATGTTGTGAAGAAGTTTTGCGGGGTCTCAGGTTTGACGGGATCCCTTTTCTGGGGTGGTTCGCCCTTACCTTACCATTACTTTATTGCTTCATCAGTTCACTCAGTCGGAAACGGGTTGCTGAAACTATGCTGTTACTGAAAATCTCTGTTTACGCGGTTGTCATCTTTTTTGTGGGGCTTTTTGTGTTTGGTTTTTTGAGCAACGATCCCTCCCGTAACCCCAACCGTCGAGACTTAGAGTAGGGGATCCCACCTTGGGCAGCTTGCGAACTCAAGTAACAACCGGCTTATAGCTTGAGGGGGCATGCCTCCGGCCCTGTTTTTGCCGAACTTTGCTGGTCGCACCAGCGGCGCGGAGCGCTGGCTCTGGGGAAATTGATGCCTGTGGAGATCCCTCTGGCGGGGCGGCGACGCAAGTTGCCGCTGGCTAGGAGTTTTGGAAGCAGGAAGAAAGCCGCAGCGGTGAGCAAGATTCAGTCCTTGTTCGGACTTCGGTTCGCTGGTGGGCATTCCCCTCTAGAGTGAGTGGCCTTACCCTAAAACCGGCAACTTGGCTTGCCTACTGGAAAGCTGTAATCGGCAACGTTTGGGATCCGGAGCGATTTTGTTGGTCAAAGGCGGTGATCCGGAACTGCCAGACGCCAACGGGATCCCCGAAGGCAACGCGGAAGTCGGTGATGAAGCTACAAAAGGTGGCCCCGGGATTGCAGCCGGCCTGCTGCGGGCTGAAGAATTCCCTCTGCACACGCACGCCGCTGGGGTTGAAAGTTTCCAGCTCAATAAACTGCGTTGGACGAGCACCGCCGGGCACACTCACCTGCACCGTAAAAGCCGGCGTGGAGGTGCCTACCCGCACCGAGGTGGGCGCATTGATAAACGAAACCGTTGGGCCTTGGGGTGGGGGCAGGATCGAGCCCCCTGAGCTGCCGCTATCTCCACAGGCAGCCAGCCCAGTCGCCAAAAGGCCGGTGGCCAAAAGGGTCAGAGCAGTACGTTGCATCCCTCAGCTCCTTACGAAAACCCATCAATCCTCACAAGACCTGACCAGAATCTACGCCCCCTTAGGAACTGCCGTTGGGGTTAGCACGGCTCTAAGTTACTTTCTGCCTCTACAGCCTGGGAAAGGATGCGCTGCAGCCCAAACCTGCATGGGCCTTTGCGCACAGTTGATTTCCCCGCTTCAGAGCAGCAACAAGCGCCGCAACAGCAACGCTATCACTGCAACAAAGCTGGCCACAATGATCTGTCCCGGCAGAGTATAGCCGGAGTAAAGCCCTATCAACCTCAGCAACTCCTCATTCCAGGGTTGTGTGGCCACAAGGTAGAAAATCCCGGTCAGGTGAACCAAGGCCAAAGCCACCAAGCTGCCGGATCCCAGCTCTTGGAGGCCCACCGGGGAGTAAGGGATCCCTCCTGCCAACCGCTTCCCATCGACAGCACGTTGGCGGGCCAGGGCAGAAGGGGGTGGATAGGGATCCCGTTGCCGAAAGGCGATCGTCCCGCAGGCCCAGGCTCCTGGCAAAAACCCCAGCAAGTAGCCAAAGGCAGGCTGGTACAGGTATTGCCACCCTCCCCCTTGAGCAAACACCTGTAGCCCTGCCAGCCCCAGCCCCAGGTAGACGATCTGGGCGCACACCGCCGCCACCGGCCCCGCCAAACAAGCCGTCAGCAATACGCCCCCGATTTGCAGCGAAAAGCTGTATCCCCCTAACCCAGGCAGCTCAGACGGAAAACTCAAATGGGTCAGGGTGCCCAAAATGGTCAGGATCACCCCAATCGCCGTCCAAAGCCATTCCAGAGGAGTTAAGAGCAGGCCAGACCGCATAACCGGGGAGAGATCTTACCCTATGCTAAGAGGGGAGACGCGCAAATAGGGCGGGAAAAGGTGGTCAAGGCAGAGTGGATTGAGCTGGCCCAGGCCCTGGCCGAGGCTGCCGGAGCGGTGATTCGCCCCCTGTTTCGCGAAGAACTGCAAGCCGAATACAAAGAGGCCCGCTCCCCGATTGTGACGGTGGCCGACCGGGAGGCAGAGTGGGCTATGCGGGCTTTGCTCATGGCCCAAGTGCCAGAACACAACATCCTTGGCGAAGAGTTTGGTTTTCACCAGACGGGATCCCTCTATACCTGGGTTCTGGATCCCTTGGATGGCACCATTGCCTTTTCCACCGGCAAGCCCACCTTTGCTACTCTGATTGCCCTCTTGGAAGAAGACCGCCCCATTTTGGGCATCATCGATCAGCCGGTGTTGCGCGAGCGCTGGCTGGGGGTACGGGGACAGCCCACCCAATGGATAACCCCCTCCCACCGACAAGCCGCCCGAGCCAAGGCCAATACCGACCTCAGCCGCGCCTACTTGAGCTGTACCACCCCTGATTTGTTCACCCAACCTGACCAACAACGGTGCTTCCAGCGGCTCAACCAGGCGGTTCACATCACCTCCTATGGCGGCGATGGCTACCAGTACGGCCTGCTGGCCAGCGGCTGTGTGGATCTGGTGATGGAGTGTGGCCTTGCCCTCTACGACTTTGCTGCCCTTGTGCCGGTGATCGAGGGATCCGGTGGCGTGATTACCGATTGGCAAGGGGATCCCTTAACCCGCACCTCCACCGGAGAAGTGCTGGCGGCGGCCAACCCCAGCTTGCATCGACAGGCCCTGGCCGTGATTCAAAAAAGCGGGATCTAGCCACCGAAATAAGCAGGCTCATTGCCGGGTTTCCACTTGATGTTGCAGCCCAAGCTGGGCTTTTGGTCGGGATCGATGGGCTTGCCCGCCAAAAGGTTATCCAGCGCCGCCCGCAAATCCTTGCCCGTCACCGGCACATCCGTCAGGCTGGGACGACTGTCATCCAGTTGACCACGGTAGACCAACTTGCGATCCGCGTCGAACAGGAAAAAGTCGGGGGTGCAGGCAGCGGTGAAGGCTTTGGCCACCTCTTGGCTTTCGTCGTAACAGAAGGGGAAGGTAAAGCCCAAGGTCTCGGCCATCTTCTTCAAGTTCTCTGGGCTGTCATCCGGGTATTGCTCCACATCGTTGGCGCTGATGGCCACAATGCCAACGCCGCAATCTTGGTAGTCCTTGCCCAAACGAGCCAGCTCCTCTTGCACGTGCTTCACGTAGGGGCAGTGCTGGCAAATGAACATCACCAGCAGGGCGGGCTTGTCGTCAAAGCTGGCCAGAGAGATGGTTTTGCCGCTCACCACATCCGGTAGGCTGAAGTCAGGAGCAGGGGTTCCCAAAGGCAGCATCGTCGAGGGAGTACGAGCCATAACCAGCCTCCAACTGTGAACTTTCTTGCTTGCTCATCCTCATGCTCCCACAGGAGTTGGCGGAATGGGATCCCCTCTTGGGCGGAGAGAGAAGAGATTCAATCCTCACTCCTCACTTCTCCCTCCTCACTTCCCGGCTGGCCAGCTAAGGTGAGCGTGGGATACTTTTACAATTGGAAACATCTTGTCCCGGAGCTGAGCCTTGAGCACCGCTACCCTTTCGGCTGCCCCCTTGGTGGATACCCACGTCCATCTCAATTACCCCGACTTTGCAGAAGATCTACCCCAGGTGGCCGAGCGCTGGCGCCAGACGGGGATCCGGCGCTTGGTGCATTCCTGTGTGATGCCGGCAGAATTTCCTCAGTTGCAGGCGATTGCCGATCGGTATCCAGAAGTGTTTTTGTCGGTGGGGCTGCATCCTTTGGAGGCGGGCCGGTGGCAGCCTTCCTTGGCCGAGGAGATCGCCCGCTTGGCGGCCAGCGACGAGCGAGTGGTGGCCATTGGAGAGACAGGCTTGGATTTTTATAAGGCCGACCCTGCCCACACTGAGCGCCAAAAGCAGTCTTTCCGCGCCCACATTGCCATTGCCCAAGCCCAGGATTTGGCGTTGATCGTCCATTGCCGCGAGGCAGCAGCAGCCACCTACGAGATCCTGAAGGAGGCCATAGCCACCGCAGGCCCGGTGCGGGCGGTCATGCATTGCTGGAGTGGATCCCCGGCGGAAACCCGGCAGTTTGTGGAGCTGGGCTGCTACATCAGCTTCAGCGGCATTGTTACTTTCAAGAACGCCGAGACCGTCCGCCAGTCGGCCTTGGAGGTGCCCCTATCCCAGCTTTTGGTGGAAACGGACTGCCCTTTTCTGGCTCCCACCCCCTTCCGAGGCAAACGCAACGAGCCGGCTTACGTGCAGCGGGTGGCCCAAACCTTGGCGGAGCTGCTTGGGATCCCACCGGAAAAACTGGCAGAAGAAACCAGCCAGAACGCTGCCCGCCTGTTTCGGTTACCTCTCCCCTAGCTTTTTGCTTGACATACTCCCTGCCCCATAGGGTGAGGATTCTGGTTGCTGGTATCGCTTCGCAACGCTACTTGAAGGTATGGCTGCAGTGTCCTAGTTTGAATCGAAATGACCATATTTAGGTCGGCTCCAGTCGTTAGACGGTTGGGCTTAGGGCCTACGGACCAAGCTGGGAAGGATCCTTGGGTTGCCATTTTTAACTTTTCCTTTAACTTTTCTTTTGAGCCCGCTTACCTTTCTCACAAACATCCTATGCTGGAAAAAAGGGATGTATCTCTAGATACTTCCCGTTAATCCCAGGGGCTAGGGGCTTGCAACTATGGATACTGAAACGTGGGCTGCCGCAGCTCGACCCAGCCGGGATGCCCTCATCAACCGCATCACCCACCAGATTCGGCAATCCCTGGAGCTGGAGCAAATTCTCAAGGCAACAGCGGAAGAGATACGGTCTTTTCTGGAAACGGATCGGGTGAAGGTTTACCGCTTTGATCCCGAAGGTCACGGAACGGTGGTGGCGGAAGCGCGAGGAGGGGAGCGGCTGCCCTCGCTCTTGGGGCTCACCTTTCCGGCAGGGGATATTCCGGTGGAGGCGCGGCGGTTGTTTCGTTCGGCCCAGGCGCGGGTGATTGTGGATGTAGAGGCGCAAAGCCGTTCCATCAGCCAGCCGGAGTCTTGGGGGTTGTCTGCTAGGGTTCCTCTGGGCGAGCCGCTGCAGCGGCCTGTGGATCCCTGCCATGTCCACTATTTGAAATCCATGGGGGTGGCCTCTTCCTTGGTGGTTCCCCTCATGCATCACCAGGAGCTATGGGGGCTGTTGGTCTCCCATCACGCCGAGCCTCGTCTGTATTCTCCAGAAGAGCTGCAGGTGGTGCAGTTGGTGGCGGATCAAGTTTCCATTGCCATTGCTCAGGCGGAATTGCTGGAGCAAGCACGGCAAAAGGCGCAGCAGGAACGCCTAATCAACCAAATTGCTGCCCTGGTTTACTCGCCCATACACCCGGAGACAACCTTAACCACGGTGCTGGAGCAGCTTACTGCTGGTTTGCAGGGGATCGGGGCGCGGCTGCGGATCCACTTTATGGGCTCAGATACCCTCTGTTGTCATGGCGTGCAACCCCCGGCAAGCTACGACACCTGGCTACAGGAGCAGCTCGGAAGGGCCGGAGGAACGGGGGGCTGGGTGAAGATGTGGTCCCTATCCCACTTGGAGAAATGGCCGGAGCTGCAAGAGCAGATGAAGCAGACGCCCATTCGTGGCCTGCTGGTGGCCCAGCTTGCCTGGAATGACCAGCCGGTGGGCTGGCTGAGCGTGTTTCGCGGGGCCGTTTACCAAGAAACCCACTGGGCGGGTTACCGTTGGTTTACCCAGGGGGATCCCAGACAAGAATTGCCTCTCATCTCTTTTGCCGCCTGGCGAGAGCTGAAAATTGACGAGGCCAAAGCCTGGTTGCCCTCAGAGCTGGAGCTGATGGGCCGGGTTGGGGTACATCTGGCCCTGTCCATCACGCAAAATCAGCTCTACCGGCAATTGCAAACCCTGAACGCCCGTCTGGAGCAGGAAGTGCGGGAGCGGACGGCAGCCCTGCAGCGCTCTTTGGAGATGGATGCCCTCTTGAAGCGGGTCACCGACCAGGTGCGGGATAGCTTGGACGAGGCCCAAATTCTGCGGGCAGTGGTGCAGGAGTTGGCCCTGGGGTTGCCCATTCAAGGGTGCGATCTCTGTCTCTACGATTGGGCATCTGGCCAGGCAACGGTGCGCTACGAATACACCTCTACTCTACCGCCCGTGGGCGGGATCACCCTGAGCTTGGCCGACTACCCCGATCTCTACCGGCATCTGCAAGGGGGTCAAGCGGTGCAATTCTGCCACCTGCCTGGGCAGGGCTGGATCCCCCGTCGGGAAGGACTGACCCTGCTGGTGTGCCCGCTGCGGGATGACCAAGGGGTGCTGGGGGATCTCTGGCTGGTGAAGTCGGCAGCCGAGTGCTTTGATGAACTGGAGGTGCAGGTGGTGCAGCAGGTGGCAGATCACTGTGCCATTGCCATCCGCCAGGCCCGCCTCTACCAAGCTTCTGTGCAGCAAATCGGTGAGCTGGAGCGCCTCAACCGCCTTAAAGACGATTTTTTGAGCACGGTCTCCCATGAGCTGCGCACCCCCATCACCAACATGAAGATGGCCATCCAACTGCTGAAAACCGCCCGCGCCCCCCAAAAACGAGAGCAATATCTCAGGATCTTGGAGCAGGAGTGCGAGCGGGAGGCGGAACTGGTGAATGACCTGCTGGATCTGCAGCGGCTGGAGCAGGGATCCAAGTCCCTGAACCTGGAGGAAATCTTCTTGGCGGGGTGGCTGCCGGCGGTGTTGCAGCCTTTTCTAGAGCGGGCCCAGGCCAACCAGCAACGGTTGCAGTGGCAGATCGCGCCGACTGTGGGCAAGGTACTCACCGATCAGGGTGGCCTGGAGCGGGTGGTGCAGGAGCTGGTCAACAACGCCTGCAAGTATACTCCCCCAGGGTGCAGCATCTGGGTAACAGCGCAGCGGCCTGGCCCGCAGCAGGTGGAAATTCAGGTGATCAACGAGGGGGTGGAAATTCCCTCTGCTGAGCAGGAGCGCATCTTCGAGAAGTTCTACCGCATCCCCAGCGGGGATCCCTGGAAACGGGGCGGCACCGGCCTGGGCCTGGCTTTGGTCAAGCAGTGGATGCAGCGGTTGGGAGGCAGCGTCTCGGTGGAGAGCTCTCAAGGCAAAACCTGCTTTACCCTGGTGTTGCCGCAGGGATCCCTGCCTGTGCAGACATCACCTTTGGCCCGCACTTGTGCCTAGCGACATGAGCCCTGCCCACTCAGAAGCGCTGCGTTTGGCCGCCGAGCAGTTTAACCGGCGGGAATTTTACGCCTGCCATGACACCCTAGAGGCCCTGTGGATGGAGGCAGTGGATCCAGAGCGGCGCTTTTACCAGGGCTTGTTGCAGACGGCAGTGGCCTACTATCACCTGCAGAACGGCAATCGCCGCGGCTGCATGATCCTGCTGGGGGAAGCCAACCGTAAGCTGGCGGACTTTCTGCCCACCTACGGCGGATGGGATGTGCAAGCCCTGTGGCAGGCCAACCAAAGCCTTTTGAGGTGTCTTGCTCAAGTGAGTGCAGAGGATCCCCTGCCTTATCTGGTCGCCCCTACTCTGAGTTGGGTTGAAGATTGACGTGACATACTCCCAACGCTCACCCTGATGGGTAGAGTACGGGCTTCTCGCTTCAACGGGGAGCTAGTGCAAGAACCCTCCACGAGCAGACACGGGATGTCCCACCGCGTAGCTGCACCAGATTCCGGCAACGCCGTTTTGTACAGCTATGTGGATTGTAGCCTAGAAGATGTCCGCCTTTCATCCCGACCCTCCTGCTGTTCGCGAAAGCGGGACGTAGTCCTTTGCAGAGAGGGCGGGGCTTCCCGGCGGGCTAGCTAAACCACTCTTTGTCTGGAGCAGAGCCTTGAGGATCTCATTCATGCTCGACAGGGATCCCGGTTAGCGGGACAAAGTCCTTTCCAGCGTCTCCACCCGCACAAACCCAATCACCTGCAATTGGTCAGGCTCTATCTCCAGGCTGAGCACCCGCACCAGAATCCCACTCTCTTCCAGCTCTTGCAGGTCAAACACCTCATTGAGCCCGCCCAGAAACGCTGCTGAGATCTCATCAGGAACCCGTACAGAACCGATCACAAACTCTGGATTCTCCAGCTTTAGGCTGCGCCCTTCGTCCATGCGGATCCCGGCGTTGAACACCACCTCCACCGCTCGCGTTGGCTGGACGGAGTCCTTCTGCTCAGTACCGCCGTCTTCCTCCACCAAAAGGGCAGAGAGCTGAATGCGGTTGGGATCCAAAAACTCGACGCGGGGCTGACGCAGCTCGAAACGACGAGCTTCCCTTCCCCCTCTCCCAAAGGGCAGATCGGCCCGGAGATCCTGAAACTGGCGGAGCACCTCTGGCATGTTGAGGGCAGCGTTCAAGTCCTCTTCTCGCACCACCACCCGCACCGCAGCTTGCAGAGGTCGCGCCAAGCGCAGGGAAGCCCCCTGGAAAAAAGAGGGGTCAATTGCCACCGGATCGGTTTCCAGCTCCAAGAGCTCGATGCGGGGAAAGGGCGCTCGATAGAGCCCGCGCCCGGCGATCAGCAGGCGATCCGCTTGGCCATTCAGCAGACGGTAATTGGGCTGGCTTTGGATGCGCACCTCCAAAACCTCTGCCCGATCCAACTGATCCAGCAAAAGCTGCCGCGCCGTCTGATCTGCCAGATAGCCTGCTCCTCCCCCCAAGCCCGCCAACAGCCCCAAGAGAACCGCTAGGATCTCCATGCTTACTGCCCTGAACTACCCCAACTCAGGTTAGCAAGGGGATCCCTGGCCCCCCTTGGGGATCCGGGCTAGCGCATCACCTTGAGGGGGCTGGCCTCAATGGGGCGATTGCCCATGAAGGTTTTGGCAATTTTCAGGCCATCAGCCATTATCGGGCGATTGAGGGTGGGATCATGAATGAATTTGGCCCCCGAGGCAACCGTTGGGCGCCCCTCCCCCCAAGTGTCCACAACCTTGAGGGTTGCAGCAGTCACTGGACGTCCGTCGGCATAGTAATCTACCACTTTCAGGGTTGAAGCCCCGACCGGACGGTGGTCAATCCCAATTTCGCTGAACTTGACAGGGCTGGGGAACACCGGCGGGCCGGATTTCTCCTCCAGCAGTACCGGCATCTGAGCAGGCCCAGAGGCCCCGTCAGCAGGCAGAGGAGCCAGGTTTAGAGCATTACCCGTTTGCGTTAGCGGGAGGGCGTCCTTTCCCATAGAAGAAGCTTCTTGCTCTGGAAGCGTGCTGGAACGACCATTTGGAACGGCCATAAGAATCTCCTGGGTTGGTAGAAAAACGAACAAAGCGGGACGGGAAAGGGCAGCAAGCTAGATCCCAGTGGAGCGCTGCAGAAGACGCATACCGTTCAGAAAGGCTAAAGATTGGCCTCTCCAGGTTCAAATGAGTCTGAATCTAAAAATATTGTAAACCAAAGTTTGGCATGGGATCCGCCGGCTGTGAACCAACGGTTCCTGAGGCGATGCCGACCAGTCGCGTTAATGTAACGCCCTCTTGACTTCAGCCACTCCCTGGCAAAACCCAAAACGGACGGTACACTAAAGCTGGAGTGAGCTAGCAAGGTCTATGGCAGGGATCCCCTATTCCTATTGGCGCTGGGCAAGGTGGGCTACACCGGCTCTGTGGGCGTTGCTGCTTTTGTCCGCTCCTGCAGCTCGAGCTGCTACCCTGGAGGCACCCCCATTTAACCTGAGTGTCGTCCGCTCCCGTTCTTTGCCGTGGAGACATCCTCTCCTTGTTCCCGAGCAGAGGGATCCCATCCCAGCCGCCCGCGTTAGCGGGACGGAGTCCTGGGTCGAGGTCGAGGTGACAGAGCATCCTTTTCTGGAGTTCACCCTTGAAGAAAGCAACGCAGCTATTGCCCTATTCGGCTGTGATTGTCCGGCCCACCTCAACCAGTTGCGGAGACTGCGTGGCCTGCCTTTGCTGTGAAGCACAGCTCCACCAGTAGCCATCCCCGACCAAGAAACACAGGGAGTCATCGAGGCCAGAGATTGGGAGCGAGGGCCATTTCAGCCGGCCCTGGGCAGAAGGGATCCCCCTGTGCCGAGTCAGGGCAAGACAGGGAGTAGCGGCAGGATCTCAATCTCGGTGCCTTGGGTTTGTTGGGGCGATCCGGAGGGCCAAATGGAGCCGCCGGAGCCATGGAGTGGAACGGTCTGACCGGCTGGGCTGACCATGCCATGCTGAGTGATGAGCTGGTTGAGGCGGGCAATGCGCTCCGAGACAGGGGGATGGGTGCGCAGGAACTCTGGCACAGATCCGCGGGATTGCAACTTGGCCAAAAATTGCGGCATGCCCTGCGGGTCAAACCCGGCGCGATAGGCTGTCCACAGACCTTTTTCATCGGCAATAAACTCGTTTTCACGGCTCTGCGGGCGCCGTACCCCCAATTCCAGGGCCAGAGCGGCCAGGGTACTGTCGTTGAGCCCCAACAATTGAGCCCCAAACTGGGCGGTGGCAGCCTGCTGCAGTTGTTGCAGGCCGTGGCGTTCGCTGATGTGGGCCACCTCGTGGGCCAGCACGGCGGCAATCTGGTCGTCGTTGCCGGCGGCTGCGAGGGCACCAGTGGTGATGTAAACAAAGCCTCCCAGTGTGGCAAAGGCGTTGATATCGGGATCTTCCACCACTTGAAAGGTGTAGGGCAGATGGGGCCGTTCGCTATGGGCGGCCACCCGTTGACCAATGCGGTTCACCCGCTCAACCCAGTAGGGATCCGAACTGAGGCGAATTTGTCCCCGCGCTTTCAGTTGTCGATCGATCTGGCGGCCTAAGCTCACCTCTTGGGCATCGTTCAACTGGCTCACCTGCAGCCATTGAAGGCCATGAATCAGCAAACGGCCCGGATCTTGGGCATGGACAGGGGATCCGATCCCGGATACCGCAAGAATGCTAAGTAGAGCAGTGGCGACCGGTCTTACCGCGCGAGGACTCCACCTTTTGGAGAGGAGAGGATCCCGTCCTGCTGGCGCGAGCAGCCCAAATGTGTGGCGAGGTTTCAACATCAGAAATTGGCTCCGTCCAGGGCGGCTTACCCTCAAGTTAGCGATCCGGAAGCAAGATTGTCCTGCCACCCAAGCGAAACCGCTTTGCTATTAAGGGCAACTGCCGAGAGAGTTTCCCCTGGCTTGGTGGAATGGAATAGGATAAGGCTCTATATTCAGGCAGATGTTCAAGGGTTTAAGGGCGGTCATGACGGGAGCCTCCACAGGGAATCCTGAAATCTCCCCACCTACCCCATCTCCAGACTCCTGGGTTACAGGCAGTGTTTACTTTCGGTCGGATGCCCAGGGGATCCATCTGCACTTGCCCAGCACCTTGCCTTGGGAAGAGCTGTGGGAAAACCTGGTTTGGCAGTTGCGCAGTCGCAAACCCTACTGGGCCGGAGTTGCTCCCCTCACCCTCTGGAGCCAGCAGCGAGAGCTGGACATGCCTACCCTACAACTTCTTGCTGCCCTATTGTCTCAGCATGGACTGCAACTGTGGCGCGTCCAAACTCGATCCCGCTCGACAGCCATTGCAGCAGCGACGTTGGGCTATTCTGTGGAACAATCTTCCCTTTTGGAGGCAGTTCCCCCTGCTCCCCCAGACACCACACCTCTGTACCTACGTTCGACTGTGCGCTCTGGCATGTCGGTACGTCACGGGGGATCGGTATTCCTGTTGGGGGATCTCAACCCCGGCGGCGAGATCATTGCCGGAGGAGATATTTGGGTTTGGGGACGCTTGCGGGGTCTGGTTCACGCGGGGGCCAACGGCAACAAGGGAGCTGTGATCTTGGCTTTGCAGTTGGAGCCCACTCAGTTGCGCATTGCCGATCAGGTGGCCCGTCCGCCAGAAGGTGGATCCCTGCCCAACACCCCTGAAGTGGTTTACCTGCAGGAAGATGTCATCTGCATCGCCAGCCTTCAAGATTTTCTGCGGAGAGGAGTATGAGCCGAGTCATTGTCATGACTTCTGGTAAAGGTGGAGTCGGCAAAACCACTGTGACGGCCAACCTGGGCACTGCTTTGGCGCGCTTAGGTCGCTCGGTGGTGGTGGTGGATGCAGACTTTGGCCTGCGCAACTTGGATTTGCTACTGGGGCTGGAGAATCGGGTGGTGTACACAGCCCTAGAGGTGATTGCCGGGGAATGTCGCCTCGAGCAGGCTTTGGTGAAAGACAAGCGCACCCCCAATCTCTCGCTGTTGCCGGCAGCCCAAACCCGCAACAAAACGGCAGTGCATCCGGATCAGATGCGCCAGTTGATCGAGAAGCTGGCCAGCAGCCACGACTATGTGCTGATTGATTGTCCGGCAGGGATCGAACAGGGGTTTCGCAATGCCATCGCCGGGGCCAACGAGGCCATCATCATCACCACCCCAGAAGTGGCAGCGGTGCGGGATGCAGATCGGGTGGTGGGCTTGTTAGAAGCTGCACAGATCTCATCGACTCAGCTCATTGTCAACCGCCTACGTCCGGACATGGTGGCAGCCGGCCAGATGATGTCGGTGGAAGATGTGGTGGAGGTGTTGGCCATCCCGTTGGTGGGTATCATTCCAGAAGACCGCGAGGTGATCGTCTCCACCAACAAAGGGGAGCCCATAGTCCTCTCAGCCAATCCAACTCTGGCTGCTCAGGCCATCCAGCGCATTGCCCGACGGCTAGAAGGGGAAGTGGTGGAGTTCCCCAAGCTGGCCAGCCTGGGTGAGTCTTTTTGGGAGCGGGCCAAACGGTTTTTAAACCAAAAAGTGCTCTGACAAGTGTTTTGTCGTTTTCCCCTCCAGATTGGAATGGCGATT
Organism: Synechococcus sp. M44_DOE_062; assembly: GCA_015295985.1. Taxonomy (GTDB): domain Bacteria; phylum Cyanobacteriota; class Cyanobacteriia; order Thermostichales; family Thermostichaceae; genus Thermostichus. The sequence goes on along the minus strand of DVDX01000014.1, from coordinate 27,275 downwards.
TTGACCTATCTCAACTGAGTAACAAAGCTAACAAAGCCTATGCTCCTCGATTTTTTGGTTCAGCTTTTTTCTCGGCACTCCGGCAACAGCCGCGAGCAAGCCAAGCAGCGGTTGAAGCTGATCTTGGCTCACGACCGTGCCAATCTCAGCCCGGCAGCCTTGGAATCGATGCGCCTAGAGATTTTGGGGGTGGTGTCGCGCTATGTGGAGCTGGATTCAGAGGGAATGCAGTTCCATTTGGCCACGGAAGGGGGAGCGACTGCTCTCATTGCCAATCTGCCCATCCGTCGCGTTAAGCCCTTAGAGACGGGTCTCAGCCACTCAGAGGACGAGAAAGCCTAGAAGGGGGATTTCTGGCAGCCTGTTATTTGCTTTCATTCCCTACTGGGCTGCCCAATGCCAGAGTGGTCGTCAAGCTCGCTCTGTGATAGGTTGAGGTAAGTCATGTGTACTGTAGCGAGAGCTGGGCTGAATGTAGCTTTTGCAGCTTCATGCAGCCAGCACACGTGGGTTAGCTCTGCGTGTTTAGGCTCATGAGCGGCTGACGTGATGGGTAGAGCCACCTTGACGATTGGAGACTTTCCAGCAGTCTGTATTGGCGTTAGCGTTGCGGGGCAATAACGACGTTAACGATGGAAACGATGAGATTGTTAGCGTTCAGTAGCTGGAAAGGGAAGGGCTCCGTCCCGCTATTGCGTTCGGTTAAGCCTCAATATGCAAGATTCATTTGAGCTGACGATCCTGTTTACGCTAGCCCTGGTGGCTGGGATCGCTGCTCAGGTGCTGGCCAATGTTGTCAGAGTGCCCAGCATTGTTTTCCTACTGCTGTTTGGCCTGCTGCTGGGACCAGATGGTTTGGGCTGGGTTCACCCCCAAGTCATGGGATCCGGGCTGGAGGCGCTGGTGTCGTTGGCGGTGGCCCTGATCTTGTTTGAGGGGGGACTGAACCTGCGGCTGCAACGCCTCAATCCGGTATCGAATAGCCTACGCAATCTGGTTTTGTTGGGATCCCTGCTGACCTTGGTGGGGGGAGCGGCAGCAGCTCACTATCTGGGGGAGTTTCCCTGGCGGCTGGCCTTTTTGTTTGGATCCCTGGTAGTGGTGACAGGGCCAACGGTGATCAACCCTATCCTGAAGCGGGTACGGGTCGATTCGGCAGTCAGCACGCTCCTGGAGGGAGAAGGGGTGCTCATTGATCCCATCGGAGCCATTTTGGCGGTGGTGGTGCTGCAGGTGGTGCTCTCTGGCCATCCCAGTTTTCTCATGGCTCTGGAACAGTTGTCCAGCCGTCTGGCCATTGGGTCGGCGGTGGGAGCGCTGGGGGGCTGGCTGATGGGATCCTTCCTGCTCTGGTCGCGGCAGTTTTTGACGGAGGAGTTGCGCAACTCAGTGGTGCTGGCGGGGGCCCTGGGGGTGTTTGCCCTGGCCCAGTCGCTGCGCTCGGAGGCGGGGCTGATGGCAGTGGTGATGGCGGGCCTGGTGGTGCGGCAGAAAGCGGCCATTGCCGAGCGGGGTGTGCGGCAGTTTCACGGCCAGTTGGTGGTGTTGGCCATCTCGGTGATCTTCATCCTGCTGACTGCCACGCTCTCCCTCAAGGCGGTGTTTGCCCTGGGCTGGGGATCCCTGGCCACAGTGCTGTGCTTGATGCTGGTCATCCGCCCCTTGAGCGTGTGGCTGTGCACCTGGCGCAGCGACCTGAATTGGCGGCAGAAGCTGTTTGTGGCTTGGCTGGCTCCTCGGGGCATTGTGGCGGCTTCCGTGGCATCTTTGTTTGCCATTTTGCTGACAGAGCGGGGCATTACCGGGGGGGATGCCCTCAAGGCCCTGGTGTTTTTGACAATCTCGGTGACGGTGACGGTACAGGGGTTGACTGCAGCCTGGGTGGCCCGTTGGCTGGGTCTGGATCAGGGCAGTTCCACCGTCATCATCGGCGATCATCCCCTTACCAACCAATTGGCCCAGTTGATGCGCTCGCTGAACCAGACGGTCGAGGTAATCCCATTGCTTTCTGGGCCTTCCAAAAATGGGTACGGCAGCTACGAAGCTCCCCATTTGGCCGACGGTAAAGACTCCGTTTCGCAGAAGCGTCGTGCCGCCATTGCGTCAGTGGTGCGGAGCAACAGCAGTGCAGAGCAACATGGCAATGGCAACCCCAAGCCCGCCCTGAAGCCAGAAGCTGCCCCCGGATCCCTGCAGGAGGCCGTGCTGAACGAGTCTGCTCTGTTAACGGCCGATATCGACCATGCGCAAACCCTGTTGATCCTGACTCTAGATCCCCAGGTGAACTGGGCCATTGCCGAGTTGATGGTTAAGCTCTCGGTTTCTGCCACCATCTGGACGGTGTTGCTGCCAGATATGCCCATCTCAGAAGGGATCCGCACCTTGCAGCCTTCCTTCCCCCAACTGCAGCGCTGGGCCGGCTATCTGGAGACCAATCGGGCTGAGCTGCGCTCAATCACCCTACCCACGTTGGCCGGTTTGGGCCTGCCCCCCCCTTTCTCGGCTTCAACCCTGTCAGAGGTGAACAACAAGGCTGTTCGCGACAGCGGGACGGAGTCCTTTGTCTTAGCCGCTCAAGAGTCGTTCCCGACAGCGCTGCCCAATCCCTTCTTGGTTCAGGTGGGACTGGAGGATCCCACCCTTGAACGGCTGCGGGATCAGTTTGCCTATCGGATCAAGGCGGATCTATGCCTGCCTCTATTGCTGGTGCGCCCTCAGCGGCTGGGGAGCGGCTCATCTCGACCAGGTCGGCTTTTCTACCTGCCTGAGCCCGACATTTGGCGACGCGGGGATCGCATCTACTACCTGGAGCGCGTGTCCAGCCCTGTGGATGCCGGTGCTCTCTCCGCCAAAGAGTCTGATTCCCAAGAATGGGATCCGTCGGCAGCCATTCACGCTCGCCTTGGCGATAACGGTGGGCAGCACTTACACGGTCGCGTCGGCGTTGCGGAGCAACATGGCGAGACGGAGTCCTTGCCACTGCCTCAGTATGTTGAGGGCGTCAAGCTCCACTTTGATCTCTAGCCAGCCAGCGGCCACTGGGGATGAGGGAACACCCTTGTACCTGCTCGGGCCGACCCAGATAAACCCAGGCAAAGGTACCGCTATCCAGTTGCACCCACTGCCGCTCGTACACCCGCGGGTGGTCTTCCAGCTCGTCCAATCGGGGCAATAGACTCAAGGGGATGCGGTAGCACTCGCCGTAGAGCCGGTTTTGGCCACGAACCGCCATTGGGTAAGGGCCAAGATTGTAAAGATCAATGTGGTTGAGGCTGTCTGTCCCCAGAAATTCTGCCCCCTGCAGCAAGCTGTGGTACTGGCCGCCTCGCAGCAGGGATCCGTACACAAAAACCACTGTGGTCGGTTGCATGGCGTTGCGGAGCAATAAGAGGAGTGAGGAGAGAGGAGTGAGAAGTGAGAGGAAGAAATCTCTTCTCTCTTCTCTTTGCTCTCTTTTCTCTTTTGAGATGAGCCAGGTAGCGTCAGCGGTGCGGAGCAACAACGCCAAAGCTAAAGCTAGGGAGATTGCGCCCATTTTTGGCCGATGCGCGGCTCTGACCCGGCCAGTAGGCGCTCGATGTTGCGCCGATGAGCACTAATCACATACACCCCTCCCACCAGCGCAAACAACAAATACGGCAAAGGCTGAGCCGTTGCCCACATCATCACCGGAGCTGCAACTGCCGCCAAAAGGGAGCTGAAGGAAACGATACGGGTGAGGGCGAGCCCCAGTAGCCAGACCCCGAAAGTTGCCAGGGCTACCGGCCAAGCCATAGCCAACAATATCCCCAGGCTGGTAGCCACCGATTTGCCCCCCCTGAACCCCAGCCAGCAGGAACGGCTATGGCCGATCACCGCCGATAAGGCCGCCAAAACCACCCACCACGGGGATCCTAAGGCCGATCCCAGAGCAACTGCTGCTGCCCCCTTGGCGGCATCCACCAGCAACACCAGCAGGGCAGGCCCTTTGCCCAACGTCCGCAACACATTGGTCGCTCCGGTAGAGCCGGAGCCCTGTTGGCGAATATCGATACCCCCCCACCAACGGCCCACCCAATAGCCGGTCGGGATGGATCCCAGGAGATAGCCCCCCAGCGCAGCGAGGAAAGCGGTAAGGAATGCAGGCATGGCAGGATCTTGAGCGCTCTTTCCTCACTTTGCCACAGGGTCTGAGCTGCAACTGGGATCTGGCCCTATCCGGGAGCTCTTAGCGGTTTGCAGTCTTGTCTGGGATACTGTCACGGTTCCCTTTGGTGCCGTTGCGTCAACGTTGCGGAGCAACATGGGCTACTCGGCAGCAACCCCAATGGAAGGGGGACAGGGTTCTCTCTCTAATAAGTCCTAAATATCGAGAGCTGTCAGATCCAAATGGGCACTGTGGGCCTCAATAAACTCCCGCCGGGGGCCGACGGCATCTCCCATCAAGATGGTGAAAATGCGATCCGCCTCCACCGCATCTTCGATGGTGATTTGTTTGAGGGTGCGCGTTGCCGGGTTCATGGTGGTCTCCCAAAGTTGTTCGGGCATCATTTCCCCCAGACCCTTGAACCGTTGGATGGTGTACTTGGCGTTGGCAGGCAGCCCCCGCAGGATCTGATCTTTCTCGGCGTCGCTGTAGCAGTAGCGAACATTGTTGCGGCCCCACTCGATTTTGTAGAGCGGCGGGCAGGCGATATAGACATAGCCCTGTTCCAGAAGTGCCTTTTGATAGCGGTAGAAAAAGGTCAGCAACAGGGTGCGAATGTGGCTGCCATCCACGTCGGCATCGGTCATGAGGATGATGCGGTGGTAGCGCAGTTGGCTGGGATCAAATTCGTCGCCCTTGACCCCCAAACCCAGGGCTGTGATCATCGCCTGAATTTCGGCATTTTTGTAGATCTTGGCGGGATCCGCCTTTTCAATGTTGAGGATCTTGCCGCGCAAGGGCAACACCGCCTGAAACTGCCGATCCCGACCTTGTTTGGCGCTGCCTCCTGCGGAGTCGCCTTCCACCAAATACACCTCAGATTCCGCCGGGTCGCGGCAACTGCAATCGGCTAACTTCCCCGGCAGCGTGGAAGATTCCAGGGCAGATTTGCGCCGCACCAACTCCCTGGCCCGCCGGGCTGCCTCGGCAGCATTGAAGGACTGGATGGCCTTATCGACGATCCCTCTGGCCACGTTGGGGTTAAACTCTAAGTACTCCGTGAGCGCCTCGGAGACGAGGGTTTGCACAATGCCCCGCACCTCGGTGTTGCCCAACTTGGTTTTGGTTTGCCCCTCAAACTCGGGGTTGGGTACCTTGACCGAGACGATGGCCGTCAACCCCTCCCGCACATTTTCTCCGGCCAGGTTGCTGTCAGAATCCTTCAACTTGTTGAGCTTGCGGGCTTGGCTGTTGATGGTGAGGGTGAGAGAGGTTTTCAGGCCCTCTAGGTGGGTGCCCCCTTCGTTGGTGCGGATGTTGTTGACAAAGCCGATCAAATTGTCGGTGTACACATCTGAGCACCACTGCAGCGCCACCTCCACCTCCACACCATCCCGCTCCCCTTGGATGTAAATGATGTCAGAGTGGATGGGCGTTTTTTCGTGGTTGATGAAGGCCACATATTCCTTGATACCGCCTGCATATTGATAGGTTTCGCAGTGGGGCGGATCCCGCCGCAGATCGCTGAAGGTAATTTTCAAGCCGGCATTGAGGTAGGCCAACTCGCGAAAGCGGGCCGCCAATAGGGCATAGTCAAACTCTCGCTCGGGAAAGATCAGCCCATCCGGCTTGAAGCGCACCTCTGTGCCCCGCTGGTTGGATCCCTTGGGTTGGGGTTCGGATTTCAGGGATCCCACCACCGCCCCGCGCTCAAACCGTTGAAAGTAAACCTTGCCCTCTCGCCAAACCGTCACCTCCACCCATTCGGAGAGGGCATTCACCACCGATACACCCACGCCATGCAGGCCACCGGAGACCTTGTAGCCGCCACCGCCAAACTTGCCCCCCGCATGCAACACCGTCAGCACCGTAACCAGGGCCGACTGCCCGGTTTTGGGGTGGATATCTACCGGAATGCCACGGCCATTGTCCAAGACGGCTACCGAGCCGTCGGGGTGCAGGCTGATCTGAATATCGTCGCAATAGCCGGCCAGGGCCTCATCAACAGAGTTGTCCACCACCTCGTACACCAAATGGTGCAACCCCTTCGGCCCGGTGGAGCCAATATACATGCCAGGCCGCTTGCGCACAGCCTCCAAGCCTTCCAAAACTTGGATCTGCTCTGCACCGTAGTTTTCCGTCATTCCCAACTCCAATTCTGAAGAAGGCTCCCGGCCAAGATCAACAGAAACCCAGAAAAATCGACCTTAAAGGCCAGGGATGAGCTTAGCATCAAAAAACTGCCCCTATAATAGCACAAAAGGCTAGAATGGCCACACAGACGCTTCTGAGGGCCAAGTTCAGGATGGGATGCAGGTACGGAAGTCAGGCTGTCTTGTCGAACTCTAACCCAGAAAGCTCTCCACCAGCCCAGGCGGCGGCTGCACGTGCAGTGCGCCTTTTTCCAGATCCACAACAGGTACCAGAGCTTTCACAAAGGGGATCAATACCTGCCGGTGGTCAGGGGTCGTTATCTCCAGCACATCCTGGCCGGCTGCCAAAATCCCCGAAACATGTCCCAGCAGCTCCCCCTGGCGATAGACAGCCAAGCCGATGAGATCGCGGTAGTGGTACTCCTCCGGCTGCAAGGGTAAGCGGTGGGAAGCCGGTACCAGCAGCCTAGCCCCCACCCAGGTCTCAGCCACCGTTCGATCGGGGATCCCTTCCAATCGCACCAAATAAAGACCCTTAGCCGGGAAAAACTGCCCCTCAATCAGGGAATGCAGCAGGGGCTCGGGATCCGTATCCCGCTGCAGCCAGCGAGGGCCAGGCTCTGTGAGGCGTTCTGGGAAATCCGACCAGCACCTAACCCGCAGCCAGCCCCGCAAGCCGTGAGCCGCCACCACCTGTCCCACCAGCAGCCAGGCCGAATCCCGAACCATCATGGTCAGTCAACTCAGTCAAGGCGAGGGAAGTCCACTTCGGTTGAGAAAGCAGTCGGGGTGCGCAGCTTCTGAGAGGTTGCGGTACGAGATCCTTCCCCACCCTTGGCCACGTCCACCATCGAGAGCAGCCCTTGCAGGGTGCCAGGGATCGAATTGGGATCCATGAAGATCACCTTCGCGCTGGGACTGCTGCCTACCTTGAGGCCCATATCGATGTAGTTTTGCGCCATCAGGTATTGCAGCGCATTGGCTGCCTCTGGGTTCTCCTGCAGCGTGGCGGCAATGGTTTTGATGGCTTCAGCCGTGCCTTCAGCCAGCAGCAGCCGCTCTCGCTTCTCCGCTTCTGCTCGCAAGAGCTGGGCTTTGGCGGCCCCCGCAGCCTGGTTGATGCTGGCCTGCTGCTCCCCTTCTGATTTCAGAATAGCGGCCCGCTTTTCCCGCTCGGCAGCCATTTGTTTTTCCATCGAGTCTTGCACGGTTTTGGAGGGTTGAATGTCCCTGACTTCCACGCGGGTGATCTTGATCCCCCAGGGATCTGTGGCCTCGTCCAGCTCTGTCAAAAGGCGGGCGTTGATCTCGGCGCGGGAGGAAAAGGTTTGATCCAAATCCATACGACCAATTTCGGCGCGCAAGGCCGTTAGCACCAGGTTAATCAAAGCCCGCTGCACATCCTCTACTGCATAGCGGGCCTTGATCATGTCGGTGATGCGCCAGTAGACCACCGCATCGGCCATCAAAGAGACGTTGTCGCTGGTGATGCACTGCTGAGGCGGCACATCCAACACCTTTTCGCGGATGGTTTCCCGGAATACAATCCTATCGATGGGGGGAAGAATAAAGTGTAATCCTGGGGTCAGCTTGCGATGAAACCTGCCCAAACGCTCGACCAGTGCCTCATACCCCTGGCTGATGATTTTGACCGAGTTGAACAGGTAGCCGATAAAGATCAGGGCAATGGCCGCTAAGATACCTGGCATAGGACTTTTCTCCTGATGGTACCTGGCATAGGACTTTTCTCCTGATGGGGAGTTCAGTCCCCATTTTAGACGGTTGCTGGGGCTGCTCCTTCCACTTGGATCACGCCTTAACAGAAATGGAAATGTGATGGACTCAGCAGGGTAAGCAGTCCTGGGAACATATGGAGTTTCTTAAGATTTTCCAGGCCGCGACCGGCGACTTGAGGCCACCCGATAGAAAGCTTGGGAGGGGATCCCGTCCATGAAACTGAACAGCAGGAATCTGGAAGTTGGCTTGAACAAAATCTATGACGTGATTGTGGCCGGAGGGGGAGCAGGGGGGCTGTCGGCAGCAATCTACTTAGCCCGCTACGGACTGAGTTGCCTGGTGGTGGAGAAGGGCAGAGGCCGCTCTTTCTGGATGCAGGATTTGCGCAACTATCTGGGATTGCCCCCCACCACTCCAGGACGAGAGCTGTTGCGACAAGGGACAGAGCATGCCCTCAGTTTAGGGGTAGATTACCTGCGCGGCTTTGTGGAAGATGCCACCGATGAGGGAGACCTTTTTGCAGTCAAGGTCAAGGTGGGAAAAGTTAACAGCCTCTACCCCATTTTTCGGAGCAGATATCTGATTGCGGCAACCGGCATTATGGATGAGCTGCCTCAGTTGTCGGATATGCAGAATGTTTACGACTACGCGGGCTATTCACTGCATGTCTGTATGATCTGCGACGGTTACGAAATGCGGGATCAGAAGGCAGTGTTGATTGTTAATTCAGAAGATCGGATCAATACAGCTTTTGTCCTTAGCTGGTTTACACCTTATATCTCGGTGTTGACCCACGGCTTGTGTTCGGTAAGCCCCAAAATGCGGGAAAAGCTGGCCGACCACGGCTACCCACTCTATGAAACTCCCATTCGTCGTTTTTGGGGAGAAAACCATCAATTGCGGGGTGTGGAGCTGGAAGATGGCACTTACATCGAAGCAACTACCGGCTTGGTGGCGATGGGAGCCAAGTACCACAATGCCTATTTGAAAGGGATCCCCGGCTTGAAATGGCAAGGGGAAAACCTGCTGACCGACGAGTGGTGTCGCACTACCCATCCGCGGCTGTTTGCGCTGGGCGATTTGAAGCAGGGCCTGAACCAGGTGTCGATTGCGGTTGCCGATGGCACCTTGGCTGCCACAGCCATTTGGCGGGACATCCGACGGGCCTCGCCTGCACGTAAATGGGAAGAGCGCCTGCTCTCGCCACCCAGGATCCCAGAGCCTTCCGGATCCTCTTGAATGGATTAAATGGATGGGCTCTATCGAGCTCGGGTGGCTTCTGTCCTATAATTAATTGGCTGCGAAGGCTGAAGCCATTTCTATGCACTCTCTGAAAGCGTTGATATTTTGCCTAGCCTTCCTGCTGGTTGGACTGATCTACTACTGCACAGTAGGAGCCCAGCCTCTTCTTGAGCTAAACCTGACGGCCACCTCGGAATACAACCTCATCCTGCCCATTGAAAGCATTCGGGTGATGCGCGGCACCCATCCCCAAGATTTGCTCATTTATCTATCGGCTCCTTCGGCAGCCTGGATCCATGAAGAAGAGTTGAACGGGCATTATGTGATCGACATTCCCTACGGAGTCATTACCCATACAACAACCGTCGAGGTCGCTTCGGATCTGCCCTATCGGCTGAGCTGGGGCAACCAAAATGAGCAGACGGGGCGTTTACTGATTACCCCTGCTCCCGCTCATGTGCAGGTGTTTCTGCAGCATGGCTGGATCCCGGATCCCGACTTTCTCGATCCGGCAGAAAACAGTCAACCTTTGCAACTGCCTTTGGAAGAAATACTGGGGCCTTTACTGGATGTGCCGCCTCGTTCTGCCTTTCTGACCATTGACGATGGCCCCTGGCCCGAGTCCACCCCCCGACTTTTACAGGTTTTGGATGATCTTCAGATCCCGGCCACTTTCTTTGTTATCGGCACCCATGTTTCCCGATTTCCAGAATTGGCCCAATCCATTCAGGCTCACCACCACACTTTAGCCAATCATACTTTTACCCACGATTATCAACGTCTCTACGGAAGCAATGAGCTGTTTTATGCTGAGGTGGATCAAACAACTCAACTGCTCAAAACACTGAACTTGGATCCTCAACTGGTTGTTCGCCCACCAGGAGGTTTTCGTCTAGATGCTGCTTTGCGTCGCTCTCTGGAGCAGGCAGGATATCGAGTTCTTTACTGGAACATGAGCCCAGAAGATGCCTACGCCGGCCAAAGCGCAGCCCAACTTTTGGAGCGTGTTCGAGCCCAGTTGCCGGCGATCCAAGCTTCCAATCAACCCCTGGTTTTGCTGCTGCACGATCGCTGGCCCCACACCGCAGAGGCCCTGCCGGATATCGTCGCTGCCATTCAAGAGGCGGGCTATCGCTTTTTGCCTTGGCCGGCCTTCAGGGGGATCCCGTTTGAAGGGGGAGTTTCTCGTTAGCTGAGGCAAGGGTTTCCCGGTTTGAGGACTCAGATCCGCCTTCGCCCACCGGGTCGCGTGGTGATAACAGCAGCCTGTACCTTGACAAGCTTTTCCCCAAATAGCACATTGAAAATTCACAGGACTTGGCTGCGGGCCGAGAAAGATGAGCGAGAGGACTCTATTCGATAAGGTGTGGGATGCCCATACGGTGCGGATTTTACCCTCTGGGCAGACGCAGTTGTTCATCGGCTTGCACCTGATCCACGAGGTGACCAGCCCGCAGGCTTTTGCCATGCTGCGGGAGCGCCATCTGCCGGTTCTGTTTCCCGAGCGGACGGTGGCCACGGTGGATCACATCATTCCCACCGACAACCGGGCACGGCCTTTTGCGGATCCCTTAGCAGAGGAGATGATCCGGGAATTGGAGCGCAACTGTCGGCAATACGGCATCCGCTTCTACAACAGTGGCTCCGGTCGGCAGGGGATCGTGCATGTGATTGCCCCGGAACAAGGATTAACTCTGCCGGGGATGACCATCGCCTGTGGGGACAGCCACACCTCTACCCACGGAGCCTTTGGGGCTATCGCCTTTGGAATCGGCACCAGCCAGGTGCGGGATGTATTGGCCACCCAAACCTTGGCCTTGTCTAAGCTCAAGGTGCGCCGCATTGAGATCCAGGGCAAGCTGGGGCCGGGAGTCTACGCTAAGGATGTGATCCTGCATATCATCCGCAAGCTGGGGGTCAAAGGCGGGGTGGGCTACGCCTACGAGTACGGGGGCAGCGCCATCGAAGCCATGAGCATGGAAGAGCGCATGACCCTCTGCAACATGTCCATCGAGGGAGGGGCCCGCTGTGGCTACGTCAACCCCGATGCGGTGACCTTTGAGTATTTGCGGGGGCGAGAGTTTGCCCCACAGGGATCGGATTGGGAAGAGGCGGTAGCCTGGTGGAGAAGCCTGGCCAGCGACGCCGATGCCCGCTACGACGATGTGGTGGTCTTCCAGGCCGCAGATATTGCGCCGACGGTTACTTGGGGGATCACCCCCGGCCAAGGGATTGGGGTGAATGAGCGGATCCCTGCCCCCGAGGATCTGCCGGAAAGCGAGCGGGAACTGGCCAAAGAGGCCTATGCCTACATGGACTTGCAGCCGGGGGATCCCATCGTGGGGACACCGGTGGATGTCTGCTTCATCGGCAGTTGCACCAATGGCCGCTTGAGCGACCTGCGGGAGGCAGCCAAGATTGCCAAGGGGCGGCGGGTGGCCCCAGGGGTGAAGGCGTTTGTGGTGCCCGGCTCAGAACGGGTAAAGCAAGAAGCAGAACAGGAGGGCCTGCGGGAGATCTTCGAGGCGGCAGGGTTTGAGTGGCGGGATCCCGGTTGCTCCATGTGTTTGGCCATGAATCCAGATCGGTTGGTGGGGCGCCAGATCAGCGCCTCTTCTTCCAACCGCAACTTCAAGGGTCGCCAGGGATCCCCCAGCGGGCGCACCCTGCTCATGAGCCCGGCCATGGTGGCAGCAGCGGCAGTCAGCGGCAAGGTGGTGGATGTGCGGACGCTGCTTTAACCAACCGTCTTTTGGGTATAGCGGGGACTGGATTTGAACCAGTGACCTTCGGGTTATGAGCCCGACGAGCTACCAGACTGCTCTACCCCGCGGCGCTTTTCTAGCCTAGCTTGTTCTCGGGCCAACCGGCAAGCCTATGCCTAGGTTTCGCCCTTTTGTGTGGGTATTTTCTTCGGGGATCCCCGTCGCACCTGGATGAGCTGGGCGGTGATGCTGATGGCGATCTCGGCAGGGGTTTCGGCGTGGATCTCCAGGCCAATAGGGGCAAAGAGCCGACTGAAGGCGGTCTCCGGGATCCCTTCCTGGGCCAGGGTTTGCAGCACGGTTTGCACCCGCTTGCGGCTGCCGATCATCCCTAGGTAGTGGGGGGTCAGGCCGGAGTGGTAGATGGCCCGCAGGATTTGGCAATCAAGGCTATAGCTGCGGGTAACAAGAGCAATGTAGAGCTGCGGGATCCTCTGCAGATCGGGGATAAGTTGGGCAAAAGGTTCTGAGCACAGCCGCTCGGCGGCAGGAAAGCGCTGAGGGGTTACCCAGTCCGGGCGATCATCCTGGATCCACATGCGAAAGCCAGCCAAATGGGCAATCTGGGCCAGGGACAGGCCGCAGTGGCCCGCTCCGACGATCAGCAGGGTGGGGGAAGGGAGAAGGGGCTCGACCCAGGATCCCGCGAGGAGCTGTGGGCAAGATGGCAGGGGGGCAAAGTGCTCCGCACCGCTGTCGCCAAGGCTGAGGTAGGGGAACCCCTGAGGATGGAGGGGGGTGATCAGCCAAGCCCTTGGCCCTTGGGTCAGAGCCTGGAGGATCTGGGCCACCAACGTTTGGGCAAGGGATCCCTGCCATCGCTGTAGCCAAATGTGCATCCGTCCCCCGCAAACCCCCAAGGGAGGGCTGTTGAGATCGAGGGAAACCTGCATCCCAGCCGGCCAGGACTCCGCCCCGCCGAAGTGCTCCGCGCTGCTCTCGCCATCGCCAACGGGAACGGTGGCCTGCAAAAGGGTTTGCGCCCGGGCAATGACTTCCGCTTCGGCAGCCCCACCGCCAATGGTGCCCAGCAGGGTGCCATCGGATCCCACAGCCAGCTTTGCCCCTGCCTGGCGAGGTACGGATCCCTGGGTGCGGATCACGGTGGCCACCACCAGCGGCCCGCGGGAGAGCATGTCTGCCAACTGTTGGTAAAAGGTCTCGTCCACCTCAGCCTGAACTCGGTCAGCGATCCAATCTTTCTGAAGATCAAAAGCTCAAGTCAAAAGATAGAGATAGAGAGCCCCTCTAGGATGGCCTGATGGAAGGCAACCCGGAAAGCCTGAAAGCCGTTCTCCTGCCGACCGTGGTAGATGGCGTTGGTGAGTAGCGCCACCACCAGTTCCCGCTCGGGATCGATCCACAGGGAGGTTCCGGTGAAGCCGGTGTGGCCGAAGGCACTGGGGCTGAATGGGTAGCTGCTGGCTAAGGGATCGGGGGAGCGCAAAGCAAACCCCAAACCCCGGCGCTCGTGACAGCAGTGTGCGTCACCTTGCCGAGGCAACTGCTCGCGGGTCATTTCCCTCACCGTTTGGGGGTGCAACAGGGATCCCGTCAAAAAACTCTCTCCAAAAGCGGCTACTTCCTCCGCCGTGGCGAACAGTCCGGCATGGCCGGCAATCCCACCCAGGCGGGCAGCATTTTCGTCGTGAACCTGCCCCTGCAGGCGGCGCTTTCGCCAAGAACACAGCTCGGTGGGGGCACAAGAGACAGAGACAGAGGGTGGGTCGAAGGGATCCCCCGGATGGAACTGAGTTTGGCTCAGGCCCAGAGGCTGCAAGATCCGGGCATGCAAGAGCTGATCCAGACGGGTTCCGCTCAGACGTTCCAAAGCCAACCCCAGCAAGATCAGTCCAAGATCGCTGTAGACGACGCGGGATCCCGGCCTGCAGGCAAAAAAGGTGTGCAAAGCCATGTGCCGGGCCGATTTGGCATCGGGCTGTCGAAACAGGGGCCGCCAGGCGGGCAAACCGGCGGTGTGGGCCAGCAACTGTCGCACCGTCACCTCTTCTGCTGCCACAAGCTGGCCCAAGGACTCCGGTTCCACGGCAATCCATTTCCCCGGCTGCAGAGGATCTTCGTAGGGGGCAATGGGGCGGGATCCCTGAAACTCCGACAAAAGGAAACTGACCGGTTGATCCAACAGCAAGGCCCCCGCTTCCACCAGAGCCATGCAGGCGGTGGCGGTGTAGAGCTTGGTCAGTGAGGCCAGGTCAAAACGGGTGGCCGAGGTTGTCGGTTGGCGCCAGGTCTCAGGGTCGAGATAACCTACCGCCCTTGAGTCAATCTCCTTTCCCCCGTGGCGGATGGCTACCTGAGCAGCGGGGAAAAGGTGCGGGATGGCAGAGTTGAGCAGCCCCTCCAGCAAGGTTGGATCCCAGCCCATCTGCTTCCTCTCCTCCTAGCTTGGGGATCCCCAGTTCAACCAGCAACGGGCTGTAACGGCATTTACAAAACCCTACCTTTTCCCCGGCTAGGATACCTCCATGGCTAGATATATCATCACCTCAAGGGATCCCGGGTGCGGCTGGAGTTGTTGCAAGCTTTTTTGAACGTGGTGGAAACAGGCAGCTTTTTGGCTGCTGCCCGCCTCAGTGGCCTGACCCAATCGGCCATTAGCCGCCAGATCCAGGCTCTGGAAGAAGCAGTGGGCGCTCCGCTGTTGCATCGCAAAAGCCCGGTGGCCCTAACTGTGGCTGGGGAACGACTTCTGCCCCATGCCCGTCGCATCTGTCAGGAATGGCAGCGGGCTCAGGAAAGCATTCGAGAATGGCTGCAGGGCCAGCAAACCGAGCTCTGCATTGCCGGGATCCATTCCCTGATCGCCCATCAACTGCCGCCGGTGCTGCAACAGTTTTGCCGGGAGTACCCAGAGGTGCAGTTGCGGGTTACCGCTCTGGGCAGCGACCGCGCCTTGAAGGTGCTGAGGGATGGGCTGGTAGACGTGGCCCTGGTGATGGAGAATCCCCTGATGACGCGGGGGGCAGAGCTGGTGGTGGAGCCACTGTACTCCGAGCCGATTCAAGTGTTGATGCCCGCCACCCATCCCCTCAGCCGCTACGAGCAGATCCCCTGGAAAGCGCTGGCGGAATATCCCCAAGCTGTGTTCAAAGATGGCTATGCCATGCGCTCCTTGGTGGGATCCCATCTGGCCCGGCAGGGGCTCCCCCTCAAAGTAGCCCTGGAACTGAACACTTTGGATGCCTTTCGGGGGGTGGTGCGACAGGGGCAGCTAATTGCCCTCCTGCCAGAGTCAGCCCTGCTGGACTGCTACGCCGATCCCGATTTGCAGGTGCGGCCCACCGAGCCCCCCCTCTTGAGGCGACAGGTGGTTATGGTCACCACCAGCGATCGCTATCGGATCCCTCCCATTCGTCGGTTTTTGCAGTTGGCCGCCCAGCTCATTCGGCAGTCTGAGGTTGAGCCCACTTCCGGTACAGATCCCCATTTCCCTCAGCCCTCTGCCGGGCTGTTGTCGCTTTTGTAGGGATTTTGTAGAAATTTCTGGTCAAATATCCGTATCGGTAGTCTCAAGTGTTCCGCTGTTATCTCCTCCCATCCCGGTTAACCCAGCGCTCCCAGCCGCCGATGCCATGAGCCAAGAGTTTCGCGAGCTGTTGAAAAAAATCGGCAGCGGCACCCACACCCACCAGGATCTCAGCCGGGCAGAGGCCGCCAGCGCTGCTCGCATGCTCCTGCGGGGGGAAGCCACTCCTGCCCAGATCGGGGCCTTTTTAAT
The DNA here is from genome assembly GCA_015295985.1 of Synechococcus sp. M44_DOE_062. Lineage (GTDB taxonomy): Bacteria > Cyanobacteriota > Cyanobacteriia > Thermostichales > Thermostichaceae > Thermostichus. The sequence continues at coordinate 11,513 of DVDX01000014.1, read as the reverse complement.
TGCCCACCGCATCAAGCGCCCCACTGCTGAGGAGCTGGCTGGTATGTTGGATGCCTACGCAGAGTACGGCCCTCTTCTGCCCCAGCAGGATCTGCCCCATCCCTTGATCATCTTTGGCCATCCCTACGATGGCCGCTCGCGAACTGCGCCGCTGGGGGTGCTGGTGGCTTTGCTGCTGGCGACGGCAGGGTCAGCCGTTTTGCTGCATGGCTCTGGCTTCTGTCCCACCAAGTATGGGCTGCCTTTGGAAGCAGTGTGGCGGAGCTTGGGGGTCGATTGGCGGGGGCTATCCCTGGAGCGGGTGGGGCAACTGCTGGAACAAACTGGGGTGGGGTTTTTGTATTTGCCCACCTGTTTTCCTCAGGCTCAGGCCCTGATGGACTACCGGGATCAAATTGGCAAGCGCCCCCCCTTGGCCACCTTGGAACTGGTCTGGACACCTTATCAAGGCCCCTTTCACCTGGTGGCCGGCTATGTGCACCCTCCCACCGAGGCCACGATGCTGGAGCTGTTTGCCCTGCGGGAGATGCGGCACTTTACTACCGTCAAAGGTCTGGAAGGCAGTTGCGACCTGCCACGGGAACGAGCGGCCATTCTCAACCAGGGCGGGAAACGGCTGCTCTTGAAGGCTCGCGATTGCCACTTGGCAGGCCCAGAGATTCCCCTCTCCGGCGAGAAAGAGCTGCTCCAGCAGATGCAGCAGGTGCTCAGCGGGGATCCCTGTGAACTCACCCCAGCCGTTCTCTGGAATGGGGGCAGCTATCTGTGGCTGCTCGGCCTTGCTCCATCCTTGCCAGAAGGGATCCAACAGGCGGAAGACCTGCTTCGCTCTGGACGGGTAAGGGAGAAGCTAAAACAACTGATCCAGGCGATTGACCTCTCCTAGGGCTGAGATCCCTGTTTTGACGATCGGAGTCAAGCTCTCCAGCCCAAGAAAAAAAGCCCCCCGGCCAGCTCCAGGGGGCAAGAAGCCGCAGGTTGGAGCCTTTAGGGCAACAGCTCCTCGATGGCCTCTTCCTTGGTGTTGGTGCGGCGGGAGAGGGTGCGGCGGTCGAAGGTCATGTGGATCTCCCGGTTTTGCTCGCCATCGGCAGCCACGGCAAAGATGGGGAAGTCGATGTTGCCGTCTGGGAAAGCCATGTGGAAGCGGAAGGTGCCGTCGGGATTGAGCTGGATCTTCCGCCCGCCAATGGTAACGGTGGCATCTGGCTCTGTGGCCCCGTAGACAATCAGCTCGGCATCGGCCACCAACCAGAACTTGCGAGAGCGCTGTGGCAGCACTTCAGAAGCCCCCGAGAACAGGCCCAAGCCGGATCCCGAAGCCATCCAGGGAGCAGCAGGCACTTCGGCCATGGCCATCCCCATCATGCCCACACCCGAGGGGATGATAAACGAGCTGATGGCTTGCTCCGGCACCAATTGGCGGCTGCCCATCTGGTGGCTGCCAAACAGGGATCCCGCCACCCGCATCGCCTCAAAGCCGCCCACCATTTCTAGGAAGGGATCGACCATGGCCCCTTGCTGCGGCTCATTGCCTTTGTAGGCCACCACGCCCATGCCGGTGGCGCTGCGCTTGTAAGGCTCGCTGAGCTGGTAAAGGGTGCGACCCTGCAGGGCCATATCAAAGGGCACCGTTAGGAAATGCTCTTCAAACCAGTCGGAAGGATAGACCGGCGGCACCATCACTGCAGCCGAGCGGGCCAACATCAGCCAGCGGCCATCTGCCGTCCGGTAGCCGATCTCCACAATGTAGGAACGATCGCTCACCGGGATCGGCAAGTACCACTCCCGCGCCAACTCATCACAGGGGTACTCCTGCATGCTGTGGGCCGGCTGGTAGCTGAAATCGATATCCGTCACATCGTAGAGGCGCAGCGCCAATTGCTGACCCCCCTCGCGGCGCTTGCTCTCCTTGGCCTCGTTGGGCACATCCCAATAGGCGTAGGCCCACTGGGGATCCCGGGGCAACAAAACAATGCGGCTTTCCCCGTAACCGCCCGGCAAATCCCCCAGCCCTTTGTCCACATCGGCCAGATCCAGCTTGCCGGCAACCTCTTGGCCCACAAACTTCGTTTGGGTAACCGACTCTTGGCCGCTGGGTTCCGGCATTGCATCAGCAGGACGGCCAGCTTTGACTTGGGCCTCCCGAATGGCCTCGACAAGCTGCTCCTTGGTCATGCGGCTGTACTTGGGTATCTGATAGCGGGCAGCTTCTTCCCGCAACTGCCGGATGGTCATTTCTTCCAACGGGATCCGCTCTTGTGGCATGGTCGGGGTCTCCTGTCTTCGACAAATCGGGCTGCGTGCAATGCTCCAGCTTTTGTCCTATGGGCTGATCCCAGCTTGTGGCTCTAGGTAGAACCTCGAAGCTGCTGGTGTAACGGCCTGCCTTGCGCTCTCCAGCCGCTGATGACCGCAGGTGGGGATCAACGGGGATCATCAAGAATGATGAACCCATGTTTGCGTATTTTTGCCTGTCGGTCAAGACCCTGGGGATCGCTGGGGATCAAAAACAGAAGAGAGGGGAGAGGGAAGGAGTCGCTCTCGCCTGCAGTGGAGAACCAGGGATCCAAACCCAGCCTTCTCTTCCCTCTTTTGCAGTCCATTCCCCGCTAACCCATCTGTGCCACTACCCTCTGGCCAGGGGTGGGATTGCGCGGGATCCCCTGCCGAACCGGCTTTGCCTGGGTAGCATGGGGGAGAGGCAAGCTGGTGCAGAGTGAGCCGCAGGTTTTGAGGCCAAGGGGTGTTGGGATGAGGTGGTGGAAGCCTGAGGGGAAGAGTTTCGGGATCCGGATGGGTTGGGCAGCGTTGGGGATCCTGCTGTCGGGGTTGGTCTTGCCTACGGAAGCTGTTGATGCACAAACGCTGTTTCCTCCTCTTTACCGCTTGCAAGGGGGATCCCCTGCCTTGCCCGCCGGAGAGCAGCCTGTCTCCGAAGCCGCGCCCTGGCGTCCAGTAACTCAGGACTCCGTCCCGCTCCCACGAACAGATCAAGCCGATCAAAAAGGGGCCCAGCCCGTCAACGGGGAAGGGGCAGAAGGCCCGGTTTTCGACCTGGATCTGTTGCGGCAGTTCGGCAGCAGCCCTGGCGGCAGTGGCTCTGGATCCCGGCAGGGGGAAGTGGTCGGGCCGGGCAGCAGCCAGAGTGGGGTGCGCGGAGCCAGCCCTGGCTCAGGGGTGGGCACAGGCCAAGGGCCGGGGGGCGGAACGGGTCTGGAAGCGGGATCCCAGCGGCGGGAACCGCAAGTGACGGGGTTGATTGTGGATGCGCGGGGCTTGGATTTTCTGCCCAGCCAGTCGATGCGCCTGTTTGATCCCGACGGCAACCAAGTCTATACCCCCATCAATCTTGGCCAAGACCTCAACACCGCCTTTGTGGGCAGCGAAGGTACAGCCGCCTATGCCACCTCGGAAGAGCAGGCCCGCTCGCTGGTGAACCGCATCGGGGAACGGCCTCACCGCATTCGCGCCATCCGTACCCTTGGCTACGACCTGGTAATTTCTGCTGAAGATGCCTTTAGCCTGCGCCAGATGAATGCAACAGACGGCTTTCTGGATCGCTTTGCTGTAGTGGTCATCTGGGATGGCAACCAAGCCAGTCTCCCCTGAGGCCTAGGGATCCCAGCATGGCCCTCCAAGCGCAGGACATGGGAATGCTAGCCTAACAAAAGTGCCCTGCACCACCCCTAGCGGGGTTGTTGCTGTGCCTGCGGCACTCTATGCACCGCAACGCTGTTGCGACGAGGCCGCAAACGCTCTCTTCCTGGGGATCCCAGCTTTATGCAACGGTTTGCCAACCAACCTCTGCGGGAACATCCCCACCTGGCGGTGTTTTCCTCCAGCAAGGTGGGCAATTTTGTGGTTACCATCCCGCTGCTGCGGGGCCTCAAAGAAAAGTACCCCGATTGTGTGCTGGATTTTTTCGGCAGCGAAATTACCCGCGACTTCGAACTCCACTGTCCCTACATTGACTTTAGCTTTCCTCTTTATAGCCGCCGCCCCGACTACCTTGAGGCCCTGACGGCTGCTGTGCGAGAACGGGTGGCTCAGGCCGGGCCCTACGATCTGGCCATCAACTGCGACGAGTTCAGCGAGCTCAACTTGGTGGCGGTGACGGCGCTGCGTCCTCAATACATTGCCGGGGCTGGTTTGACTTTGGATTTTCGCCGCAAGTTGGATCCCGGCTCCGACCCAGTGCAGCGCATGCTCCAAGACGACGACTGGAACAGCCTGGAGTTTTTACAGCGCTACAAAGACATCCTCACCAGCAACTACATCGCCGAGATCTTCTGTCGCCTGGCCTATGTGGAGACGGATTTTTTTCGCCTAGAGCTGCCCAGCCGGGATCCCAATTTTCCGGTGCCAGAGGTCTTGGTGCACATCACCACCACCCGCCGTGCCAAGATGTGGCCCCTGGACTACTGGCGGCAGGTGATCCAGTGGTGCCAGGGACAGGGATTGCAGGTGGGGTTGATTGGCAGTGCGCCGGAGCTGCAGCGATCCCTTTACCACGGTGGTAGCGGTGAAGATGAACTGCTGGCGCAAACGGGAATGGTTGACCTGCGGGGCAAAACCAGCCTCATCGAGCTGGCGGGGGCCCTGAAGCAGGCGCGGGTTTGTATCTCCGTGGATGCAGGGCCGATGCACATTGCAGCAGCGGTGGGCTGCCCTACCATTGCCCTGTTTGGCAACGATGCCGAGGGGGATGGGGCCAGCCCGGTACGGCTATGGGCTCCTCGTCTGCCCCACGTTTACCTCACCCAAACCGCCTACAAGTGCCGGGTCTGTGTAGACAACAAGTTCAAGAACGAAGCCTGCCTGGTGGAAGGCCACCCCTGCATGGCCCATCTCAAGCCGGAAACGGTCATCGGCTACCTGCAAGAAATTCTTAAGCAAACCTAGAGATTCCAGCCGGTCTTCTCCCTCACCCCCAGCCCCTCTCCCAAGGATCTGTGGGGGGCGAGTTGTTTCATGGCTACTTGAAATGGTTATGTCTTGGGATCCCCTCTTTTCCCCCTGGCGAGAAGGATCAGGGGGATCGGCGGAGGGTGAGGAGTGCCTAGGGACGCAGGTCGGATCCCTGGAAGTCCGTTTAAGCTAAGAGTCCAAGGTTTAAAACTTAGTGCCTAAACCGTTTGGGTGTGAGCTGTGACTTTGAAGATGGGGTATCGCCACCAGCTGGGCCGCTTCGCAGGGTGGGGAAAAACGAGGATCTGGCGGGGAGTTGCCCTAAAGCTGCTGGCCACCGCTTGCTTTGCCTGTTTAGGGGCGATCATCCGGCTCAACACTCCCGCCCTTCATCCTTTTCAGATTGTGTTTTTGCGCAACCTATTCGGGTTTCTCACCCTGTCACCGCTGGTGTTGCGGGCTGGGATCCAGTCTTTGCGCACCACCAAGATGGACTTTTACCGAAAAACTGGGTCTAAAGCCCCGCCCTGTCGCGATAGCGTTGCGGAGCAATAAGACCTACGGCCTGCTGACGCGACTAGGGCGGCTTTGTGTTACATTGTATGCAGTGGCAGGGTAGTCAACCGCTCTATTTGCGCAAGCGGGCCGTAGGCCTTAAACCCAACAGTCTCGCGACTGGATTCAACTCAACAAGTTTTGTGGTTGTTGTTCGCAACGGTACCTTAGGGCATAAGGGAACTGCCTCGCATTCGCGTCAGCGGCGCGGAGCGCTAGAGGGAACGCCTGGGGAGAAAGGCCTAAGGCCCGCTGCCGCGACAAGCACCGCTGTCGTAGAGGGGCAACCCGACACGGTAAGTGCTGTCGCCGAACCAGGAACAAGAATCCACTGCCTTTAGGCAGGGGAGTATGTCAACTCCTACGCTCGGCAATCAGCACGGTGGGGATGCTGCTCTCCTTTTGGGCGGCCAGCCTCTTGCCTTTGGCGGAAGCTACGGCGCTCAGCTTTGTCCAGCTCTTGTTTGCCAGCTTGATGGCGGTGTTGGTGTTGGGAGAGCGCATGTCCCGCTACCGCTGGGTGGCTTTGGGGCTCGTGAGGCCAGGGTTTTGGGAGCTATCCCTGGGCGTGGGGTTGGCTTTGGCGGCTGCTGCCCTCTTTGCTTGGGTGACCATTGTGCTCAAGATCCTCTCCCGTACTGAGTCCAGCCTCACCATCACGGCCTACATGGGCCTGCTGCAAACCCCTCTCTCGTTTCTGGCTGCCGTTTGGGTTTGGACATGGCCCTCCCCCGAACAGTGGCTGTGGATGATGGCCATGGGGTTGCTGGGCAGCATTGGGCAGGTGGCTCTCACCCAGGCTTACAAGGTGGCTGAGTTGACCCTGCTCGTGCCCTTAGATTTTTCTCGTCTGCTCTGGGCCAGCCTAATTGGGTTTTGGGTGCTGGCTGAGCTCCCCGATGGATGGACTTGGCTGGATGGGGCTCTGATCTTTGCCGGCGCTACCTTTGCAACCTATGGCGAAGCCCGCCTGCGCATGATGGCCACTCAGGCCCGTACCGACGGAGTTTGATAGCAGGCAGGTGATCCTCTGCCAGGGGCAATGACCTAGACCCGAGGCAGAACAGGGTTGGAGCTGGTTAGATCGGTGGTGGTGAGGGCAACCAGCAGGGCTTCAGGACTGACGGGGAAGGGTAGGTGGTGAATATCGGATCCTGGCTGGCAGGCCACTTGGGCGGCTTGCAGCAGGTCGGCGGATCCCAAGTGACCCAGCTTGAGATCCTGCAAGTTGAGGGGCAGCCCCACCTGCCGGTAAAAGGTCAGCAACTGGGTACGTGCTGCCAGCGCCAACTGGTTTCCTTGCAGGATCTCCTCCAGGCGCAACTGCACCAGGATACCAAAAGCTACTTTTTCTCCGTGCAGGGTGGCGCGATGCCCCAGCAAATGGGTTAGCCCATTGTGGACAGCGTGGGCGGCCACTGTTCGACATTTGGCTCCACCCATGCCGCCAACGATCCCTGCCAGGCAAATGCAGGCATCCACCACCTGCTTCCAAGCAGTTCCGCCCGGCTCCCGCAGGGCCGCCGCCGATTGCTGGAGAAGCAAATCCCGCAAGACACGGGCTTGCTGCACTGCCCCAATCACCAAGGCATCTTCCGATGCGCCGCTGCTGACAGAAGACTCGTACCACTTGGCCAAGGCATCTCCGATCCCGGCTACCAAGGTGCGAGGGGGAGCCTGACGAATGAGGTCGTAGTCCAAGATCAAGGCGGCTGGGGCCTGATCCAAGGCCACATCCCGCTGAAAAGCGCCGCTGTCAGAGTAGATATTGGATAGGGCACTCCAGGCAGCACAGGTGGCAGCAGAGGTGGGCACGGTAACCACAGGGATCCCCAGCCGGTGGGCCACCAGCTTGGCTGTATCGAGAGCCTTGCCCCCGCCTACCCCCAAAATGCCGGTTACCAACTCCGCCCTTGCCAGGGCCTGCAAACGCGCCAGCTCGGACTCGCTGCAGTCTACCCCGTAGGTGGTCCAGTGGACTTGGACGACGGGATCCCGGACGAAATTGCGCTTCAGAGGGGCCTCAACCACGGCCAAGGAGCGTTCCCCCCCAATCACCAGCACGCGGGATCCCAGCACCGTGAGGGGTACGGCTTCCAGAATGCCGCTGCCGCGGTACAACCGACCTGGGGCCGGAATGGCAAGATCCCATTGGCAAGGAGAAGGGCTCAGCATTGCAAGAAGGGAGCAAGAAAAAGGACTCTATCCCACTGTCGCGCAAGGACTCCGTCCCGCTAACGCGAACAGCTCAGTGTTCGTGAATACAGATAACGATCCTAGCCGAAAAAAGGGCTCCGCACCGCTGACCCAAACGCAGATGGCTCACCCAAGGTCTGGCTATAGTTGAAGCTGTTCATCCCCTCCACTCTGCAGCCTCTAAGGTCTCTGGATCGCGGGATCGCGGAAGTGTCGCGTAGCAACCACAGTTCTCAGCAAGGGATCCCACCATGAACCCTACAACTCAACACCAGCTCATGCTCAAAATTGTGGCCGGCTCTGCTTGGGCCGATGGGCATTTGGAACCCCAGGAATTGGCCTACTTGGGATCCCTGCTGCGCCGCTATGGCTTAGAGCACGATACCAAGCTGCGAGAACTGATCCAAGAGCCCATCCCGATGGAGCAAACCGAGCGCTGGATGGCCGATTATCTAGCCCAGGCTAGCGAAACCGAGCGCATGCAACTTTTGGGAGCAATCGGCAACCTGATGATGGCCGACGACACGGTCTCTCCAGAAGAGCACACCCTCTTGGATGACTACTACACCCTCGTGGCAGGGATCCCAGCTCGTCCAGAATCTGCCCCCAACCTAGTGAAGGGCATTGGGCAATTTTTCCGGCGCGTGGCTAAGGCTGTGGGGAGCAGGTGACGCGAGAGTGCATCAGTCTGTGCAGTTGTTCCCCAATGGTCTGGATCCCACTGACAATGCGCTCCTCAGGTTGATAGCTGAAGGCCAGGCGCAGGGCATGGTCTCCTTGGCCATCGGCAAAGCAGTGGGTGCCCGGTAGGAAGGTGACTCCCAGGGCGCGGGTAGCCTGCAACAAGGTGCTGGCGCTTAGGGAAGGGGGCAGCTCACACCAGACAAAGAATCCACCCTCAGGGGCCTCCACCTTGACTTCGGGGGGAAAATGTTGAGCGATGGCCTCCAGCATCCTCTGGCACTTTTCTCGGTAGCGACGGGTGAGGAGTTGAATGTGGCTCTGCAGACGGCCCTCCCCGCAATAGCGGGCCACTACTCGTCCCAAAAAGGGCCCCAGGGATCCCTCGCTGCGAAACATCTCCAAACGGCGGATGATCTCAGGGTGACCACAGGCCCAGCCCACCCGTACTCCCGGCACCACGATCTTGGAGAAGGTGCCCACGTGCAGAACCCAACCTTCCTGATCCAGGGAAGCCAAGCTGGGCAAGGGATCCCCGGCAAAGCGCAGGTCGTAGTAGGCATCGTCCTCCACCACCACCACACCGTACTCAGCCGCCAACTGCACCAATTTCTGCCGCCGTGGCCCAGAGAGGGTGCAGCCTTTGGGGTTCTGGAAGGTGGGAATGGTATAGACAAATCGGGGGCGGATCCCTTGGCGAGCCAGATCGCGCAGCACCTCTTCCAAGTGATCCACCACCATGCCCTCCCCATCCACCGGGATCGAGATCAGACGTGCCCCTGCCGCCGCAAAACGGCTGACAGCCCCCATGAAGGTGGGTCCTTCCACAATGACTACATCCCCTGGCTCCACAAAGACCTGAGGCAATAGGCCGAGGATCTGCCCAGAGCCATAGCCGATCAGTAGGTTTTCTGGCTGGGCCTCTACCCCTCTATCCCGCATCAACTGCAGCACCACGTCGATGAGCCCGGCAAACGTGCCGCCGTAATTGAGGGCATTGTCTCCATCCTCTGCCAACACCTCTGCCGTGGCCCGCGCCAAGTCGGTCTTGGGAAACAGACGCGGATCCGCCAGCCCGAAAGTAAAACTGGTAACCACCGGCACCGCACCTGGGATCTCCGCCCCGAAAGGAGAAGGGATCACAGCCTGAGCCCGTTGGGCAAATAGGGTTTGCAACATGGGCCGAAAAGGGCCCCCCACCTCCGGCGCCTTTGCGTTCGCAAAAGCGTCGCGTAGCGATAACGAGGTCTCAGTCATAGATGAAAAAATAAGCCTAGGCCAATGCCTGCCACGATAACAAGAAAGAACTGCCCAAGAGTAGGGATCCCAAAACCCGCCGCCAGCTCCGGTAGGGGATCTCTGCCAAGACACCACCGGCGCTCAGGCACAGGAAGGGGAGCACCACCAAGCCCCAGCGAGCACTTTGCTGTAGGGTGTTCACTTGGGGATCCCAAAACACTGCTGCCAGCACTCCCATCCAGAGGACATGGCCCAAGCCGGCCAAGCTGAGCAGGGCTTGTTGCCGTTCCGCCCAGGGCCAGCCCAGCCGCACCAAGCTCAACCCCAAGGGCAGCATCAAAGTAGCCAAAACAGCCAAGCCACTTTGGGAGCTGAGAGGATAGGGAATCACCTCAGCAGAGGTAGCCGGCAAATCAAACCGTCCCAGCCAGGAAAGGCCCATCACCAGCAGCAGCAAAAGCAGTCCTGATATTCCGAGCCGCTGACGCGAACGCAACGGTTGCCGCGGCCACTGCTGGCTCGTCCACAGCCCTGCCCAGAGCAAAGCCAAGGGCCAAACCTTATAGGACAGGGCACAGGCTAAGGCCAGACCCCACCAGCGCAAGGTGGATCCCGGCCCAACACCACAACTGCAAAGCAAAACCAGGCTGCCCAAAATCTCACTGCCCGGCTCCAACCCTTGGGTCAACACCCAGGGGCTGAGTCCCCACAGCCCAGCACTCCAGAAATTGCCCCAGCTCCAGCACAGCAGCAGAATGGCCAAGCAGGCTACAGCCGAGAAGATTTGCAGGATCCCTTCAGCCGGGATCCCGGTTCCCTGAGCCGGCCAGGGCAGTAGCCCGTCCGCAAAAGTGCTTCGCATCACTGACGCGAACGAGTGGTAGAGCGGCAGTTCCGGTTGGACAAAAGTCAGGGATCCCTCAGAGCCGCTCACCGGCAAAACGCGCCACCACTGCAGAGGAGCCGGTTGCCCCCAAGAGCGGAGTCGCTGCCCCAAAAGAAGGCCCATCCCTCCCCAAAGCAGCCAGTGGCCCATGAAACCAAAACCAACCAGACGCCGACGGCAAGGTTTGTCCGTGTTGGACGACCTCAGCCGGGGAAATGAGCCGCGGGGCAGCCGCTTGCCCGGGCGGGGTGTGGCGGGGGGAAACTTCATCGGTCAATTCTAGCCTGTTGGCGTGAGCGGCACGGAGCACTGCCCCCACACGGAGTGGGCACTCGAACGGCAGCAGAACATCCAACGTCCTCTACTCTTGGCCGGTTGGGGAGAAAAAGCGCCCTTTCATCACTTCACTTCCAAAAGAGGATCTCCCCGCCTAAAAAGAAGCTCTAGTCAACTCTAGATCGCCCGTCAAGGGGCAACCCGACTGCTGCCAGCGGCGGATGGCTTGGGCAGTAAGTCCATTCGTTACATCGCGAATGGGGATCCCCGATCCGGTTACCTGCAGACGCACCAACTGCCAGGGATCCCCAGGATCGGCCCGCAGGACATAAGCCTCGTAGGCCAGTTGCAGAGTTTCGCTACGCCGACCGGCCAAGGGGTTGGCGCTGCTTTCCGCAGGGGTTGCCAAGACCAAGCGGCGCTCCAACGTGGTGAAATACAGCCGAAAAGCCTCTGGAGAAGCAGCGGTTGCGCTGTCCGGCAAAACCTGAGCCAGCTCCTGTTCGCGTAAGTGGGCCGGAGACTTTGGAGAGAGTATTTCAACCTCCGGCTTCCCCACAAGCACAACCTGAAACTCAGAGCGAGAGCGGCTCAAGGCCAGATTGAGAAACAAAGGCAACTGCTCCGTTAGAGCTTTGGCCCAAACCTGGGGAGCAGCCAGACAAGCTTCCCCTCTTGCCGGAACGAAATGCTCTGCACCATTGGCCCGACCAGGAGTGCTGACCAGGCCCAAAACCACTGATAAACCGACTCCCAGCCAACACTCCCT